>JAFEGM010000024.1:26120-56180 GCA_018240025.1 Verrucomicrobiota bacterium
ATCACCCTTCGCGCCTTCGCCCCCTTCGCACCTTCGCGTGAACCTCCGACTCGTCACCGCCCACGCCGCCTGCATCGGAGCAGGATCAGCCCGGCAGCGGTCAGCAGGACGGACGCGCCGGGCTCGGGGATGGCGTTGTTCAGCGCCTTGAACTCGAGCGAGCCGTCGGGCAGGACCTGCACATTGAACAAAAAGCCGGGCTCGGCGCCGGTGTAGGTGAAGGCGACGCCGGACGCGATCGACGCGCTCGGGCCGATGAGAAAGCGGAAGGTGTCGCCGGTCCGCGGGAGGTAGCCGTCGACGAAATCCAGCTGGATCGTTCCGCCGTTGAACGTCGCCCCGCCGGTCACGGTGAGCGTGTCGAACTGCCCCGCGCCCGGCCCGGCGGCGGCGATGGCGAGGATGCCGGCCTGCTGCAGGTAGGCGCCTTCGATCGTGAACAGCGTGGGCTGGAACGCGGCCACGACCGACGGCGTCTGAGCCTGTTGAGCCGAGAGCTGCACGGGGGTGGCTAGGCTGAGCAGACGGCCCTGATTGCCCGAGATCAGGCCGCCGCGGTTGGTCACGCCGGAGCGGATGGCCCCACCGTTATTGGAATAGAGCGCGCCGTTCTCCTCCACGAAGATGCCGCTGGCGGTCTGGAGCAGGCCGTTGCGGGCCACGAGGACGGTGCCACGCCCCGGGCCGCCCGACGCGCCGATGGGCGAGCCGATGAAAAGCGTGCCGACGTCGAGGAAGGTCGCGACGGAGGCGTTGCCGAGGCCGTCGACCACCAGCTGCGCCTCGAAGCCTGCGCCGAGGAACCCGCCGCCGACGCGCACCTGCCCGGCCGTCATGCGGGCGCCGTCGCTGATGCTGAGCAGGCTGAGCGCGCCGCTGGTCGACGAGACAACCACATTGCCTGCGTCCCAGCGCGCGCCACTGGTGAGCAGGACCTGACCCGCGCCGCCGTTGGTGATGCCGATGTTGGCGGGCCCGCTTTGCAGCAGGCCGTTCTCGCGCAGGACGATCTGCCCGAAGACGCCGTTGCCGACCGTGACGAAGCCGTTGTTCGTGGTCAGCCGCGAGCCGGCGCCGGCGATCGTGACGGTGTTGCGGAACTCCGGCACGAGCACGTTTTGCCCGCTGACGAAGCCGACCGTCAGCGCGTTGGTCGAGAGCACGGCGCCGTCGTGGACCTTGAGTTCGTTGAGGCCGCGACCGCGGAGCACGGTGAAGTCAGCGGTCAGCGTGGTGCCGGTGCCGCCGAGATCGACCAGCGCCGTCGAGCTGGCGTTGAAGGAATTGTCGGCACCCAGCCGCAGGCCGCCCGCGAAGGTGGCGGACGCGCCGCTGGTCAGCTGCAGCCTGGCCGCGCCGAGGTCGAGCGTGACCGTGGCATTCGACTGCAGCATCGCGCCCGAGCGCAGAATGAGGTCGCCGGTCGCATTGAGATCGCTCGCGATGGTCAGTCGCTGGGCCGGGTCGTCCTGCACGAGCACCGCGCCGTTCTTTAGCTCGAGCGTGCCCACGCCGCGGTCGCCGACCACGAGCGAGCCGGCCAGCTCGACGCGCGCGCCGGGGCCGTCGGTCGTGAACTCGCCGCGTCCGCTGGCGGACTGGCCGAGGACGAGGCCGGCGGCGTTGAGCAGCGTGCTGCCGGCGGGGCCGGTGTCGCCGTCGAGCATGATCACCCCGCGGCCGGCCGCGCCGGCGATGACGTCGAGACCCGTAACGAGCGTGGCATTCGTCAGCAGGAGATCGCCCCGGCTGCCGCCGAGCAGACCGAGTGTGATGCCGGGGACGTTGGTCGACGTGCCGGCCTGCAGATCGACCGTGCCGCGGCCGGAAACGCCGACCGTCAGCACGCCGGGCGACCAGACCGAGGCGGCATCGCGCAGCGTGAGCGTGCCCACGCCGCTGGCCGCGTCGCCCAGGCGGGTCGCGCCGCTCGTCAGCCGGCCGCCGTCGGAAATCGTGAACGTGCCGGTGCCGGCTCCGCCGATGGTGGTGGTGCCGCTCACAGCCACGCCGTAGAGCGCGCTGAGCGGGTTGGAGAGGTCGTAGTTGCCGCTGCCGCCGAGGTCGCGCCCGAGCACGAGATCGACCGTCTCGACGCGCCCGAAGGTCTGGTTGACCGCGCCCACGCCGAAGCCGCCGACCACGAAGGCGGCGCGATTGGTCCAAAGTCCGTCGGTGATGGTGGCCGTGCCGCGGCCGGTCGGGCCGACGCCCAGGACCACCGTCTGGCCGGTGAAGGCGCCGTCCGTGCCCATGGTGGCGTTGCCCGTGCCGTCCTCGCCGAGGTTGAGCTGCCCGGTGCCGTAGTTGAACTGCGCCAGCACCCCGGCCTGCGCGCCCATGACCGTGACCGTGCCGGTGACGCCGGCATTGCGGCCGATGCGCGCGCCGTCCTCGGCCGCGACGAGGCCGCCGCTGCGGATGGTCAGCGTGCCGTTGCCCTCCGCGCCGACGGTCAGACCGCCGGAGAGCCGCCACTCGCCACCGGTGCGCACCTCGACCGTGCCGACCGATGACGGTCGCGCGCCGAGCACGCCGGCACGGCCACTCACGAGTCCGAACTCGGCGATGGTGAGCGAGCCATTCCCCGAGCCGCCGACCTCGAGGTCCTCGGTCAGGCGGAAGGTGGAGCGCACCGGCTCGGGCGGGCCGACCACGCTGACGCGCTCGCTGACGAGCACGCTGCCGACGCTGCCCGCGCCGGTCGCGATGGAGGCGCTGGTGGCGGCGAGACTGGCGCCGCCGGAAATGCTGACATTCCCCTGCCCGGCTGAGCCGATGAGGACGAAGCCGCGATTCACCCAGGCCGAGAGCTCGCGCAGCGTGGCGCTGCCGGCGCCGCCCGCCTGCTGCCCGAGCACGGCGCTTCCGTTCTGCACGAGCGAGCCGCTGAGGAGGTCGAGCGTGCCGGTGCCGCGATCGCCGACGACGAGCGTGGCCGCGAGCGTCCACTCGCCGCCGCGTTCGAGGCTGACCGCGCCGTTGGCCCCGGCGCTCGCGCCGATCGTCCCGTCCCCCGAGAAGACCTGGGCTTGATCGATGATGGCCAGGCCGCCCTGGCCGCGGTTGCCGACGGTGAGGTCGCCGCCGGCCAGGTCGAACGTGGAGCGTCGCGTCGGGCCGCCCACCGGCGGTGTGATGCTGCCGGTGACTGTGCCCGCGCCGCTGCTGCCCGCCTCGTTGCCGAAGATCGCGTAGGCCGCCTGCACTCGCGCCCCGCCGGAAATCTCGAGCGTGCCGCTGCCGCCGCGCCCGACCTCGATCTGACCGGTGTTCTGCCAATAGCTGAGGCTGAGCACCCGCAGCGTGCCCTGCGTGCCGGCCGCGGAAGCGAGGATCGTCTCGCCGGCCACGCGCACGCGCGCATCGGTTTGCAGCGTGACGCTGCCGTCGCCGCCGAGACCGATGGTGACGGAGCCCTGCTCGATCCATTCGAAGCCCGGCACGGCCCCGCCGGTCCCGGTGATGGTCGCGAAGCCCGACGACGCCGAGCGCGTGGGCGTGGCGCCATTCTGGCCGAAGATCGTGTCGTTGGTGACCAGGCGTCCGCCGGCTTCGATGACGAGATCGCCCCGCCCCTGCTCGCCGAAGACCAGGAACGACGAGGCCGTGGCGCTGCCGCCCACGAGCGAGAGCGCGCCATACGCGCCGCGGCCGAAGACCACCTCGTAATTCCCAAGGCTGAGCGCGCCGCCTGCGTTCACGCGGATGCGTCCCCGGCCGACGACCCCATCGCCGACCACGAGATGGTCGCCAAGATTCCAGACACCGCCGTTCTCGAGGATAACCGCGTTGGCGAAGTCCGGCCCCACGCCCTCCGGCGAGAGCCCGATGTTCGCGCCGGCCGGCGTGGTCAGGACGCCGCCGCTGATGCGCACCGTGCCGTTGCCGCCGACGCCGGAATTCTCGTCCAGCGGCCCGACCAGCAGCGGCCCGACGAGCGCGGCCGTGCCGCCGGAGGTGAGACTGAGCAATCCGCTCGAACTGCTGCTCGGATCGGGCGAGCCGACGGTGAGCTGGTTGGTCGCGAAGACACCGTTTTGCGAGACGTAAATGGCGCCGCCGAGATTGCCGGCCGGGAGATTGTAGCCGCCGAGGTCGACGAGGCCGGTGTTCGTCCACGTGCCGCCCTCCACGCTGACGAAGCTGGCCTGCTGGCCGATGAGCGCGTGGGTCGTGGCCAGCGTCGCGCCCGCGCCGACCGTGACCGCGCTGCGCGCCGTGGCGCCGGCCTGGCCGACGTTGAGCATGCCGACATCCCAGCGCGAGCCCGCGCCGGTGAGGCGGACCTCGCTCAAGACGCTGCCCTCGGGCGCGGTGAAGTTGGCGATGTTGGCGGTCGTGCCGCGCAGCCGGCCGCCATCCTCCACGACGAGCAGGCCCGACCCGCCCGGGCTGCCGGTGCCGCTGGCCGTGCCGATGGTGAGCGCGCCGATGGTCGCGTTGACGTCCGCGCCGATGGTCAGCTTGCCGCGCGCGCCGAGGCCGTCGCCGAGCGTGACCGCGGGCGCGCTGAAGGCGTCGACGCCGGTCGGCAGGACCGTAAACTGGTCGCGCACGAAGACCTCGCCATTCCCGCGATAGCCGATGGAGACGCCCGCATTGGCCACGAAGTAGCCGCCATCGAGCTCGAGGTAGCCGAGCTGCGCTTCCACCCCGATGCGCGCGATCGCATTGGTCTGCAGCGTGGAGAGCTCGCGGACCGTGCCGAAGCCGCGGCCGAGGAGCAATTCCGTGCCGACCGTCAGCTGGCTGCCGACGCGCAGATCGAACCGGCTCGGGAAGGGCACGCCGAGTCCGCCGTTGAGGTGGAAGCGCTCCGTGGTGACGGTCGCGCCGTTGCGGACCTCGAACTCGCCCGCGGCCTGGCCGCCGACCTCGAGCAGGTTGCGAACGACGACCTGCGTTGTGCTGCCTTCGATCAGCACGTAGCCGCGGCCGAACGTCTGGTCGCCGATCTGCCCGATGCGCAGATTGGTCGCGCGAAAGGTGCTGCCGGTGTCGACCTGCAATGTGGCCAGCGGCGCCACGTCCGGTTGCGCCACTCCGATGACGACCTCGCCGACATCGACCGTGGCCGCATTCTCGACCGCGAAGGTGGCGGCGCGGCCGACCACGCTCCCGAGCCGGAGCGAAGAGGCCGCGAAGTTGGTCGCATGGCCGAAGAGCCCGCCGCTCAGCGTGCCGTCGGTGGCGGTCAGTTCGAGCCCGCCGACGAAGGTGGAATTGGTCATGGACACCTGCGCGCCGGCCCCGGCCGCGAGCGAGCCCGTGAAGCTGGCGGTATCGAGCGTGAGTGCGCTGCTCGCGCCGCTCAGCTGCACGGTCGAGAGGAGCGAGGCGCCGGAATCGACCACGATGATGCCCGTGCCGGGCCCGCCCGCGAAGATCTGGTTCGAGCCGACGATGGTGCCGGTGCCCGAAATGGTGAGCGTGCCGTGGCCAGCGGGCGTGGTGGTGAAGCCCGATTGCGTGGCGCCGAGATAGACCTGGAAGAAGGACGCGGTGATGCCGCCGTCGACGTTGATCGAGCCGACGCCCGTGCGGCCCGCGTAGACCGCGAGCCCGCTACCCGTGGAGCCGGGTGGAAAGACCGTCGCATCGCCCGAGGACGTAACCGCGTCGACGAGGGGCGGGCGGAAATCGGCCAACAGCAGGCGGAACGCGGAATCCGTCGGTCGACCAAATCGCCAGGCCGGAATGTACGTGTCGTCGCGGGAGGAATCGACCAGCCAGGGCCAGCGCCAAAGCTCGCGCGAGCGGCCCTCGGCCAGCGATGGACCCACGAGGAGAAGCAGAAGCCCGGCGCCCAGCGGACGCAAAAGGGTGGCGCACATACGGGAGTAGTTCGAGTGGAGGAAGGCGGCTTTTCTCGCTGAGAAAAGCGGCAATCCCCTGTCAGACTAGCAACCGCGGGTACCGATCACCAGCCCATTGTGGGCGGGGAGACGCAGCTGACACACCCCGCTGTTCCCACCCACTCGGCGTTCAGTGCCACCGATTGGGCAATCTCACCCTCTCGGGATCAAATCTCACCAACTCGGCATCGCATCCCACCAACTCGCCGAAAAATCTCACCAATTTCCGGCCACTTCCTACCAACTCGACCCCAGTGCCAAAGAAGTGCTGGGCAAATCGCAACAACGCCGTCCTGCGCCCTACCAACCCGCACCCGCTTTTCGACAACTCGAGGTCGCATTCTACGAAGTCGCGAGCGAAACCAACCAACTCGCCCCCGATTTTCACCAACTCGCCGCCGGGAAATGACAACTCGGACCGATTTTTCATGAAATTTGGCGATTTTTGACCATTCCCCGTCTTTTCGGTGCCCCATCTCCTTGACCAGCGAGTTCAGGCCATCGGTGGTCCTTGGCTCTGAGATCAGAGTCTTCGAGCAAGGGAGTGGCCTGCGTGGTTGGCCAAGCCCCAATCGGCAGGAAGCCTGCGCCCGGATCGAAAGTCTTGCCCCTACCGAGGGCAGCTGTAGCCCACTTGGTCGCCCTTTCGCTGCTGGGCGGAAAAGGCGGACTATTTCCGCACGAGCTTCACGTCTTCAAACGAAGCGGGATCCTCGGCGGGCTCGATGTGGGTAAGCACGACCAGCCCCTGCACGGCGGCGCGGAGTTCGGCTTCGATGCGGTCGGCCTTGGCGTGGCCCTCCGCGATGCTCCAGGTCCCGGGCATGAGCAGGTGCACGGTCATGAACTTCATGGCCGCGGCCTGGCGGGTGCGCAGCGCGTGGTATTGCACTCCCTCGGCGGACTGTCGGTCGAGGATGGCGCGCACGGCGGCGAGCTCGGATTCCTCCAGGCCCGTGTCCATGAGGCCGTAGAGCGATTCGCGCACGAGGCGCACGCCGGTGGCGATGATGTGGCCGGCCAGCAGCAGACCGAGCAGCGGATCGAGCCAGTCCCAGCCGGTCCAGCCGACGAGCAGCACGGCCACCACCACCGCAGCGGTCGTCCAGACGTCGGTCATGAGGTGCTTCGCGTCCGCCCGCAGAGCGATGGAATTGCGCTCCTGGCCGACGCGGGCGAGCACGCGCGCGACGAACAAATTGAGCGAACCCGCCGCGACGAGCACGGCCAGACCGACGCCTGTGTTGAGGATCGGCTGCGGGTGCAGCAGCCGCGTGATGGCCGCCCAGCCGATGCCGACCGCCGCCAGCAGGATGAGCAGGCCTTCCATGCCGGCGGCGAAGTACTCGGCCTTCGAATGGCCGAAAGCGTGCTCGTCGTCCTCCGGCCGCACCGCCACCGCGAGCGAGGCGAGCGCGATGAAGGCCGCCGCCACGTTGGTGAGCGACTCGAGCGCATCGGAGAGAATGCCGACGGAATCGGTCAGCCACCAGGCCAGCAGTTTGCCGAGAAAGGTGACCACGGCCGTCGCCAGCGAGAGCCACGCGAAGTGCGTGAGCGGGCGTTCGGGGGCGGTGGCGGGAGCGGACATGCGGGAGAGGTGCATACCGGGAAGTTCGAAACTCGAAACCCGAAACTCGAAGGAAACTCGAAGTTCGAACCGAGCGAAGCGAGCTGGCCTCTCAAGCTACCCTGATCGAAAGAGGCAACCTCAGGAGGTCCGGGCGACGTCTCTCAGGCGGCGTGAGTCGATTCAACCTGCCGTGTTTTGGAGGTGATTGCTGATCCTCTGCGCTGAACCGGACCCGCGCCTGCAACGAGGACTTCGAGTTTTGACCTTCGAGTTTCCTTCGAGCTTCGAGTTTCGATCTTCGAGTTTTCCCGTCCCACTTCCGGGATGCCCCCATCCCGTCCGCAGCACGCCGCGGCCGCGGGATCAGCCTGCCGCCAGCGTCGGGCGCGGTTGAGCAGGATTGGCACAGGTCTTGCAAAACGCGGCGGCACTCCCATGCACGACTTCCGTTTTGCCCTCCGCCAGCTGGCCAAATCGCCAGCCTTCACCCTCGCGGCGGTCTTGACCCTGGCTTTGGCCATCGGCGTCAACTCCGCCATCTTCGCGCTCGTCCATCGCGCGCTCCTGCGGCCCACCGTGGCCGAGCCCGACCGGGTGGTCGGCATCTTCAGCGCCCGCAAGGGCGAGAACGCCGGCTACCGCCAGTTCTCGCACGAGGAGATGGAGGCCGTGCGGGAGGCAGGCGAGATCTTCGAACAGGTGGCCGGGCTCAACTTCACGCTGGCGGGCATCGGCCGCGACTCGGAGACAGTGCGGCGCAGCTTCATCGAAACGGTCTCGGCCGATTTCTTCAGCGTGTTCGGCACCCGCATCGTGCAGGGGCGTGCGTTCAACGCGGCCGAGTGCAAGCCGAACGCCGACATTCCCGTGGTCATCATCACGCCGGAGCTGGCCCGCCGGCTGGCGCTGGGCAGCTCGCCGGTCGGCGCAACCATCCGGCTGAACGGCGACGCCTTCACGGTCGTGGGCGTGGCGCCGCCGGGCTTCAGCGGCGGCCACGCCATCTTCGCTCCCGACGCCTGGGTGCCGCTGGGCGTCAGTGGCCGCGTGATCTCGGCTTTCAGCGATGCGAGCAGCACCGATCTGACCAATCCGCGCAATTACACCCTCAATCTGATGGGCCGGCTCGCGCCCGGCCTGACCATCGAGAGCGCGCGCGCCCGCCTCTCGGTCCTCGGGGAGCGGCTCAATGCGCTGCAGCCGGCCGACGCGGGCCCGAAGCGTGAGTTGAAGCTGCATTTCCCCTCGCGCTTCAACATCAGCACCGAGCCGCCGCAGGATGAAGGCATGGGCAAGATGGCCGCGCTGCTGCTCGGTCTGGCCGGGGTGGTCCTGCTCATCGCCTCGCTCAATCTGGCCAACATGCTGCTCGCCCGCGGCGCCGCGCGGACCAAGGAAATCGCCATCCGCCTGGCCATCGGCGCCTCGCGCACCCGGGTCATTCGCCAACTGCTCGCGGAAGGCCTGCTGCTCGCGCTCTTCGGCGGCGTGCTCGGCGTCCTGCTCGCATTCTGGGCCAACAGCGCCCTCCTCCTCTCGCTGCGCTCGGTCTTCGAGGGCATGGGCATGGCCTTCTCGTTCGTGCTCGACTTCCAGCCCGATGCCAGCGTGCTCGCGGCCACGCTCGGTTTCTGCCTCCTGGCCACGCTCCTCTTCAGCCTCGGGCCGGCCTTGCGGCTGACGCGTCGCGACCTGACCAACGACCTCAAGCAGGCCTCGGGCGAGTTCTCGGCCGAGCCCGGCGCCACGCGCTTCTTCGGGCTGCGCAACATGCTCGTCATGGCGCAGATCGCGCTCTCGCTCGCGCTGGTCTTCTGCGCCGCGCTCTTCTTCCGCGGCGGCACCATCGCCGCGCGCGTCGACCCCGGCTTCAGCACGCAGGGGGGCGTGGTGGCGGAGGCAGACTACAGCACGATCAAGGTGAAGGCCGAGGACGCCCTCGCCCGCGCGCTGCGGGTGCGCGACCGGCTCGTGGCCCAGCCGGGCGTCGAAAGCGTGGCGCTCGCCACGCTGGTGCCCTACAACAACAACACCGATTCGCGCCGCCTCCTGCCGGCCGCCGAGGAAATCCGCCAGGACCCGGATCCGAACAAGCCGCAGGGCGCGAGCGGCGTGACGCATTCCATCACCAGCGGCTACTTCCGCACGGTGGGAATCGGGCTGATCGAAGGCCGCGATTTCACCCCGGCCGAGACCGATCAGCCGGGCGCGCCGCGCGTCATCATCCTCGACGAAAAGCTGGCCAAGCGCCTCTTCCCCAACGGGTCGGCGGTGGGCCAGATGGTCAAGCCCTCGCAGGCCAAACCCGACGGCACGCGCCCGGAAATGCTGGTCGTCGGGGTGGTCCGCAATCACCGCCACGAAACGCTCGGCACGGAAACGCACGCGCATCTCTACCTGCCCCTGGCCCAAACGCCCGACGCCTCGCTCTACTTCCACGTGCGGCTCGCCACCACCGCGCCCGAGGCGGTGAAGGCGTCGCTCCCGCGCCTGCGCCGCGCGTTGCTCGAGGCCGATTCCGACCTGCCGCTCATGCGCCTGGTGACCTTCCAGGAAATCGTGGACCGGAACATCGGCACGTGGGTGGTCAACGTGGGCGCCACGCTCTTCGGCACCTTCGGCGGCGTCGCGCTGCTGCTGGCGGCCATCGGCGTCTACGGCGTGCACGCCTACGCGGTCTCGCGCCGCACCCGGGAGATCGGCATCCGCATGTCGCTCGGCGCCACCCCCGCGCAGATCTTCCAGCTCATCATGTCGCGCGGGGCGCTCCAGACCGGCCTCGCCCTCGCCCTCGGACTGGTCCTCAGTCTCGGCCTCGGCCAGTTGCTCTCCAGCCTGCTTTACCGCGTCAGCCCGTTCGATCCCCTGGCCCTCGGCGGCGCCATCGTGACCCTCTCGCTGGCCGCACTCGTCGCCTGCTTCCTGCCGGCTCGGCGCGCCACGCGCGTCAATCCGAGCGTGGCCCTGCGCGGGGAGTGAGGCACGGGGCGAAGGGTAAAAGGTAAAAGGTGAAAGGTGAGATGTGGTGAAAGTTCGGAAGAAAACCCAGGTGAAATGCGAGCGGCGTGGCGTTGGTCGAAGTGAGATGGTGAGACCGAACGTGTACGAACGATGGAGCGCCTGAACCCCTTCTCGACCTACTCGGCGCTGAACCTGCGCGACCTTTGGCAGGCGGCTCGCCGCCTGCTGAAGGCGCCGGGATTCACCATCGCAGCGACGCTGACCTTCGGGCTCGGCCTGGGCGCGACGACCGCGATCTTCAGCGTGCTCTACGCGGCGCTGTGGGCGTCGCTGCCCTATCCCAATGCGGAGCAGCTGCTCATCGTGCGCGAGCGGCAGCCGGAGTTCGCCTCGTCTTCGGTGGCGTATCCGAACTACCTCGACGTCCGCGCGGAGCAGACCACGCTGCAGGGCATCGCACTCTTCCGCGCGGAGACGATCAACGTCTCCGGCCGCGGGCTCGGCGGCGAAGCGGAGTCGATCCCCGGCGGACGCGTGGCCTGGGATTACCTCCGCGTGGCCCGGGTACAGGTGCAGCTGGGGCGCGACTTCGCCGAGGACGACGACCGGCCCGGCGCGCTGCGCACGGCCATCATCAGCGATCGCTACTTCGGTGCTCGCTTCAATCGCGATCCCGACTCGGTGGGACGCACCATCATCGCCAACGGCCTGCCGCACGTGATCATCGGCGTGCTGCCGGCCGCGTTCGATCTACTCGGCCGCCCGGACATGCTGGTGCCGCTCGGCGACGAGCGGGCCAAGGAGGGCACGCTGAGCCGGGGCAATCACCTCGGCTATTCGATGCTGGCGCGGATGAAGCCGGCCGGGCGCGAACGGCAGCGCGGACGCGGCGACGAACTCATCGAGCGTCTGCTGGGGCCCTGGGCCGAGCGCACGCCGCCACCGCAGTCGCTGGCCCGCGTCCGGGCCGACCTCGACCGCATCTACGAGCGGCTCGAAAAGCAGTATCCCGGCCCGAACAACGGCGTGCGTTCCAGCCTGCAGCCGGTGCTGGAGGCGCGCGTCGGCTCGTATCGGAACTCGCTCTACCTGCTCTTCGGCGCGACCACCTGCGTGCTGCTCATCGCCTGCGCCAACGTGGCCAACCTCTGCCTCGCGCGCGGCGTGGGCCGGCAGCGCGAACTGGCCATCCGCGCTTCGCTCGGGGCCGGGCGCGGGCAGCTCCTGCGGGAGTTGCTGGCGGAGCACAATGTGATCGCGCTGCTCGGCTGGGGCGCGGCCTTCCTGCTCACGTACTGGACGCTCGATCTCATCGTCCTGCTCAGCCCCGACCCCGCGCTGCGCCTCGAGCAGATCCGCATCAACGTCCCCGTCTTCGTCTGGTCCAGCCTCGCGCTGGCGCTCTGCGAGGTCGTCTTCGGACTGCTGCCGGCCTGGCAGATCAGCCGCAGTGTCGACCTCTCCGAGGCCCTGAGCGGGAGCAGCCGCGGCAGCACCGCCAGCGTCGAGACGCAGCGCCTGCGCCAGGCGCTGGTCGTGGTGCAGGTGGCGCTCGCGCTCGGACTCCTCACCTGCGCCGGTCTGCTCCTGCGCAGCTACGGCAAGCTGCAGGGCGTCAATTTGGGCTTCGAACCGGAGCGCCTGCTGGTGCTGAACGTGGCGCTGCCGGCCGAGCGCTACGACACCGAGCAAAAGGAGACGCGCTTCTTCGACGAGTTCGTGCGCCGACTCGGCCAACTGCCCGGCGTGACCGCCGTGGCCACGAGCCAGATGGTGCCGTTCGGCGATCGCGACTGGTCGCAGAGCTATCAATTGACCGGGGCACCGCCGCCGCCGCCTGGACGGGAGACGAACATGTACGTCTCGCCCGTGACCCGGGGGTACTTCGAGGCCATGGGCATGCCCATTCTGCGCGGCCGCAACTTCACCGACGCGGATGGTGCGAGCGCGCCGGTCGTGGTCATCGTGGACGAGGCCTTCGTCGCCCGGCATTTCCAGGGGCGCGATCCGATCGGTCAGCAGATCGATGCGACCATCGGCACGGGCGAAAACCGTCCCCCCATGACGATCGTCGGCGTGGTGCCGGTGACGCGGCGTGAGTACGGCCGGCTGCCCGACTTCCCGCAGGTGTATTTCCATGCTCCGCAGAACAGCACCGGCTCCCGCTTCGTCGTGGTGCGGGTGAAGAGCGGCGAGCCGCTCGCGCTGACCCAGGCCCTGCGGCGCGAGCTGGCGGCCATCGACCCCGATCAGCCGCTGGCCCGTCTGACCACGATGGAGACGATGATGCGCGAGAGCCTCGGAACGCGGCGCCTCGTGCTCTGGCTGTTCGGCGTCTTCGCCGCCCTCGCGCTCTGTCTCGCCGTGGTCGGCATTTACAGCGTGATGGCTCTGACCGTGGCCCACCGCACCCGCGAGATGGGGATCCGCATGGCCCTCGGCGCCGACCGCCGAACCATTCTCGACCTCGTCCTGCGCCAGGGCATGTGGCTGGTCGGCCTCGGCCTTGCGCTCGGCCTGGTGTTGGCCGTCACCTCCGGCCAGTTCATGCAGAGCTTCCTGTTCGGCGTCGGCACCCTCGATCCCGTGGTGCTCATCGCGGTGGCTTTCGTCCTCGCCCTGACCGGCGCCCTGGCCTGCTACATCCCCGCCCGCCGCGCCACCGAGGTGGATCCCGTCGAGGCGTTACGAGCGGAGTGAGCGGAGGAGCGGAGGAGCGGAGCAGAGGAGGCTCACACGAAGTCACGAAGTCACGAAGTCACGAAAAGGCGCCTATCGCCTATCGCCTATCGCCTATCGCCTATCGCCTATCGCCTATCGCCTATCGCCTATCGCCTATGCCGAGCTCGGGCGAGGCCAGCCCGGGCGAGGCCCAGGGCGAGGCACAAGGCACCGGCCAGCACGGTGGCGGGCTCGGGGACAGGCACGACGGTGCCGTCGGAGAGGATGGTGGCGGTGCCGAGCGAGGTGGTGCCTTCGTCGGAATAGAAGACGATCTGCGCGAGCTGGCCGGTGTTGAGGCCGGAGGTGTTGGTGCCGAAGCGGAGAACATCGGTGCCCGTGCCCAAGACCGCGCCGTTGGCAGCGGTGCCGCCCCAGTTGTAGATGCTGAGGGTGGCCCCGCTCGTCCAGGTGGCGCCGCTGCTGTTGGCGAAGGTGAGCAGGGTGTCGCCAGAAACGGCGCCGGCGGCGAGGTCGATGATCGAGTTGGCCGTAAGCGTGAGCGCGCCGACCGTGGTCGACTGATTGGCCACCGAGGCAGAGTTCGCGTTCAACCGGCCGCCGGCCAGCGTCATGGTCGGAGCGGTGGCGTTGAGCTGATCGCCTCGGGCGAGGGCGAGCGTGCCGCTGCTGTTGACGACGATCGCCGTGGAACCGCCGAGGGCGCGGCTGCCGGCGGTGGCTTCGGCCACCAGCGTGCCGCCGCTGATGGTGGTGGTGCCGGTGTAGGTGGTGGCGTTGGTCAGGCGCAGGGTGCCGGCGCCCGTTTTGGTGAGACCGCCGCTGCCGGTGATGGCCCCCGAGAGCGTGAGCGTCGTCCCGGAACTGTCGATCTGGAACGCGCCCGCCCCGCCGGTGGCCAGGGCGAAGCCTTTGTTGCTGGAGGCCGTGGCGCCGGTGTATTGCAGCGTGCCGGTGTTGCCCGAGCTGCCGAGCACGACCGACTGCGTGCTGTTGCCGAGCGTACCGCTGACGCCCGAGCCGTTGATGGTGGCCACCCGCACCGTGCCCTCGGCTACGGTCAATGCGCCGCTGAAGGTGTTCGTGCCGGAGAGCTCGAGCGTGCCGCTGCCGGTCTTGGTCAGATTGCCCGTGCCCCCGACCGTACCGCTGACGGCGAGCCCGCCCGTGCCGGAGTTCCAGGTCTGATTGGCCCCCAGCGCCAGGTCGTTGCTGAAAGTCTGCAGGTTGGTCGAATTGTTCGTGATGCCGCCCGCGTTCACGGTCAGCGCATTGCCGGCGATCGTGTAGGCCGCCGCGTTGGTGTTCACCCCGCCCGTGCCATTGAACGTGATGCCGTAGGCCGACGAGATGTTGGCCGCCGCGTCATTGGTGGCCGTGATGCTGCCGCTGCCGCCGTTGAAGGCCAGCAAGCCGCCGGAGACGGGCCGACTGTTGGCCGCGCCGCCGGCCCAGGAAATGCCGCTGAAGTTGTTGGAGGCGTTGCCGTTCCAGGTCGGGGTGCTGACCTGCAGGTTGTTATAGTAGGCGTCGAAGTTGGCCCCGTTGCCGGCGTTGAAATTGAAAAGTCGGATCGACGCCACCGAGCCCGAGTTGTTGATGTTACCCGTGAACGTACTGAAGGAGGTACCGCCGTTGCTCGAAACCTGGAAGGCGAAGGTGGTGGCGCTGGTCAGCGTGAAGTACGACTGCAAACCGCCGCCGGTGAAGGCGCCGAAATTCTGCGTGGTGCTGCCCACGACGGAGTACGTGGACGCACCGCCGGCGAAGAAGAACTCGAAGAGGTTCTGACCGCTGCCATTGCGCAGGCCAAAGCCGACCGAATTGCCGTTGTTGATGAAACCATTGTCCATGTCGACCCGGACCGTCTGGCCAATCGCCAGCCCGCCCGTGATGCCGCGGATGGCGTCCGTCGTAACGCCGCCGTTGCTGTAGAGCCCGAACGCGGGATTGCCGATGCCGGCTCCGTTGTTGGCTGCGCCGCCCGCGTTGCCGGTGGGGTTGCCGGTGAAAGCCCCAGCGGTGCCGGAATTCGTGCCAGGATTGACCGTCCAGGCGCCAAAGCCGAAGCCGTTGTTGGCGCCGTTAAAGTTGCCGCCGCCGTAGCCATTGCCACCGTTGTCGCTGGCCGAGACGCCCACCGACTGCGCGCAGAGCGGCGCGACCACGCCAAGAGCAATGAACGAGCACAGGACCCTCCAGGTCCCACCAAGCCGACGCTGATACGTTTTCATCCCGGTTATGGAAATTGTGGGCTCGGGCCGGAGCCGGTGCAAGCCCAAAGGTAGCCTCGGCCGGGTCAGAGACCTCCCTTCCCTCTCTTGATTTACCTGGCGCGGCCACCGCATCATCCCACTGCCGTGCAGGGGTTCTTCGCGGCCAGGAACATGATTTCGCCATGAATGCCTTCCCTTCCGCCCAGCCGCCTTCGTCCTGGCGCCTCGCCCTGCGGACGTTGGAACCGGCGCTTCCCTGGCTGGAGTTGGCCTTCATCGGGGTCGTGGCGCTCGTCTACGTTGTCTTTCGGCGGACCCTCGCCTTCCGCCTCGAGTTCATCGGGCCGATCGCGCTCGTCGCTGCGCTCTACATCGTGCTGGTGGCCTCGGCCGGAGTGCGCCGCCCCAAGGACTTCGGGCTCCGGCGTGAGGGCCTGCCAGAAGCCACCCGCTGGACACTGGCGCTGTTCGGCGGGCCGCTGCTCGTGCTCATCGGCTACGGAATCTGGAAGGGGGCCACGCTGCCGGCGCACTTCTTCTATACGCTGGCGCTGTATCCGCTGTGGGGCTTGCTCCAGCAATTGGTCTTCCAGGGTTTCGTGCTCGAGAATCTGCGACGGCTCGGGCTCGGCCCGTGGTCGATCCCAGTGGCGGCGCTGTTCTACGCGAGCGTGCACTGGCCTTCGCCCTTCATGCTCTGGGCGACCGGCGTGGCCGGGCTGGGCTTTTCCTTCGTGTACTATCGCTTTCGCAATGTACTCCCGCTGGGCGTGGCGCACGGCATCCTCGGCGCCTGTCTTTTCTACCTCTACCTGGGGCGCGATCCGTTCGCGAAGTTCATCGCCTAGGCTTCTCATCGGCGCTTCGCGTGAACGATGCGCATTCTCCGCAAGGGCCCGCGCCGAACCGCCTACTTCTCCATCGCCTTGATCGTGTCCAGCACTCGGTCGGCGCAGCGCTGGTACGCCAGACGGTCGCCCGGCGGGAAATCGGCCGCCGTGAAGTAGAGCGGTTTCCCGACACGGATGGTGATCGGATGTGGCCGCGGCCAGCCGCCCATCGGATAGGCCTCATAGGCGCCCCAGATCCGCATCGGCACGACCGGCGCGAGCGTCTTGGCCACCGCCAGGCCGATGCCCGGCTGGGCCGGCTGGATCTCGCCGTCCGGAGTGCGTCCACCCTCGGGAAAGATGATGGAAATGTGGCCTGACCGGACCGTGTTGATCATGTGGCGCAGCGCGGTGCGGTCCGCATTCTCCGCGTCGACCGGAATGACGTGCAGGTCCGGAAAGAGCGGTCCCAGGATCGGCCAGTCCATGATCTCCTTTTTGGCCAGATAGACGAAGTCCTGCCGCGGCGAGGCCAGCGCGATGAGCGGTGGATCGACGTAACTCTGGTGGTTCATGGCCAGGAAGACCCCGCCTTCCTTGGGGATGTTTTCCCCGCCGCTGCAGTCCCAGCCGAAGTAGGACTTCACGATGATGCGAGCCAGGTGGTAGCAAGCCCAATGGGCGATCGTCATCCCCACAGGCACCGGAATTTCACGAACGGGCGCAGACATCGGCAACAGCGAAAAGGGGCGGAATAAAGGCGGGAAATTCGAAATGACGAATGGGGAATGGGCGGGGAGGCGAAGGCGAAGGGCGAAGGGCGAATGTTTGCCTTTGAAGCGTCTTCCTTTCTTCCTGCTCCATCCTTCCTCTCCGCCCGCGTCATTCGCTCTGGCCTCGCGCCAAATCCATGCCCAATTAGCGGACCGATGTCAGAACCCGCCGTCGTCGCACTCACCGGTGAAATCGATCTTCACCAATCGTCCCAGGTGCTGGCGCGCATCGATCCGCTGATCAAGGCGCGCACGCCGAAGATCCGCATCGATCTCAGCGGGGTCAGCTACATGGATAGCTCCGGCATCGCCACGATGATCGATGCGATGCAGCGCACCCAGTCCTACGGCGGACAGTTCACGCTCGCCGGCATCGGGCCGGGCGTGATGAAGATCTTCAAGATCGCGAGGCTCGATCAATTCTTCGAGATCGAAGCTTAGGAGATTGGCCTGCGGCTTTGGTCACCCCGAGGACGGGAGATTGGCCTGCGGCTTTGGTCGCCTCGAGGACGGGAGATGGCCTGCGGCTGCGGTCGTTTCGAGGACGAGGACGACGACGAGGACGAGGACGATCTTCGGAGCCACATCCAGCGCGCGGGCGAGTCGCCGACGGAGAATTGCTTGCCGCTTTGGGTTTCGACCCCAGCCGCAGGCCAAACTCCCTCGTCCTCGTCGTCGTCCTCGTCCTCGAAACGACCAAAGCCGCAGGCCAAGCCTCCCCCCGTCCTCCTCCTCGAAACGACACAGCCGCAGGCCAAACCTCCCGCTTACGCGGTCTTCTCCTCGCACGTCTTCGCCCACTCCAGCGCCTCTTCGCGATTCGCGAATCCTCCCTCGAGCTGACGATTCAACGCCGCCTCCAGCACTTCCTTGAAGCGTGGCCCGGGTTTCCAGCCAAGGGCGATGAAATCGTGTCCGGTCAGGAGCGGCTCGGGAATGAGCGGGGCGTGGGCGAATTCCTCCCGCTTGGCGCGCAGGAAATCGTAGTTGTCGAGCATGGCGTGGCTGCCGAGGCAGTCGGCGCGATGCAACAGGAGTTCATCGTCCATCCACGGTCGCGCCAGGAAGCGCTTCACCTTGGCCACGCGCATCTTCTGCACGTCCTTGAAGACCATGTGGTTGCGCACGAGTTCGACCACGGCCTCGGTTTCGTCGTTGGAGAAGCGCAGCCGGCGCATGACCCGCTCGGCCATCTCGGCGCCGACGTGCTCGTGCCCGTTGAAGCGAATGCGACCGCCGTCGGCGTGGTCGATGCGCATGGTGGGCGGCTTGCCGATGTCGTGCAGCAGCGTGCCGAAGGCCAGCGCGACCGAGACCGGCTCGGGCGGAAGATGCGAGAGCACGAGCCGCGTATGGACGAAGACATCGCCCTCGGGATGGAACTGCGGCGGCTGCTCCACCCCCTTCAGCGCGGTCAGTTCGGGCAGCACCTCGGCCATCAGCCCGCTGGCGTCGAGCAGATCCCAGCCGGCCACGCGGGTGGGATGGGTGAAAATGCGGACCAGTTCCTCGCGGATCCGCTCCGGACTGACCGCATGGATTTCCGGCGCGGCCGCCCGCAGCGCCGTCCAGGTTTCGTCTTCAATGCGGAAGCCCAGCACCGCGCCGAAACGCACGGCGCGCAGGAGACGGAGGCGATCCTCGGCGAAGCGGGCCTCGGCCTTGCCGATGGCGCGGACCACGCCCGCGGCCAGGTCGGCCCGCCCGCCGACGAAATCGATCAACTCCCCCGCCCCGTCGCGCGCGAGCGGATCGAAAAACATGCCATTGATCGTGAAATCGCGCCGGGCGGCGTCCTCCTCGGCCGTGGTGAAGCGCACCGAGGCGGGGCGGCGCCCGTCGATGTACACCCCGTCGGCCCGGAAGCTGGCCACCTCGAACGGATGTCCGTCCTCCAGCACCATGATGACCCCGAAATGCGCGCCCACCGCCACGTGCCGCGGGAAGAGACTCTGCACCTGCTCGGGCGTGGCGCTGGTGGCTACATCGTAATCCTTGGGCGTTTTGCCGAGGGTCATGTCGCGCACGCAGCCGCCGGCGTAGTAGGCGACGAAGCCCGCCTCGCGCAGCCGGACGACGACCCGGCGGGCGGAAGATTCGAGAGGCGATGGGCTGGCCGACATCCCCCAAGGTAGTCGGTCCGAAATTTTTTCAAAAAAGTGCCGAATAGTTTGAACAGACCATGTGGGGGCCTGTCGAACGTAGCAGGTTAAGGTGATTCGGGTCCGCGCACGCTATCTTGTGAGATTCCTTGGCGTGCGCGGCCCGAAATTTTTTTTGGGCTGACGCAAGCGATTGAAGCCACTCTCCAGGGGCAGCTCCGTTGAGCTTCCCGACTTGCGTGGGGCGGCGATTCTCTGATAGAACAACCCCATGTTGTTCTCCACCCGTCCGTCGCTGGGAGTGCTCAGCGGCACCCTCGCAGTGATGGCTTTGTTGCTCCTGCCGGCTGCGGTCGAAGCCCAGGCGCTGCTGCAGTGGAACACCTTCGGCAACGCGGGTACGGAGACCTCCGAGCCCAGCGTTTTCAACGACACGAACATTTCGGCTGCCAGTCTCACGCTCGGAGCGGGGGTGACTGCCGCGGGGAATGCCAACCGGTTCGGCGGCAGCAACTGGTTCGACACCGGCAACACGAACCCCAGCACGCTGGCCGAGGCCATTGCGGGCAACAACTTCATCCAGTTCACGCTGACGCCGAACTCGGGCTTCCAGTTCACCGCTACGAGTTTCACCTTTTCCTGGGATCGCTCGAATACCGGGCCTTCCAGCGTGGCCCTGCGGTCTTCGCTCGACGGCTTCGCCGCCAATCTCGGCCAGGTCACCGGTCTGGCCGCAGCGGTGACGACGGGCAACACCATCACCATCAGCGGGGTGACGAACGTCACGACTGCGGTCACATTCCGTCTCTACGGCTTCGCGGCCACGGCGACCGGCGGCACTGGCGGCTTCGATACGGCGACCAACGCGATCAACGTACAGTTGCTCGGCTCGACCTCGGCTATCTCCGCCATCCCCGAGCCCACCACGGTGCTGGCCGGCGTCGGCGCGGCCCTGGCGCTCGGCTGGCGGAGTCGCCGCCGGCTGACCGGCCTGCTGAGGCGCCGTTAAGCGCGACCGCGCTGCGGAGCCCGCGCTTCCCCGATGGGCCTGTTTTCCGACCCTCCGCCTCCGGAGGACGATGAGCATCCGCCGCCCTCACGGGCCTGGTTCTATCTCCTGCTGCTCGCGCTGGTCGGAGCGGTTGGCTGGGCCGGCTTCCGCATCCTCCTGCCGGTCGTGCGGCAGGCGCATTCGAACCGCGCCGCGACCGAGGCGCAGCAACTGCTCGCGGAGGGCGATTTGGAACGGGCGGCGCGGCGGGCTCAGGACGCGCTCGAGCTGCGGCTCTTCAATCCCGAGGCCTGGCGGGCGCTGGCCCGCGTCCACACCAGCGCCGGCAATGGGGCGGTCGCGCTGGCCTGGTGGAAAAAGCTGGCCGAAGCGCGTCCGCTGACCGCGGAGGATCGACGCGAACGCGCCACGGCGGCGCTGCTGGCGGGCGATTTCGACTTCGCCGCGGCCGAGATCCAGCTGCTGCGGCAGACCGAGCCGAGCGCGGCCCTCGTGCTGCTGCTGGCCCGGCTGAGCGAGGCGCGCGGCGATTCGATCCAGAGTCTCTACTATCTCGGCCGTGTCCTGACCGATCCGCAGGCTGCCCCGGCCGACCGCGTTGGCGCCGCGCGCCTGGCCCTGCAGGCGCGTCGGCGCGACGAACCGCTGCTGCGCGCGGCCCGCAGCGCCTTGGAGGATCTGGCCCTCGAACCCGCCCACCCGCAGTCCCTGCCGGCCATGCGACTGCTGGCCGAGTACCTTCTCGGCAACCACGGCGCGCCGGCGGCGGAGGCGGCTCCGCGTCTCGCCAAGGCTCGTCTGGCCGAGCTCTTCCGGCAGCACCCGCAGGCCGGTATCCTGGAGGAACTGGCGGCCTGGGATTTGCAGCTGGCCGAGACCGCCGGCGGCGCGGCCGGGCGCGACGCCATCCACGCGGAGGTCGTTTCCCGGGCCCGGACGAAGGGCGATCTGACCACGCTGCATCGCACCGCTGACTGGCTGCTGGCGCGGGGCGATCTCGGCCGCGCCTTCGGCCTGGCCACGGCCGAGCTGGCCGCCCGTTCCGCACCGCTGGCCATCGTGCGGATCGAGGCGCTGGGCCGGCTGGGACGCTGGCGCGATGTCATCGAACTGCTCGACCGCGGCACGACGCCGTTGGAGGATTGGTACAAGGAAATGCGCGCCGCCCAGGCCTACTCGATGGCCGGGGAAGCGCTGGCTGGGCAGCAGCGCTGGTTGCGGGCCATCCGCGCCGCCGAGCCCGATCAGGCCAAGCTCCTTGAGGTGGCGCGTTTCGCGGCCGCAATCGGCTCCTCCCGGGCCAGCGCCGACGCCGCGCGGGCGCTGCTCAAACTCGCGCCGGGGCATCGGCTGGCCCACGAGCTGATCCTGGCCGCCGCCGAACGCATGGCCGGCACCGAAGCCGTGCTGGAGCATCTGCGGATCGTGCGGGGCTTTTGGCCGGAGGATGCCGACCTCGAGATCCGCGAGCTGTATCTCGCCCTCCTCCTCGGCGAGGGGCCGGCCGGCACGGTCGAGCGCGCCGCCACGCTGCTGCGGCTGCGCCCGGAGAATCCAGATCGCCGCGCGGTCCTGGCTCTGGCGCTCCATCGCGCCGGCCGTTCGGCGGCAGCGCTGGAAACGACCAACGAACGCGCCTTCCTGCGCGAGGCCGAGAGCACCGCCCTGCTGGTGGTGCGCAGCGCCGCGCTGCGCGCCGCCGGTTTCCGCGAGGAAGCCGACCGCGCCGCCCAGCGCGTGCCGCGGGCCGGACTGCGGGTGGAGGAAGCGCGGTTGCTGCAGTGAGGCGGGCGGGGCCGCTCGATTTCCGGTAACCGGCCGACCCGGACCGGTAAGGAACGCGGCAACCCGGTCCTCCCATGACTCACTCCAAGCGTTTCCAGCTCCTCCCGACGGTTTCCGCGCTGACCCTCTCCCTGCTCGCGTTCGCCGGCCCGGCAGCGGCGGAGATTTGGACGGGCGCGGGCGGCAACCCCAATCTCAGCGACGGCGCCAACTGGGCCGACGGCCTGCCGCCGGTCAGCGGGACCAATGCCGACCTGACCTTCGCCAGCGGGACCGGCATGACCAACGACACCGGTGCGGCCTTCAGTCTGCAGTCGGCCTATTTCTACGCGATCGGCGCACCCTTCACCATCAGCGGCTCCCCGCTGGTCTTCACCGGCACGCCGTCCATCGCGAACACCGGCAACTTCATCGCCCGTTTCACCTGCGACGTGACCCTGGGCGCACCGCTGACTTTCGGCGGCGGAGGTTTCCTCGTCTTCGACGGCGCGGTGACCGATCCCTCCAACTTCGGGCTGAACGTCACCAACACCTACGTGACCGAACTCTCCGGCACCTTTCAGCTCGGCAACGTCACGACCCAGAATGGCTCCTACGTCACGTTCACCGGAAACGGCACGATCACGGGCGGGGTGATCGGCAACGGCAGCGCGCTCGTGGCCTTCGGCGGCGATGCCACCAAAACCCGCACGCTGACCGCCGGGGCTTCGCTCAACGCCCCCAATGGCCTGATCCAGTTCCAGGGCGGCACCACGCGCTTCGATGGCTATGTGTTCGTCGGTCCGGCCGACTTCGACTTCGTCGGCGGCACGGTCGACGGCACCGGCCAGATCGACTTCAACCTGGCGCCGGCCGATGTTTTTTCGTTCAATCAGGGCGCGCTGCTCGGCGACGGCACGCAGACCGCCTCGGTCAACGGCGGCTTCTTCCAGTTCAACGGCGTAGTCGGCACCCAGACCATCGGCCGCGAGCTGATCGTGCGTTCGTCGGACGTGCGCTTCAACAACGGCGACGTGCAGCTCACCGGCAGCGGGCGGCTCACCATCGACGCCACCACCGCGCAGGTTCGCAATTCGAACTTCAGGATGACCGGCGCCTCGACCGCCAACCAGCTGCGGCTGACCAACGGTGGCGCCCTGCAGAAGACGGCCGGCTCCGGCACCGGCACGTTCACGCTCGATGCTAATCTCGACCTCGGCAGCGGCACGCTGCAGGTCGATGCCGGCATCGTTCGGCTCAATGCGGGCTCGGTCCTGCCGGCCGGCAGCACGCTGGCGCCTGCCTTCATCACCGAGATCGACTTCTCCGGCGGCACCCACTTCATGAATGGCGCCACCATGATCGGCCAGGGCAACATCGCCCTCAGCGGCGGCACGCTGCTGACGGACCCCAACAGCTCGCCCGATCTCGGCTCGGTCGTCGGCTCCCTCGAACTCCGCGGCGGTACGCTGACCGGAGGCAACAACCAGTTCGTCAGCCCGGCGGTCTCGTGGAATGCGAGCACCCTGACCACCACCTTCGCGGCCCCGACCGTGGCCGCCACCGTCGTTCCGACGTTCCTGGCGCTGTCGGGCTCAACTTCACGCACGCTCGACCGGCGCAGTATTTTCGCCACCGGCGGCGGCAACTGGGTCGGCGGCGACCTCGTCATCAGCGGTGGCGACGCCTCCAACTTCGCCACCTTCACCCTCGCCGGAACCGGCGGCGTGATCTTCTACGTGCAGTCCGATCAGAGCATTCTGCCCGGCGCGGGCGGCTACGCCGTCTTCTCGATCCAGAGCGGAAATCGCTTCATCAAGCAGTCGAGCTTCGGCACCACCACGGTGGCCGTGCCGATAATCAACAGCGGCGGCCTCGAGGCGAATTCAGGCCGCCTGCTGCTCACGGGCGGATCGTACCTCACCGGCTTGGCTGGCGGCCTCGTCATCGGTAGCGGCGCGACTCTCGAACTCGGCGGCGGCGACTTCATCCTCAATTTCCCCGCCTGGCTCGGCAGCGGCGGCACGCTGGCGGTCTCCGGCGCGACCACCTCGGTGAACATTGCCAACAACGCCTCGGTCGGCAATGCGTCCACCCAGCTCGACTTGAACGACGGCACGCTCACCGGCATCAACTTCAATCTCTTCGGCAGCCAGCTGAATTGGGCCGGGGTCCGGTTTGCCACCACGCTCAATGCGCCCATCGTCGGACAGACCAACGTTTACGGCCCGCTGAATCTCGTCGGCGACGCCAACCACGTGCTCGACCGCCGCTCGCTCTTCCTCGCCTCCGGCGGCTCCTGGACCGGCCAGGGCGATCTCATCCTCAGCGGCGGCAATGCCAGCAGTCCGGCCTTCTTCAATCTGAACGCCAACGGCTCCATCTTCCGCCTCCAGACTGACCGCTCCATCGTCCCAGGCACCGGACCCGGCCAGTTCTCGGTCAACAACGGCGCCCGGCTGATCAAAGACACCACTACCGGCACTTCCACCATCGCCGTGCCCATGTCGAGCAACGGCAGCATCGAGGTCGCCACCGGCCGACTCCTCTTCACCGGCGGCACCATCGCCGGCAACAGCCTCGGCGGGAACATCACCCTCTCCAGCGGCGCCACCTTCGAATTCGGCGGCGGCACCTTCACCCTCTTCCCCAACATCGCCGGCAGCGGCGGCAATCTGGTCGTCTCGGGCGCCTCCACCTCGCTGGTCCTCGGCAACAACGCGAACTTCGGCAACCCGACGACTCGCCTCGATCTGCTCGAAGGCACCCTCACCGGCATCATCTCCAATTTCTTCGGCAGCAGCGTCAACTGGGCGGGCACCCTCCTGACCACCAACCTGACGGCTCCCCTCATGGGGCAGACCAACGTGTACGGTCCGCTCAATCTCGTCGGCGACGCCAACCACGTGCTCGACCGCCGCTCGCTCTTCCTCTCCGCCGGCGGCTCCTGGACCGGCCAGGGCGATCTCATCCTCAGCGGCGGCAATGCCAGCAATCCGGCTTTCTTCAACCTGAACGCCACCGGCTCCATCTTCCGCCTCCAGACTGACCGCTCCATCCTCCCGGGCACCGGACCTGGCCAGTTCTCGGTCAACAACAGCTCCCGGCTGATCAAGGACACCACCACCGGCACTTCCACCATCGCCGTGCCCATGTCGAGCAACGGCAGCATCGAGGTCGCCACCGGCCGACTCCTCCTCACCGGCGGCACCATCGCCGGCAACAGCCTCGGCGGGAACATCACCCTCTTCAGCGGCGCCACCTTCGAATTCGGCGGCGGCACCTTCACCCTCTTTCCCAACATTGTCGGCAGCGGCGGCAATCTGGTCGTCTCGGGTACCTCCACCTCGCTGGCCCTCGGCAACAACACGAATTTCGGCAACCCGTCGACTCGCCTCGATCTGCTCGAAGGCACCCTCACCGGCATCATCTCCAATCTCTTCGGCAGCAGCGTCAACTGGGCCGGCACCCTCCTGACCACCAACCTCGCGGCTCCCCTCATGGGGCAGTCCACCGTTTTCGGCCCGCTCAATCTCGTCGGCGACGCCAACCACGTGCTCGACCGCCGCTCGCTCTTCGTCTCCGCCGGCGGCTCCTGGGCCGGCCAGGGCGATCTCATCCTCAGCGGCGGCAATGCCAGCAGTCCGGCTTTCTTCAACCTGAACGCCAACGGCTCCATCTTCCGCCTCCAGACTGACCGCTCCATCCTCCCGGGCACCGGACCCGGTCAATTCTCGGTCAACAACGGCGCTCGGCTGATCAAGGACACCACCACCGGCACTTCCACCATCGCCGTGCCCATGTCGAGCAACGGCAGCATCGAGGTCACCACCGGCCGGCTCCTCCTCACCGGCGGCACCATCGCCGGCAACAGCCTCGGCGGGAACATCACCCTCTCCAGCGGCGCCATCTGCGAATTCGGCGGCGGCACCTTCACCCTCTTCCCCAACATTGTCGGCAGCGGCGGCAATCTGGTCGTCTCGGGTACCTCCACCTCGCTAGCCCTCGGCAACAACGCGAACTTCGGTAACCCGACGACCCGCCTCGATCTGCTCGAAGGCACCCTCACCGGCATCATCTCCAATCTCTTCGGCAGCAGCGTCAACTGGGCCGGCACCCTCCTGACCACGAACCTCACGACTCCCCAGGTCGGACAGTCCAACGTTTACGGCCCGCTCAATCTCGTTGGCGATGCCAACCACGTGCTCGACCGCCGCTCGCTCTTCCTCTCCGCCGGCGGCACGTGGACCGGCCTGGGCGATTTGGTCTTGCTCGCCTCCGAACCCAACACTCCGGTCACATTCAGTCTCTCCGCCGGCGGGTCCGCCACCTTCCGCCTGCAGACCGACCGCTCCATCGTCCAGGGCCCCAACTTCGGCGCGAACGTCTCCATTGCGGCCAACAACCGCCTGGTCAAGGAGCTCTCCAACGGTACCAGCACGATCGACCCCTGCCTCCAACTCTTCGGCACGCTGGAGGCGGCCAGCGGCACGCTCCGTCTGACCGCCACCTGCAGTTCGAACAACGGTCTGCTCCGCGCCAGTTCCGGCGGCACGCTGCGGGTGGAGGGGAACTTCCTCGGCAGCGGCAATGTCACGGTGGATCAGGGCGGCACGCTCGTTCTTTCGGGCAGCATCTACTCGACCGGCCAGAACAGCATCGCCGGCACGCTCGATCTGCGCGGCGGCGGGCTGGGCAACACGCCCGCCACCACCACCATCCAGGTCGGCGGCCGGGTCGTCGGCGGCGGCGCCCTGTACGGCACGGTGATCAACAACGGCACCATCAGCACGACCGACTCGATCGCCTTTGTCGGAGCGATCACCAACAACGGCGTGATGCGGTTCCGGGGCGGCGGGCGGGCCCAGTTCTACGGCCCCAGTTTCGTCAACAACGGCGTGCTCGATGTCATCACGGGCAATCTCGACTTCTACAATGGCACCACCTTCGTGAACAACGGAGTGGTCCTCGACTCCAGCGTGGTGAAGGTGAAGCGCACGACCGTCAGCGGCAACCAGGTCAACATCGTGGTCGACGGCTACGCCGAGCACGTCTTCCAGCTGCAGTATTCGCCCGACCTGACCACCCCCTTCGCCGATCTCGGCGCGCCCCAGACCGGCACGGGCGGCGAACTGACCTTCAGCGACTCCCTCGGCGGCGGCCGCGGATTCTACCGCGTGGTGGTCGATCCGGCCGGCGCGCGTCCGGGGATGTAAGCTAAGAAGACTGGCCTGCGGCTTTGGTCGATTCGAGGACGGGGACGAGGACGAGGACGAGGACGACGAGGACGACGAAGATGACGAGGACGACGACGAGGACGACGACGAGGACGACGAGGACGACGACGAGGACGACGAAGATGACGACGAAGATGACGACGACGAGGACGATTGGCGAAGGCGGGCTTAGAAGGTCGACCTCGTCGATTTTGGTTTCGAAACGCCAAAATTCAGGCGAAGCGGGGTCATGCGTGGCTTCCGCTCCCTCGCGCTCCTTTTCTGCCTCCTCGTCGCCCCGGCGCTGACCGCGCAGGACGCTCCCATTCTCTCCGGCCCGATGGTCGGTCACACCACGCTGCGCTCGGCCCAGCTGTGGGTGCAGCTGAAAAGTCCCGGCAAAGTACGATTCGAAGTTTGGGAGGAGGCGAGTCCGGAGAAGATCGTGCGCTCCGAGGAAGTCGCCGCCACGGCGGAGAATGCCGGCATCGCCAAAGCCACGGTCTATCCTCTGGAAGCCGGTAAGAGCTACCTGGGGGCCGTCGTGCACGAGGGTCGGCGGGTGGCGCTGGCGCATCCTTTCCGCTTTCGAACCCCGGTCTTCTGGCAGCACCGGAGCGACCCGCCCAATTTCACCGTGGCCGCGGGCAGCTGCGTCTTCGTCAATGAGACGGCGGATGATCGGCCCGGGAAACCGTACGGCGGGGAGTACGCCATCTTCCAGGCGATCGCGAACAAGCGGCCCGACGTCATGGTCTGGCTGGGCGACACGATTTACCTGCGCGAGCCCGATTTCGGCAGCCGAGCCGGCATCGTCCACCGCTGGACCCACGGACGCTCGCTGCCGGACCTGCAGCCTCTCCTTTCCAGCGCGGCGCACTACTTCATCTGGGACGATCACGACTACGGGCCGAACGACTCCGACCGCAGCTACAGCGAAAAGGGGATCACGCGCGCCGTCTTCGAGCTCTTCACGGCCAATCCGCCCAGCGCTCTGCCGGAGCATCCGCGGCTGATCACCAACCGCTTCGAATGGGGCGACGTGGAGTTCTTCCTGACCGACGACCGCACCGACCGCGCACCGAACAAGCGCACTACCGGCGAGCGGCCCTACCTGGGCCGGGACCAGCTGCGCTGGCTGATCGATGCGCTGGTCGGCAGCACTGCCACCTTCAAGATCATCTGCGTGGGGAATCAGGTCCTGAACGATGGGCCGAGCGACGGCATCGAAGGCTACTCGCTCTACCGCGAGGAGCATCGCGAGCTGCTGGAAGCTCTGCAGCGCGAGCGCATCCGGGGCGTGCTCTTCCTGACCGGCGATCGCCACGCGGCCGAGCTGACCCGCGTCGAGCGGCCCGGAACCTACCCGCTCTACGACCTGACCACCTCACCCCTGACCAGCGGCGTTTCGGATCGGATGCTCAAGGACAAGAACACCGGCCGGGTGGAGGGAACCATGCTGCTTGAGCGGAACTTTGCCCTGCTGCGTTTTTCCGGTCCCCGCTCCGCTCGCGTGCTCACCCTGCAGGTCTGCAAGACCGACGGCTCGGTCGCCTGGGAACGGAAAATCGAGGCCAAGGAACTGCGCTGACCGGCGCAGGGTTCCGGCGCGGGCGTCCCTGCAACCAACTGCCAGCGGACACTGGCATTTCCCTGAAGCCGAAGGCTCCGGACGGGCGCGGGCGAATCGCCGCCGAGGGGATCCTCCAGCCTGTGAATAAGCCAAAAACCTCCCCGGCGGCCGACGGGCGGGGTGCACGATGCCCAATTTTGGTTTTGACACTGCTACTGCCCTTTACTACCACAGCGGGGCGATGGTCGCACCCCTCTCACCCACCATTTCGATCTCCGAACTGTCGGACTTGGTGAACCGGTGGTGCGAGGAGCATCAGGTCGCGCCCGCCAACGGGCAGGCCGGCGAACGCATCACGGAGCGCAACATCCGCTACTACCGCTCCCGGGGACTGCTGGATGCCCCGGGCGGCGATGAGATCGGGCGCAAACGCGGCTTTACCGAGAAACACCTGCTGCAGCTGAAAGCGATTCGCCTGCTGCAGGCGCGCGGCCTCCCGCTGGAGCAGATCCAGCAGCGCATCCTCGGCCGCTCGGCCGAGGAATTGCGGGCGCTGGAGCGCATGGAGCTGCGCATGCTGGCCGGGGCGAGCCAGGAGACGGCCCCCAGCCCGCTCTCGCCCGCCGATCTTTTGCCGATGGAAGGGGAACGCTGGGGCGTTTCCGCCATCGGCAGCGAGTTTCTGCTCGTCTCCCGCCGCGGTCGCACGCTCAGTGTGGCCCAGCGTCGGATGTTGAGCGCCGTCCTGACCGGAGCGCTGGAGGAAGGCGAAGGCGCCGGCAGCGAGGACGAGATGCTGAATTAGCCGATAAGTCGGGGGTCGACGCGCCCGTCGCCGGCGCGAGGCCCCATCCGCCCTTGCGGCGCCTCGCTGCTTCGTCTTTGATGGGGAAATCTACCCCCGCCCCTGCGTTCCCCGGAGTCTGTCCTTCCGGGCGCGGTGGCCTTCACCCCAAAACTACCCCGGAGGCACTTCCTTGGATCTCAAAGACATCAAAGCCATCATCGAGTTGATGAAGAAGAACGACTTGTCGGTCTTCAAGCTCGAGCGGGAGGACTTCAAAATCGTGCTCGAGCGCGGCACGACCGGCGTCGTGCACGTGGCCGCCCCGGCCGCGGCTCCGCTGCTGCTGCCCGCCCCCGCGGCCGCCCCGGCCGCCGCCGCGCCCGCTCCGGCGGCGACCTCCGCCGCGCCGGCCGCGGCTCCCGCCAGCGACTCGCGCGAGATCAGCTCGCCCATGGTGGGGACGTTCTATTCCGCGCCCTCGCCGGAATCGCCAGCCTTCGTCAAGGTGGGCGACTCGGTCGATGAGAATACCGTCGTCTGCATCGTCGAGGCCATGAAGGTCATGAACGAGATCAAGGCCGAGACCAAGGGCACGATCGTCGAGATCGTGGCGGAGAACGGCAAGCCCGTGCAGTTCGGCCAGCCGCTCTTCCGCGTTCGCTGACCACGGCGCGTATGTTCAACAAGATCCTCATCGCCAACCGCGGCGAAAT
>JAFEGM010000024.1:56189-56588 GCA_018240025.1 Verrucomicrobiota bacterium
ATCAAGACGGTCGCGGTCTATTCCACCGCGGACGCCGATTCCCTCCACGTTCACACGGCCGACGAAGCCATCTGCATCGGGCCCGGGCCGAGCAGCGAGAGCTATCTCAAGATCGATCGCATCATCTCCGCGGCCGAGATCGCGGACGTCGACGCGATCCATCCGGGCTACGGCTTCCTCTCGGAAAACGCCCACTTCGCCGAGGTCTGCGCCAGCTGTAACATCAAGTTCATCGGGCCTCCCACCGGCGCCATCCGGGCCATGGGCGACAAAAACACCGCCCGCGAGACCGCGGCCGCAGCCGGCGTGCCCATCACCCCGGGGTCCGACGGTGTCATCGAATCCGAGGCCGAGGCGCTCAAGGTCGCCCGGCGCATCGGCTACCCGGTCATGATCAAG
>JAFEGM010000024.1:56777-56968 GCA_018240025.1 Verrucomicrobiota bacterium
CGAGCGCGATTGCTCCATCCAGCGCCGCAATCAGAAGATCGTGGAGGAATGCCCCTCCCCGTTCCTCACGCCCGACCTGCGGGCCCGCATGGGCGAGGCCTCGGTCAAGCTGGCCAGCGCGGTCGGCTACGAGGGCGCCGGCACGCTCGAGTTCCTCGTCGACAAGCACGGCTCGTTCTACTTCATGGAGA
>JAFEGM010000025.1 GCA_018240025.1 Verrucomicrobiota bacterium
CACTCGGAGAGTGCGGACTACGTTGAAGTGCCGCCGGGTGGGCGGATGGCGGCACCATGGGCTCCTTCCACCAGCCGCACTCGGAGCGGGCGGACGACGTCGCCGTCGAACTTCGGGTTGCTGATGCGTCCACCGCCTCCGCGGCTGCGAAACCTGTCAGCAGGCCGCTCGAGCCCCCAATGCGTTTGCCCCACCCGGAAAACGCGCGACGTTCCCGGCTCACCCTCTTTCCCAACACCATGTCCAAGCCTGAAATCACTGCCTACCTCAAGACTCACTGCGGCTGGAGCAATGGCGTTCGCGCCGTCCTCCGGAAGTACGAGCTGCCCTACCACGAAAAAGACATCATCCAGAACCCGGCCTTCCGCTGGGAGATGGAGCAGAAGAGCGGGCAGCCGCTCTCGCCCTGCGTGGAGGTGAACGGCAAAATGCTGGCCGACATCTCCGGCGAGGAGCTCGAGGCCTACCTGCTCCGCCAGGGGCTGGTCGGCTCGACCGCCAACACCACCGACGTGCCGCTCAACTCGGCCTGCACCGACGAGCAGCACGCGGCCATGGCGGCCGGGCAGCCGCTCAACCTGCGCTGAGCGCGCTCTGCGCCGATGAAAGCGCCTCTGCTGCTCGAGCAGTTCGAACGGCTCGAGCGTCTGATCGAAAAGCTGCCGGAGGGCCTGCAAAAGCCCATCCTGCGCGAGATCGTGCCGCTCAAGGAGCTGTTCCTGCGCGGTCGTCCGCCCCGCCTCGCGCTGGTGGGCGATGCCACGGTCGAGGCGCCGGCGCTCTTCGCGGCGCTCGCCGATGCCGAACTGGAGGCGCACGCCGGCGATCCGCGGGCCTGGCGCGAACTGACCCGCGGCGGCCGCGGCTCGCTGCGGCTGCTCGACGTTCGCGCCACGGGCGGCGTGGGCGGCATTTCCGACCACGCTCGCGAGGCTCTCACCGCGGAGCCGCCGGATCTGGTGCTCTTTCTCGAGAATGCGGCCGAAGGCACTGCGGGCGCCGATGTCAGTCCGCTGGAGACGCTGGTGCAGCTGGTCGAAGACCGGCATGGCCATCGTCCCGGGCTCATCGGCGTGGCCGTGGCCGGGCCGGACGCGTTTCCCTCGGCCGGCGAGCTCGAGGCCGCGCGACGCCGGCTGGAGCTGCGCCTGGCGGACTGCGCGCGCATCGGCGGTCATCTCGCCCCGGTCCTGGCGGTCGGCAGCGCGGTGCGCTTCCGCCCGGACGGCTCGCTCGATGCGGCCACGGATGCCCGCATTCACACCGGCCAGCTTTCCGACCTGCTCGCCACCGAGCTCCCGAACGAAGCCAAGCTCGAACTCGTCCGGCTGACCGGCGCGAAGCAGGGCCAGCTGGCCATCGCGCGGGCTCTGACCAAATCCATGTCTGCGGCCGCCGGGGCGATCGGCGCGCAGCCCATCCCGCTGGCCGATCTCCCGTTTCTGCTCGCGCTGCAGGTCCTGATGGTCACCGGCATCCTCTACGCCAGCGGCCGGGAAGCCAACGTCCGCAGCGGCTTCGAATTCCTCGGCGCGCTCGGCTTCAACTTCGGCGCCGGCTTGGCGCTGCGCGAGATCGCGCGCTCGCTGGTCAAGCTCTTCCCCGGCTGGGGTAATGCCATCAGCGGCCTGATCGCGGCCGGCGGCACCTATGCGCTCGGCCGCACAGCCACGGCGTATTTCATCGACGGAATCCCGCTGAAGGACGCCAAGAAACTCTTCCGTCGGATGCGCCGCCAGGCGCCGCCGGTGCTGGAAGATCGTCAGCCATGACCGCCGGCACCGCCTTTCGCGCCACCTGTGGACTGGGTTTCCTGGCCGTCGCGCTGGGCGCGTTCGGCGCGCACGGACTGAAGGACACGCTCACGGCCAACGGCTACCTTCCGATCTGGGAGAAGGCGGTCTTCTACCAGTTCGTGCACCTCGCGCCCATGCTCGTCGCGGCCCGTCTGCAGCCGTTCGCGGTCAATGCCTGGATCGCCTTCTTCCTCGGCATCCTGCTCTTCAGCGGGAGCCTGTTTCTCCTCGCCCTGACCGGCGCGAAATGGCTCGGCGCGGTCACGCCCTTCGGCGGCGTCTCGTTCCTCATCGGCTGGCTGCTGCTGGCCGGCGCGGTCAAGCGCGCCATCTGACGCTAAGCGCTGCGCCATGGCCCGACGTCGCATCATGGAAGGCGCGGTCGAGAACCTGCGCTTCGAGCCGCACGCCGGCGATTATGCGGCGCGCTTTTCCGGCGAGGTGGTCTGCACGGAGGTGAGCGACGAACCCATTCCCATCGAGCTGCATTTCGAGGACACCAGCGCCGTGGCGCACGCGGAAGGTGTGCGGCTGGAGTATCGTTCGCGCCGTTGGTACTACGCCGACGGAGAATTCCACCTTTTCATCCCGGTGCGCCTGCAGGAGACGTTCGAGTCGCTCTGCTTCGAGGCTCACAAGTCGCTCGAGCTCGTCCAGCCGGTGCTCTTTTTCGCCTGCGAGGGCCAGGCCATCGCGCCGACCCAGAACGACGCGCGGCTCGTCTTCCCGATGGGGCAGACGTTCCTGGTAGAATTCGCCCCCGCCTGAGCCTGTCGCGGCAAACCCGACCGGGTGTTCGCTTGCCGTGGCGGTCCGCATCTGTTGGCATCGGCCAATGCGCTGGTCCTCTTTGCTCCGGGTTTCGCTCGTTCTGCTGCTCGCCTTCGGCTCCGCGCTGCCGGGGCGCGAGCCGACTTTGAAGGAGGCGCAGGCCGATTTCGAAAAGGCGGACAAGGAGCTCAATGCCGCCTGGGCGTTCGCGCAGTCGAAACTCACGCCGGGCGAATTCGCGGCGCTGCGCGAGGATCAGCGCGCCTGGCTGCAGCACCGCGATCGGCAGGCCGGCGCGCCCGATCCCTCCGACGGCCCCGGCGCTGCCAAGACGGCCGACTACTACACCACCGCCGCCAGCCTTTCGCGCGACCGGGCCCGCTGGCTGCGGGCCTTCGCGGAGTCGGAGGTCAGCACGCTGAATGGTCGCTGGAGCGACGGCGTCGGCGGCACGCTGCTGGTCGTGGAGCGGGACGGGAAGCTGTATTTCTCCTTCGACGTCGTGCGCGGCCCGACCTCGCACACGGGTGGTGTGGCCGGGGTGGCGGCATGGAATGAACCCATCGGCTGGTGGAGCGACCGCGGGCTGGACAAATCCCGCACCGACGAAACCAACCTCGCCTTCCGCCTGCGCAATCGGCGCCTGGAAGTCGCGGGCGCGAACACCGGCTTCTACCACGGCGCGCGGGCCTATTTCGACGGCGATTACATCCGGCTCGGCCCCCTCACGCCCAAGGAGAGCGCGGAATTGGTCAAGGAAGCGACCAGCGGAGGCAGCCGGTAGCGCAGGGCGCGCCGATGGTGCAAAGCCCTCGCGGGTGACACGATCCTGCTTGCCCCGACTGCACCCGCTGGCGACGCTCGGACATGGTACGGTGCTCCGTCTGCGAAACGGAATATCCCGACTACCGTACGGAGTGCCCCTGCTGCAGCCATCCGGCTCCGCAGCCGCCGCCCCCGCCCGCGGCGCCGCCCCCTCCGCCGCGCATCGCCGCCCCGCCCGCGAGCCCGAAGCGGCATGAGGAATCGGGTCCGCTGCCCCGCGCCTTCGCCCCGCCGGTGCGTCCGCCGGGACCGACTCCGCCGACGGCTCCGACCCCGATTTCGCTGCCGCCGCCTCCGCCTCCGGCGCCGGAGCCCAAACCGGTCGCCGTGCCGGTGGCGCCGCCCCGCCCCGCGGTTTTGCTGCCGGAGGCGGTGCTCGCCAACATCCGGACGGAGGATCTGTCGGAACCGGCGCCAGTGCTCGCAGGCCGGGCCTGGCGGGTGCAGGTCCTGACGCCCGATGCCTCGCCGGCCGCCTTGCCGCCGCTGCTGACGTCGGCCCGCCCGTGGGAGGAGGGCTTCGAGGTCGAGGTGCGGATCGCGGAAACTCGCGACGGCGTGACCGAGCCGCTGGCCGAGGCCTGGGTGCAATGGCGGCTGCGGCCGGCCCGCGAGGGCGGCGAGGTGCCCGGGCGGGTGCTCGGTGGCGCGTTGCCGGATCGCGGCGACTGGACGACCGACGCCGACGGCCGCATTCGATTCCGCTTCGCGCCGACGCGCGACCACTCCCTGCTCTTCGCGGGGAACCGCTGTCTCCCGCAGGCCGAGTTCGAGGTCTTCGTCCTCGACGAGGCCGGCGAGCCCGGCGCGGCGCTGCCGCCGGTCGAATCGGTGACCGCCGAGGCCGCCTCCTTCCTGCTCCTGTGGGCGCCGAAGTTCGATCTCGGCGTGCTCAAGCTGCCGTTCTTCGTGGCGCTCGACACGCCCCTGCAGCTCGAACCCGAGCCGAGCGAAGACTCGGCCCCGCCGCTGCCCTGGGGCCTGGGCGGACACAGCTCGGCCTATCGCCAGCTCTTTCGCGACGGCGGCACGCTCGCCCTCTCGCTCCAGGCCATCGACGAAGGTGGCGATGGCCTGCCTGCGTTGCGGCGCGCCATCGAGCACGCCCGCATCGTGGTCGGAGCCGCCAGCGCCGGCCCGGACGAGCCGCGCCGGCTGCTCAAATTCAGCGACCTCGGCGAGCCCGAGAACGGCGGCGTGAAGCTGACCCTGCCGCCCTCGGCGGGCGCGCGGTCGGCGCCGGCGGCGGTCGCGTTGCAGGCCGATCTGCCGCTGCATCCCGACGTCCGGCGCCAGCTGCTGCGGGTGGTGGAGGAATGCCGCGCGCTGGAGAAGCCGCTGGCCTCCTGCCCGCACCTGGAGACTCCGCTGCCCAGCGGCGAGGGGCGGGCCTCGTTCCGACAGCTGGGCGAGACCTTTTTCGCCGATGCCTTTGAGGTGCTTTGCGCCGCGCGCCAGGCCACGTTGCTGGCGAAGCGACACGGCTTCCGGTCGACGCTCGGCGCGATGGTCTCCTACCTGCGCGCCACCGCCACCGTCTGGACGCAGTTGGGGGAATCGGTCGAAGCCCACCGCCGCGCGTTCCAGGCGCTGGAGGCGACGTTTCTCCCGTTCTATCGCCACTTCCTGCTCTGGGGCGAGGTGCACGAGCGGCTCGCGCCCGGCTGGAAGTCGCTGGCGGCGGCCGGGGCGCGTCTGCCGGCCGAGCTGCGCCTGAACGCGCCGGCCGAGAGTCTGCTCGCGCCGGTGCATTCCGCCTTCGCCCGCACGGGGCTGGAAAGGGTGGTGCGTCCCGCCTTGGCCGCGCGTCTCGAGCCGTGGCAGGCGCTGCGCCAGCGGGCGGAGGTCGCCCGCCAAAGCGCGGAGACCCGGCGCGCGGCGGCGGCCGCGGCGCTCGAAGCGGCCGATCTCGCGCTGCTCGAGTCGGTCGGAAGCGCCGAGCGGCAGGTCGACGAACTCGCGGCCTTGCTCGCCGGTCACGCCGCGGCCGCAGCGCCCACCTCGCCCGAGCTGGAGCGGGATCGCGCCGGTCTCGGGCGGATGCTGCTCACGACCCTGACGGAACTGCCGGGCGCCTTCGGTCGCGCCGAGCGGCATTGGCGGGCGCGGCAGGCGGCCGAGCTGGAAGCCCGCGCGGCCGAGACGGGGCACCAGATGCTGGCGCACTGCGCGGAAGCGGCCGGCGCGCAGCTCGCGCGCATCGACGAGCTGCTGGCGGCCGAGTCGCTCAGCCCCGCCACCGTCGGTCGATGGCTGGAGGAGGCGGACGCATCGCCCGAGGCCGAGCTGGCGGCGCGCCGCGCGGAGCATCTCGCCGGCCTGCGGGTCCAGGGCGAGCGGCGGGCCGAATCCGCCCAAGGTCTGGTCGAGAAGCTGGCGCGGCTGCGCGAGCGGGTGGAGCCGCTGCTGACCGATCAAACCGATCTGCGAGCCGCCCTGGCGCGGGAATTCTCCGCCTCCCAGCAAGCGCTGGGCAACGAGGCCGCCCGCACGGCTGCGGTGGTCGGCGAACTGGCCGAGCATTACCCCGCCCGCCTGGCCGAAGCCGGGACCGCGGTGCTGGCGCAGCGCCAGGCGAATGCGGACGCGCTGGCCCAGGCGCTCCGGGCCGAGAGCACGGCCGGCGCGGAGCTGCTGCGCGACGCCCTGCGCGAGCTGCCGCCGCTGCCCGCGGGTTTGGACGACGGCTTCGCCCGCGGGTTGGAGGAATTCGTCCGTGGCTCGGTCGAAGGCGTGCTCGCGCTCGTGCCGACCGGCAGCCCGGTGCTCTTCCGCGCCTTGGGCGGCCTGGCCGAGGCGCTGCTCGGCCACGCGGTCGGGGCGCTGGTCGAGCTGACGGCGCGCTTCGGCGCCCGGGCCGCCGAGGTGGTCACCGCGCTCTTCGACGCGACGCTCCAGCTGCGCGGCGGCGCCTGGCTGGCCAGCGCGTTGACGCCGGGGGCGCTGCAGGCCGGCATGACCGAGTTGCGCAAGCTCTCGGCCAGTCCGGAGAAGTTTTTTGCGTTTCCCTACGTCAAGGAGCGCGTGATCCTCTCGCACCTGGCCGAGACGGCCGATCACCTGCGGCAGAATCGGCAGCTGCCCGACCGCGCTTCGGAGCAGTTCGTCGAGGAGGCGCTACGGACGGGGTACGAGTACTACTATCCGAATCAGCTGAAGCAGGCCCGCAGTCTCCTGCACGGTCTCTGCCAGCGGGCGCTCTCGCGCGAGATCTCGGCCTCGGCGCCCTGCACGCGCGAGTCGGCCGCCCGGGCGGAGATCAGCGCCGCCGTGTCCGCCCGCCTGCCGGCCGAGCTCGCGACGGCAATCGCCCGCGGCGCGTGGACCGAAGGCGACTTCGCGCCCCCGCTCACCACCGCCGTCAGCGGCGAGCGCTGGAGCCAGCCTTCGCTGGCGGCGGCCGCCGAGTGGTGCGGCTGGCTCTCCGCCTGGACTCTGCGCCTGGGCGGCATTTCGCTGCTGCTGGCCGGCTGGTGGCATGCGCCCACGCGCCAGGCGGCGGCCACCGTGCTGCGCGGCTCGACCGCGGCCCGGCAGGAATTGCAGCGCTTCTTGCTCGCCTGCGGGACCTATCCGTTCGCCGGGGCGCATCCGCGCGATCTGCTGGCCCTGCACGCGGCGCACGGGGCCGTGCTGTTCGGCGCCGAGCCCGAGCGCGTGCCGGCGAATGCGCCGACCGATCTCCTGCGCGGCCATCCGGCCTAACTTCGCCATGCCCTCGCTGTCTTCCTTCCGTCCCGCCAGCGCCTCCAGCCTGGGCGATCTGACCTCGTGGCTGGCCGTGCTGCAGAGCGAGCTCACGCAGGCGCGGAGCGAATTCCAGCACGAACTCCAGCATTGGGAGACCTCCGCCGCGCCGCGTCCCGTACCGCCGCCGCCGCCGGCCGCGGATGCCTGGCGGCGTCTGACCGCCCGCTGCGAGCAGGAGGCCGAGACCGAGCCGGTGGGAGTGAGCCGCGAGCCCGCCCTACCGACGGCGGTTCCGGCCGCGTCGCCGGCACCTCCGCCACCCCCAGCGACGGCGGAAGCGCTTTGGTATCACTCGGCGGGTGCGCACGTGCTCGGCCCCTTCACCGGCGAGGAAATGCGGCGTCGCCTCCGCGAGGGAGTCTGCGCCTGGGAGACACCCGTCTGGACCGCGGCCCAGGCGCAATGGCAGCCGGCACGCGCTTCGCTCCTCGCGGTCGGCGCGGGTCCGTTGCCACCTCCGCCCCCTCCTCCGCCGCCGCCCCCGCCTGTCGTGACCGTGGGAGCCCGGCGCTTCTGCCACGCCTGTGGCGCGGCAGCGGAGCCGACCGACCGCTTTTGCGCTGGCTGCGGCGTCGAGCTGCGGCGCGCCTCGGCTGAAATTCGCGATTGAACATCCCCGCGTCGGTGCGTAGCGAGCGGGGTCCCATGACTCCCCTTTCCGAATACCTCGCCGACAGCGTGCAGCGCATCGACCAGGCGCTGGATGGCTATCTGCCGCCCGAGACGCGCAAGCCGGCCCAGATCCACAAGGCCATGCGCTACAGCCTCTTCGCCGGCGGCAAGCGCCTGCGCCCGGTGCTCACACTGGCCGCGGCCGAAGCCTGCGGCGGCACGGCCGAGGAGGCGCTCCCGCTGGCCTGCGCGGTCGAGTGCATTCACACCTACTCGCTGATCCATGACGACCTCCCGGCCATGGACAACGACGACTACCGGCGCGGTCGGCTGACCAATCACAAGGTCTTCGGCGACGCCACCGCCATCCTCGCGGGCGATGCGCTCCTGACCTTCGCCTTCGAGCTCGTGGCCAAGGCGAACACCTGGTCGCGCTACGACATGCGGGCGCTGGTCGGCGAGCTGGCCCTCGGCGCCGGCAGCCAGCGGCTCATCGCCGGGCAGGTGGCCGACATGCAGGCGGAAGGCCGCCGGGTCAGTCCGGCCCAGGTGCAATACATCCACGAGTGCAAGACCGCCGCCCTGCTGGCCACCGCCGTGCGTTTCGGCGCGATGAGCGCGGACGCCCCGACCGCCGATTTGAAGGCGGTGACGAAATTCGGCCGCGCGCTGGGGCTCGCCTTCCAGGTCATCGACGACATTCTCGACGTCACCCAGACCAGCGAGAAGCTCGGCAAGAGCGCCGGCAAGGACATCGCCGCGCAGAAGGCCACCTACCCCGCCGTCTTCGGCCTGGCCAAGGCCCGCAAGGAAGCCGACCGCCTGACCAAGGAAGCGCTCGGCGCGCTCGACCGCTTCGGCGATTCCGCCGCCCGCCTGCGCCAACTGGCCGAGCATCTCCTCGTGCGCGAATTCTAGACCGACCCTTCGGAGTGCGGCAGGAAGCGCCCCGACCCGACAGGTCGGGCCGCGCCCTGCCGCTTTCGCGTCCGCTTCGCTCGACAGGATGTCATTCGAACAAGACCCGTTGGAGCGGGTCTCCGGCCCCGACGCCCGACCCCACTCGAATGCGGTCCCCACTCGAATGCGGCCCGCCTTCGCCAACGCCCTCCCTCGCTCCCCGAGCGCCCGCCGTGGACCACGTCCGCGCATTCGTCCGCGTCTTGTGCCTTGAATCTTGCCCACACCCGGCAACGCTCCGCGGGTGAACGTCAAAAAGATCGTCGTCGCTTATTCGGGAGGGCTCGACACCTCCGTCATCCTCGGCTGGCTCAAGGAAAAGACCGGGGCGGAAGTCGTGGCCTTCTGCGCCGACATCGGCCAGGGCGAGGAGCTCAAGGGGCTGCACAAGAAGGCAAAGCAGACCGGCGCCTCGGCGGTGTACATCGACGACCTGCAGGAGGAGTTCGCGCGCGATTTCATCTATCCGATGCTCCACGCCGGGGCCATCTACGAGGGGCAGTACTTCCTCGGCACCAGCATCGCCCGCCCGCTGATCGCCAAGCGCATGGTCGAGATCGCCCGGGCCGAGGGGGCCGATGCCATTGCCCACGGCGCGACGGGCAAGGGCAATGACCAGGTGCGTTTCGAGCTGACGGCGGCGGCGCTCGCGCCCGAGCTGCAGGTCATCGCGCCATGGCGGCTGGACGACTTCCGGGCCGAGTTCCCCGGCCGGGCCGAGATGATTGCCTGGTGCGAGGCGCACAATATTCCGGTGCAGGCCAGCGCCAAGAAGCCGTATTCGACCGACCGCAATCTGCTGCACATCTCGTTCGAGGCCGGCATTCTCGAAGACCCGTGGTTCGATGCCTTCGCGCCGGCCAACAAGGACATGTTCAAACTCTCCGTCTCGCCTGAGGATGCGCCGGACAAGGCGGAGCTGGTCACGCTCGATTACGAGCGGGGCCATTGCGTGGCCGTCAACGGCAAGGCACTCAGCCCGCTGGCCGTGATGAAGAAGCTCAACACGCTCGGCGGCAAGCACGGCGTCGGACGCGTGGACATGGTCGAGAACCGCTTCGTCGGCATGAAGTCGCGCGGCGTCTACGAGACACCCGGCGGCGCCATTCTCCATTTCGCGCACCGGCAAATGGAGAGCCTGACCATGGATCGCGAGGTCATGCATCTGCGCGATTCCCTCATCCCGAAATACGCCGCGCTGGTCTACAACGGCTTTTGGTTCGCCCCCGAGCGCGAGGCCCTGCAGGCGCTGGTCACCGAGTCGCAGAAGAATGTGACCGGCACCGTGCGGGTGCGGCTCTACAAGGGCGGCATCTACGCGGCCGGGCGGAAGAGCGCGGTCAGCCTCTACAATCCGCACATCGCCACGATGGAGGCCGATCCGACCAAGGCCTACAATCAGAACGACGCCACCGGCTTCATCGCGTTGAATGCACTCCGGCTGAAGGTCGGCACCCGCGTGCACGGGGCGAAGTAGCCCCGCGCTCAGGTTCGCGGAAGCCAAGCCATGCAGTGGATGCAGTCCCTCTCGGTCGGGCAGCCGGTCGCGTACTCGGTCCTGATCCTGTCGGCCATCGCCGTGCTCGGCCTGGCCCTGGGGCACCTCAAGGTCCGCGGGCTGCAGCTCGGCGTGGCCGGCGTCCTCTTCGCGGGCATCGGCTTCGGGCATTTTCGCCTCACGCTGCAGCCGGAGATCCTCGGCTTCGTGCGGGACTTCGGGCTCATCCTGTTCGTCTACACGATCGGGATGCAGGTCGGGCCGGGCTTCTTCAATGCGCTGCGGCGGCAGGGGCTGTCGCTGAACCTGCTGGCCGCGTTCATCGTGCTCGCTGGCGCGCTGCTCACGCTGCTGGCGGCCTGGCTGCTGGGGATCGATTTCGCCGCGGCGGTGGGCATCTTCGCCGGAGCCACGACCAATACTCCCTCGCTCGGTGCGGCGCAGGAGGCGCTGAAACAACTGCCCGCGCTGGAGGCGGCCCGCGTGGGCTTGCCGGCGCTGGGCTACGCGGTGGCGTATCCGTTCGGCATCATGGGGATCATCTTCGCCATGATCCTCGTGCGCGTCTTTTTCCGCATCGACGTGCCGCGCGAGGTGGAGGCCTTCGAAGCTGAGCGCCACGCCGAGCAGGAGCCGCTCCAGCGCATGAATCTGCGGGTCACGAACCGCAATCTCAACGGCCTGCGCCTGCACGAGATTCCCGGGCGCGACGCTCTCGGGGTCATCGTCTCGCGGGTGAAGTACGCCGGTGAGGAAGAGGTGCACGTGGCCAATGGCAACACCGTGCTGCACGAGGGCGATGTCGTCATGGCCGTGGGCACGCGCCGGCATCTGCACGAGTTCCAGGTGATCGTCGGCCAGGAGAGTCCGGAGGATCTGATGGAACTGCCCGGGCCGGTGACCTACGAGCGCTTCGTCGTGACCAATCGCGAGGTGCTCGGCCGCACGCTCGCCGAGCTGCAACTGACCCAGCGCTTCGGTGTCGCGCCGACGAGAGTGCAGCGCGCGGAGGTCGAGATGACGGCCATTCCGCACCTCACGCTGGAGTTCGGCGACACCGTCCAGGTGGTCGGCCGGGAGGTCGACATGCCGAAGGTGGCGACCGTGCTCGGCAACTCCGTCAAGGAGCTCAACAAGACCAGCTTCATCGCCATCTTCCTCGGCATTCTGCTGGGCGTGCTGGTCGGCATTCAGCCGTTCGCCCTCGGCGGATTGCCCATGCCGGTGCGTCTCGGCCTGGCCGGGGGTCCGCTGCTCGTGGCCATCGTGCTCAGCCGGATCGGCCGGGTCGGGCCGCTGCTGTGGTACATGCCACCCACGGCCAATCTCGTTCTGCGCGAGCTGGGCATCACGCTCTTCCTGGCCTGCGCCGGCCTGAAGGCGGGCGAGCACTTCTTCGCCCTGCTGTTCTCTCACGAAGGCCCGGTCTGGCTGGGCGTCGGCGCGGCCATCACGCTTCTGCCGCTGCTGCTGGCCGCAGCCATCGGCCGTGTGCTGCTGCGGCAGAGCTTCGTCGATGTCTGCGGTCTCCTCGCCGGCAGCATGACCGACCCCCCCGCGCTGGCCTTCGCCAACGCGCTGCATCGCTCGGATGCACCCTCGATCGCCTACGCCACAGTCTATCCGCTGACCATGCTCCTGCGCATCCTCGTCGCGCAGCTGATCGTGGTCTGCTGCGTGCGGTGAGGGGCGGAAGTTCGAAACTCGAAGTTCGAAACTCGAAGGAAGCTCGAAGCTCGAAGGAAGCTCGAAGCTCGAAGCTCGAAACGGACGGAGCGGGATCGCTGCTCGGGTGAGCGGAAGGAGGGGGAACTCGAGGGAGGCAGCTTCCAAGTCTCGGCGAAGGCCGGAGGGTATCCGCAAAGCCGAATCCGGTGGAGTCTCAAAGAGCGCACGGACACGGACCGTGCGAGATTCACCGCGGAGACTTGCGGGGAAGCGGGAGCGATGCTGGGATCGCGCGATGGAAAGTGCTGGCTGCCCGCCCGACGTGCTCGACGAATTTGCGCTGGCCGTGGAGGCCGCGCTGATGTCGGGCCGGCTGGCCGAGGCGGCTGGCCGACTGGAGGCCCTGCCTCCGCCCGAGGGCTGGCGGCACCCCCGGGCGCAAGTGCAGGCGAGCCGGATCATCGGCTGGCTCGGTGGGCCGCGTCGTCGTCTCGCCCTGCTGAGTCGGGCCTGGCGCGAGAGCCGCGGGCGGGATTTGGAGATCCTGCTGCCCCGCCTCTTCCACCTCGAAGCATTGCGCGGACCGCTCGCGGCGCTCGAGTTCGTCTGGCAGCACACATTGCCGGAGACGGCTTCCGCCATGGTGCGCGCGAACTGGCTGGCCGCGCACTCGGGACTGCAGGCGCAGTTCCGGGACGGCGAGCAGGCCGAGCAACTCTGGGCACAGGCCCTGGCGGTGGCTGAGCCCGATGCCTGGCGCTGGGTCGATCGTTCGCGCGCTCTGGTCGCGCTCGACCGGCTCGAAGAAGCCGTCGAGGCGGTGCAATCCGCCCGCGCGCTCTCGCCGGATTACGCGCCGGCGGTGATGCAGGCGGCTGGGCTGCAGACCCTGATCGGCGAGGACGAGGCCGCCCTGGCGCTGCTGGCGGAGGCCTACGCCCGGGCGCCCTACGCGAGCTACCTCGAGATGCGGGCTGCCGTGTTGCTGGAACTCGATCGCCCTCGGGAGGCGCTGGAGGCCATCGAGCGCCTGCCGGCCGAGTCGCCGTATCTGGAGCGGGCCGAGCGGGAAGGCCGCACGCGGCAGAGGTCGTACGCGCATTATCGCCTCGGCGAATGGGAGGCGGCCGCGCAGGCGGCAAGCGAAGCGGGCCACGAGTGGCACACGCGCTTCGCCGACCGATTGCGTGTAGCGCCGCCGGCCGCGGGGCACCGGCTGGTCTGGCCCGTCGCCTACCTGCGGCAGCGGGTGCGCACCTGCGGTCCGGCCACGATGGCCGGCTTGCTGCGCTACTTCGGTCGGCCGGTGGCGCAGGACGAGATCGCGCGGCAGATCTGGTACGAGGGCACCTTCGATGTGGACGAGCGGCGCTGGGCGGAGGCGGCCGGCTGCGTGGTGCGTGAGTTCCGGCTGGACTCCGCCTCCGGGCGCGCCCTGCTGGCCGCGGGGATTCCGTTCGCGCTCTCCACGCGGCAGGCGGGCAGCGCCCACCTGCAGGCGGTGATCGGTTTCGACACCTTTCGCGAGTCGTGGATTTTGCGCGATCCCTACGATCGTGGCTTCACCGAGGTGATGGCAGCCGAGTTCCTGCAGCGGCAGGCGGCGCACGGCCCTCGCGCCATGGCGTTGGTGCCGGTGGAGCGGGAGGAGCTGGTGGCGAAACTGCGGGCGGCGGATCTGTCCGAGGCGGCGGCGTACGATGCGATCTACCGCCTGCGGCTCGCCCTGCAGCGGCACGAGCGGACCGAGGCGGGGAGGGAGGCCGAAGCCCTGGAGGTCGCGGAGCCCGGCAGCCGACTGGCCTGGCAGGCGCGGCGGGAACTGGCGGCCTACGACGGGGCCGAGGCCGAGGAATTGGCCGCGGTGGAAGCCCTGCTGCGACAATTCCCCGACGACGGCACGCTGCGCGTGGCCAAGCTGGGCTTGCTCCTGCAACTGGCCCGCGAGCCCGAAGCGGCCGCGTGGGTCGAGGTTTGCGGGGCGGAGCGGTGGAGCGAATCGAAGGATGTCAGCGGCCTGGTCATCTTCTGGCGGCGCAAGGCCGAGGAACTGGCCGCGGATGCGCGCCAGCACGTCGAGGCGCGTCGCTGGCAGCGCCTCCTCCTGCGTTTCCAGCCGCTGGAGGAGCGCGTGCTGCAGGCTTACGGCGAGCTGCTTTGGACCGCGGGGCAGCGGGAGGAATCGGTGCGCCTGCTGCGGCTGGCGGCCTGCCGTTCGGGGGCGGGCGAGGGCACCTGGCGCGCGCTCTTCGCGGCGCTGCGCGTGCTGGGGCGGGAGCCGGAAATGCTGACCTTGCTGGAGGCCCGGTTCGCGCGGTTGGGCGACGCCTCGGCCGATCCCGCCCTCACGCTGGCCTGGGCCCGCCGCGAGCGCGGCGAGCTGGCCGCGGCCGATGCCGTGCTCGAAGCGGGACTGGCGCGGCGCCCGGATGACGGCGTGCTCCTGCTGCACATGGCGGAGACCTGTGCCCGCGACGGCCGGATCGAGCGCGCACGCGAGCTGTTGGAGCGTGCCCGCGAAAAGAGCCGTCCGGCCGATTGGCTGCGGGGCGCAGCGCAGGTCGCCGGGTGCGCCGGTGCATTGACCGAGGCCCTCGGACATTGGCGCGCCCTCGTCCAGATACAGCCGCTGGCGGCCTCGGCCCAGGAAGCCGTCGCGCGCCTGCTGGCGGAGACCGACCCGGCCGGCCCGCCGGTGGCATTGGCCTGGCTGGACGAGCAGGTACGCCGCTTTCCGCACAGCCTGCCGCTCCTCTCCTGCCGCTATGAGTGGCACCGCGGGCACAGCCCGGCGGACGTGGCAGAAGCGGCGCTGCGCGATCTGCTCGCGGCGCATCCGCGCAATGCCTGGGCATGGCGGGAGCTGGCCCTGCTCCTGGCCCACGGCACCCGCGGCGCGGAAGCTCTGGCCGCCGCCGAACAGGCCGCTGAAATCGAACCGCATTTCGCGGCCAGCGCGCTCGTGCGCTCGTCCGTGCTGCTGGCTCTGGGCCGACCGGCCGAAGCCGCGGAAGCCGCGCGCAGGGCGGTCCGGCTGAACGTCGAGCATCCCACCGCGCTGCGGTCGCTGCTGGAATGCGTCGCCCGCGAACAGATGGCCGAGACGCTGGAGTGGCTCGGGGAGCGCGTTTTGGCGGAATCCCGGGGCGGCGACGCAGTCCTGGCGTTCCGCGAGGCCGCCCTGCCGCATTGGAGTCCCGAGCGTCTGCTGGAGTTCGCCCGGCAGGCCCAGGCGCGTCGCCCGGAGCTCTGGCAGAGCTGGCTCGTCCTCGCCCAGCAGCAGGCGGCGCTCGGAAAGCCGGCCGAAGCGCGGGCATTGCTCCGCCAGGCGACCGAGCGTTTCGACCGCAATCCGCGTCTGTGGGTGGAACTGGCGGAGGTCGAGCAGGAACTGGGCGAGACGGCGGCGCAGATCGAAAGCCTGCGCCGCTCGCTCGCCCTCAGTCCGCATTACGCCTACGCCAGCCGGGTGCTGTGCCTGACCCTGCTGGCGCAGGGGCGATCCGAGGAAGCCCGCGCGGTGCTGGAGCAGGCCATCGCCCTCGCTCCGCTCGATCCGCAGAATCTGCTCGTCCGCTCGAATTTCGAATGGGGCGCGGGGGCGACCGACGCGACCATCGCCAGCCTCGAACGCGCGCTCCAGCTGGAACCGGGGCTCGACGCGGCCTGGAGCCAGCTGACCGAATGCTCGCGTCGGCTGGGCGTCCCGCACGATCAGCGCGTCGCCCGTGCGCTGGCCGAGGCCCGGCCCGGTGAGACGCGATCCTGGCTGCTGCTGGCCGAGGTGCTGCGCGCACCGGGCGAGCGGACGGAAGCGCTGGCCGCGCTGGAGCGGGCGCTGGCGCTCAGCCCGCGCTCGCAGGTCGGGCATGATCACAAGGTGCGACTGCTGGCCGAGGACGGTCGTTTCGACGAGGCGCTGGCCGCAGCGGCGCCGACGGTGTTCGGCCCGACGACTCCGCTGCCGCTCCGCGGCAGGGCCGCTTGGGTGCGCGCGCAGCGCGGCGATCTGGCGGGCGCGCGGCAGGCCATGCAGGCGCTGGTGGAAGAGGATCCCGGGTACCACTGGGGCTGGGAACGTCTGGCGGAGTGGGCCGAGCGCATGGGCGACCACGCCGCGGTCCAGGCAGCCGCCGCTCAGCTCGCCCGGCTCGAAGGCGACGAGCCGATGGCTCTCGCCTACCGGGCCGACGCTCGCCTCGCGCAGGGCGATCGCGCCGGGGCCAAGGAAGATCTGCGCCAGGCTCTGCGTTTGCGACCTTCCTACGACTGGGCGCTGTTGCGTCTGCAGGAACTGGAGGTCGAGGACGGCGCGCTCGAAGCGGCGGCGGCGCTGCAGGAGCAGCTCGGCCAGCTGCGCGGCGGGGACGATTTTCGGACGCTTGTCGGCGCCATCCGGCTGGGTTGTGCGCGCGGGGATTTCCCGGCCGTCGAGGCCGTCTTCCGGACGCTGGTGCGCCAACCGGCCGCGGCCACCGTGCCGATCGGCCCAGCCGTGCGGATGATCGTGGAGCGTTGGGGCGCGAAGCAGGCAGGGCAGCTCTGCGCCGACGGATGTCGACTCGAGGGCGTCCACCCGGGCTGTGCCGCCGCCTGGGCGGAGGTGCGGTGGCGGAATGCTCCGCTGACCGCGCAGTTCGAGATCGGGCCACTGACCCGCACGGCGCTCGGGACGGACATCCTGGCGGAGTCGCTCCGCGGGTTGGGCGAGCGCCGAAGCCGAGTCCATCTCTGGCTCCTCACCCAGCGGTTCCGCCAGCAGCTGGAAAGCGGCACGGAAACCTGGGGGCAGGCGGTCTATGCGCTGGTCCACACCGGGGCTCCACGCGCGGCGCTGCGCTGGGCTGAGGGGTGGCGGCGCTACCCCAATGCCGAACCCTGGATGCTCTACAATGCTGCCTTGGCGTATCGGCTCGTCGGCCGGGGCGCACCGGAGATCCACGAAGCCGCCCTGGCACGCGTGGCCGACCGTTCGACCGCCGAGCATTGGCGCTGGCTGGCCTTCGAACGGGCCCTCGCCCGGAAGCCGGCCGCCGCCCAGGAGGCGCAGCAGGAATGGCAGCAACGCCGGCCGGAAGAAGCCCGGGACGAGATGCAGGACGAGTACACCCGCCTGCTCCTCGCCGCTTGGAGTGCGGTGCCGGCCGAAGCAGGGAATGTGCACAAGGATGTTTTTTCTAGAATCTTGCGGCTACACGAGGGCTACTGCGTCCGCGCTGACTGGGACCTGGCCCAAGCCCTGGCGGGCTGGCGCGCTCTGACGGTCCTGGCCCAGGCCTCCGGTCGGCCGTGGCTACGCCTGCGGGCGCGATGGGCCAAACCGATTCGCGCCTTCTCGGGAAAACTCTGGACCGGCGCCCTCTTACTCCCGCTGCTCCTGCTGCTGCTCCAGGCTCTGCGAGCCTGGCAAGGCTGGTAGCCATTGCGGCGCGGCGTCGACCGTGCTTTGGCTGGGCATGCACAAGATGGACGAGCGCATTCTCGGCGTGGACCGGGTGGTCTTCGAAGCCTGCGGCGCCTTCGAGGGACTCTGCTTCGAGCCGGCGCGCTACTTTCCCGCCCTGCTCGAGCGGGCCTACTTCCGCCGGCGGGGCGATGCGGAGGAGGACCCGAGCTTCAAGCAGATCATTCCCTATGCCCTGCTCTCGCACGGGGGGCGCGTGCTGCATTACGTCCGTGGCGCCAGCAGCGGCGAGCAGCGGCTGGCGGCCAAGGGGTCCATCGGAATCGGCGGGCACGTGAATCTGTCGGACTTCGCCAGCGAGCGGATCGACGAGACCACCTACCACAACGGCGTGAAGCGCGAGGTGGCCGAGGAACTCGTGCTGGCCGGCGGCTATCGCGAGAGCATCCGCGCCATCCTGAACGACGACTCGACGCCGGTGGGGCAGGTGCATCTCGGGGTGGTGCACTGGTTCGAACTCGAGAGCGATCTCGTACGGGCCAACGAGAGCGAGATCACCCTGCTGGAGTTCCTCACGCCCGAAGAATTGCGGGCCCGGCGCGACCGACTGGAGACGTGGTCACAGATCTGCTGCGATGGCTTGGCGCGGCTGGCCGGCTCGGCGCTGAGCTAGCACTAGCAGTCTGGCCGAGGCGACAGCGGGAGAGAGTTCGTCAGCGGAGAGCTGCCCGGGCGCGGGAGGACAGGAAGGACGGGAAGGACCTCAAGGAGAAGAAAGACGCGTACCGTTCAGGCCGCTCCCGAGCTCCGCTCTCTCCGCGTGCCGCGGTATGCCAGAGCGACCGCGACCAGCAGTCCGGCGCCGGCCAGCCAGGTGGCTGGCTCCGGGACCATGGCGACGCTGAAATTGCCTTCGCCGGCGCTCGCCGCACTTGGCAGTCCGGCGGCGGGCTGCAGACCGGTGAAGGTCTCGGTGGAGACCGGGGTTTGGAGCGCACGCACCAGGAGGGTTTGCGCACCGCCCAATCCGCCGCCCGGTACCCGCGAGACGGGTCTGGCCAGGTAGCTGGCACCTTCGTTCCAGAAGCAGTACTCGAACGATTCGGCGGCGGGCCTGGCGTCGGCAGCCGGCGGGAGCAGCTCGGAGACGCTGAAAACGCCGCCCGAAAGCGGACCGCCGACGCAGCCGAGGGCTGCGCAAAGAACCACGATGGGCAGGCGGAGGCGCATGGGTGGACACCCAAACGTCGCCACCCATGGTTGGGCCTGTCAATGCGATTCGGGCCAAGCAACAAACAGCGTGGTGCCGGCCACGCAAGGCCGCGACGGGCGGCTAGCGTCGAGTCTCCGCCGGAGCCGCGGGGGCCTGCGGCGGCGGATGAATCTCGGTCGGTGCGGGCGGATCGCCGCCGGGGCCGTCGTCGTCCTCACGGAAGGGCACGGCCGGATCGAAGAAGTGGTCGAAGGCCAGGAAGAGGGACTTCGCATGCCGGGCAAAGAGCACCGCGAAGACGACCGGCGGGATCATGACCGCCGGGAGCAGTTGGCTCATGGGCAGGTCGGTCGTGAACTCGAGCGCGAGGTAGATTGAAATGCCGAAGAGGGCGGAAAAGCCATAGCCGACCGCCCAGATGGCCATCAGGAAATAGCCCAGTTCCCGCTCGTAGGGGTAGCCGCAGCGCGGACAGCCATCGAGCGGCGTGAACCAGTCCCGCAAGGAACGGGTCTGCCGCAGCGGGATGAAGAGCGGGCTGCGACCGCAGTGCGGGCAGCGCAGCCGCAGGGCCCGAAAGAGGAACTTCCGGGCCCGATGCCAGGTGAATTGCGGCGCGGGGCCGGGGTCGGGAGCCAGCGCGCTCACTTGACCGTGATCTGGTCGAGAGAACCGACCACGATCTCGGTCTTGTTCTTGAAGAGCTGGACGATGCCGGTCACCACGACGTCTTTGCCGTTGTATTTCTCCTTGAGGTCGGTGCCGGCGCCCTTGGCCACGCCGCCCTTGATCATGACGACGAAGCCGGACTCACGGTCGCGGGAGAAATTGAGGAAGACGTTCCCGGACCGGGCGTCCTGGCCGACGTTGACCACCTTGCCGGCGACCTTCACTTCCTTGCCGATCGAATCCTTCAGCTTCTGCGTGTCGGTGGCGTCGATGGAATCGCCCGCCGCGGCAGCCGGAGCGGCCGGGGCAGCGGAGGTCTGGGCCTGCAGCGGCGCGGCGCAGCCGAGGGTGAGGACGAGAGCGAGGGCGGAGAGAGTGCGGATCATGGTTCGGAAGCGATCGTTCGTTGGGGGAATCGCAATTGTCGGACCGTTTGGCCGGGTCGGCAAGGCGGGGCGCAGGGAAGGAAGAAGGATGAAGGCCGAAGGATGAAGGCGGACAGGGCGAGGCGGACGTCGACGCCTTTGAGCGGTCACGTTGTGGTCCGAGAGACCCTCCGGACCGGCGTCAGCGGAGGAAGCGGGCGAGGTTCTCCTCCTCCCAGCGGCGGGCCTTGCGGTAGTAGGGGAAGGCGCGTTCGCGGCGGAGGAATTCCTCGGTGTGGACCTTGCGACGTCCGCCGGCCATCGGGATGTCCGGCACCACCGCATGCAGCATCTCGTGGAAGATGACGTATTCCATGAACCAGACCGGGACGAAGTCCTGATCGAGCAGCGGATGGATGCGAATGATCCGATCCTCCTCCTGAATGGTGCCGAAGACGAAGTACTCCCGCGGCGCCTGGGCCCGGCGTCGGCCCCAGGTGATGGTGTAGCGGCGGAGCGCGTGGTTGAAGTAGATCTCGTTCAGCCGGTCGAAGATCTGCCGCAGGTCGAAATACTGCCCCTCGTGCCCAAAGCCCAGCTGCCGCTGCAGCGGGCGTGAGCCCGGATGCGCGATCTTCCGCTTGGTCTTTTTCTTGGCCGCCATGGATGCAGGCCGGGGTCGCCGGCGGGAAAACGCTACGGCATGCCTCTCGCGGCCGACAAGCGATTCGGCTGTCACGCCGGTGGGGTTTTTTGCTTGAATTTCCCGGCGGAAACGATCTGGGCGCCACCCTCTTCCATCGTTCGGGTAGCCTCAGCTCGGGGTCGAGTTCCTCTGCAGCCAGGCGGCGTAGTCCGCCTCGTCCAGCTCCCCGGCGGCGAGGGCTCGCCGGCAGCTTACGGCAGCACGATGCGGTAGAACCGATGCGTGCCGGCGTTGGCATCGGTCACGGTCGCATTCAGCTGGGTCGCGCCAGCGGTCAGGCTCGAGAGCGTCTGCCACGGGGCGCCGAGATCGTCGGCGTATTGGACGACGTAATTGCGGCCCGGCACGGTCGGCCAGGTGATGGTGGGCGCGCCGCCGAGGTCGCGGCCGATCTCCGGGAAGAAGCCGAATTGCGGCTGCAGGCGGTCGTAGGTGCCATCGGCATTCGCGTCGATGATGGCGGCGGTCGGGATGGCGAGGAACTCGGCGGGCTCGACGTTGCCGTTGCCGTTGCCGGCCGGCGTCTGGGCGACCAGCGCGCCGCCGTCGGCGGTGGCGTAGGCGAGGGCGGCGACGTAGACGACCGGCGGGATGGAGCCGAAGTTCGCCACGAGATCGATCACGCCTTCGAGCTGCCCGGCGTTGGTCGGCGCCTTGCCGACCTGCACCGTGCCGCTGGTGTTGAACCAGCCGGCGTAGGAAGAGAGGCTCTCGGCGCCGAGGAACGGCTTGCCCGCGGGCGCGGCGGTCAGGCCGGCCTTCGCCCACGGCGCGGGCGAGGTGGCGGCAGGAAGAAGCGTGTCGGTGACGAGGAGAAAATGGTCGTTGGCACCGCCCGCATTGCCCGGCGACCAGGTGGCGAGGTAGAGCTTGGTGCCGCGGATGGCCGCGTAGAGCGACATCGAGCCACTCATGTAGGAATAGCCGGGCGAGTCGGCCGCGCCGTCGAGCACGAAGGGCGCGCCGCTCGGCGGGGTGGGTGTGGGCGTCGGCGTGGGCGTGGGCGTGACGGTCGGGGTCGGCGTCGGCGAAGGCGTCGGGGTCGGTCCCGTCGGCGTGGGCGTGGGGGTCGGCGTCGGCGTCGGGCCCGGCGTGGGCGTGGGCGTCGGGCTCGGATTCGGCGCGCCGTCGTCGGCCACGAAGACGTGCTGGATGTCGGTGCGGGTCACGTTGCCGCGGGAGTCGGTGGCCTCGACGTAGTAGTCGACCAGCTGATTCCGGAAGCCGCTGACGCGGGCGAAGTAGTAATCGGCGATGGCCGTGGGCGTGAGGAAGAAGCTGATCTGCGGATTATTGGTCACGTTGCCGGTGGGCACGCTCCGCTTGGTCATGTCGACCGTGCTCCAGGCGCCCACGGAGGCCCCGCCGGCGTAGGTGCGGTTGTCGTCGTTCACGCTGGCATTGGCGCCGCCGTTGGCCGCGCGCAGGTAGAGCTTCACGGTCGTGACGCCGCTGACGTCGTAGATGTGCGTCCAGATGTGGAAGGTGTTGGGCCAGGGCGGATTGCCGTCCATGCCGACCGCCTTGTAGCGGGTGAGAGGTCCCCAGCCCTTGCCGCCTGGATTCCACGGGAAGCGCTGCGGCTTGAAGACGGTGGGCGGCGTGCGGTCCTCGGCCGGATTGCCGACCACCGCCTGCGCGTGGCCGATGGCGCGGTTGGAGGCGAGCGTCTGCTTCACCTCGTCGTCGAGCGAGGTGCCGTAGTACATGAAGCCCGAGTCCAGGCCGCCGAGGTAGTAATGCCAGGCCTGCTCGGCCGCGTTCGGATTGTTGCTGGTGCCGTTGCGCTGCACGGGTTCCTGGATTTTCCAGGCCTGCACCGTACCGCCGCGATCGATCGTGATCTGCTCGGCCGTCTCGCACCAATTCGCGCCGGCCATGAGCACGGCCCAATTCCGCCAATCCTCCGTCCAGCCCGGGTTCTCGAAGTCGTAGAACGTGCGCGGGTCGTTCGCGTTGTAGGTCGGATCGCTCGGCGAGCGGGTGGGCGGATAGAGCCAGTTCGGGAAGAGCGGATGCCCCCAGTCGTCGGCCGCATTGACCCAGGCGCCGTCCTCCACGTGGACCACCGCATCGTCGGGCACCGGATGCTGCGCCAGGAAGGTGGCGATGGTGGTGGGCCGGTAGCCCTTGCTGGCGGCCTCGTTCATTAGTCCGGGCACGCTCTCGAAGTAATACGACGAACCGCCGCCCCAGGCGTTGTCGCCATCGTGCGCCATGAGCACGAGGCTCGGGCGGGCCGGGTTGTTGAAGGGGGCGATCTTCGCGTCGATCACGCCCGTGCCCATCGAGGCGTAGCCGTTCTCGTAACTGAGGTAATCGCACATCGGTACGATGGTGATCTTGACCGCCTGCCCGGTGGCCGGGTTCACGTAGCGCGCCTTGTGGGCCTGGTAGGCGAACGGCGCCGGAAACGTGCCGCCGCGGGCATCGCGCGTGCCGCTGTACCACTGGTTGGCCGGGACGGCGGGCGCGGTCACGTCGGCCTTATTGGGCGGGTCGATGTTGTAGCCGCTGCTGCCGCGCACCGCGATGTCCATGTAGTTCGCGACCGTGCGGGCGAGGTGGGAATTGGCCACGATGGTCCATTCGTAGCCCTCCTCGATCAGCACCGGGATCATGGTCTCCGAGAAGGCGCATTCGATCGGCCAGAAGCCCTTCGAGTGGTCGCTTTTGTCGGGATTGCCGCCCCAGTTCTTCCACCAGATTTCCTTGAAGATCTGCAGCTCCTTCTTGAACACACTGCGCGGGAGCAGCGGGCTGAAGGCGTGGTGATACGTCATGCCGAGCATGTCCGCCTTCGGCTTGCCGGCCGTGGTCAGCCAGCCCCGCGCGGTGCGATAGCCGTCGTTCCAGCCGTTGCCGTAGCCGTAGCGGTTGTCCTTGCCGAGCGACCAGATGTTCTCCTGCAGCGCGCCGGAGTAGCTGATACTGGCGCCGCCGTCGGGATGCCCGCCGAGCGTGGCGATCGAGTCCTTCCCGCCGCTCTGGTAGGCGCGAATGCGGTCGTCACGGTCGAAGACGTTGTCGTATTCGCCGCCGTCGCCCTGGACCAGCGCATTGCGCGGATGCTTGAAGGTGGAGCCGGGGTAGAAATTGCCCGTGTTGCTCAGCTTCAGCGTGATCGAGTCGCCCGCGAACTGGTAGCGATTGGTCCCGCTCAGGTTCTCCGGCCAGTAGATCGGCTGGTGCAAATGCCAGTGGTACGTCAGATGGACGTTCGTGCTCTGGGCGGGGGCCGGCTGGGCCCCGAGACAAGCGAGCACTGCAGCCAGCAGCAACCCGGGTCGGAGGGGGGACATACGAGCGACAGAAAAGCACGCTTCGCCGCCAGCGAAAGTCGGAGCGGGCTAAAAAGGCAGGTTGATCTGGCCGGGTCCCGGCTTGGCGGCCTGCTTCCGCTTGGGGCTCGTGCCGCGCCGCGCCTTCCGGACCTCGCGCGCCGCTTCCTTGAGCCAACCCTCATGCCAGTACTCCTCGCGCGCGAGGTGGTCGGACTTGGCGTATTCGAGGGCGCCTTGGTCGCGGCGCAGGTCGCTGTCGACCCGCCGACGGAAGCGCTCGCGCTGCCGCTCGTCCAGGCCCACGAACTGACCGGCGGGCGTCTGGCGAATGGACTCCCACTGGCGGGAGAGGTCTTTGATCCGATCGCGAATGGACTGCACGACCCGCGCGATTGCGCCCACGGGTGCCTGGCCGCGCGCGGCGGCGTCGGGTTCGGTTTCCCAGAGCACCGCCTCGAGGCCGCCCAGGTCCCGACGCTCCCAAGCCTGCTGAGCGGCGTGCCAGAGCCCGAGCTTGCGTTCGTCCATTGCGCCGGCGCCCGCATCTGGATGCAGCCGGCGGGCGATCTGTCGGAACAACTCGCGCGCCTGGTTTTCGGTCGGTGGCTTCGTGGCCTGCGTTTTCGCTTTCGGAGCGGCGCTGGCGCGGCGGGGCTTCTCCGGGCGAGGGCCGCGGGCTTCATCCTCCGCCATTTGCCAGGCCTGCTCGGCGGCCTTCTTGCTGAAGCCCTGAGCCCGGAGGAATTCGATGAAGGTCGCGCGCGCGAAGGCCTCTGTCGCGGGGTCCAGATTCAGGTCGCGAGCGAAGTCGACAAAATCGTCGTCGTCGCCCTCCTCCTCGAAGTCGTCTTCGTCCTCCTCGGTCAGAGCGCCCGAGCGCAGCCGCCCGAGATAGCCCGAGGGATCGGGAATCAGGCCCTTCACGATGGCGTAAGCCCGCTCTTCCGAAATCCGGAGACGATCGGAGACGGCGTAGATCTCTTCGGCCACCATTTCGAGGCCGCGTATTTCTTCCGCCAGGCGCTGCAGGTCCGCCCGCCGGGAGGCGAAATGCTGCTGCATCCAGACCTCGTAGGCCAGCCGTCCCTCACGCTCGAAGCTGCGCAGGCGGGCTTCCCAGCGCGCCTCTTCGGCGCGGGCATGCTCCAGCCGGCTCAGCCAATCGGCGCGGATCGGACCGTCCGCCACCGGCACGAGGCGTCGCTCCGTCGCCGGGCGGGCCGCCTTACGTGCGGGCTTCGACTTCGGCGCCGCCTTGGCAGTCTTCTTCGGCGACACCTCAGGCGACCCCCGCGAGTTCCTTGCGGCGCTTCTCGCCCTGCCGCGCCTTCGATTTCTGCCGCACGAGATTGCGGGTCAGCTCGACGATCGGCCCCACCGGACGCCGCAGCGCGGTGAGGGTGGCATCGAGCGCGCTGACGAAGCGGTCGATCTCCTTTTCGCCGATGGTCAGCGGCGGCAGGATCTTGATCACATCCATGTTGTGGCCGGCCACCAGCGTGAGCACCCGGTGCTTGCTCATCAGCGGCACCACCACCGTCTGGATGAAGAGGCCGCCGTCCATCTTGTGCATGGCGCGCCAGGCCAGCTTGCCGGTCAGCCCGGGCGGCTCCGCGAATTCGATCGCGATCATCAAGCCCTTGCCACGGACCGCGCGGATGACCGGATGCTTCGTCCGGAGAGCGTCGATCCGCTCCATCAGCTGCGCGCCGCGCTTGGCCGCGTTCTCGACCAGCCCCTCGTTCTCCAGCACGCTGAGCGAGGCCAGGCCGGCCACCATGGCGAGATTGTTCCGCCCGAAGGTGGTGGAATGCACCACGCAGCGATCGAGCGAGCTGAAGGTCTTTTGGTAGATGCTGCGCCGCGTGACGATGGCGCCGACCGGCACGTAGCCGCCGCTGAGCGACTTCGCGACCGTCATGATGTCGGGCTCGATGGCGAAATGCGCGTGGCCCCACCACTTGCCCGTGCGGCCCAGGCCGGTCTGGACTTCGTCGGCGATGAGCAGCGTGCCGTAGCGGCGGCAGAGCGCCTCGGCCTGCAGGAAGTAGTCGTCCTCCGGGAAGACCACGCCCTTGCCCTGGATGGGCTCGATGATGAACGCCGCCACGTCGCGCAGACGCAGTTCCTCTTCCAGCGCGGCCAGATCGCCCAGCTTCACGTGCACCACGCCGGGGAGCAGATCGCCGAAACCCTCCTGGAAGTTGCCGGCGGCAGTGAGCGAGAGCGAGCCGTTGCTCAGGCCATGGAAGGAACCCTTCAGCGCGATCAGCCGCGAGCGGCCGGTGGCGGCGCGGGCGAACTTGATGGCGCCCTCATTGGCCTCCGTGCCGCTATTGCAGAAGAAGACCGCATCGAGATGGCGCGGGCATTTCTTCAAGAGCGCCTCGGCCAGCAGTCCGCTCATCAGCGAGCAGTCCATCTGCACCATGTTCGGCAGGTCGAGATCGAGCGCGTCGTGCAGGGCCTTCTTCACCACCGGATGGTTGCGCCCGATGTTGTAGGTCGAATAGCCGCTGAGGAAATCGAGGTAATCGTTCCCCTGCTGATCGTAGAGGTAGGCGCCCTCGGCCCGTGCGTAGACCTTGTCGAAGCCGATGATCCGCTGCACCTGCACCAGCGTCGGATTGATGTGCTGTTCGTGCAGCTCGTAGTTCTCACCGAGGCGGGCACGGAAGAGGGACGGGAGGTCAAACGAAGGCATGGCTCCACGAAAGCGCGAATTCGCCACGATGCGAGCGCGGTTAGCGGGGGATCGGTTGGCGCTGGAATGTCAGAAAGCGCCTGCCTCCGCTGGAGAGCGACAGCGAAAGCGTATGCGGCGGCTTCCGACGACTGACAAAGATCCCTGCGCCATGGTCGAAGGGGACCAGCTTGAAATTCGAATCCGCCGAGGTCGTCTTAATCCGTAGGAACAAGCCCCAACGTGTCGCCCGTGGGTCGTCGTGCAGGTGTTGTAGCCCCCGCAGTAATTCCCACGTGCCGGTCCCGGTGTCGGTCTCGAGCGATCCGCGTTCGTTCTGCGAGAGCCAATACGCAGGGATTCGCTGGAATACAAAACGGCCATCGGCGTGCAGTTCGATCCACGCCTCTGTCGCCGCGAAGCCGCGCGAACTCAGCCATTCGCGAGTTTCCGTGTCGTCGTCGGGGTGATAGCGCCCCACCAGACTTCCAGAATCAGGACGTTCGATGGCGAATCGGGGGAGGTATTCGTATTCGCATCCCGCCAACTGCAACGAAGCGACCAAGAGCAATCCGCGAAGAATCCAAATCGAGGGCACGAGACAGCGTAGGCCGCGGAAGATCGCGGGCAATGCCACCCTTTCCGGTTGGCAATCGGCGCGCCCGCCGCGAAGGTTCGGGGCGATGTCGGATTTCCAGCCCCGCCACGAATGCGGCATTTTCGGTGTCTTCGGCCACCCCAACGCGGCGGCGCTGACCTATTACGGTCTGTTCGCCCTCCAGCACCGCGGGCAGGAGAGCGCCGGCATTGTCACCGCCGACGGCCCCGGTGCCCGCTTCAAGGCGCACAAGGCCATGGGCCTGGTCGGGCAGGTCTTCCAGCCGGGCGACATCGAGCGCATCCAGGGCGACCGGGCCATCGGGCACGTGCGCTATTCGACCACCGGCTCGAGCAATCTGGCCAACGCGCAGCCCATCTACGTGGACTGCCAGCGCGGGCAGATCGCCATCGCCCACAACGGCAATCTCGTGAACGCCTCCGCCCTGCGCGAGGAACTCGAGGCGCGCGGTTCCATTTTCCGCACCACTTCGGACACCGAGATCATCCTGCATCTGCTGGCGCAGCCGGGGAATGGCCTCAATCCGGCGCTGCGCCGCATTCAGGGTGCGTTCTCGCTCGTCGTCATGAGCGAGCGCGAGCTGATTGCGGTGCGCGACCCCTTCGGCTTCCGGCCGCTCTCGCTCGGCAAGCTGGAAGGCGCCTGGGTCGTGGCCAGCGAGACCTGCGCCTTCGACCTCATCCACGCCGAATTCGTGCGCGAGATCGAGCCCGGCGAAGTCGTCATCATCGACGAGGACGGCCCGCGCTCGGAGTTTCCTTTCCGGCGCGAACGCAAGGCCTTCTGCGTTTTCGAATACGTGTATTTCGCGCGGCCGGACAGCCGGCTGGACGATGTCAACGTGGCCCACGCCCGCATCGAGATGGGTCGCGAGCTCGCCCGCCTGCATCCGGTCGAGGCCGATCTCGTCGTGCCCGTGCCGGACAGCGGGAATTACGCCGCCTTCGGTTTTTCCGAGGAGCTGAAGATCCCGATGGGGCACGCCTTCGTGCGCAATCATTACATCGGCCGCACCTTCCTCCAGCCGACCCAGATGATCCGCGACTTCAACGTGCGGGTGAAGCTGAACCTCATCCCCGACGTCGTGCGCGGAAAGCGGGTGGTCGTGGTCGATGACAGCATTGTGCGCGGCACCACCGCCCGCGCCCGGGTGGTCAATCTGCGGGAAGCCGGCGCCAAGGAGGTCCACCTGCGAGTAAGCTGCCCGCCGCATCGGTTCTCCTGCCACTACGGGATCGATTTCCCCGACCCCGAGAAGCTCCTGGCCAATCAGCTGCCCATGGCGGCCATCGCCGAGCATCTCGGAGCCGACAGCATCGGCTACCTCGATCTCGACGGCATGGTCCGCGCCACCGGCCAGCCCAAGAACTCGTTCTGCCTGGCCTGCTTCAACGGCGACTACCCCGCGCCCGTCGACCCCGCCGTCGACAAGCACATCATGGAGCGCCGCAACGCCCGCGAGCCCGGCCTGGCCAAGGCGGCGGAAGATGCGCCGAGCCTGTTTGGGATGCTGGTTTAAGGTTCAAGAGGAAAGAGCCAAGTTTCAAACCGTGCCAAGGTTCAGGGGGTAAGAGAACTCGTGTTACAGCGGTTCCGCGGTTTCCCGCGTGCAATGCTGGCGTCGCCCAGGGCGGACCTTTTCCCTTCTTCCTTAGGACGGTTTGGTTCTTGGCTCTTGTTTCTTGAGTCTTTCTTCCCTGATCCCTTTCCCCCTCGTCCCACGCATCTCCCCGCATGGCCTCCTCCGCCCTCCGGGAGATCGAGACGCTCGATCCCGTTCGTGACCACCAGCGCATCGTCTTCCTGACCTGCCGGGTCGACTTCCCCTTCGACACCACGCGGGCGCTGGAAATGGCGCTCTTCCGCACGTTCTGCGTACCGAGCATCTCGGCCCTGCTCGACGCGACGCGCGAGTTCGCGGAGCGGACGCAGCGGCGCTACGACGATACCGACATCGTCGTCAGCCACATCATGGAGTGCGGTTACGACAGCGAGCTCGGCCGCGCGGCCCTCAAGCGGATGAACGAGATCCACGGCCGCTTCGAGATCTCCAACGACGACTTCCTCTACGTCCTCTCGACCTTCGTCTTCGTGCCCATTCGCTGGATCGCGCGCTACGGCTGGCGCGACCTCACGGAGAAGGAGCGGCAGGCGATGTTCCATTTCTGGTTCCAGGTCGGCCGCCGGATGGGAATGCGGGACATTCCCGAGACGCTGGGGGAATTCGAGCGCTTCAACCTCGACTACGAGCGCACGGAGTTCCGCTACACCCCGCAGAATGCCGCGGTGGGGCGCGCCACCATGGCCATGTTCGCCAGCTGGATGCCGCAGCCGCTGCGCGCCTTCACGCCGGTCGCCATGCGGGCGCTCCTCGACGAGCCGCTGCTCGAGTCCATGCGCTTCGAGCCCGCGCCGCGCTGGCTGCAGGCGGTGGTCCATCCCGCCGTCCGCCTGCGCAGCAAGCTGGCCCGCTTCTTCTACCCGCGCCGCCAGCCTCTCCTGCGCACGCAGATGAAGCCGCGCTCCTATCCGGCCGGGTACGAGGTTGCCAAGATCGGGCCCACGCGGTGTCCGTTCTCCGGCAAGGTCGGTGTTTAGCGGGCTTACACGAAAGGTTCACGCGAAGCTGCGAAGTGAGCGAAGGGGCGAAGGGGCAAATGAGCGGGAGCCGTAGTCCGCACTCTCCGAGTGCGGCGGCGTCGCGGAGCAGAGGAGCAGAGGAGCGGGGAGCCGTAGTCCGCACTCTCCGAGTGCGGCGGCGTCGCGGAGCGGAGGAGCAGAGGAGCGGCACGACAGACCTCCCGACCTCTGCCCGATCCTTCGCGCCTTCGCCCTCTTCGCAGCTTCGCGTGAACCTTCCGCGCAAGCCCCACCACCGCGCGACGCTCCGCCGCCGGCGAGTACGCTCACACCAACAGCTCCCCGCGCAGGACGGTCACCGCTCCGCCGGCCATGCGGACGCGGTCGGCGGCGACGGTCAGGTCGAGCACGCCGCCGCGGGCGGAGGCTTGGAAGGCGCGCAGACGGGTCTTGCCCAGCTTCGCGCCCCACCACGGGCCGAGCGCGCTGTGGGCGGAGCCGGTCACGGGATCTTCGTCGATCCCGGAGCCGGGGGCGAAAAAGCGCGAGACGAAGTCGAATTCGCCGCCCGAGGACCGCGCGGTCACGATGACGCCGCGGGCCGGCAGCCGGCGCAGGCGCGCATGGTCGGGCTGGCATTGCCGCACCACTTCCTCGCTGGCCACCTCGACCAGCCAATCGAACTGGTTGCGCCCCACGGCCACGGCTTGCACGCCGAGCGCGGCCAGCAGGCCTTCGGCGGGCTCGGCCGCCTCCACCTGCTTGGCGGGCAGATTGATTTCGATCAGCCCCTCGACCTGCCGCGCCTCCAGCGGACCGCTCAGAGTCAGGAAACGCGCGGTCTCTCCGGCGGCGACCCGACCCGTTTCCCAAAGGATGTGCGCCGAGGCAAGCGTCGCATGGCCGCAGAGCGCGACCTCGACCGCCGGCGTGAACCAGCGCAGCCGCCAGGCGCCGTCGCCGCCTTCGGGATGGAGGAAGGCGGTCTCGGAGAGGTTCATCTCCATGGCGACATTTTTCATCCAGGCTTCGTCGGCCGGCTGGGCGAGCAGGCAGACTGCGGCCGGATTGCCGCCGAAGGCGCGCGGGGCGAAGGCATCGACTTGATAGAGCGGGAGAGGCATGGGCCGGACGATGCGGGCGCCCAGCGCGCCGCCAAGGGCACGGAGGCAGCGAAATCCGAGCGGAACAGTCGGGTGACCGCCGAGGCAGCATTCCGGTTGCTCTGGCCTGCGCACGCGGGAAATCTCCGCCGTGCCTTCGCTTCGCCTGCTGCTTTCCGGATTCTTCTGCGCGAGCCTTGCGGGCACGTTGGGCGCCCAGTCGTTCGACCAGTGGGCCCCGTTCCGTCTGACGCTCTCCCCGCCGCGCAACAGCGCGGGGGAGTTCGTCGAAACGGTGCCGGAAGGCGCGCAGGTTTCCATCCACCTCGTGCGGCCGGAGAACGACGTCGGCGAGGATCTCGAGGTGGAATTTCGACTGACGAACATCGGCTCGACGCCCTTCAACTACGAGACCGGCGGCGACACGCGGGGCGGCCTCCCGACGCGCTGCGTGGTCGAGATTCGCGACTCCGGCGGCCTGGCAATGCTGGACCTGGCGCGCCGTGCGCCCGGGGCCACCGGCGGATTCGTGCGGCTCGGCACGCTCGCGCCCGGAGAGAGCATCGGCCAGCTGCTGCCGCTGGCGCGCTTTGCGCGGATCGCGGAGCCGGGGCTCTACACGGTCTACATCTACCATGACTTCGGCTGGCTGGTCACCGCCGATCGGCCACTGCCCATCGCCAGCGGAACTTTCGAACTCGGCCTGCCCACGCCGGCCGAGGCCGCGGCGCGGGTGCGTCAGCTGTGCGCACCGCCCGCCTCCGCCGCGGAGGCGAACCGGCAGCGGGCCGCCCTGCGGCAGCTGCGCCATCCGGCGTATCTCGAGGCCCTGCGCGAGGAATTGGCCGGCGGCTCGCCGCTCGCGCTGGTCGGGCTCGGCTCGATGGAGACGCGCGAATCGAGCGCGGCGTTGGTCGAGGCCCTGGCCAGCAAGTCGCCCACCGTGGTGCAGGAGGCGGCCGCTCAGCTGCGCACTCCGCCCGACGGCCTGCGCGGACGGCCGCGCGTCGGACTCGATGCGGCGCTGGTGGCGCGTGTGCGGGAGGTGGCCGCCGCCATGCTCCTGCAGCCCGAGGCGGAGATCTGCGGAGCCGGCGCGTCGCTGGCGGGGCAGTTCGGCGATGCCGCCAGCCTGGCTGCGGTGCAGGAGGCGCTCGGCCAGGCGTTGCGTACGCCGCAGCAGTGGCGACCCGCCGGCCCCGGCGAACTGCCGCGACCATTGCGCGAGCTGTGCGAGGCGGCGGGCACGCTGCTGCAGCGGGACCTGACCACGCCGCCGCCGAAGGACGACGCCAGACTGGCGCAGGCGATGGAACTGATCCGCCTGGCCGAGGAAGACGAAGACGCGAAGCCCGAGGCCGAGGAATGGCAGCAGCGAGTGGCCGAGGGACTGGCGGCGGAGCTCGCGCCACTGCGTCGCCTCGCCCTGCGCGCCATGCCGAATCCGCCGGTGGGCGATTTCCTGCCGCTGCTGGAGAAGGCGCTGGCCGATCCCGACCCAGGCGTGGTGGCGCAGGCGGCCGAGTTGGCCGGCCGCAGCGGCGAGACGCGCTTCGTCGCTCCGCTCCTGCACCTCGTGGCCACGCAGCCCGATGCGACCGCCGTGCGGGCCGCCAGCCAGGCCGCCGCGCAGCTGGGCGCAGATCCGCTCGCGCTGAGCGAAGCTTGGGCCGAGCGCGTCGTGGACGAGGAACTGGCGCGCGAGGCGATGCAGCAGGCCGCCCGCGTTTTTCCCGAGGTGGTCGAGCGCCGCGCTCAGCTGGAGTTCGTGAGCTTCGAGGGCGTCGAGTCCGCCGCCCGCGACGCGCTGCGCCAGGCCTGGCGCGATTTCTACCGCACCCAGCGCGCCGCGTTACCGTCAGCCCGCCGCCCCACGCTGGTCGACCCCCGCTGGCGCAGCCTCTTCGCGCACGAGCAGCGGGTCATCTACGCCTTCCGTCTGGCCAACGGCCTTCGCTGGCCCGCCGCCGAGGAGCCGAAGCCCGCCGCGACGCCAGCCAGGAAGCCGGGTGCGGCGGCGAAGCCGCGGAAAGGAGGAGCGGGCGGGCAGGAGTGAGGGCGGACGCCGCTGAATTCTGAATCTGACGGTGCGTTTCCGTCTGCGGTCTCCGGCCTGCAGTCCTTGGCAACGCGGCCGCACTCGGAGCGTGCGGACTACGCGTCAGTCTCCAATTCCTGCCTCGGGTCTTCGGCAACGCGGCCGCACTCGGAGAGTGCGGACTACGTTCGGTCTCGGAAAGTGCGGACTACCGGCCGCCGAGGAAGACGGCGCGGTAGAAGCGCTGGGTCGGCGGCGGCTGGGTCGTGTCGAGGAACTCGAAGCGGCCGTTGGTGCCGGCGGTCAGCGGGCCGGAGAGGTTCTGCCAGGAGGACTGCAGATCGTCAGACGACTGGATGATGTACACGAAGCCAGGCAGGCCCTGGCCGACGACCAGGGTTCCGCTGGGCGAGGTGGTGACCGAGACGATGTTCAGCTTCGGCGCATTGGCCGGCCGCACCGTCACGCTGACCGTGCCGGTGGCGTTGCCGCCGCGACCGTCGCTGACCGTGTAGGTGAACGAGTCGTTGCCGGAGAAGCCTCCCGGCGGCGTGTAGGTCACGACGTTCGGCGCCAGGCTGACCGTGCCGCCCTGCGCGCTGGTCGGGCTGACCGCGCTGACGGTGAGCGGGTCGCCGTCCGCATCCGACGCCGTCAGCAGCAGCTTGCGCTGCGAGATGCTGGCCGCCTGGCCCTGATCGGTGCCGAGGGTGGCGGCACCGGTCGTGGGCGGACGATTGATGACCAGCGTGAAGAGTTGCGTGGCGTCGGGCGGGACGCCATTGCTGGCTGTAATGGTGAACTGATAGCTCTGGCCGCCTTTGCCGGCGGTCGGCACGCCGCTGAGGAGGCCGGCGGGCGAGAGCGTAATGCTGGGCGGCGGCGTCGGGCCGCTGATGACGCTGAAGGTCGGCGCCGGCGTGCCGTTGGCCGTGACCTGGAAGCTGCCATTCACCCCCACGGTGAACGTGGCGGTTGCCGGACTGGTGAAGCTCGGGGCGCCCGTGGGTGTCGGCGTCACCGTCGGAGTGGGCGTAGGCGTCGGCGTCGCGGACGGCGTCGGGGTGGCCGTCGGCGTGAAGGTCGGGGTCGGCGTGGCCGTGTTGGTCGGCGTCGGCGTCGCGGTCGGAGTGGTGGTCGGCACCGGGGTCCCCGTGAGGGTCGGCGTCGGCGTCGGGGTGAAGGTCGGCGTCGGCGTCAGCGTGGGCGTATTCGTCGGCGTCGGTGTCAGCGTCGGAGTGTTGGTCGGCGTCGGGGTGAACGTGGGCGTGTTCGTCGGCGTGGGTGTCTGCGTCGGGGTGTTCGTGGGCGTCGGCGTCAGCGTGGGCGTGTTGGTGGGCGTCGGCGTCGGCGTCGGAGTAAACGTCGGTGTCGGCGTCGCGGTGCTGGTCGGCGTGGGCGTCGCCGTGGCCACGGGCGTGGGCGTCGGGGTGACGTCCAGATTCGTAATGGTCAGCGTATTGCTGGCCGTGCCGAGCGTCTGGCCGACGCTGGCCCCGCTCAGGCTCACGCTGGTGACGAGCGTCAGATCGGTCGTCGGGACGAAATCGCGCAGGATGGCGACCGTGCGGTTCACGCTGCTGGTGCCGGCCGCGATGTTCACGGTCAGCGGAAAGCCGGGGTCGGTGTAGTTCGTGCCCGCGACGGCGGTTCCACCGGTACGATTGAACGTCAGCGTCGTACCGAGATTGGCCAGCGCATAGGCACTGCCGGTGCGGGTGAAGGTGTAGGTTGCGGGGGTGGTGTTTTCCGGAATGGAGAAGCTCGCGACCGAGAAGCCGGTCGTCGGCGCTTCGCCCACGCGGCGGAAGACCACGCGAGGAGCGGTGACGGTGTCGCTGTCGTAGGCCACCACGAAATCTCCGCTGGTGGTCAGGCCGACGGCCGGGTTCGCCTGCGTGAAGTCGTCGTTCGCGGTGGTGGAATTGACCAGAACCTCGCCCGAAAGCGCGGTGCCGCTGGCATTGTACCGACGGTAGTAGATATCGGTGCCCACGTTGTCGGCTTCCTGGCTCTTCCAAACGACCACGTAGTTGCCGCTGCTGTCGCGGGCCACGCGTGCCGTGGTCTGGTTCGAGGCGGTCGTCGTGTTGACGACCGTATTGCCACCCTGCGCGGCGGCCGCGGCGGAGTAGCGCTGCATCATCACGGCTCGCCCGGAGCCGTCGGTTCCTTCCGATTCCCAGACGATGACGAAGGCGCCCGTGCCGTCCATGGCGACCTGCGGAAACAGCTGCGCGCCGGCGGTGACGGTGTTGACCAGCACCTCGCCGCCATTGAGCACCCCGGCCGACGTCACGCGGCGGAAATACACGCCAAAGTCGCCAGCGGCGTCCTGACCGAAGCTGTGCCAGGCCACCACCAGGTTGCCGGCCGAATCGATGCCGACCGAGGGCGACGTCTGGTCATCGGGGGAGGCCGCTATGTTGTTCACGCGCAGCTCGGCGAAGGCGACCGTGGGGCTGCCGCTCGCGCCGGTCGTGATGCCACTGTAGCTCTTCACGAAGATGTCCTCCGCGAGGAAGGCGCCGCCGGACCAGGCGACGGCGAAACGCCCGCTCGCGCCGTCCACCGCGATGGCGGCATCGAACTGGCTGGCGGTGGTGGTGGTGGTGTTGACCAGCACGTCGGCCGCATCGATCGCGGTGCCGTTGGCCTGAAAGCGACGGAGATAGACGTTGGTGTCGCCGCCGGCATCGCCGCTCTGGCCATAGGATTCCCAGGCGATGACGAAGTTGCCCGCGTTGTCGATGCCCACGGCAGGCTTCCACTGGCTGCTGGCCGTGGTGACATTCACGCGGAAAGCCGCCGCGGTCGGCTGCCAGTTCGCGTTGTAAAGCCGGGCGAAGACGCCGAGGTCGCCCGCGGGGCCGGCCGTGCCGCCATCCGGCCCCTGCCAGACGACGACGAAGCCGGTGCCGTCGGGCTTCATGGCGATGCGAGGCGCGGCGGCGCTGGGCGCGGCCACGACCTCCTCCGCAGTGTCGAGCGGGATGATGGCCCCGGCGGCCGTCGCGGCCCAGACGCCCGCCAGCAGGAGGGGACGGGTAAAAAAGGAGCGGCCCGGAACGGTCATGGAACGAAGCATGGCAGGTGGAGCCGCATCGTCTGGAGGGCGGCCATCAGCGGCAAGCGAATTCAGGCAAAATCCCGGCTATTTCGGACCGGTTTCAGCGGTCGGCGGCGGTCGCAGATGCAACTCCTCGTAGGGGCCGCAGTCGCCCACCTTCTCGAAGCCCAGGCGGGCGTAGAGTCGGCGGGCGGGATTGAAGGCTTCGACGAAGAGCTGGACGCATTGGCCGGCCGCGCGTGCTTCGATCAGGAGATCACGGAGAATGCGGGAGCCGAGACCCTGGCCGCGCCAGGCGGGCAGCAGGGCGATGTCGAGGATCGCCAGACGATCTGGCGTGCGTTCGACGTAGAGTCGGCCGATGGGTTCGTCGTCGGCCAGAATCAGGTCGAAGGCCGTCGTCGGATGATGTTTCCGATAATGGACGTCCTGAAAGTGGAACTGCTGCCGAAGAAACGCTTCCTTTTCCGCGTCCGACCAGCCCGTGATCTCAAGCTCCTCGAGTCGGGTGGAGGCGTAGACCCGGTAGAGGAATTCCGCCTCGGCCGGGCTGCTCGGACGGAAGCTGAGCGCAGGCTCAGGCCGGCTCACGGTCGCTGCGGGAAGACGCCCGAGAGGCAGATGATGAAGTTCAGCACCAGATACGGCTGCAGGTTGTTGTGCGGATCGCCGTTGCCAGCCGAGGAGATGGCATTGGACGACATGGCCACCGAGGTGCTCGGCGCGGCGTACGGCTGATAATTGGGATTGACCGCCAGCATGGCCCCGGTCGGACTGGTCAGGGCCGCGCGCGCCTGCAGGCCCTGCAGAGCATGGGTGTGGAGGGGCAGATTGGCGGTCGTCAGGCTCACCGTTTCGGAGCCGGTCGCGTCCCCGACGGCTCGCGGAGTCAGCCCGGGTCCCGCGCCAGAGCCCATCGGGGCGCGGCCCTGCAGGTCGGGGAGATTGAAGGAGGTGGTATTGCCCCCGAAGTTAGTGCCGAGCAGACTGAACAAATTCGTGTTCTGCGACCGAGGCAGGCTTTGCCCGCTGCAGAAGGCCCAATTCACCGGAGCAAAATCGCCCGCGAACATGCGAATCTCGGAAAGGAAGGGATTAGACATGGCTAGCTCGGGGAAGGAAAGATGCCAAACAGGGAGATGGCGAAAGTGAGCGTCAGTGCCGGCATGAGGTTGCTGTGCCCGGCCGGGGCGCCCGAGCCCGCGGTGCCGACGCTGCCAGCCGCCGCCGTCACCATCGTGCCCGGCGGGGCCAGAAACATCTGTGTGCCGGCCTGCGTCGTGGCCAGCAGTCCGCCGGCGGGATCGGTCGTCTTCCCGTTCGGGGCATGGGCGAGCGAATGCGAGTGCGCGGGAACGTTGGCCAGACTCAGAGTGACGGTCTCAGACCCCGCCGCCTGCCCCTGCACGTAAGTCGCCCCGCCGCCGGTCCCCGCATGAATGGGGAGGCGTCCGCGGAAGTCGGGCAGGGCGAAGGTCTCCTGGCCGTCGCCTCCGTAAATGGTGCCGATGAGATTGAAGAGCGCGTCGTTCTGGGAGATGGCGACCAGCGAACCGTCGCAAATCGCCCAGTCGATGGGCGCAAAGGTGCAGGCCAGCATGCGGATTTCGCCGATGAAGGGGGAGGCCATAGGATAATTCAGGTCGAGGACGGGAAGACGCCTTGCAGAGCGATGCAGAAGAGCACCGTCAGGTAAGGCTGCACGTTGTTGTGCGGAGTACCGCTGCCCGCATTGGCGAGCGAGCTGGCGGCCAGCAAGCCCGCCGGGGTGGCGCTGCCGTACATTTCGAACGGGGGCGTTCCCAGCTGGTTCCCGGAGAGGCTGCGCTGTCCGGAACCGGTCGCGACCGCCTGGAGGGTGTGCTGATGCGCCGGCATCTCAGCCACGCTCAGGGTGTGGGTGGTGACGCCTCCGGCCTGCCCGCGCTGAAACGTCGAGAAATTGAAATGCACCGGAACCCGCCCCTGCAGGTTGGGCAGGCCAAAGTTGGTCGAGCCATTCCCGCCGTAGGTCGTGCCGAGGAGCGAGAACAGGCCCTGGTTCTGGTTGATCGGCAGCAGCTGGCCGTTGCATGCCGCCCAGGCTCGCGGCACGAAGCTGATGGCGAACATGCGGATTTCGGCGAGGAAGGGTTGCGACATACTTCGAGGGCCGCGCAGGGCGCGGGACTGCCGTTAGCACAGCCCGCGGCTGCCGCAGCAGCAAGTACAAAACTCGCGCGCCGTCGTCGGCCCGTGGCTTGACAGCGCGCCGGCCCCGCGCGCAGGCTGCAGCGCCATGCAGACCCCTCTCGATCGCCGCCAATTCCTGCGCCAAGGCCTCGTCCTGACCGGAGGCGCGCTGCTGCTGGCGGATGGGGAGTCGGTCTTTGGCCAGGGGACGCGGCGAGCCGCCGCTCCGGCGTGGCTGGCGGCTCTGCAGGGTAGTGCGCGGAGTTTCACCTGGCTCGGCGCGACGGCTGCGGCGGCCGCGGTGGGGAAATCCACCCCGCTCAACCGCCTGCGGGTCGAGGTGACCGATCTGGCCGCCTTTGCCGACGCTCTGTCCCGCCTGCACCGGCTTGGCGCGGGCGAAGTCCAGGCCGGCGGCGTGCACTGCGCCTTCGAATGCCAGGGGCGCATGTTCGAACTCGAGGTCCGAGAGGGCGCCGACTTTCAGACGGCGGCCTCGACCGCCGCGGGCCGGGCGGCGTTTGCCCACGATGCCCTCGCGCTCTCCGTGGAGGGCGGCCCGCTCAGCGATGCCCTGCAGGCCCGCGGCGAGCTCCGACTCGTGCGCCGGTCGGCTGGCCCGGAGGCTTTGGGCGATGTCCTGCGCGGACGCAGCGACGCCGCTGCGGCCGAATTGCGCCCGGACGCGGCCTTCGTGACGCTGGAGAAATCCGTGCTGAGTTCCACCGTCGCGGACCGCGCGACGGCCACCGCGACGCTGCGGGTCTTCTTCTCGCACATGCCGGTGCTGCTGCAGACCGAATCGGAAGCCGCTTGGAATGAGCTTCTGGCCGCCCCGCTGCTGCGCACGGCGTTTCAGACCAGGCTCGGCACGACGCCCGAGGCCGTCGCGCGCCGGGTGCAGCCAGCGAGGGATGCCGCTGCCTGGCTGGCCGCGGCGCTGGCGGACGAGATCCGCGCCGGCTATGGGCCCACCTGGGTCGGGCTCGGCACGCTCGGCGCGGCCCTGCCATCGCTGCGGGCGGTGCAGGCTGCCCACCAGCTGCTGGCTTAATCGAGATTCGTCGCCATGGCCGATGCCGAAACCCTGCCCACGCGCGATCTCGCCTCGCTGACCAAGGAAGACTGGGATGTCTACCTCGGGGAGGTCTTCCGCTGGGACTTGCCGGACGGCACCAGCAGCGAACTCCGCTTGACCGACGTCCGCGTTCCCCGCGGCGCCCAACCCTTCCGCACGGGTGGACGGATGCCCTACGCGATTTCGTTCACCGCGCCCGCCGGCCGGGTGCATCCGCAATCGATCTACCCCCTGCGGCATCCCGTTTTCGGTCGGGCCGAGGTCTTCATCGTGCCGCACAAGGCCGATGCGAACGGAGTGTACTACGAGGCGCAATTCAGCTGAGCTGCGCCCTGCCAGTGCGGCCTGCAACCGCGCTCGCCACCTTATCGAGCGTGGCTGAACGGCCTGCCCGACGAGCCCGCAGTTCTGCGGGCGTGCCGCGAGGTGGCCGAGGAGCGCGGCAGAGGGAGGCGGACGCCGAGATTCCGCCGCTGTTGAAATCGCGCCTCTCCGACCCGGCGGCGCCTCTGTCGGTAATGCGCAATTTTCGCGTTTCGCTGTTTCCCCGATCAGACGGCTGCCGTATACCGAGGAAGGTCCTCCTGGTCATGAAGCTGCTCCCGTACGCCACCGCCCTCGTGTTCGCCTCCGGTCTCTGGGGCCAGCAGCTGGGGCAAAGTTCCGACAGCTTCCTCCTGCCCTCGCCGGAGACGGTCTTCGATGCCTTGGCCAAGGTTCCGAACGTGGACTTTACCAAGCTCGCCGCCTCCACCACTGGCGGGGCGGATCCCGCCAAGCTCAAGACGGCTTCCGACGCAGTGAAGGCCTTCGTGCTCGGCGCGCGGGTGGCCGATGCCTATGTGGCGGTGCAGGCCCGCGATCTCGAGGCTTACCAGCGCGCCACTGCGGCCATCGAGGCGACCGCCTTCGACTTCACCCAGGATCAGTCGTTCCGCCGCAAGCTCAGCACGGCCAACAAGATGGCCAAGGACGAGCGCTGGCTCGATCTGAAGACGGTACTCGAGACCTTCCGGGGGGATGTGGTCCGCGAACTGCAGCTCCATCGCAGCCAGGACATGGTCACGCTGGCCACGTTCGGCGGCTGGCTGCGCGGGTTGCAATTGGCCACCCTGACCCTCGCCCAGACCTACGATGCCGACTCCACCCGCCTGCTCCGGCAGCCGGCCTTGGTCAGTCACCTCCGCCGGAAGATGAATGCGCTCGGGCCGGATTCGAAGGCTGAATCCTTCGTGGAGAAGATCACGGAGCGCATGCCCCAGATCGTCCAGATCGTCGACGCCGCCGGCGGCGCCGCCATCACGCAGGCTGACATCAAGAAGCTCAACGCGTTGGCGAGTGAACTGATGAATGTTCCCTGAGAGGAAGGATCAAAGGCCAAGAGCCAGGAATTAAGGAAGGCTCAAAGGGGCAAGGGGTCAGGGGACGGTGCTGGCCGTCCTGTCTCGTCCTCAAAGCGGCTGAGGCAATTCCGAAGGCAACTTATCGGCTGGGCTCTGCGTCGAGCCTGATCTCACATCGGCTCCTCGAGATTGAGGCTGGTGTCCTCGAAAGCGACGAGGGCATCCAGATCTTCCAGCACGGCGTCCACCTGCGGATCTTCCACGCCGGGCGTCGGCAAGACGATGGCGACCTGCTCGTCGAGGCCGGGGTCGAGGCGCGGCGTGGAGAATGCGTGCAGTCCGATCAGGGCCACCGCCAGGGCCGCGGCCACGGGGGCCCAGAGGCGCGGGGCGGAGGAGGTCAGCCACGAGAGCCAGCCAGCAGCTGGCGCGTCCTGCGGCGGCAAATCGCGCATCACTTTCTGGACGAACCAGGGATCGATCGGCCCGGGTGGGCGGGCCCGGCCCAGCACCTCCCAGAGAGCGTCGTCCTTTTCGAGCGGTTTTTCCTCCTGTGGTTTCATGGATCGGACCTCGGTTTCAGGTAAAACCCTGTGCCCGTGGGCGAGTTGCGACAAATTTTTCGCGTCTGACGCTGGGGTGGGCTCAGGCTTTCAAGCCGGCGAAGGCTCGCGCCTCGGCGCAGTCGGCGGCAATCTGGGCCTTGAGCGCGTCCAGTCCCGCAAACTTCTGTTCCGGGCGCAAGAAGCGCCGGAAGGCGACCTCGATGTCCCGACCGTAGAGATCGCCTTCAAAGTCGAAAATGTGGAGCTCCAGGACGCGTTCGCCCGAGCCGTCGACCGTGGGCCGGACGCCCAGATTGAGAATGCCGGGTCGCTCGCGCCCGTCGACCCAGGCTGCCGCGGCATAGACGCCGTTCGGCGGAAACTGCTCGTTGTGCGCCGCCAGATTGGCGGTCGGGAAGCCCAGCGTCCGGGCCAGCTTCCGACCTGGGACGACCGTGCCGAGAATCGTGAACTCGCGCCCCAGCAGTTCGGCCGCTCGGGCCAGATCGCCCTCGGCCACGGCGGCGCGGATCAGCGTGCTGGAAATCTGCTGGCCGGTGCGGTCCAGCACCGGTGGCAGGCCCACGCAGGTGAAGCCGAACTCGCGGCCCAGGCGGGTGAGCGAGTCGACATTGCCCGAGCGCCCGCGGCCAAACGACCAGTCGTAGCCCACGCAGATCTGCCGCAGCGGGCGGCAGGCGCGGACCAACTCGCCGATGAACTCCTCCGGCGTGCGGGCGGCGAAGTCGCGGTCGAAGGGCAGGACGAGCACATTCGGCACCCCGACGCGCGCCAGGACCTTGAGCAGATGCGCCGGAGAGGTCAGGAGCCGCGGCGCCGCCTCCGGACGCAATACGCGCATCGGGTGCGGCTCGAAGGTCACCACCACGGCGTGGCCGCCCGGCTCCCGACGTGCATCCTCCAGGGCCCGGCCGATGACCGCGCGGTGCCCCCGGTGCACGCCATCGAAGACCCCGATCGCGAGATACGCCGGTCCTTCGAGCACCGAGAGCGCGGAGATGGAGCGGAAGAGGGACATCGGGGAAAGGAAGAAGGAAGAAGAGCGCCGCGCTACTGGCGTACCGTTTCGACCACCAGGCCGTCCTTCATGGTGTGGACCACGTCGCAGGCGGTGGCGATGGCCGGATTGTGGGTGACCAGCAGGAGGCCTTTGCGCTCGCGGTGGACGAGGTTGCGCAGGAGGTCGAAGACGCGCTCGGAGTTGGCGGTGTCGAGATTGCCCGTCGGCTCGTCGGCCAGGATGACCTCGGGGTCGTTGGCCAGGGCGCGGGCGATGGCCACGCGCTGCTGCTCGCCGCCGGAGAGGGCCTTGCTGGAGCGCGCGCCTTTTGCGCCGAGGCCCACCGCGGCCAGCAGGTCGGCGGCGCGGTCGCGCATTTCCTCCTCCGACTGCCGGCCGAGCTTGCGCATGGGAATCATGACGTTCTCGGCCGCCGTGAAGTCCTGCAGCAGGAAATGGAACTGGAAGATGAAGCCGAGCGATTCGTTGCGGCGCCGCGAGACCGCGTTGTCGTCGAGCGCCGAGACATCCTGTCCGCCCAGCACCAGCTGACCGGCATCGGCCCGGTCCAGCAGGCCCAGGATGTAGAGCAGCGAACTCTTGCCGCAGCCTGACGGACCCACCACCGCGTGCACCTCGCCAGGTTGCACCGCGAGGGTGACGCCGCGGAGGGCATGCACCCGCGCCTCGCCCTCGCCGAGGAACTTTTCGATGCCGGTGCACTGCAGCGAGGGGGTCGCCATTTCCCGACATCCGCGGAATGCCGCCATGATGCAACGGTTTGGGACAAAGATTGTCTTATTCGATGAAACTGATAACCGCCCCCCGGGGATCAGTTCCGTCGATTTGCCTCATGAACGTCCATCACCTCGAGCTCTTCTATTATGTCGCGCGTCACGGCGGAATCAGCGAAGCGGTCCGGCAGATGCCCTACGGCATCCAGCAACCGGCCGTGAGCGGGCAGATCCTGAAGCTGGAGGAATCGATCGGCGGGAAGCTCTTCCACCGCCGTCCTTTCGCGCTTACGCCGCATGGCGAGCGACTCTTCGCGTTCATCGCGCCGTTCTTCGCCAATCTCCACGAGGTGGGCGGCGAACTGCGCGGCCGCAACAGCAACCGTCTGCGCCTGGCGGCCAGCGCCGAGGTCCTGCGCGATCACGTCCCGGGACTGCTGCGCGAGCTGAAGGAGGCCCATCCGGATCTGGTGCTCACCCTGCGCGAGGCGAATCAGGCCCAGGCCGAGCCGCAGCTGCAGCGGGGGGAAATCGATCTGGCCATCACCGAGGCCGAGGGTACCCCCGCGGCCGGCTTGCAGTCGCTCGTGCTGGCCCGCCTGCCGCTCGTGCTGCTGGTGCGGGAGGATTCGCCGCTGAAGAACTTCAAAGCGCTGCTCACGCCCGGCGAACGCATCGCCCTGCCGCTCATCTCGCTGCCGCCGCACGAGGCCCTGGTGCGCAACTTCCGCGAAGGCCTGCGCCAGCACGGCTGGACCTGGGATCCGGCCATCGAAGTCACTGCGACCGACCTCATCGACACCTACGTCGCCGAGGGCTTCGGCGCCGGCCTGAGCGTGGCCGTGCCCGGCATCGACCCCCGTCCCGGCCTGCGCCGCGTCGCGCTGCCGAATTTCCCGCCGCTCGTCATCGCCGCCTTCTGGGCCGGCAAGCTCGGCACCGTGCCCGAAGCCTTCCTCGAACTCGTGCGCAAGCGCGCCGCGGCGATGCGAGGGAAGACGGAGGGGAGGAACGGGAGATAGGGGTGGGATGTCCGGGGTGAGAAGGAGCCTCGGGCGGAAAACTCGAAGATCGAAGCTCGAAACTCGAAGGAAGTTCGAAGCTCGAAGTTCGAAATCCCGGCGCATCTCCCTAGAACTGCGCACCCGCGGGGAGATCGCTGAAAGCTTTTTCAGCGCTATTGCAATCCCGCTTGAGCCCGGCTCGCGGAGGGTGCGCGAGCGGTTCTTCGAACTTCGAACTTCCTTCGAGCTTCGAGTTTCGAGTTTTCCTACCGCCATCTTCCCAACACCCTCCCCAGCGCCTCCGGCAGCGGCCGCGGGTGATGCTCGCCCCAGGCTTCGCTCGCTTCCTCCAGGCGGCGGATGAGATCGACCACCTCGCGTCGGGCCAGCGGGCCGCCGGCGGCGCGGCAGAAATGGGTGCGGCAGCCGAAGGGGCGGGCGGCGTAGTGGCGGCAGCCGCCGGTTTTGTCGTCGAAGAGCGGACAGGCGCCGTCGGGATGCGGCGTCAGCGCGGTCTTGCCGGCGGCGCGCACGGCCCGGGCCAGCACGACCGCCTCGGCGGAGGTTACGCTCGGCACCTCGCCGGTCTGGCGGAAATGGCAGCAGCCCGCGCGCAGTTCGCAGCTGCGCTCGACCCGCCGGCCCGCCAGGTCACGATAGACCGCCTCGACCTGGGCGATGACCCAGGCGCGCAGCTCGGCGGGTTTGGTCGGGGGCTTGGGCACGCCCGAAGATTCACTTGCCAGCCGCCCGGTTGCGAATACTTTCCGCCCCTGTCCACGCGCGGTTAGCTCAGTGGTAGAGCACTACCTTGACACGGTAGGGGTCACAGGTTCGAACCCTGTATCGCGCACCATCCCCCGGCTGGAGATGGCTTTCGCCGGCAGCTGGATGACCGCTTGGCGCCTCAGTTCGTCGGGAACGGATTGCGCTCCTTGAAATGCGCTTGGTGCCAGTACGGATAGGGCCGCGGGCGGGCGCTGGCGGCGTCGAGCCGGGCGACCTGCTCTGCGCTCAGGCTCCAGCCGACGGCGCCGAGATTGTCCCGCAGCTGCTGCTCGTTGCGCGCGCCGATCACCACGGTGGCCACGGTCGGCCGATGGAAGAGCCAGTTGAGCGCGACCTGCGGGACGGACTTGCCGGTCTCGGCGGCGACGGCATCGAGCGCGTCGACCACCTGGTAGAGATATTCCTCCGGGACCTGCGGCCCGATGTCCACGGCGGTCTGCGAATTGAGCCGGCTGACCTCGGGCTTGGGCGCGCCGCGGCGGAGCTTGCCGGTCAGGCGGCCCCAGCCGAGCGGGCTCCAGACGACGGTGCCGACGCGCTGATCGAGCGCGAGCGGCATCAGCTCGTGCTCGAAGTCGCGGCCGATGAGCGAGTAGTAGGCCTGGTGCGCGACGAAGCGGCTGAGGCCATGGCGGTCGGCGTAGGCGAGCGATTTCATCAGGTGCCAGCCCGAGTAGTTCGAGCAGCCGACGTAGCGGATCTTGCCGGCGCGGACGAGGTCGTCGAGCGCGCTGACCGTCTCCTCCACTGGGGTGACCGCATCGAAGCTGTGCACCTGGAAGAGGTCGACGTAATCGGTCCCGAGCCGCCGCAGGCTGGTCTCGATCGCGCGGATGAGCGAATGCCGCGAAGTGCCGACGTCATTGGTCCCTTCGCCGTAGCGGAAGGCGGCCTTGGTGGAGATGAGCACCTTGTCGCGGCGGCCGCGGATGGCGCCGCCGAGCACCTCCTCGGCCAGACCGCCGGAGTAGGTGATGGCGGTATCGAAGAAGTTCACGCCGGCCTCGAGACAGACGTCCACCAGCCGCGTGGCCTCGGGCACATCGACTCCACCCCAGGACTCGAAGAGCGGGCCCTTCCCGCCGAACGTACCGGTCCCGAGACAGAGCAGCGGCACGCGCAGGCCGGAGGCGCCGAGCTGGCGGTATTCCATGCTGCTGCCGGGCGGAGTGAAGGGCGGGGCCGAAGGCGGGTTCGAAGGGCTGCTCATGCGGGACGGATGCCGTGTCTGGGTGAGGTCGCCACGTCCGATTTGCTTTGGTGACGCGATTCCGTTCTGCCACGTTCCGACCGCGGTGCGCGCGGTCGTGCCGCCAGCCACCAACGCCCATGAAAATCGCCGCCAACATCGTCGGAGCCCTGCTCGGGCTCTTCTTCGTCTTCTCCGGAGCCGTCGTGCTCTTCAAGCTCGTGGACATCCCCGCGCCGCCGCCCGGCTCGGTCTTCGAGCAGTTCAACAAGCTCTTCGGCGACGGCTGGATGCAGCTGATCAAGGCTTGCGAGATCGTCGGCGGCCTGCTGCTGGCCATTCCGAAGACCCGCAACTTCGGCCTCCTCTTCCTCGGACCGATCGTGATCAACATTCTCGCGTTCCATCAGTTCGCGGCCAAGGACGGCCTCTTCCAGCCGGTCCTGATCGTCATCACGCTCGCCTCGCTCTTCCTGCTCTGGGCAGGTCGCGAGAAGTTCGCGAACCTGGCGAACTGAGCGCATTCCTCAGGAACGTTTCCGCGTCCGCAGCCACTGGCGGAACTTGCCGCCGCGCCATTCGGGCAGGGTGCGCTTGGAAATCCAGCCCTGCACCGCGGGGATCGGCAGGAGGTCGAGCGGGAGATAGTCGATCGCCTTGCCGGCGGTCAGCGCCGCCTTCCAGGCCAGCGGTTGCGTGGCCAGCAACGCCCACGGACCCATCGGCGGCGCACCGGGCGCGGCGACGTGCTCGCGCCTGGCTTTGTCGCGCAGGCGCAGCAGCAGGTCGGGAATCGGAATGTCGACCGGGCAGACCTCGTTGCAGGCGCCGCAGAGGCTGGAGGCCTTGGGCAGATCGGCCATGGCCGGGAAGTGTTTGCCGGCCAGCAGCGGCGAGAGCACGGCGCCGACCGGGCCCGGGTAAATGCTGCGGTAGGCGTGGCCGCTGGCCTGCCGGTAGACCGGGCACACGTTGAGGCATGCGCCGCACCGGATGCACCGAAGGATGTCACGCCGCGCGCTACCGAGGATCGCGCTGCGGCCATTGTCCAGGAGGACCAGGTGGACCTCGTCGGGCCCGTCTACCCCACCCACCGGCCTTGGCCCACGAATGAAATGCGTGTAGACCGTCAACCGCTGCCCGGTGGCCGACCCTGCCAAGAGTCGCAGGAAGACCGGCAAGTCCTCGTCGCGAGGCAACACCTTCTCGATCCCCATGACGGCGATGTGCGTCTTCGGGGCGGTCGTCGAGAACCGGCTGTTCCCTTCGTTTTCGACGAGCACGA
>JAFEGM010000026.1 GCA_018240025.1 Verrucomicrobiota bacterium
GGACATCCTGGACTCACCAACGGATGTCCCGAACTCACCAACGGATGTCCTGAACTCACCAACGGACGTCCTGAACTCACCAACGGACGTCCTGAACTCACCAACGGATGTCCTGAACTCACCAACGGACGTCCTGAACTCACCAACGGACGTCCTGAACTCGCCAACGGATGTCCTGAACTCGCCAACGGATCTCCTGAACTCGCTAACGGATTTCCTCAGCTCACGCTGGGTGACCGAGTCCGCCTCTGGGCCGGGCAGTCTTCAGAGTGAGGTGACTGCCTGCTATTCGACGGTGTACCTCGGCAGCTCCGGCGCCACCCGCTCGGCGTAGGCGTCGATCCCGCCCGCCAGGGCGCGGACGTTCTTGAAGCCGTGCCCCTCGAAGTAGGCGGCCGCATCGAGGGCACGCAGGCCTTGATGGTCGATCAGCGCAATCAGGCCTTCCTCGCGCGGCCAGTGCATCAGCATCTCGTTCATCAGCGGCTGCGTGAAATGCACCGAGCCCGGGATGTGTACGGCGTCGAACTCCTCGCGGGTGCGGATGTCCACCAAGCGGGTCGCCGCATCGGTCTGCCGCTGCGCCAACTCGGTCGGGTCGATCATCTGCTTCCGGTCCTCCTCCTGACTCCGCTGTAGGAACGCGATCACCTCCTCGATCTGCAGATGCGCGTTGCGGGCACAGAGCTGCTGAAGCGTCTCCTCGGGACTGAACCCGCAGCTGCTGCACCCGCCGATGTGGTATTGGCGGAACAAAGCGCGCTGGGCTCCGGGATAGCGGGCCAGCACCTGCTGCATCGTGTCGGTCGGCTGAAACATGGCGTGAAACGTACGCACCAACCGCCCTTCCGCGAGCGGATCCGCTGTCACCCGCCGCCGGCCCCCTCCATTCATCCTTCCTCCTTCCTCTTTCATCCTTCCCGGCTATGGTCCGCTCCCCTTTCCACCGCCTGACATGTCCCAGAAACCTCGCGTCCGCTTCGCTCCGTCGCCCACCGGCTATCTCCACGTCGGCGGGGCGCGCACGGCTCTCTTCAACTGGCTCTACGCCCGTCACACCGGCGGCACGTTCGTCCTGCGGGTGGAGGACACGGACGACAAACGCAACACGGAAGAGGCGGTGCAGGTGATCTACGACGGACTGCGTTGGTTGGGGCTCGACTGGGACGAAGGTCCCCTCGTGGGCGGCGAGCGCGGGCCGTATTTCCAGAGCCAGCGCAATGCGATCTACGAGCGCTATCTCGAGCAGTTGCGCGCGGCCGGGCATCTCTACGAGGACGGCGGCGCCGTGCGCTTCCGCTCGCCGCGCCAGACGGTGCAGGTGGTCGACATCGTCTGCGGCACGATCGACTTCGATCTCTCGAATCCGGAGACGCATCCGGACATGACCATCCGCCGGCCGGACGGCTCGTGGATCTTCCACTTCGTCAATGTGGTCGACGACATCGAGATGGGCATCACCCACGTCATCCGTGGCGAGGATCACCTCTCGAACACGCCCAAGCACGTCGAGCTCTACAACGCCTTCGGCGTGCGCCCGCCGATCTTCGCCCACATTCCGTTGATCCTGAAAAAGGACGGCAAGGGCAAGATGAGCAAACGCGACGAGGGCTCCGCCGTGGCCAGCTACATCACCGACGGCTACGCGCCCGAGGCCGTGCGCAACTACCTCTGCCTCCTCGGCTGGTCGCCCAAGGACAACCGCGAGAAGATCGACATCGCCGAGGTCGTGCAGCTCTTCGATCTCGACAAGATCAACCGCGGCAACGCGGCCTTCGACCTCGAGAAGTGCGCCTGGCTGAGCGGCGAGTACTTCCGTGAAATGGACCCGGCGCGCTTCCGCGAGTTGGGGCGCGAAGCGCTGGTGCGCGCCGGGGTCGACCTCGCGCGCTTCGACGCGGCCTACGTCGACGCCGCGCTCGACACCTGCCGCGGCAAGGTGCGGCTGCTCAAGGAACTGCCGGCCTACGCCGGCTTCTACTTCCGCGACGAGCGGATCATGGACGAAGCGGCGAGAACGAAATTCCTGACGCCCGAGGCCCTGCCGCGCCTCGCCGCCATGCGCGAGGCGCTCGGCGCGCTAACCACCTTCGACGCTGCTGCGATCGAGGGGGTACTCAAGCCGTTGGCCGCGCAGTACGGGGTCAAACTCGGCGCATTTCTGCAGCCACTGCGCGTGGCCGTCACCGGCTCGGCGGCAGGGCCGAGTCTCTACCACCTGCTCGAGATCCTGGGGCGCGAGCGGGTGCTGCGTCTGTGTGCCGACGTCTGATCGCGCCGCGTCTCAACCCGCCTGTTCCGCCTCGGCCTCCGGCTGCAGCGTCGGGGCCGCCGTGCGTTTGAACGAGAGGTACACGACTGCGCCAATGAGGCAGTAGAAGACGCCGATCAGAAAACCGATCATGGCGATCGGCACCGTGACCGAAGCGGGCAGATGGCAGAGGTCGCCGAGCAGAGTCTTGAAGAGTCCCTCGCGCACGCCGATGCCGGAAACGCTGATCGGAATGGCGATGATCGCATTCACGATCGGCATGATGGCGCTGATGTCCCAGTAGCTGATCGACTCCACCCGCAGCGCGCGGGCGGAGGCGAAAAAGGTGAAGAACATCGCGCCATGGGCGATCACGGAAAGGACCACCGCGGCCACGAGCGTACGCCAGTTGCGGCCGCATTCCTCGAAGACGGTGACCAATTCGAGAATGCGGGCGCGCAGGGGGAGTCGCTCCGGGAGGCGCTGGGACAGGCCGGTCATGGCGAGGAACGCGGCTACGAAGACGATGCCCGACGATCCGCCGAGGATGAGCACGAACGTCGCCATGAGCGCCTGGGTGGCGGGCGTGCTCGTCAGCCAGCTGTAGCGGAGCACGACGAAGACGGCAGCGATGCCGACCAGGACGATCAGCCCGACGATGCGGTCCATCAGCACCGTGAAGCCCGCCGCCGCCTTCTTGGACTGTGCTTCGCGGACCACATAGAAGATCTTGACCACATCGCCCCCAACCGCGCCGAGGCCGAAGAGGTTGAAGAAGATGCCGACGAAGACGATGCCGAAGACGCGGGGCCAGGGCAGCACGATACCTTGCGCGCGCAGGAGCAGGCCGAAGCGGACCGAACCTGCGAGATAGGTCAGCGATCCGACCGCCGTGCCGAGCAGGAGCCAGCGGAGGTCGGCCTGTTGCAGCGCCTGCCACATCTCCGCCCGCTGCACCGGATTGCGGAAGACAAAATAGAGCACGGTGGCCGTGACCAAGAGTTGCAGAATGAGCAGGGCGACGCGCTTCATGGCGGGGGATGCAAGAAAGCGTGAAATCGAGTTTTCGAAATCGGAATCAGCGGGCGGACGGACTTTGCTTCGAGATCCACAGCTGCCGCGGTCGGTTTTGCCCGCGCCCGGAATCCGCCTTTGTTGACCGATGACGCGCCGCGAATTCCTCCGCCGGGCCGCAGCCGGATTGCTCGCAGCCGGGACCGCGGGCGGGCTGGGCTCGCTGGTGGCGGCGCGGATGTGCGGCACGCCGGAGGTGACTGTGGCCGTGCCGAATCTGCCGTCGGGCTTCGCCGGCGTGCGCGTGGCGCTCGTCGCCGACACCCACCACGGGGCTTGGGTGCCCGCGAGCTACCTGCGGCAGGTGATGGCGGAGGTGAATGCCGCGCGGCCCGACCTGATCGTGCTCCTGGGCGATTATCTCACGCATCGCTGGGTCCGGCGCGGGCCGGTGAAACTCGGCCGCGGGGGCGATCCTGAGCCGGCCCGCGTCCAAACGGCGGCCGAGGCGCTGGCGGGACTGGAAGCGCCGCTCGGGGTGCATTTCGTGCTCGGGAATCACGACTACTGGGAAGGCGCCGAACTGATGCGGAAAGCGCTTTCCGGACTCGGCTACCGCGATCTGAACAACACCGGATGCTGGCTCGAGCGGGGCGGTTCCCGCTTGCGGCTCGGCGGGGTGGAGGACATGTGGGAATCGCGGCCGAATCTCCCGCTGGCGGCCGGGGACACGCGGGCGGGCGACTGTTTCATCCTGCTCACCCACAATCCCGATTTCGCCGAACTCGGCGGGCGCGACCCCCGGCTCTCCCTCATGCTGGCCGGTCACACCCACGGCGGGCAGGTGGTGCTGCCATGGCTCGGCCCGCCCATTCTTCCGACTATGACCGGCAAGCGCTACGCCTCGGGGCTCTGCCGCGGGCCGGTCTGCCCGGTGTTCGTCACCCGGGGAGTCGGCACCATCTTTCCGCCGGTGCGCTTCCGCTGCCCGGCCGAGGTGCCGATTCTGCAGCTGCAGCCGGCCCCGCGTCCCGCTTGAAGCCCGAGCGGGCGCCGCAGGGCGGGTCAGCTTCCGCTCGCAATCCGGCCGCTCCTCGCCATCCTACGCCCCGTGCTCTCCCCGGGTGTCCATGGAGCTGAGGAATTCGCGCACTTTCGGCTGCTGCGCAAAGCCGACGGCTCGCCGCATATTCTCGGGGTGGGTGGCATGGGCATCACCTACAAGGCGCACGACCCGCGTCTGCGGCTCGACGTGGCGCTGAAGGTTGTACACCCGGCCCGTCTGGGCGATCCGGACGCGCAGAAGCTCTTCATCCGGGAGGCCCGGGCGGCGGCGCAAATCCGGCATCCGAACGTGGCTGGGGTCGTCTTCCTCGACGACGCGCAGGACCGGGTCTTCTACGCGATGGAATTCATCGACGGCGTCTCGCTCCACACCTGGCTGCGCAAGCACGGCCGCGCGCGGGTCGGCATCGCACTGGGCTTCGCCGAGCAGATTGCACACGGGCTCGGCGCGATCCACGAGGCCGGCATCATCCATCGCGACCTCAAGCCGGCGAACCTGATGGTGATGGAGTTTCCGCCCGAGCATCCGCGGCATCGGGCGCTGTCCGCCAGCGGCGGCTGCCAGCTCAAGATCATCGATTTCGGCCTGGCCCGCGGGATGCAGCAAGACGAGGCCGACACCGATCTCGACGCCCCGCTGCCAACCACCGGCTTCCGCGGCACCGCGGCCTACTCGAGTCCGGAGCAATGCGAGGAGGAATCCGACCTCGATGCACGCAGCGACCTCTATTCGCTCGGCTGCATCCTCTGGGAACTGCTGGCCGGGCGGCCGCCCTTCCTTGGGCGCAACCAGCGCGAGTTGGTCAATGCGCACGTCGCCGCCGCGCCGCCGTGGGAACTGCTGCGGGCCGTGCCCGAGCCGGTGCTGGCGGTGTTGCGCCGTCTGCTGGCCAAGCCGCGAGCCGAGCGTTATGCGAGCGCGGCCGAGACGGCGGAGGCGCTGGTCTTTGCGCGGCGGCAACTCGGGCCCGAGACCTCCAAATCGCTGCTCGCGCCGCTGCCGGCCCCCACGCCCGCGACGCCGGTGCCGCTGACTCCGCTGCCCGTGCCGCCAACCGCGCCCGCGCCGACCTCCAGCGGTACGCAGATCACGGTGCAGCTGCCGGCCAACTGGTGGATCGGCGTGCTCGCCCTGCTCGGCTTCGCGGTGGTGGGCGCGAGTCTGCTGCTGCTTTGGCGCCGGCCGGCGCCGGCGCCACCGGCCGGCTCCACGCCGGCGATCGCGACGTCACCCGCCGCGGCGTCGGTGTCCGATGAAGTGCGCCGGCGCACTGTGGCCGTGCTGCCCTTCACCAGCCGCAGCCCCGAGGGTGAGGCCGAATACTTGGCCGAAGGCGTGCACGACGACATCCTCAGCAGCCTGTCGAAGATCAAGTCGGTCCGGGTCATCGCCATGCGCACCACGCCGAAGAATCGCGATCTGGCGTCGGAGTTCGGCGTCGGCGTGGTGCTGGAAGGCAGCGTGCGGCAGCAGGGCACGCGCATCCGCGTGAACACCCAGCTGACGGAAGCGGGCACCGGACGGCAGCTGTGGGCGGAGACGTTCGACAACGAGCTCACCAGCGCCTTCGAGATCCAGAGCGCCGTCGCCCGCGAGGTGGCCCGCGCACTCGAGACCAAGATTTCGGCGGGGGAGGCCGCGGCCATCGCGCGACAGCCCACCAAGGACCGCGAGGCCTACGAGATCTTCCTGCGCACCCGCGCCCGCGAGAGCAAGGCCACCCGCACGCGCGAGGCGCAGCTGGCCATCGCAGCGGACTACACGCGGGCGCTGGAGCTCGATCCGCAGTTCGCGCTGGCCTGGGCGCACCTGGCCAAGACGCACGCCATCATCTACACCTACGCCATCGACCAGACGCCGGGCCGGCTTGCGCTGCTCATCAGCGCGGCGCGCAAGGCGGTCGATCTCGACCCCGGCCTGCCCGAGGCGCACGTCTCGATGGGCCGGGCGATCTCGATCGAGCGGCGCGACTTCGAGTCCGCGTTGCGCGAATTCCGGGTCGCTTTAGCCATCGAGCCGTCCAACGCGGAAGCGCTGGACGCGGCCGCGCACATGCTGCGACGGATGGGCCGCTGGGAGGAAGGATTGAAGCTGCAGCAGCAGGCGGTCGAGCTGGCCCCGGACGACGGCGCCAAGGTCAACGCGCTCGGCACTCACCTGCTGCACATGCGGCGCTACGCGGAATCGGAGGCCGCCTTCCGCCGCGCCACCGCGCTCTCGAACAACGCGTACCGTGAGATGGACTACGTCTTCGCGGTGCTGCATCGCACGCAGGATTGGCCGGCGGCGGAGAAGCGCGTCCGCGAGCTCATCCCGCGGATGCCGCCCGATCGCGCTTGGCGGGCGCAGCTCGAGATCGGCGACTACGAAGGCGCGCTCAAGACCGTGCGCGCGATGCCCGGCGACATGCTCGCCTACACCACCCGGCTCGTGCCGAAGTCGTTCCTGGAAGGCATCTTCCTCCACGGCCTCGGCGACCTGGAGGCCTCGCGGCGCGCCTTTGCCGCGGCGCTTCCCATCATGCGTGCGCAGGCGGCCGAGCGCGGCGAGGACGAGATGGTGCGGGTCCGCCTGGCCCACGCCCTGGCCGGGGTGGGGGACAAGGCCGGCGCCATCGCCGAGGGCGAGGCCGCCATGCGCGAATGCCCGGAATCCGAGGACGTGGTCCGCAGCCGCAACGTGGCGGAGGATTTCGCCGAGATCTGCGGGATGCTCGGCGAATTCGACCGCGGCTGCGAGATCCTCGAGCGCCTGCTGAAGGTCGAGCGCCGCCTGAATGTCGTGCGCCTCAAGTTCTTCCCCGTCTGGGCACCGTATCGGAATCACCCGCGCTTCCAGCGGATTCTGCAGCAGGGGATGTAGGCTTTCGTCGGCCGCCTCGCGTTGATGTCGAAGCTTCGACAAAGACGAGGTCTTGCGCAAAAGACTGGACGAGTCAGCTACGTTTGCCTAGGCACTTCCCACACGAGACCTCCATGAGAAACCTTATCCGGATCATTTTTTGGCTCTTTGGCACGATCTTTGGGATGTATGCCGGGATGGGAATCATGGGGGTCATCGCCGGCCGCGGAAACGGGATGTTCACGACCGGGGTGGAGGCGCTTTTGTTTCCCTTCGTGTTGTATATTGTTCTTACGCTGATCTTTGCGGTTTTGGCGTCCGACGGCACCGCGCTGAAAGCACTCGATGAGCTGCCTGTGTTCATCATCCCGTTCCAGGTGATTCACTTCACCGCGGTGATGCTGGCCTTCTTGTTGTTGTTCGGTCGTCGATAGCAATGACGATGAGGTGCGCCGACGCCGAGTCGGGGCCGTCCGCGCGCGCTTGACGCCGACCCTCCGCCGAGTGTGCGTGCAGCATGACTGCCGCTCCTCTCGCTCTCGCCCTCTTGCTGCTCGCTGCTGCGCCCTCTCCTGGACTCGCAGCCGAACCGGCCAAACCCGCCGCCCCGGCGAAAGCTGCGGCCACGACCACGATCGAGGCGATCTACCGCAACTGCCAGTTCTCCGCCGGTTCGGCCAAGTTGTTTTTCCGGGACGCGCAGGGGAAGGAAATTGTGGCTTCAGTGATGACCAAGGCCCAGCGTACGGGAATGGCGCCCGACGAGCCTTACGTGAAGTTCCCCGAGGAGATGATCAAAGTGCGCAGCAGTTCCGGCTCCGACGCGAACCCGGCCTACGTGGGCAAGCGCTTCCTCCTCGTCTTCGACGCCGAGGGGGACGTGAAGGAGATCCGTCTGAAGAAGTAGACGCTAGCCGGACGACGGAACGCGCCACAGACGGAGCGCGCTTTCCACTCGGCAGCGCGCATTTTGCCCGCTTCATTCGGGGCGATGCGTGCGCTGTTTCTCCTCCTCGCTCTCGTTTGGTCGCTCAACCCCGTCTGGGCGCAGGAGGCGCCCAAGGCGCCTCCCACACGGGCGTATCGGGCGTTCCTCGGTCCCATTCCGCTGCAGTGGGTCAGCCCGGGCAGCGAGACGACGCTCGACCTGCGTCGCTTCTACCAGCCCGGCGAGCGCGCGGAGGTGCGCGTGCCGAAGGCCGATCCGGCCTGCGAGGTGGTCTTCGATCGCGAGCGGATGCTCCTGCGCCTGCGCCCCGCAGCGAATGCGAAGGGCCTGCTCAAGATTCCGTTTGTCGCAGCGGGCGACGGGGGCCGCGAACTGACCGGCACCCTGGCCCTGGCGGTGCGTCCGCGCGCGGAACATCGTTTCGTCTTCCGCCCGGCGGCCGGCGCCAAGCCGCAGAAGGCTGCAGTGGTCGGCTCGTTCAACGGCTGGAACAAAGGGTCGCATCTGCTCGAAAGGCAGGCCGATGGCTCCTTCGCCCGCACCGTGCCGCTGGAGCCGGGCAGCGTGCTGTACAAGTTCTTCGTCGACGGGCAGTGGGTCGGCGATGCCTCGAATCCCCGGCAGACGCCCGACGGCTTTGGCGGCTCGAACTCGGTGCTCGACATCCCGACGCCCGACGATCGAGAGCTGCTCGCGGCGGTGGCGGCCTGGGAGCGCTCGCGCGATCTGGCCGCCAGCACGCGCGACGGCAGCTTCGACTATCGCGACGCGGTCATGTATTTCGCCCTGACCGACCGCTTCGCCAACGGCTCGCGTGAGAACGACGCCCCGACCGACGACGCCAACGTGCTCCCGCCCGCGAACTGGCAGGGCGGCGATTGGAAAGGCCTCACGCAGAAAATCGAAGAAGGCTACTTCGAGAAGCTCGGCGTCAACGTGCTTTGGCTCGGGCCGCTCAATCGCAATCCCGCCGAGGCGTATCGGGAGTATCCGGCGCCCAACCGCTGGTACACCGGCTACCACGGCTATTGGCCGATCAGCCCGACCGAGGTCGACCCGCACTACGGCACCGCCGCCGACCTCAAGGCGCTGGTCGCCGCGGCACATCGGCGCGGCATGAAGGTGCTGGCCGATCTCGTTCTGCACCACGTGCACGAACAGCATCCGTTCTGGCGCGATCACCGCGACTGGTTCGGCAAACTCGAGCTGCCCGACGGACGCAAAAACCTGCGGCTCTGGGACGAGCATCAATACACCACCTGGTTCGAGCCCTACCTGCCGTCCTTCAACTTCGACCACCCGGGCGCGACCGAGGCCATGATCGAGAATTCCATCTGGTGGCTGCAGGAGTTCGATCTCGACGGCTTCCGCCTCGACGCGGTGAAGCACATTCCCACCTCGTTCTGGTGGAAGTTTCGCGCCGCGTTGCGCGACCGCGTCGAACTGCCGAAGGGCCGCAAGCTCTACCTCGTGGGCGAGACGTTCATGGACCGCGCCGGCATCTCCAGCTTCGTGGGTCCGAACATGCTCGACGGGCAGTTCGACTTCCCGCTCTACGATACGATCGTCGATGTCTTCGCCCGGGAGAGCGCCGGGCTCGATGCGTTGGAACGCTCGCTGCGCGCGAGCGAGGCGACCTACGGCGCGGGACACCTGATGTCGCCGCTCATCGGCAACCACGACAAGAGCCGCTTCATGGCCTACGCCGACGGCGACCTGCCCGATCCGAAGATCGAGAAGGAGGAGGAAGTCGGCTGGGCCAAGCCGCCGCGGGTCGACCGCCCGGAGTCGTTCGCCAAGCTCGCTCTGGCGCAGGCATTCCTCATGAGCATCGACGGCGTGCTGATGCTCTACTACGGCGACGAATACGGCGAGACCGGCGCCGGCGATCCGGACAATCGCCGCCGCATGCGCTTCGGCGCCGAACTCAGCGCGGCCGAGCAGAGCGCGCTCGAGCGCATGCAGTTCTACGGCCAGTTCCGCGCCCGCCATCCGGCGCTCCGCCGCGGCACGCGCCGCACCCTGGCGGCTGAGCGCAACTTCCTCGCCTTCGTGCGGACCGAAGGAAACGATCGGGTCCTCTGTCTGTTCCACCGCGGCCCCGAGCCCGCGACCCACGAGCTGGTGGTGAAGCCCGAGCTGCCCGATGGCGATTACATCTTCCAGCCGCAGGGCACGAAGGTGACCGTGAAGGACGGCCGCGTGTCCATCACCCTGGCCGCGCGGGAAGCGGCGTTTTTGGAGCCGCAGCGTGAGGCGCGGAAATAAGGCCCAATTGGGAAACTCGAAGTTCGAAACTCGAAACTCGAAGGAAGTCCGAAGTTCCAAGTTTGAAGATCCCAGGACGAAATTGCCTTCCGAGGAGCCGTCTGGGCGTGCCGTTCTGATCCTTCCCGGTGGGGCAAATGCCCTTAGGCCGGAATCAGCCTTCCGCCGACGAAGAAGAAGCCTTGGCCGCCGCCGAAGGTCGGTTCCATCTGAGCGCAGCGGCTGAATCTGCGAAGAACCGGAGCACAATAGTCTAAGATTCCGCCTCGCGCCCTCGTCCCGTCGTCGCCCTAGTCGTCGCCGTCCTCGTCATCCTCGTCATCCTCGTCGTCGTCCTCGTCGTCTTCCTCGTCCTCGTCGTCGCTCTCGTCGTCGCTCTCGTCGTCGCTCTCGTCGTCGCTCTCGTCGTCGTCCTCGTCGTCCTCGTCGTCCTCGTCCTCGTCCTCGTCCTCGTCCTCGTCCTCGAAGCGACCAAAGCCGCAGGCCAAATCTCAAAGTTCACCATTCGCTCCGCCGTACCCTCACTTCCTCCGCCAAGGCGGACTGCTGTCCGCGCAACGGGTCGAGCTTCTCCTTGGCGAGACGTACTTCGTCGAAGAAGGGCAGGCAGACGCGGCGGATTTCCTCGTAGATCAGCCCGAGCTTGGAGCTGAGGCGATCGCGCACCTCGCGGACGAAGCGTTCGCGGCCCTGCTCCAGCGCGGCGCGGAAGTCGCGCAGCATCGCGCCGCGTTTGAAAAGGACGAAGAAGCCAGCGCCGGCGGCGGCCAGGGCGGTGACGATGCCGCCGGTGATGTCCATGACGAGGACGTGGGTGACGGCGCCCGCGATCACGCCGAGCACGGCGGCGACGCTGCCGCCCAGCGCCACCGGAATGGCGGAGGTGCCGGAGCCCTGCAGCGAGGCGGTGAACTTGTCGTCCTCGAGCAGCGCCTTGAGTCGCGCGGTCACGCTGCCGGCGGTTTCGCCGTGCCAGCCGGGCAGCTTCATGAAGAGCTGCGGCGCCTGCGCGCCGTCGGCGGGGCGCACGCGGCTCAGGTCGGTGATGAGGTCGTTCAGCACCAGCCGCACGCCATCGAGGTAATGCTGCGCGCCTTCCTGGGCCAGTTCCTCCACCCGCGGCGAGAGGCGCTTTTCGAAGTCGCTCTTGAGGTCCTCGATCCAGGCCTTGAGCGGTTTCTTGCCGCCGAAGATGGGGCCGATCGTGCGCGAGAAGAGTTCCGAGAGCGAAAGGCCGCGCTCGAATTCGTCGGTCAGCTCGGCGGCCAGGCGGTTGTAGTTGAGTTCGAGACGCTCGACGAGGGCATCAATCTCGCGAGCAGAGCGTGACTCCGCATTGCCGAGCCGATCCTCCATGCGCTGGGCGACTTCTGCGTCGCCTGCCTGGCGCTTCGCTTCCTCGGTCAGCGCGGCGCCGGCGTCGGTCAGGATCTTCTCTCCGGCCACGGCGGCGTTCTCCAGCTTGAGCTTCGCATTGGCTCCGCCGGTGACCGATTGGGCAATGAATTCGCGCACCTCGGCGAAGCCGCTGCCCTTGTCGCCCGAGCCTTCGCGCAGGGCGGAGGTGGCGAAGATCAGCGGCTGCTTGAGCCCGCGCTGGGCGGCGTATTGCTCGACCGCCCGGCGGTTGACCTCCAGCTCGGCCAGCGTGGCGCGGTCCGACTGCTGCAGGACGAAGACGACCTTCTTGCGCCATTCGGCCCGGACGAAGTCGAGCATGTCCCAGGCGGCACCGGTGTGCGGATTGACAGCGGAGAAAACGAAGAGCGCGAGATCGGCCCGCGGGATGAAGTTCTCCGTGATCTGCTGATGCTCCCGGATGATCGCGCCGGTGCCCGGCGTATCGACGATGGCGATGGAGCGCAGGATGTCGGCCTTCACGCCAGTCTGACGCAGCAGCGGCCCGATCTCCTTCGTGAACGGTTCGTCCGCATAGACGATCTGCGTGACGCGGTCCGTGCACGGATCGGGCGCCACGTCGCAGACCTTGGCGCCGAGCAGCGCGTTGATGAAGCTGCTCTTGCCGGCCTTCACTTCGCCCACCACGACGAACAGAAACGGATCGCGTAGGGCGCGGCGCACTTCATCGAGCGTGGCGGCGCGTTCGCCCAGCCCCAGCGTGCGGGCCAGGCCGGCGACCTTGTCGAGCGTGTCGGCGAGGCGTTCCCGGTGGGCGAGGTAGGTGGCGTCGAGCATGGGCGGGGCAGGGGCGAAGATCCGCCGCGGCTGACAGCCCGCGAGCGGCCGGCATTCTCGGAGCGCCGGGCGGATGACGCAAATGTAGCGCGCGGCGCAGAGGTTCGGGAGGCGGGCCGCGGGACACGCGCTCCCGCTGGACTCTGGCGCGGGTCGCCGCTTAGGTGCGCTCGGTCTCATGGCCAACGTCCACGCTCCCTTCTCCGCTCTCCGGCGAGGCTGGGTCGTGGGCGCAGCGGTCCTGGCTCTGGTGACGAGCGTGCGGGCCCAAAGCCCGTCGTCGTCCCCCACACCGCTGCCGCCGGCGGAACTCGAAGCGCGGCTGGAGCGCGCCACCGAGCCGAAGGCGCGCCTAGCCGCCTTGCTCGCGCTGCTCGAAGCGCGGCGTCAGCTGACTCCGGAACGCGTGCTGGAGGCGGGGGCCCAGGCCGAGGAATTGGCGCGGCAACTTGGCGATAAGGCCGCGGAGGCGAGGGCCCTGCAGACGTCGGCCTCGGTGCTGTTCGCCCGCGACCGATTTACCGAGTCGCTCGCCAAGCGGCGGGCGGCGCTCGAACTCTTCCGGCAGCTCAAGAATGCGCCCGACGAGCTGATCGCCACGCAATGGATCGGGCGCTGCCATTTCGCCATGGGCGAGCTGTCGGAGGCGGAGCGGTATTATGTCGCGGCGATCCAGCTCGCGCGGGAGTTGAAGGACACGGTGCGCGAGAATCAGCTGCTCAACTCGATCGGCGTCCTGCACGACTCGCGCGGCGACTACGAGTCGGCCGCGCGATATCTCCTCGAGGCCATTGCCTTGGCCGAGCGCGTGCAGGACACGACTGGGCTCGTCACGAGTCGGACCAATCTGGGCACGACCTTCCGTCATCAGGACCGCCACGAAGAGGCGCTGGCGCAATATCAGCTGGCGGAGAGCGTGCTGCCGCAGAGCGACACCTACATGCGCGGCCTGCTGGCCAACAACATCGGCGATGCCTACGCCGCGCTGAAGCAGTTCGACAAGGCGCTGGCCGCGCAGGAGCTGACCATGGCGGCGGCGCGCAAGCTCAACTCGCGGGAGATCATGGCGGGGGCGCGCGAAAGCCTTGGCGTGACGCGCCAGGCGATGGGCCAGCTGGACCAGGCGCTGGCCGAGTTCCACGAAGCGCTGCAGATCTACCGCTGGATCAACATTCGCGACGGCATCATGAAATGCCTCAATCGGCTCGGCGCGGTGCAGGCGGCGCGGGGCGAGCACGCCGGGGCGATCGCCTATGCGACCGAGGCGCTCGCGCTGGCCGAGGCGGGCCAGCGGCTCGACGCCATCCGCACGGCCTGCGAGACGCTCGTGCGCTCACAACGGGCTTTGGGCAATCTGGCGGCCGCATTCGAATACGCCGACAAACTCGCGCCGGTGCAGGAACAGCTGCGCGGGGCGGAATCGCGCAAACGCATCGCGGAAGTGGAGGCTCGCTATCAGGCCGAACGCAGTCAGCGGCAGATCGAGGTCCTGCGCGCGGAGTCGGAAGTCCAGCGGGTCGAACTGCTGCGCCAGGACATGCGCCGCAGCGAGCTACTGGCCGGGGTCATCGTGCTCGGCGGCGTGGTCTTGCTGCTCTGGAACCGCTTCCGCCTCAAGCGTCGCGGCGAGGAAGCCCTGCGCCGGCAGAACGAGGCCCTGGCGGAAGCGCGGCGGCGCGCCGAGGCGGCCAACCGCGCGAAGAGCGAGTTCCTGGCCAACATGAGCCACGAGATTCGGACGCCGATGAACGCGATCCTCGGCTTCGCGGAGCTGCTCAATGGACGGGTGCAGGGCGAGGAGCGCGAGTTCCTCCAGGCGATCACGGGCAGCGGGCACACGCTGCTGCGGCTGATCAACGACATTCTCGATCTGTCCAAGATCGAGGCCGGGAAGCTGGATCTGCAGACCACCCCCACCGATGTCTCGCGGCTGTTGCGCGAGGTGCAGCAGATGTTCTCGCTCCAGGCCGAGCAGAAGGGCGTCCGACTCGAGTTGGAAATCGCGGGCGAACTCCCCGCACGCCTGGTGCTCGACGAAGTGCGTCTGCGGCAGATCCTCTTCAATACGGTCGGCAACGCTCTCAAATTCACCGACCGTGGCCAGGTCACGCTGCGAGCCCGCGCGGAGGGCAGCGGCGGCGAACGCACGCTGGTGCTCGAGGTGGCCGACACCGGCATCGGCATTCCGCTCGCGGAGCAGAAGCGGGTCTTCGAGGCGTTTTCGCAGGTCTCCGGCCAAAGCGCCCGGCGCTACGGCGGCACGGGGCTCGGGCTGACCATCACCCAACGGCTGGTCGAGATGATGCAGGGTCGGATCGAACTCGAAAGCGAACCTGGCCAGGGCAGCACCTTTCGCTTCGCCTTCCCCGGCTTGAAGGTCGAGACCGCCGGACCGCGGGCGCCCACGCCGACCGAAATGGGACGGGCTGCGCTGGAGCGGGCGTTCGCCGCGTTGGCAGAGCTGGACCTGGTGGTGATCGACGACGTGCCGTTGAACCGCCGGCTGGTGGGCGACTACCTCGGCCCGCGGCATCGCACGCGTGAGGCCGCCAACATCACCGACGGCCTGCGCCTCATCCGCGAGCGGAAGCCGGATTTGGTCGTGACCGATCTGCGCATGCCCGGCGGCTCCGGCGAGGATCTCATCGCGCAGCTGCGCGCGGAAGCCGATCTCGCCCTGCTCCCGGTGCTCGTGCTGACCGCCTCGGCGCCGGAAGCCGGCACCGAGTCCGAGCTGCTGACGCTTCCCCACGTGCGCGTGCTGCGGAAGCCGGTGACGCGCCTGCAGCTGATTGCCGAGGTCGGGGAGTTGGTGGTCGGCACGCTGGGGACCGGCGGGCTGCGGTGAGGGCAGAGGTCCTCGCGAAGCAGGGAAACCGGGCCTGGCGGCCGGTGCCGGTACCAGAGTATCTACGCGTAGATCTTCAAGAGGTGTGAAGGGGGCGAAGGCGTGAAGGGGGAGGGAGGGAGGGGTTAGGTCGGATATCCGGGGAGCGGCCGGTCGAGGCTCGCTCCGAGCTCACTTTCGGCATTCAGCCTCCGGTCTCAGGTCCTTCGCGGCGCAGGCCGCACTCGGAGAGTGCGGACTACTTCCGTCTCCAGTCTCCCGTCCTGCGCGGCGTGGCCGCACTCGGAGAGTGCGGACTACGTTTCGTCTCCAGTCTCCTGTCCTGCGCGGCGTGGCCGCACTCGGAGAGTGCGGATTACGTGCCACGCATGCCGCGCACATCGGCGATCCATGCGTCGATCAGGCGTCGGGCGATGCTCAGGGGCGGGGGGATGGGCGGCAGCGCATCGATCGTGAACCACTGGGCGTCGGAGATCTCGGCGGGGTCGATCGCGATCTCGCCGGACTCCCATTGGGCGGTGAAGCCGATCATGAGCGAGTTCGGGAACGGCCAAGGCTGACTGCCGAAATAGCGGATGTCGTGCACGTGGACGCCGACTTCCTCGAGGACCTCGCGGCGAACCGTCTCTTCGAGCGATTCGCCGATGTCCGAAAACCCGGCCAGCGTGCTGTAGAAGACGCCGGGGAACTTGGCATTGCTGGCCAGCAGCGCCTCGTCGCCGCGGCGCACAAGCGTGATGATGGCGGGCGAGATGCGCGGATAGGTGTGGTGCCCGCAACCCGGGCAGACGGCGCAGCGCTCGGTCGGACTCAGCGTGGTGGCCGTGCCGCACCGCCCACAGAAGCGCGAGTTGGTCAGCCAGTCGGTGGCGTGGAAGGCGCGGCCGACGACGCCGAAGAGTTCGGCATCGACGAACGCGGCCAGCGCACGCAGGCCGATGAGTTCGAAAGGCGGCTCGATACGGCCGTCGATGGGCACGACGAGGGCATCGGTCTCGTCGAATGATCCCAGCCGATGAGCTGCCTCGTGGTTGAGTCCGAGCGAGACCACCTCGTCATCGGTCGGCAGAATCAGCCGCCCCTCGCCTTTGCGCGCCACCAGCCCTTTGGCGTGGACCACGAACCAGCTGCGTTGAGTGTGACGGCGGACGTTGGAAACTTCGGGAACGAACGGCATGGCAGGTCGGGAACCTACGCGACGTCGGCCGGTCTGCATCCACCACGACAGCGGCTACCCCTTGCGGTCAGGAGCAGGGCGCCCACCGCTACTTCCGCGCGGTGATTCGCTCGATCTGCGCGCCAAACTTGGCCGGGTCCTCGATCGGCGGCGAGCAGCTGCGGTCGGTGCAGACATAGGCCGCCGGCTTGTCGCTCTCGGGGAAGGGAATCTCCGTCTCGAGCGGCTTCGGCTCGGTCGCGTCGTACCATTCGAGCTGCACGTAGTTCGAGGCGATGCGCAACGCGGCGCGGTGCAGTTCGCGGGCGGTCGGATCGGACTTCCGGCCCACGATGACGATGTGCAACGGCGCCGCATTGAACTCGGCTTCTGCCATGAGAATGCCCCCGACGGACGAGAAGCGCGGCCGCCAGACCTCCGGCACCAGCGCGTATTTCAAGGCGTGTTCGGCCACGCGGCGGGCGGCTTCGTCGCCGGTGTAGCGGGCGAGCAGATTGGCGAGGCGCGCCAGCTGCACGTTTTCGTCGAGTTGGGGCTTCGGCGGCGCGATCCCGCCAGGCGCGGGACGGGCGGCGGCGAAGCCGACCGGCGTGCGGAAGTTCTGGTCGATGAACCCGCAGGCGGCCTGCGCGCGCTCGAGCCAAACCCGGTCGGCGGTGAGGGCGTAGAGCCGCAGAAACGCGCGTCCCATGGCCAGCGTGTCGCCGAGATAGCCCTCGTCGGTCGCGCCGTGGCGGAAGCCTCCGCCCGGCAGGGCCCGTTCGGCCAGCACCCAGCGGGCGGCCTGCAAAGCACGGGCCAGCACGGGCTCTTCACCGGTCGCGGCGTAGAGGTCGGCGTAGGCGAGAATGGCCCAGCCGTTTTCGCGGGAATAGAGGTTGGTATCGATCCGCGGCAGGCCGCGCCGCCGACGGCCGGCGTCGTCGAGCGCGAAGTAGTCCTCCGCGTGCTGGCCGGGCACGAGATCGGCATCCTGCGAGACGTAGAACGCGCCCTCGGGACTGCTCAGGAAATTGCGCAGATAGCTCTCGATCGCCCGGGCGCTGGCGAGATCGCTCGGCCGCTGCCACTGGCTGAAGGCGAGGGCGTAGACGCGCAGATTCTCGGCCTGCATCTGCATGATCTTCTCGAAGTGCGGATGCTCCCAGTCGCCGTCGGTGGAGTACTGATAGACGCCGCCCCAGGCCGGATCGAGCAGGGCCCGCTGCGCGTCGAGTGTCTGCTGCGCCATCTTCCGCGCGTTCTCGTCGCCCCGGCGGGCCAGGCTGAGGCAGCGCTCGACATTGTCCCAGTCGAGGAACTTCTGCACCCGCCCCCAGGAGCCGTATTTCGCATCGTAACCCTCCAGGAAGGCGGCCTCGAGTTCGGCACGCAGCGGTGCGGGCAATGCGGCTTCGCGAGCGGGATCGATCTTCGGTTCGGGTCGGACCGACGGCCCGGGCGTGGGGTCGTCGATCAGGGCGCGCAGCAGCGCCAGCATCTCGCGCGGGTTGATGAACCCCTGGCGCTTGACCAGCTCTTCGCCCTTGGGTCCGAAGAAGATCGTGGCCGGCCAGCCGTAATCTTCGTAGCGATTGGCCAGGTCCGGCCGCGAGTCCTGGTCCACGTGGACGCAAATGAAGTGCCGCTCGAGCAACTGGATGACCTCCGCATTCGCGTAGGTCATCTCCTCCATGACGTGGCACCAATGGCACCAGCGCGCGCCGAGATCGAGCAGGACGAGCTTCTTCTCGGACTGGGCGCGGGTGAAGACCGCGGGTGACCAGTCGACCCAGGTGGGCGAGGGGAGCTTCTTGGGGGTGGCGTCTGCGGCAGGAGCCGAGAGCGGGAGGACGAACGAGGCGAGCGCGACGAGCGCGAGACGGGACAGCAACTTCATGAAGGTCGGCAGAACCAGCCGAGCTGGGCCCAAACGGAGAACCACTGCTGGATCTCCCTGGCCCAATCGGCCTTGCGCGAGCTGGCGAGAATGGCCCGCTCGCAGGCGTCGGCCACCGTGAGGCCGTCGCGTAGTCCGCTCAAAATGGCAAAAGCCTCCGGCTCCATCCGCTTGTAGTAGAGCTGGTTGTCGAGCCGGTGGACCGCCAGATGGAGCACTTCCCGCCGGGGCGGGGGCAGGCGGCGCTTGCGGCTGACCTTCGGCGCGGAGCTGACCGCATTGCTGGCCTCGCCGCGCAGGATGTCGTTGTCGCGCTTGCGCACCGCCGCGAGGTACTCGTCCAGCGCGTGGTTCAACTGCAGCAGCGTGACGTAAGGCTGCAGGCCGAGGCGGAGCTGTTCCGGCGGCGCGTCGAGCAGATCGTCCGAACCGAGCACGCGCCTGGCGCCTTCGTCGAAGGCCACGATCTGCGCCCACTCGAAACGCGCCATTTCCAGCGCGACCTCAGTCTTCGGCGCGGTCAGCTCGGGATGCTCTTCGAGGAAGCCGACCAGCCGATCGCACAGATTCCGCAGCGCGAAGCTGCGCGACTGATTCGCGGTCAGGTAGGCTTTGCAGAGCGCGCGGAACTTGTTCTCGCCGAGCAGCGCACGCAGTCCGGGAAGGTCGTCGTAGAAGCAGTCGAAGAGCCGGAACCAGTACTGCTTGTTGTAAATCTCCAGGCGTTCGAAGGAGGTCAGCCGGTCGTTCGGCTTGATGAACTCCGCCGCGGCCACCGCCGAGCGGCGCCCGTCCGCCCAGGTCTTCTGCATCTCCCAATCCGGCGTGAGCGGCCGGAAGAGCGCCTCCGCCATGGTCCGCTGGAGCGCGGCCAGATCCGCCCGGTTACGCAGCTTGGGCGGCGGCGACGTGATCGAGGTACTTTTCGGCTTTGAGCGCTTCGTCGTGGACTTCATCGAAGGAAGGAATGCGGTCGTCCCACTCGAGCAGCGTGGCGGTGCGGCCGCATTTCTCGATGGCATGCGCATACAGCTCCCACACGGGATCACAAACGGGGGCGTCGTGCGTATCCAGAATGAAGCGCTCGTATTTCGAATGCCCCGCGATGTGCATCTGCCCGACCCGGTGGTGGGGGATGTTGTTCAGGTAGTCGTAGGGATTGAAGGAATGGTTCTGCGACGAGACGTAAATGTTGTTCACGTCGAGCAGAATGCCGCAGTCGGCCAGCTCCACGACCTCGGAGAGGAACTCCCATTCGGTCATGTCGGAGACGTGGAACTCGGCGTAGCTGCTCACGTTCTCGACGCAGATGGGCACCTCGAGATAATCGCGCGCCTCGCGGATCCGCTGGGCCGTGTGCCGCGCCGAGGCCATCGTGTAGGGCATCGGCAGCAGGTCGTGCGTGTAGCGACCGTCGACGCTGCCCCAGCAAAGATGGTCGGACAGCCAGGGCGTATTGGTCCGCTTCACCAAGCGCTTGAGCTTGCGCAGGTGGTCGCGGTTGAGCTTGTCGGCCGAGCCGAAGTACATGGCCACGCCGTGCTGCACGACCTTGTACCGCTCGAGGATCGCATCGAGCACCTCCAGCGGCCGACCGCCGTCGACCATGAAATTCTCGGAGATGATCTCGAACCAGTCGCAGGTGGGCTTCTCCGCCAGGATATGGCGGTAATGCGGCACCCGCAGTCCGAGACCGACGCCGTAGTCCGTGAAGCCGTTGAAAAGATTGGCGGGCATAGGGGGAGGAGCGGAGAGAACGAAGACCGAGACTGCCGGTCGCCTTCCGTGATCAGCTTTCCGCGCGGCGGACCCCTGATCACCGAGGACGAGGAAGCCGGGGGATGGGACCCCGCGCTTCCCGAGGATGCGCGAAGGATTACTTCTTCGGGGCTTCGGTCTTGCAGCCGCCCTTGCCCTTGCAGGAGTTCTTACCCTTGCAGCCGCCGTCGCCGGTCTTGCAGCCGCCCTGGCCCTTGCAGGCATTCTGGCCCTTGCAGCCGTGGCCGCCCTTCTCCTTCTCAGCGAGAACGGAGACGCCGGCCGCAGCCTGCATGTCGGCCGCCGCGAAGGCGGTCGAGCCGGTGAAGAGACCGGTCATGGCGGCGGCGACGATGAGGGACTTGTGGGTGGTTTTCATGTTCTGTCGATGTGGTGTGTGGTTGGTTTGCTTTGTCTTGGCCTCATCGGGGGATGCGGCCAAAGGGTGATGGGCTACGGCGGCAAAGCGACGCTGGAGCCTTGGTCGCGCTCTCAGTGAGCGCGTCCGGGGGGTGTGGTCGCGGTCGGGATGACCTTGAGCCAGGGCGGTTGGGTGCCCGGGAAGAGCGCCTCGAGCTGCGGGAAGCGGCGCGAGAAACGCGGATGTCCGAGCGGCCCGGGTCGCACGGAAGTGCGGCCCCCGCTGCGGGGGTGGGAGTTCCAACCCGGCGGCCGCGCAGGGCAGGCGGTCGGGCTGGAGAAAATGGAAAGATCCGGGGGGTCGGGCAACACGGTGCAGATGCTCAGCGCGAGGGAGGGCCCAATGGGATCAGCAATTTCGGGGCCGCGGGACATTCGACCGGCCGCGGTCGTGCGACCGGTGGAAGAACCGGCGGAGCAGACCAGCTGGACGCGGTGCGTGGGGACAGGCATCGACAAAGCTGTGTGTCCGAGGAATAGAACGTGACCGCTATTCCCGGACGCAAGAAAATTTGTCGGCCGGCCCGCAGCCTTGCAGGGACGGGCCGGTGAATTCTTTGGCAGAAACGGTCAAGACAGACGCGGCGCGACTTCCTAGCCTCGGGCCGTGCTTCGGAAATCCCACCCCGCCGCCGGCCAGGAAGCCGCGCGTCGACGCCTTTGGACGGCGCTCGAAGCGACGGCCGAATACCCGCTGCCCGCGACTGCGCGCGCGGCCGGCTGGTCGATCCGCGAGTTGCATCGGCGCGCGCGGGTGCTGCTCGGTCAGGGACCGGCAGCACAGCGGCGGCGCGACCGGCTCGATCGCGCCGCGCTCGAGCTGCTGGCTGGCAGAGCGTCGGTGCTGCAGATCGCGCTGAGCAGCGGATTCCAGTCGCACGAGGCCTTCACGCGCGCCTTCCGACGCCGCTTCGGCCTCGCGCCCTCGGCTTTTCGGCGTCGCCCGCTGGCCGCGCGCCCGCCGGGGCTGCGCCTCGGCTTCGCCTTCGCGGCGCATGTCGAATCCAGCTCGTCCTCTCCCAACCCCCAATTGCCTTCCTGACCATGTCCGCTGCCAACGTCACTGCCCACACGCATCAACTCAGCTTCAAGCTCGCCCGCCCGCAGGCCGCCGTCTGGCGCGCTTTCACCGAGGATATCGCCCTTTGGTGGCCGGAGGATTTCTACGCCACGCCGGCGCCGCGGCGGCTGGTCTTCGAACCGCGCGTTGGGGGACGCCTTTACGAGGATCGGGGCGAGGGCAACGGGCTGCTGTGGTATCAGGTCATCGCGCTGGAGGCGCCGCAGACGATCCTCCTCAGCGGGGCGGTGGCGCCGCCATTCGGTGGGCCGTTCACCTCGCTCTTGCGGCTGACCTTCACCGCGGTCGGCAAATCCTCGACCCGCTTCGAACTCACCGACTCTGTCTTTGGCCTTCTGGGCGATCCGACCAATGTCGCGGCCGGTTGGAAGGCGCTCTTCGAGGAGGCCTTCAAGCGCCACGTGGAAGGTCAGCCGAAGTAGTGACAGACCGCGGTCCGATTCCCCTTCGCAGCCCGCTCCGCCCGGCATAGAACACGGGCGCATGTCGAGCGCCGCCGCCGAGTCTCCGTTCCACCGCCCGGCCATCTGGCCTTGGCTGGCGCTGGTCCGCTTCATCCTCGCCGCCGTGGTGGTGGCGGCGCACTTGCGTTGGTTCTTTCGCTACGATCCGGTGATCCTGGCGGCCGCGGAGTTCGGCGCGCAGGTCGCAGTCATCGGCTTCTTTGTCATTTCGGGCTACTCCATCCGCGCCTCGCTGGCCCAGCACGGCGATGGCACGCTGGCCTTCTACATCCGACGCGTGCTGCGGATCTATCCGCTCTATCTCGGTGCGGTGCTGCTGACCCACGCATTGAATGTGGCCTTCCGCCCGGCGCTGCCTCTGCCCGGCTTCACGCTGGGCTCCACCGGCTGGGCCACCTCGGCCGGCAACGCCCTGCTCTTGCAGGGCTTCGCCTGCGCCACCATGCCGTTCAATCCGCCGCTCTGGAGCCTGAGCGTGGAGGTCTTCTACTACGCGCTGGCCCCGCTCTTCCTCCTGCTGCCGCGGCCGGTGGCCGTCGGCTCGATGGCGCTGACCTTCGCGTACTTCTGCCTGCCCATCGCGGGCGTGCGGGCCGAGTTCTTTTATGGGTACGATGCGTTCCGCCACCTCTGGGCCTGGCTGCTGGGCTTCTACTTCGCGGAGTGGTCGCGCCACCGACTCGGCTGGATCGCGCTGACCGTGGGGCTGGGGGCAGTCTGCCTGCATCCCACCTCGCTGTCGGACCGGCTGTCGTGCGTCACGGCTCTGCTGGTCGTGCTGGCTTTCCGGTTCGGCGCGCGGCGGGAGGTCTCGGACGCCACCCGCCGCCGTCTGCTCTTCCTCGGGGACCTGTCGTATCCGCTCTATCTCTTCCACGTACCGCTGCTCACGGTGGCGTGGACGTTTCTCGGCATCCGACAGCCGGCGCTGGCATTCGTCTGGGTATTGGCGGGCACGACCGCGCTGCTCTGGCTCATCGATTACAGCCTGACCCAACGCGTGCTCAAGCCGCTCGCCACGAACTGGTTGCGGCGGCGGTCTGCCAAGGCCTGAATGGCCGGCCAGCCGACTATTTCAGCGCCGCCCAGACGCGGTGGACGTCGTCGTGCTCGTCGAGGGCATGCAGGAACTCCCCAACTTCCATGCGCTGCTCGTCACTCAGCTCCGGGAACGACTTCGCGATGTACCCCAGCTCGCTCGTGATGACCGTCCAGCCGTTCTGCTTGAGCCACTCCGAAACCGCCGCCGTGGCGGTGCGGTCGGCGATGAAACGGGCGCCGCAGGTGCCTTCGGGAATGTCGTCGTTCTGCTCGTGGGTCAGCTCCTCGAACTCGTTCGCGCCTGCCTCGATCGCCGCGGCCTCGCGGTCGGCGTTGAGGTCGGCGTGATGCGCTTCGACCAGGCCGACCTGATCGAACAGGAACTTGTTCGAGCCGCTCGTGCCCAGCTGTCCGCGCTTGAAGAGGACGCGGATTTCGGGCGCGGTGCGGTTCTGATTGTCCGTATACACCTCCACGATGACCGGCACCTTGTGCGGGGCGTAGCCTTCGAAATTCACGTGCTCGAGCACTAGCTTCTCGTCGCCGATCCCAGCGCCCTTCTTGATGGCGCGCTCGATGACGTCGCGGGAAACGCTTTCCTTGCGGGCCTTTTCCACCGCCGCGGCCAGGCGCGCGTTACCGGCGGGATCCGGACCGCCGAACTTGGCGGCCACCATGATCTCTTTGACGAATTTGCCGGTCGACTTCGACTTTTTCAGCGAAGCGATCGCGCGTTTGGCGTGTAACCACTGACGTCCCATAGGGACGCCACAGGGAGCGCGGGGGGCGGTCCCCGTCAATTTTTTCGTTCCCGGCGCGGAACTTCGCAATCTTGGCTGGACAGCCCCAACTCGGGGGTGTTCACAAGCGGCGTGGCGCTGAGCATCCCGGCCATTCATCTCGCCACCCTCCGTCTGGCCTCCGAAATTCGGCCGGCGGCCGCGGGCGAACATTTGGATATCGGGGCCGGCTACGGCGAGCTGATCGCCGCGCTGCGCGAACGCGCTCAATACCGCTCCCGGGCCTGCGATGGCCACCTCGGGTTGATGCGCGTGCCGGACGTGCCGGTGGACCGGGCCGATCTGGATCGGGAACCGCTGCCGTATCCGCCCGATTCGTTCGACCTCGTCACCTGCACGGAGGTGATCGAGCACATCGAGAACTACCGCGGCCTGTTTCGCGAGGCGTTCCGCGTCCTCCGGCCCGGCGGCGCCTTCGTGCTCTCGACGCCCAACGTGCTCAACTTCCGCTCGCGGCTGCGGTACTTCTTCTTCGGCTTCCACAACCTCTTCGGCCCGCTGCGGGTGCATGAGACGGAGATGCACACCGCCGCCGGCCACATCAGCCCGATCGGCTGCTTTTATATCGCGCACGCTCTGCTCAATGCGGGCTTCGAGGACGTGCGTCTGACGGTCGATCGCTGGCAGCGCGGTTCGATCCCCGGCGCCGCTCTGGCCTGGCCCTTCATCCAGCTGTACCGCCTGCTCGCGCGGCGGAAGGAGGCGCGCCGATTCAAGACGCTCGATCCGGTGAATACGCCGCACGTCGAACGCATGAACGACTGGGACGTGCTGGTCGGTCGGACCATCGTGATGGGCGCTCGCAAGCCGCTCGCGAGCCAAGGCTAGTCGCCGCGCGTCGACCGGTTCGAAACGCCCCCTGGACGCGCGGCACCGGCTGTCCCACGTCTGGGAAGCGCGCATTCCGGAATCGGCAAGGCGCTGGAGTCGACCTCCGGCCAGCTGTCTTGTGCAACTCTGGCAGGGCCAGGCGGCAGGCGATTCTCTGCGGCTTGGCACAACTCGTGCGCCCGGGGCCCGCGACGCGACCGCCGCTTGGCGCCGCACTTCAACACTCCCTCTTCATGCAACTGCCGCCCACTCTGCGGACACTCCTCAAGGCGCCTGGTTTCTGCGCTGTCGTCATAGTCACCCTGGCGCTAGGGATCGGGGTCAATGCGACCATCTTTTCGATGGTCGACCGCTGGATCATCCGTGGAATGCCGGTGCCGGATGGCGATCGGGTGTTGGCGCTCAACTATCTGCCCCCGTCGGGCAACGCGGATGAACGCTCCGGCGTCTCCTTCCCGGAGTTTCGTGAGTTCCGGGCGGCCCAGAGGTCGTTCGTCGATCTCGGCGCCTACGAGACCCGCACGGCAGGCTTCATCGCGCCAGGTCGGGATCCTGAGCGGATCGAAGCGGCGGTCATTACCTCGGCGGCGCTGCAGGCGGTCGAGGCACCTCTACTCTTCGGGCGTTGGTTTTCGGCCGAGGAAGAGAAGGCGGGAGCCGCCCCGGTCGTGATTCTGGCCGAAGGGCTCTGGCGTCGTCTGTGCGGCTCTGATCCCGCCATCCTGGGGAAGCAGGTCCGGCTCGACGGTGTCTACGCCACCGTCCTGGGTGTGGCTCCCGCAGGGTACCGTTTTCCGGAAGCGAGCGATGTCTGGACGCCGCCCGCGGAACGCTTCGGGCTCGAGCGCCGGGAGGTTCGCAATTATCTCATGTTCGGACGGGTGAAGCCTGGGGTCAGCACCGACGATGCGCGGACCGAGTTGCTGGGTCTGGCCGCGCGGCAGCTGAAGGACCACCCGGAGAACGGCCGCGATCTGGTGCCGAGGGTGCTGTCATTGTCGCAGACGAACATCGGGTCGACCGATCGCCTCGTGCTGGGGGTCATGCTGGCGGCCGTATTCCTGGTCATGCTCGTCGCCTGCGCCAACAGCGCCAATCTTTTGCTCGTGCGGGCGCTCAGCCGCGAAAAGGAACTGGCGGTGCGCAGCGCGCTGGGTGCGGGACGCGGCCAGTTGGTGGCGCTGATTTTCCGCGAAGCCTCGGTGCTCGCGGCGGTCGGTGCCAGTCTCGGACTCCTGCTGGGCTATGCCGGGGCGGCGCTCTTCCAGCGTCTCATCGAGCCCATGCAACTGGCCTACTGGATGACCTTTTCCCTCGACGCGCGGGCGGTGGCCTACACCCTGGGAATGGCGACGCTCTCCTGCCTCCTCGCAGGCATCGTACCCGCCCTTCGACTGACGCGCCCCGACTTGAACACGGTACTGACGGACGCCGCACGCGGCTCGAGCGGGCATCGACTCGGCCGCTTCGCAGGCTGGCTGGTCATCGGACAGATCGCGCTCTCCGCTCTCCTGCTCGTGCTCTCGATTCTGACCATTCGAAGCGTGATCAAGATCCAGACTCTGCCGCTGGGCCTGGATCCGGCCGGTGTCTACACCGGCCGGGTGGCCCTGCCCAAGCTAGGCTACGCGGACGCCGCCAAAAGGAACGAATTCCATGCCGCTTGGTTGCAGCGGTTGCGCGAGCGACCGGAGGTAGCGCAGGCAGGACTGTGCGATCTCGAAGCCAACTACGATGGTGCCCAACCGGTGGTCATCGAAGATCGCCCGGCGGTCGCGCCCGGGCAGAGAGGGCCGTCCATGTGCCTGCTCGCCATCACGCCTGGATATCTGGAAACCCTGCGCATCGGCCTGCTGGAAGGGCGCGACATCCTCGAGACTGATCAGCCGGCCAGCCGGCGGGTCGGACTGGTCAGCGCAAGCTTCGCGCAGAGACACTGGCCGGGACAAAGCCCGCTCGGCAAGCGCTTCCGCGTGCCGGAGGAAGCCGCCGACGCCTGGTTCACGGTGGTGGGAGTAGTGCGGGACCGCATGCAGGGGAATTTCGGCGTCTTCTCCGCGCCTCAGGTTTACGTTCCGCTGGCGCAGATTCCCGAAAATGAGCGCGTGACCGCCTACGTGCGTGCCCGCAGTGGCGATGCCGACGCGTTGGCTCCGGTGTTGCGCGCGGTGGTGCGCAGCCTGAACGACGAACTGCCGGTCTATTTTGCGCAGCCGCTCGAAGTCACTTTGCGCAAGGCGCATTACTCCAAGCGGCTCATCGCCGGGATGTTCACCGGCTTCGGAGTGGTCGCGGCATTGCTGGCGGCCATCGGGCTCTTCGGCGTGACGAGTTACGGAGTGGCTCAGCGGACCCAGGAGTTCGGGATTCGGATGGCTTTGGGAGCTTCGCCGGGGCAAGTGATGTCGCTGGTCCTGCGCGAAGGTGGACTGCGGCTGATCATCGGCCTCGCTCTTGGCCTGAGCGGCGCGGTGGCTGCCTCGCAGCTGATCGCGGCCCTGCTCTACGGTATCACCACGACCGACCCGCTCTCGTTCCTCGGCACCGCCGGCCTGCTCTTGTTGGCTGCGCTGGCTGCGACGGTCGGTCCGGGATTGCGCGCGCTGCGCGTGTCGCCCGCCGAGGCTCTGCGCGCGGAGTGAGCAACCGTCAATACCGCAGACGCCAGAAGACGTCCGGTGCCGGCGGCGTGGCGGTGTCCGCCAGCGGCAGCGGAGCCCAGGCCTGATCGCGCTGCCGGAACGTGCCGAGCGGCGCCCAGGGCGCGAGTCCGGTGAGCGGGCCGCGTTCGAGTTGATAGGTCACGCCGCGCAGCGCAGTGAAGGTCAGCTGCGAGGTGGCGCCCGGCGCGGCCGCAGTCACGCGCAGTCCCGGCGTGGCCTCCTCGGCCGTGAGCGCATTGGCTTCGTCCCAGCTGCCGAGATGAAATTGGAAAAACGCCGGCAGCAGGCGCGACCAGGCCGGCTCGTTGTGCGCGGCGCCGCAGCCCGGAGCGAAGCGCAGTTCGGTCAGGTGCGCGTAGCCCTGGCTGAGCCAGGCATTGAAGATCTCCTGGGCGCCGTTCCAGTAGACATCCGCATTACCTCCGGAGCTGGTCTCCTCGGTGCCGATGGAGAGCCACCAGCGCACCGGGCGTTTCGGCGCGACCTTGAGCGACTGCACATGGTTCGGCGCGGCCCAGAAGGCCGGCGAGAAGACGCCGCTGCGCCGGAAGTAGGTGGGGTAGAGGCTGGCCAGATAGCTCGAAACGAGCCCGCCCATGGACGAGCCGGCGATGGTCGTCTCCGCGGGATCGACCGCGCCGCCGGAGGCCGTCAGCGTGCGGTAGTTCGCGGTCAGCGTGGGGATGACGTTGTTGAGGAGAAAGAGCCCGTATTGATCTGCCTGACCGATGGTGCCAGGCGGCGCGAGCGGCACCTGATCGCTCGGCGGCGAGTATTCGCCGAGCCGGTTGGCGGTGTTGTCGATGCCCACCAGGATTGCCTCCCGCATGCGGCCCTGACCGATCTCGTAGCTGGCAATGCGATCCGCGTCCCAGGTGCCGAAGGAGCCGCCGGGGAAGAACATGTTCTGGCCGTCGTGGAAGTAGACGACCGGGTAGCGGCGCGTCGGATTCGTGTCGTAGCCGCGCGGCAGGTAGAGGCGGATCGTGCGGCCCGGGATGCCGGCGTACGAACTGCTCACTGTGCGCGTTTCCAGCCGCGCCAGGCTGACCGTGGCGGTCGGGCGGTAATTGAAGACGCCGCCGTCTTGCACGAAGAGGTGATCGAGCTGGGTACGGTAGTTGTAGGGCGGCGCCAGCGACTGATAGGGATACGGCACGCCGGGCGCGGCTCCTTGCGGGGCGTTGCTCGGCGGGGCGGGGGCGTTGTCGTATTGGTTGAGCTCGTTGTGGAAGACGAACTCCAGCTCGGAGCCGGCTTTCTCGGCGGTCAGATCAATGCGGTAGAGCGACTCGCCCGGGACGCGACCATTGCCGAGGCGCCGCATCTCGACGTCCTGGAAGCCGCTGCCGGCGGTGTTGTTGCGATAAAGGAGGAAGGCGCGGGACCAGCTGGAGTGATACCAGATGACCTTGCCGCGGTAGGGGGCCGGCGAGCCGCCCGGGACGGTCAGCGTCTGCGGCGTCGTGACCTCGCTGAAGGTGTTGTAGTTGCAGTAGGCGGCGCGCTGGATGGAGCGCGAGATGAAACGGTAGGTGACCGTGGCACCCGCTTCGAGCGCCACCTGGCCGGTCCAGACGTTCCCGGGCGTGTAGGTCAGCTTGAGCGCGCGCTCCGGCACGTTCGCGCCGAGATCAGGGTGATCGCCCAGTACGAAGAGATCGTTGCCGAAGCCCGTGTCGAACGTGTGGGTAAAGGTGACCGGCACCTGGACCGGGCTCTGCGCGCGGACGCATCCGGCCAGGGCTGCACCAAGAGCGAGGAGGAGAGCGAAGAAGCAGCGCATGAGGAGCGGATGGGCGGCAATCGCCGCTGCGGGGCTAGGATTCGACCGCGCGGTGGCGGCGGGCCAGCCAGATGACGAACGGCACGAGGATGGCGAAAAGGAGTGCGAGGATGATCCAGCCGATCACGTCGCGCGGGGGCTCCTTCACCGGCCCCATGGGAATCTGCGAAGCCGGACGCGCCGTGGGAGCGGCCAGCATCTCCAGGGTGGCGCTGGGTTCGGGCGTGGCCGCCGCGACCGGTGCCGGCGGCGGCTCGGGCGGAGGCAGCGCGCGGCGCGGCTCGGGCAGGGGTTCGACCGCCCCGCGCGGCAGGAGCGGTTGGGCAGGCAGCGGCGAGGCCAGCCCGGAACCGCCGTCACCCGGAATGGTGGTCAGCGGGGCATCGGCCACGGGCACCGGGGCTGGCGCGGTCTTTTCGGTCAGCCACCCGACGCGATAAAGCGACTCGGCGAAGAGCGTCTCGGATTCCCCGGGAAATTCGCGGCGCGCACCCTGCATCCAGGCCACGGCGCGATCGAAATCGCCGGCGTGGAAATTCATGGCGGCCTGGACGTAGTACCGGGCAGGCGTCTTGCCGTTGAAGCCGAAGCGGCTGAGGAAGTTCTTGGCCAGCGTCTCCTTGCCTTCGAGTAGGAGAGTGAGGAAAATCTTGTATTGCACGAACTCCGACTCGCGCGGCTGCACACTCGCGTCGGTCTCGGCGAAGAGCTGCTCCAGCCGTTCGCGGGCCAGCGTGAAGTTGCGGAACTCGAACGGAATGTCGGCCAGATTCAGGCGGGCGGCCCAGAGGGTGGGGTCGAGTCGGATGGCTTCCTTAAAATGACGCTCGGCCGCCGCGAAGTCGCGCAGCTTGAACTGCACCAATCCGCGCAGATTGGCCGCTTCGGCCTGGTTGGGTTGGATCGACTCCGCCTGTTCGAGCGCAGCCAGCGCCGCGGGATAATCCTTGTTCTGGTAGGCCTTGGCGGCGACCAGGAAGGCGTCGAGAAACTGCTGCGTCGGGGCCGGCGCGTTGCTGCGGATCTCCGGCGTGCGGGCCGTGCGCGCCGCCCCGGGCAGCGGCGTCGGGGTCGGCCCCGCCGGGACGGACGGATTGAAGACCGACGGCGGCAGACTGCGCAGCGCCCGGGCGGTCGGCTCGTTGGCGTTGGCGAGGTTGGCGGGCGGTTCGTTGCGCGGCGCCGGCGCAGAAGTGGCGAGGGGAGCGGCGGTGGCGAGTCCGTCGAGCGTCCAGCGTTCGAGCATGGCGTCGGCATTGGACTCCTTCGTCGCCAGGTTCGCAGCCGCGCGCGGATCGACCGACAGGCCCATCGCTTCGAAGGAATCGGCGTACACCTTGGCCTGCGCGGCCCGGCTGCCACTGGGGGCGCGCGCCAGCCAGCGGGCCGCCGCCGGGCCATCGCGCTTCTCGTAGGCCAGTGCCGCCTGGGCATACACATAGGAGCCGGAATCGGCGGGCTTGAGCGCCTCGATCGCTTCCTGCGCTTCGGCCAGCCGTCGCTCCTTCACGTACGTGAGGGCGATTTTATACGACGCCAGATCCTTCTCGGCGGCCGAGGTCGAGGCCGCCAGCAGCTCTTCGAAACTGGTGCGGGCGGCGGCGTAGTTGCCTTCGCGGAAATCGGACTCCCCGAGGTTGAAGCGCGCCGCCCAGAACCCGGGATCGGCCCGCACGGCGCGCCGGAAGGAATCGCGCGCCGCCGGAAACTTGCGCTGTCGGAGCTGGATCGAGCCGAGCAGATTCCATTCGTCCGCGCCCATGGCCCCAGCCTTCTCGGCCCGCTGTAATTCCGCCAGGGCACCGGCGTAGTCCTTGGCGCGGAACTTCTCCTGCGCCTGGGCGAGAAAGGCGCTCTGGCCCTGGACGTTCCCGGTCACCGTCAAGGCGGCCAGCACCAGGCCGGCGAGCAGAGACAAAGGACGCCGGAAAAACGAATGCATTGGCGGCGGGACAACGTTGCGCGGGGAGAGTAGCTTTGCGGCCCCAAACCACAAGCGACGCATGTCCGAACCTGCCCCGAACCCCTCCGCGCTTGGCGCCTCGGCGCCCAGCTGGCGCGAGCGATTCCTGCGGCGCGCCGTGCTGGCGCTGCTGCTGGCGGCGGCCTGGGGCGCGATCTACCTGCCCGCGCTCGGCATTCCCGAGTGGAAGGGCGAGGAGGCGCGACGAGCCATGCCCGGGCTGCAGATGCTGCAGGATGGCGAATGGCTGGTCCCGAAGATCGGTGGCCGCGCCTATCACCGAAAGCCGCCGCTCATCAACTGGATCGCCGCCGGCGCGGTGCACGTCACCGGCCGGGCGGACGAATGGGCCATCCGCCTGCCCTCCGCGCTCGGCGTGCTGGCACTGACTCTGGCCGCGTTCTTCGCCCTGCTTCGCCCGCTCGGGGAAATGCGGGCGGTGGCCGCAGCGGTCTTCATTCTGACGAACATCGGACTGATGGAGCAGGGCCGGAAGTTCGAGATCGAGGCACTCTACGTCACCTTCACCGGTCTCGCGTTGCTCGCCTGGCTGCGCGGCTGGTGGGGCGGCCGGGAGGGCGACGCGGGCTGGCTGGCCTGGCTGATTGCGGGTCTGTTCCTCGGGCTGGGGCTGCTGCTGAAGGGCCCGCTGCACCTGCTGTTCTTCTACGGTGCGGTCGTGCCCGTCCTGCTGGCGGCCGGGCAACTGCGCGCTCTGCTCCGGCCGGCGCATTTCGTTGGCCTGCTGCTCGCGCTGGGGCTCTTCGCCTCCTGGGCGGTGCCTATGCTCCGCACCGGTCAGACGGGCGTTTCCGGGGTCTGGCTGGAGCAGTTCACGGACCGCGTGACCGGCGCGACCCACGCCTTCGATTTCCTCCGCTGGCTCAGGAACCTGACCTTCCAGGCTTGGGTGAATTTCGTGCCCTGGGTGATCCTGGCAGCGCTGGCGGCGCGACCGGCCATTGGCGCGGGCTTGAGCGGTTCGACGCAGGCGCTCTGGCGCGGACTGCGCTGGGCCATCGCGCTGCCCTATCTCTGCGTGATGATCCTGCCGGCGGCCTCGCCGCGCTACGTCCTGCCGCTGCTGGTGCCGGGAGCGATACTCGCGGCTTTCGTGCTGCCCGATCAGGGCGCGCTGACGCTCGTCTGGCGACGTCTGGTGCGCGGGCTGGAGATCATCCTGATCCTCGCTTTCGTCGCGGGCCTGGCGTGGATGCTGCCGGGCGAAAATGCCGCCGCGCTGGCTCCGGAATTGAAGACCGGCGTCTGGGTGGGATCGCTGCTCGCCGGCGCGCTGCTGCTGCTCTGCTTCGAAGTCCTGCGCCGCGCTCAGCGGTTCGAAGCCGGCACCGATCTCGTCCTGCGCTCGGCCGCCGTCATGGGTCTGGTGGCCCTGATCTACGGCACGGTGGTGCCGCCGCGGCTGGCGTCGGCGGAACGGCTCCGTCCGCTGGCCCGCGCGCTCGAGGCTGCCGTACCGCGCACGGACTATCTCTACGCCTTCGACCCGGACTCGCAGCCCGCCTTCTTCTATCTGCGCCGCAAGCCGCGCTACGTCCTCACGCCCGAGGCCCTGCCGGAGACTGCGCGCTACGTTTTCGTGGGCGAGAGCGATCTGCCGCGGCTGACGGCGGGTGCACGCTGGCAGGTGGTGCGGGAATGCCACCGGTACATCGACCGCGGCGGCCTGACCTTCCTGCTCGTCGAGCTGGCGCGTCGCTGAGCGTCGCATTTCGCGCCGGGTCGAAACACTCCTGACATAGGGCTGTCAGTGGGACGGGCGAACCTGTGCACATCGGAACACGTCGGCGGCCTCCGTCGCCTTCGGTCCGAGCCCAACCCATCGACCTCCCATGTTCTTCCACGAAGTAGCCTTCACCACTTATCCCACCCTCGATCTCGCCGCCTCCCGCGCCTTTTACGAGGGCGTGCTCGGACTCAAGCCGTCCTCGATCATCCCGATGGGACCCGACAGCGGCTGGGTCGAATACGAACTCGGCTCTCACACCTTCGGCATCGGCAAGTCCGACGGTTGGAAGCCGAATCCCGACGGACCCACCTGCGCGCTGGAGACGACCGACTTCGATGCGGTCATCGCCGCGCTGCGCGGCGCCCAGGCGAAGTTCCGGATGGAGCCGTTCGACACCCCGGTCTGTCGCATGGCCATGGTGTTCGATCCGGCCGGCAACACGCTCATCATCCACCAGCGCAAGCCCGGCCACGCCTGAGTTCCCATCGCTTCCCGCACCATGAACCAGGAACCGACTCTCTCCGTTTCTCTCACCGCCAAGGAAGGCGCGAAGGCGCTGGCGTTCTATCAACAGGCCTTCGGCGTCGAGGTCATCGACCGCTACGACACCCCCGCCGGCGGCCTGGGCCACGCCACGCTGCGGGTGGGGGACACGACCTTCTACCTGTCCGACGAATCGGACGAATACCAGGCCTTCGGCTTTGCCGGTGGCGCCATGTCGCCCAGCCTGCTCTGCCTGCAGGTGCCGAATTGCGACGCCGGCTATGAGCGCGCAGTCGCCGCCGGAGCCCGCTCGCTGTTCGGGCCGCGGGACAGTGACTGGGGCTCGCGGGCAGCGCTGGTGGTCGATCCGTTCGGCTACCGCTGGTGCATCGCGCACAAGCTGGCCCGATGAAGACCAGCCCCCGCTCCTTCGGGCCACGGCCGCGCCGGCGTGATTCGCCGCCGGCGGCCGACCTGCTCGCGCTACTCGAGTTGCTGCGCGCGCCGGAACTCCCGCTTCTCGCTCCGCCGCCGAAGCGGCCGCGCGTCAGCTCACCCAGACCTTCCTCGGCTGCAGGGTGTTGATGATGTAACCGAGGTTGTCCGGATCGTATTCGGCCGGCTGCGTCTGGCCGCCGGCCGAATGCGCCCGCGAGACGAGTTCGTGTCCGCCGCCGGTGGTCGGCTCCCAGGCGTATTCCCACTGGCACCAGCAGTAGGGCAGGGCCGGCCCCTGCAGCTGCGCGTCGCGCCAGGTCGCACCGCCGTCGGTGCTGACCTCCACCCGGGCGATGCGATCCTCCCCGGCCCAGGCCACGCCATGGATGCGGTGCGAGCCGCGGGGCAGCGTCTCGCCCGCGCGCGGCCCGAGGATCTCGCTCTTGACCACGCCGGGCCCGAGCGGCACGCGCTGCTTGCCGGCGGCGGTGGGGCGATCGACCGAGTACTTCACGGTCTGGAAAAAGCCCTGGTAGGCGTGATCGATCACCGTCAGCCGGCGGAGCCATTTCACGGAGGCCACACCGTACCAGCCCGGCACGATGAGGCGCAGAGGCGCGCCATGATTGGCGCAGAGCGGCTGGCCGTTCATGCGCAGGGCGAGCAGCGTGTCCGGCGCCAGCGCCTTGGCCAGTGGCAGGCTGCGCGAGAAGTTCATGGCGATGCCGTCCTCCGTTCCGTGGTCGGCGCCCTCACAGACGAGCTCACAGGCCGACTCCGGAAATGCGACGTCCGCCAGCAGATCGCGCAGCCGAACGCCCGACCATTCGGCGTGTCCGATGGCGCCGGGTCCCCACGGGACGCCCTCGGCGGGCGGATTGAGGAAGGACCGCCCGTTGCCGGCGCACTCCACGGTGGCCGGCAGCGTTTGCTGGGGCAGCGCGGACAATTCGGCCACGGTCCATTTCCGTGGCGTCAGGCCGAGACCATCGAGCGTCAATTCCCAGTTGGCGGCGTCCGCCACCGTGGGCGGCTCGAAATGATTGCGGACGAAAAAGAGCGGATTGGGGGTGACCCAGCAGATGTCGCGGTCGAGCGGCGTCTCGCTGTTTTCGGGGGCGGAGGTGACGATGATGCGCTGGCAGGCTTCCATGGGGGCGGGGGGAAAGATCAGATACCCTCACCGCCGGCGAACTCCAGCACCGGCGGCTCCCAATCGGAGGCGACGCCGCCGGTGATGGAGAATTTCTTCATCTTGCGCAGCGGGGGCGAGTAGATGTGGAGCGTGACCAGATTCTCGCCCGGGCCCTGCAAATTGGAGACCTGATGCGTGTCGTCGTCCTCGGTGGCGCAGATTTCGCCGGCAAACTTCTCGGTCGTGCGCAGCGGTACCACCTGGCCGCAGGGCGACGGGGCGTAGACGGTTTCGGAGCAGATCCCTTCCAAGACCTTCAGGCCGCAGGTCGACTGGGCGTGATTGTGGATCGGGCTGCGTTGTCCGCTCAGCCAGCAAATGACCAGGATTTCATACCAGGTTCCCCGGCAGACCAGGTTGCGGGTGTAATGACCCGGATCGTAGTGCACGAAATCCCGCACGTCCTCGAGCGTGGCCTGCGACTGGGCCAGGAGCGCCTCCAGGCGCTTGAGATCGGCGCGACTGCGCAGCTGGTCGAGGTACTCGACCAGCGGGAGCAGTTTCGGCGGGATGGCGGCAGCGCTCATGACCTGCCCGCATTTTGCCGTCCGCGCGAGAGCGAGGCAACGCCAATCCGAGCCGGCGGGGAACCCGTGGAGGTCCGGTGAACGCGTGGCCTTCGTGAAGTTGCCCGCTCACGAGTAGCCGGGCTAGCCCTCAGGGCGCGATGCGCGTGAGCTTGTAGCCGGCCTTCTGCAACTCGGCCAGCAGCCCCTTGTCGCCGCCGAGGTGTCCGGCGCCGACGGCGAAGAAGTGCGACTTGCCCGGCGCCTCCTTGAGGAGCTTCTGCATCGTGCGCGCCATGCGGGCGTTGCGCTGGGCGAGCAGGGCATCGAGCACCCGGTCGCGCAGCGGAGCGGCCAGCGAGCCGGTCCACTCGTTCATCTTCTTGTCGAGCTGCTCCAGGCTTCCGCTGAGATAGGCTTGGCGCAATTCCTGGATCGGGTCCCGCCGGAGCTTCCGGGTTTCCTCCAGATCATCGAGCGTACTCCGCAGCATCTCGATCTGCTCGGCGGTGCTGAAGACGCGAAAGACGCCGAGTTGCTCCTCCAGCGTCTCGAGTCCGGCCGCAGTCTTACCTGACCGCCCCTCGGCCCGCTCGAAGATGATGGCATCCATGGCCTGCTGCCCCGGGTTCTTGAACTGTTCCTCCAGCAACGGCAGCGAGACCGCCAGCGCCCAGATCTCCATGGTTTCGAAGGGGGCGAGAGAGAGCATCGGATTGATGCGTTTCAGCGCCGCTCCGGCCCGCTCGTAGAGATCCTTCGGTAGCTTTTCGGAGAGACTACCCTTGCCCATCAGCTCCATCGCGGCCCGCAGCTGCGTGCCCTTGTCCATCGGGATCTCGGTGTAGACCGCCTCGCAGCTGTCGACGAGCGGCAGGATGCGTTCGAGCGCCGCCACCACCTTCCCGTCGCCGAGGTGGATGGTGCCGAACACGTAGCTCGGCTTCGGTCCTTCGATGCGCCAGAGGAAGGGTTTGGCGGAATTCTGCGCCAGAAGGGTGGTGGCGCAGCAGGCGGTGAGGGCGAGAAGGAGCCAGCGGAGCTTCATCGCCCACCTTCGGGCCGCGTGACCAGCCCGACAAACCGAATTGCGGCGATCTACTGGCAGCAGCCTTAGGGCAGAACGGCCCAGACTTCGACCACCCGATTCTTGTCGTACTGGTCGCGGCCGGTGCCGAACAGCGTCGAGGAGCCCATGGCCACGGCGTGCATCGCATTGGCCAGCTTGAGCTGATTCCGCATCACATTGACGGCGGCGTTGGCCCGGGCCTGCGAGATGCGCTTGTTCACCTCGATTCCGCCGGTCTTGTCGGCGTAGCCGAGCACCACGAAGACCACGGTAGGATCATCGAGGAGTTTCTTGGCGGGGCCTTCTTCGAGTTCGTCGCGAAGCTTGGCGACATCGATCGGGCGAAGCGTCGTCTCGCCAATCTCGAAGAACACCGTGGCCACCCGGCCCATGCCCGGCGTGCGTTCGACGCGGTTGTAGAGTTTGTCCCGATTCTCCGGGGTCAGGTCGGGCATCTGGTCGATGCGCTTGAGCACCTCTTCCTTGATGACCGCGTTCTCCGGGTTGCGCAGATCGGTGTCGATCACCGCGGGCGCAGCCGGGCGTGGCACCGCGGTCGGCGCGGCTTCGACGACCCGCGGCAGTGGCGTGCGGGTCGGTTCGAGCCGGGCAACGACCGGGGGCGTGGGGACAGCGGTCGGGTCCGGCAACACGGCTGGCGGGAGGGTGGCGCGCGGCGTGGCCTCGACGCGCAGATCAGGGCGATCTGGCCGGTCAGCGCTCGTCGGCCTCGGAGTGGGCACCGCCACGATGGCGGTCTCCGATGGGCGCGGAACGGCTGTGATGCTGGGGGGAGTGGGGATCGGCGGCACCGCGGCGACCGCTGTCGGGACCGGGGTCGGCACCGCGGTGGGAGCGCTGGTGGGAACCGGAGTAGCGGCGACCACCTCCGTATTGCTGGCGGTGGCCGGGGTCGGCGAAGGTGTGGCGGCCGCGACCGGTGTGGAGGCATCGCCGCTGCCGGGGAATTTGCCGAGCAGACCGGGGAAAAAACTGTTCAGACCCCAGGCGATGAGCAGGCCACCGCCGACGACCAGCAGACCGACGATCAGCAGCGGGATGAGAATGCCGCGCTTCGCTGCGCGTGCGTTGTCGGTGACGAACGTTTGGTTCGGATCGCGTCCGGACGGCACGGTAGATATGGAGCAGGGTTTCCGATAAATCCGGCCGGGGGACCGGGTGGTCGGGCTGCCGGGATTTGAACCCGGGACCTCTTCGTCCCGAACGAAGCGCTCTACCAAGCTGAGCCACAGCCCGTCTGTCGGAAAGCGAGGGTAGATGCGTCTGACCTTGGGTCAACCGATTTCGTTCCGGACACTGGAAAATAGGCTGATGGCACCGAAACTGAGTCGATCGGCGGCTTCGGCCAAGGAGCGCCAGGCCCATGCTCGCGGGCCAGAAGGCGACGCGGCAGGCGACGCTCCCGTCACTGAGCCAAAGTGTCACCATCTTCTACGGCTCTGCCCTTGACGGCAGCAGGGACCGTGCCTTGTTTCCCGTCCCATCAGGCCGGGCCACCGCCCAGTGTCTTGAAATCTTTTCCCGACCTCTGTCCGGGCGGACTCGCATGTCGCCTGTCAGGAAAGCCTTCTCGCCGCTGGGAGGCAGTCCCCGGCCCTGCCCGGAGCGACGGTCCGCCGCTGCCCGGGGCAGCGTTTCCACTCTCTCATCTCACCACTTTCACCACTTTTAATGATTAGCGGTCTTCTCGGTCTTTTTTCCAACGACATCGGCATCGACCTCGGCACGGCCAACACCCTCGTCTTCGTCCGCGACCACGGCATCGTTCTGCGCGAGCCCTCCGTCGTGGCAGTCAAAGCCGGCACCAACAAGGTGCTGGCGGTCGGCAACGAGGCCAAACGCATGCTGGGCCGCACGCCGGCCAACATCGTGGCGGTGCGCCCGCTCAAGGACGGTGTCATCGCCGACTTCGAAATCACGGAGGCAATGCTGCGCCACTTCATCACGAAGGTGCACAGCCGCCGCAAGTTCGTCCGCCCGCGGGTGGTCATCGCGGTGCCCAGCGGCATCACCGAAGTCGAAAAACGCGCGGTTAAGGACTCGGCCCAGCACGCCGGAGCCCGCGAGGTCTATCTGATTGAAGAGCCCATGGCCGCGGCCATCGGCGTCGGCCTGCCGGTCCAGGACGCGGCCGGCAACATGATCATCGACATCGGCGGCGGCACGACCGAGGTCGCGCTCATCTCGCTCTCCGGCATCGTCTTCAGCCGGAGTGTGCGGGTGGCAGGCGACGAGCTCGACGAGTCGATCGTCCAATACATCAAGCGCGCCTACAACCTCATGGTGGGCGAGCGCACGGCGGAGGAGATCAAGATCAAGATCGGCTCCGCCTACCCCATGGAGAAGGAAACGAGCATGGAGGTGAAGGGCCGCGACCTCGTGGCGGGCCTGCCCAAGACGCTCACCATCACCTCGCAGGAGGTGCGGGAAGCCCTGCTCGAACCCATCTCCACCATCGTGGACAGCGTCCGCATCACGCTCGAGCGCTGCCCTCCCGAACTCTCCAGCGATCTCGTGGATCGCGGCCTCGTCCTCGCGGGCGGCGGTGCGCTCCTCCGCGGGCTCGACAAACTGCTCAGCGAAGAGACGGGCCTGCCCGTGCACGTGGCGGAAGATCCGCTCAGTGCCGTGGCCGAAGGCACCGGCAAAGTGCTGAGCGAAATCAAATTCCTGCGCCAGGTGGCGTCGGCCGAGCGTCCCTGGCGCTCGTCGGCCAGCCTCTGAGCGCCTTGCCGACATGCAAAGGGCAATGACGATCCAATGCCCGCCTGATCTCTCCGCCGCAGCCGCCGCCGTGCCCCTGGATCGTGGGCGCGCGCCGGCCCCGCCGGAGGAGGTGGACGGGTGAACCGCCTGGGCGTGATCGCGCTGGCGATCTTCCTCATCGGCACGGGCATCGTGCTCAGCCTGCCGCCCGCCACGCAGAAGCGTCTGGCGGCAGCCGTGCAAAACGTCGTGGCGCCGCTCTTCAAGGCGGGTTCCGATGCAAAAAATCGGGTCGAGGCCTACGCCACCGGCGTGAAGACGCTGGCCGAGTTGGAGAAAGAGAATGCCTTGCTCAAGGGCGAGAACCAGCGCCTGAGCGAGTCGGCCCAGCTGCTGCGCGGGCTGGAGGAGGAGAATGCCAAGTTGCGCGCGGCGCTCGACTTCAAGCAGCGCTCCAAATTCCGCCTCGTGCCCGCCCGGGTCATCGCCCGGGAGTCGGCCACCTGGTGGACGCAAATTCTGATCGATCGCGGCGAGCAGGATGGCATTGAGCCGGACATGCCGGTGCTGACGGAGGCGGGCGTCGTCGGCAAGACCACGACCGTGGCCAAGCGCTCGGCCGCGGTGCTGCTCATCGCGGACGAGAATTGCAAGGTGGCCGTCAGCATCGAAGGCGCGAAGGAGCAGGGCATTCTCTCGGGCGCCCGTACCAGCACGAGTCAGTCGCCCGAACTGACCATCCGTTTTCTGCCCAAGACGGTCGAGATGAAGCCGGGCAACAAGGTCTATTCGTCCGGCGTCAGCGGCGGCGTCTTCCCGAGCGGACTGCTCATCGGCACCGTGCTGGAATCCCCCAAGGCGCGCGAGCTCGACGCCCAGGTACGCGTCGCCCCGGCGGTCGACCTGGCCCGGCTCGACAACGTCTTCGTCATCCGCACCGAATCGGCGCCCGTGCGCCCCGAGTGATGGCCACGCTCATCTTCCCCGCCGTCCTGATCCTGGCCACGCTCCTGGCCGAGGCGCTGCAGAGCCTCGTCCCCGCGCTGGCTTCGCTGCATGGCGCGCGGGTGTTGCTCTTTCCGGCGTTGCTCGCCTATGGCTCGCTGGCCCTGCCGCTGCCGGGCGTGCTGCTGCTGGCCTTCGTCGCAGGCATGTTTTGGAACCTCCTCACGCTCCAGGTGGTCACCACCTCGGCCACCGCGGTGGCGCTCAAGGCTCCGCTGATCGAGATCTCGACCGGCGCGCACATCTTCCTCTTCGGCGTCCTCTGCACGCTCATGCACGGCATGCGCCCGCTCTTTCTGCGCGGACGCTGGGAGGTGCACGTCGTGCTGGCGGGCTTCTGCACCGCCACCTTGCTCCTCGTCGAATACCTCCTGCTGAACCTTCGTCGCGGTGGTTTCGACTTCTCCTCCCCGGTCTGGTGGCGCATTTTCGTGCCGGCTCTGGCCTCCATGCTCCTCGCGCCGGTGATCTACGCCTTCTTCACCCTGCTCGCTCATTTCGTGGGCTACCCGGTGCGCGAGGACCCGCGTGAATCGCGCCGCAGTCTGCTCTCACCCGTGGAGGGCCTTTAGCGCCTCCGCTTTCCGCCATGGCCCTGTTCTCCAAACAGATCCGACTCCACCTGCTGGCGCTCGTTGTGCTGGCGGGGCTCGGCGGGCTCGTCGCGCGGCTCTGGTGGGTCCAGATCGTCAAGGGCGAGACCTACGTGCAGAAGATCCGCGGCGGCTCGACCGTGACCGTGCGCATCCCTTCGGTCCGCGGCGAGATTCGCGACCGGCAGGGCGTCACGCTCGTGGGCAATCGCGCCAGCTATCAGCTGGAGTTCTATTTGCCCGAGATGGTCAACGGCTATCGGCGCGCGGTCGGGGCCAAAAACGTTCCGCTCATCCCGGTGCAGCACAAGGTGCGCGGGGGGATGCTGCAGGATTCGAAGGAGGTCGATGTCGTTCGGATCGTGAACGATGTCGTGCAGGAGCGTCTCGGCGCGCTCGGCATCCGTCAGGACTACAACGCAGACCGCCTGCAAAAGCACTACCGCAACAACACGCAGGTGCCGTTCACCTTCGTGGAGGATCTGAAGTTCGCCGAGATGGCCCGCCTGTCGGAGCGCAATCTCGGGCTGCCCGGCGTGAATGTCTCGCCGCGGCCGGTCCGGCAGTATCTTTACGGCGCGCTGGCCGCGCACGTGCTGGGCTACGTCGGCGCGGAGGACACCGACGCCGAGGAAGCCAAACGCTTCAATTTCTACCAGGCCGATGTGATTGGGAAATCCAACATCGAGCTGACCATGGACAAGTACCTGCGCGGCAAGCCGGGCGTGCGGGTGCTGAAGCGCGATACCAAGGGCGTGGTCGAGGGCGAAGCGAGCTTCACGCCGCCGACGCCGGGCTCGAACGTCTATCTGACCATCGACGCGCGCATCCAGATGATCGTGGAGCAGGCTCTGCGCGCGGTCGGCCGCGCGGCCGCAGTGGTGGTCGATCCGAACAACGGCAACATCCTGGCCATGGCCTCGGTGCCGTCGTTCGATCCGAACACGTTCATTCCCTCGATCTCCTCGGCCGACTGGAACGTGCTGGTCAAGGACGAGACCAACCCGCTGATCAACCGCGCGATCTCCTCCTTCGCGCCGGGCTCGACCTACAAACCGGTCACAGGGTTGGCGGGACAGAAGCGGGGCATGGGCAATCGCAGCTACAACTGCAATGGCGGCGTGCAGTACGGCGCCAAGTTCATGAAGTGCCACATCTTCGGCCGCGGCACGCATGGCACGGTCGGGCTGGCCGATGCGCTGAAGGCTTCGTGCAATTCCTACTTCTTCCAGATGGCCAACGACGCGGGCATCGATGTGCTCGAGTCGACCGGGCGCCTGCTCGGGCTCGGCCAGCGCACGGGGATCGAACTCTCCAATGAAGCCTCCGGCCAGCAGCCGGGCCGCGAGTGGCTGGCCAGCCGGATGAAGAAGGCGCGCTGGTCGGACGGCCAAACGGCCAATACGTCGATCGGCCAAGGCTACGTCGAGGCCAGCCCGCTGCAGATGGCCCTGGTCACGGCTGCGCTGGCCAACGGCGGGACGGCCTACTACCCGCGCCTGATCGACAAGGTGGCCGACAAGGACGGCAACATCGAGGTGCAGGATCCGCCGCGCGTGCGGGTCAATCTCCTCGAGCAGGGCTGGTCCGCTCAGCAGATCGAGGTCGTCCGCCGCGGCATGTGGAAGGTGGTCAACGACGGCGGCGGCACCGCGCCGCGAGCCCGGCTCAAGGGCGTCGAGGTCGCCGGCAAGACGGGCACGGCCGAGTTCTTTCGCAACGGCATCAAGGACAACCACACCTGGTTCATCTCTTTCGCTCCCTACCAGGCACCGCGTTACGCCATCGCGGTCATCGTGCAGGGTGCCAAGTCCGGCGGCGGCGTCAGCGCGCCCATTGCCGCGCGCATCATGGAGGAATGCCTCGCGCTGGAGCAGGGGGCCGAGGTCAAACTCGAGCCGCTCAAGCCCGCGCCCGGCAGCTTCACGTTCGTGAACGCGATCGACTTCAGCAAGACGGTGCCCGCCATCAGCACGCCCGTTCCGGCCGACGCGGACGAAGAGGAGGCCGACGACCAGGACGACAGCGTGCAGGAGGCCCGCGGCCGCGAGCAGGATCGCGAGCGCCAGCGCGAGCTTGGCCGCGCCGCGCCCATGGTCCGGGCCGATGCCGATTCGCGCGGCAGCGCCGCTTCCCGCAGTTCTTCCCCCACCACTCCCGGTCGAGACGGCGCCCCAGCCGGTCCGGCCAACACCCCCCCATCCACCCCGCCGCGCGCGCCGCGTCCCTGACGCCCGCCCGCCACCATCTCCAACCCTTTACCCCTCAATGCTTCAAGCCGTGAAAGAAACTGTGAAGAGGCTGCTCGGGCTCGGCAAAAAAAAGCCCGCCAATTTGATCGCCATCAGCGTCGAGAAACTCGAACGCCGCGTCGCCCTCCTCGAGGACGGCATCCTGGAGGAATTCAGCGTCGAACGCGCCTCCGACAAAAACATCGTCGGCGGCATCTTCAAAGGCCGCGTGAAGAACATCGAGAACGGCCTGAAGGCCATGTTCGTCGACATCGGCTTCGACAAGAACGCGTTTCTGCATTTCTGGGACGCGCTCCCGGCCGCGCTCGACAGCGGGATCGAGGAAATCGCCCGCGAGAACAAGAGCGGCAAACCCAAGGCCCCCAAGAAGCCGCAGGTCAAGGACATCCCCAGCATCTACCCGGTCGGCAGTGAGGTCATCGTGCAGGTGACCAAGGGGCCGATCGGCACCAAGGGGCCGCGCGTCACGACCAACATCTCGCTGGCCGGGCGCTACCTCGTGCTGATGCCGTATTCCGATCAAAGCGGTATCTCGCGCAAGATCGACGACCCGAAGGAGCGCGAGCGCCTGCGCAAGATCCTGCGCGAACTCGACATCCCCGACGGCATGGGCGTGATCATGCGCACCGTGGGCGAAGGCCAGCGCGCGCGCTTCTTCGTGCGCGATCTCTCGCTTCTGCTCGAGCAGTGGCGCGCCATCGAGGAAGGCCTCAAGACGAAGCACGCGCCGGCCTGCCTGTTCCAGGAGCCCGATCTCATCGAGCGCACGGTGCGCGACTTCCTCACGGACGAAATCGACCGTGTGGTCTGCGACGACGAGGCCTCCGTGAAGCGGATGCAGGATCTGGTCGGCCAGATTTCGAAGCGCTCGCGCAACCGCATCGAGTGGCATCAGGGGCAGGTCCCGATCTTCGAGAATTACCGCATCGAGAAGCAGATCGAGGACGCCTACCACCGGCAGGTCTGGCTGCCCTGCGGCGGCTACATCGTGATCGACGAAACCGAGGCGCTCATCGCCATCGACGTCAACACCGGCCGCAACAAGGGCGGGGGCAAGGACATGGACAAGACCATCCTCCAGACCAATCTGGAGGCGGCGGACGAGATCGCGCGGCAGCTGCGCCTGCGCAACGTCGGCGGACTCATCATCTGCGACTTCATCGACATGAAGCACGCGCGCGATCAACGCGCCGTCTACGATCGCATGAAGGAGCGCCTCAAGCGCGACAAGGCCAAGACCCACGTGCTGCCGATCAGCGCGCTCGGGCTGATGGAAATGACCCGCCAGCGCGCGCAGGAGAGCATCAGCAGCACGATGTTCACCACCTGCCCGCACTGCAACGGTCGCGGCCGGGTGAAGAGCCCGGAATCGCTCAGCGTGGAACTGCAGCGCACGCTGCACGCCGTCCTGCGCAAGCACCGCAACGACGTGCACGAGTACAAGGTCATCATCCATCCCGAGGTGATGCAGCGCCTGCGCACGATCGACGAGGACCTGCTGGTCGATCTCGAGCGGAAGTACGAGTGCCGCCTGACCTTCCGCACCGACCCGCAGGGACCGCTGGAGAAGTTCTCCATCCTTGACGCGATGAAGAACGCCGAGCTCCGCGCCTGAGCCTCGCGGGGCCTCGCTGAGGCTCGGCATAGGCGATAGGAGATAGGCCATAGGCGATAGTTCGTAGGCGACTGGCCATAGCTGGAGTGCGATACCGGGCCGAATCTGGCGCGGTATCGTAACCAGCGAGACGCGATCGTTTAGGTAGGGGCATGGCTCAAGAATCTGCTCCTCCTTCTCGTCCCTCCTGGATCCATGGTGCCTGCCTCGGCATGGGCATCGCCTTCGGCTCGGTCGCGGCCCGCAATGGGCTCGGCTTCGAGTCGCCGGCGCTGCAATGGGCGGCGGGAGCCGTGGTCGCGGTCGTGGTCACGCTGGTCGCGCTCGGCCTGGCGCAGATGCTGACGAAGAAGGGTGGCTGACGGACGCCGGGAGCGCGCTTGCACCGGGCGGTGGGGACTTCCATCGTCGCGCCCATGCGCTGCCTCCGCCTGCTGGTTCTGCTGCTGATCCTCGCGACTCCCGCGCTCTCCCTTGGGGCGCAGGAGGCATTCAAGAGGGAGGAGACCATCTTCGCTCCGCGCGCCGGGCGTTTCGCGGTGCGGCTGCCGTCGAACTGGCAGCGTATCATCCGCCCGCGCGAAGGGGCGGATTCCATGACGCTGGAGCCCGATTCCAAACGGGCGGCGCTGGTGCTGTTTTTTTATCCGCAGCCGAAGGAAGGGCTGCCGAATGACGAGGCGATCGAGAAGCTCGCCCGCACGCTGGCGCAGCCGTTTCTGGCCTCGATGGTCGAGCAGACGCCGTCTTTCACGCGCCTCGAATCGGCCGCGGGTAAGGCGGTCCAGACGACGCTGACCGACAAAAAGCTGGTCGGCGTCGCCAAGCCCAAGCCGGGCGAGTATCTCTATCTCACGCACGGCGTGCTCGTGCTGGGAGACCGTGTAGTCATGTTCGGCATTCTGCACAACGAGCGCGACGGTGCCGAGTGGAAGCAGGCGCAGCGCATCGTGGCCGAAGGGCTGGCGCGAAAGTAGGTGGGGCGGGCGAGCCTGCTCAGCGCGTTTCGCGCAAGCGGCTGTGCCAGAACCCGTAGAGCCCGTAGAGAATGAGGCCGGCGCCGAGCCAGAGGAAGAAGCCGGTCCAATTGCCGAGATCGAGTTCGCTCATGAGGTAGAGCGAGGTCAGCACGCCGAGTACGGGGACGAGCGAGTAGTGCTTGAAAAACGAGAGCACGGTCAGGCCGAGCGTGGTCAGGAGGAAGATCCAGCGCGGCAGGCGGCCCAGGAACCCATCGGTCGAGAAGAAGGCCGACCACTCCGCCGGGAAGCGCTGGTGGAAGACGAAGCCGCCCACGAGGACGCCGACGAGCAGCACGTATTTGGCCGGCCAGAGCGGCATGCCGACGCTCATCTGCGCGGCCGTCTCGCCGCGGTGCAACTCCATCACTCCGGCGCAGACGACCACGAAGCAGAAGAGCGCGGCGAAGGCGCTGAGATCGACCAGCGCCTTCAAATTCATGAAGAGCGCCGGCACCGCCACCAGCACCGCGCCGACCAGCGTGGAGAATCCGGGCGTGCGGAAGCGGGGATGGACCCGGGCAAAGGCGGTCGGCAGCAGGCCGTCGCGGCTCATCGTCATCAGTACGCGCGGCACCACCACCTGGCAGGTCAGGAAGACGCTCGCGATGGCGACCACCGCGCTGAAGGCGATGACGCCGCTGACCCAGTGCAGCCCGGTCTTCTTGAACGCGAAGGCGAGGGGATCGCCCACGGCCAGCTCGGAGTAATGCACCATGCCGGTCAGGACGAGGGCGATGGCGATGTAGAGCGCGGCGCAGATGCCGAGCGAGTAGAAGATGGCGCGCGGGATGTCGCGCCGCGGCTCGCGGCTTTCTTCCGCCATGCTCGAGATGGCATCGAAGCCGATGTAGGCGAAGAACACGCCCGCCACCCCGCCGGTCACGCCGCTGAAGCCGTTTGGCGCGAACGGCACCCAGTTCGCCGGCTGCACGTAGAAGACGCCGATGGCCAGGAACATCGTGGTGATGAAGAGCTTGATCGCCACGGTGATCTTGCCGGCGATGGAGGATTCGCGGATGCCGACGTAGAGCAGGAGCGTAGTGACCGCGATGATCAGCAGCGCCGGCAGGTCCGCGATCAGTCGGAAACCCGCCAGCTGCGGCGCGCCCAGCCAGGCGGTGCGCGCCTCCAGCACCGCGGCGGGGATCGGCTTGCCCGCGGCGGTCAGCTGCTCGAATTCGGCCGCGCCACGCCACGCGCTGAGGTAGTCCATCCCGAAGTGCGGCGGGATTTCCCAGCCGAGACCCTTGAGGAAGACCGTCAGGTAATCCGACCATGAGACCGCGATGGCCACGTTGCCGACGCCGTATTCCATGACCAGCGTCCAGCCCAGCATCCAGGCCACGAGCTCGCCGAAGACGAGGTAAGAGTAGGCATAGACGCTGCCCGCCACTGGGACGAGCGAGGCGAAGGCTGCGTAGCACCAGGCGGCCAGGCCGCAGGCGATCGCCGTGAAAACGAAGAGCAGCGTGACCGCGGGCCCGCCGCTGGCCGCGGCATTGCCGATGGTCCCGAAGATGCCCGCGCCGATGATGGCGGCGACGCCGAACATGGTCAGCTCGCGCACGCCGAGGATGCGGCGCAGCCCCGCCTCGACGGGTGGGATTTCCGCCAGGATCGATTCCTTCGACTTCTTGCGCAGCAGCTGGGCGAACATCGGCGGATCGCGCGGTTCAGGCCAGGGACGCGGCCAGCAGCCGGTGGAAATGGTGCACGCCCTGCTCGCGGCTCGGGGAGTAGCGGCCGCGGTCGTAGAGGCGCGAGGCGACGCCCCGCTGCACGGCCTCGACAACCGCCTCGTCCTCGCGCTCGACCTTGTCCAAGGCTGCGCCGGCTCCGCGTTCCATGAGGCTCAGGTCGTGCACGTAGCTGAGGAAGGAGACCTTGCAGCGATCCGGCGCCAGCGGCTTCACCACATTGATCGAGAGGCCCCAGGGATAGAAATTGAACATCAGGTTCGGGAAGATCCAGAAGTAGTAGGCCGCGATGTCCTGGCCGTAGTCCGGCGAGCTGGCGGGAAGGTCGAAGCAGCGCGTGCCCTTCTTGCCGACGCCGACCTGCAGATTGCTGTGGGCGAAGAGCTCCGTGCGGTAGTTGCCGTAGTCGAGCGCGGCGGTGAGATCGGCATGCACGTAGGGCAGGTGGAAGCCCTCCAGGTAGTTCTCGCAGTAGAGCGCCCAGTGGGCCTGCACGAGATAGTCGCGCGACCGCGTGGGGTCGAAGCGGAACTCCGCCAGCGGCAGCCAGCCGACGCGCGCCTGCATCTCGGCCAGCACGACTTCGAGCGGCCAGGCCGGCTGCAGCGAGACGAAGGCGAACTTATCCCACAGCCCCAGCGGCGGCCGCGGCAGGTGATCGCGCTCGGAGGGAAAATCGGCCGCGCCCTCGAACTCCGGCATCGAGGCAAAGCGCCCGTCGAGATGGAAGCGCCGGCCGTGGTAGCGGCACTGGATCACGCGCTCGTTGCTGCAGCCGGGCACGAGCACGGTGCCGCGGTGGGTGCAGACATTGGAGAGACAGTGCAGCCGATCCTGGTGATCGCGCGTGAGCATGAGCGGCTCGTCGAGGAAGCCCTCCAGCAGCGTGAACGGCTGGATCTGCCCCGGCGCCTTGAGCGGGTCGGTGTCGCCGACCCATTGCCAGGAGCGCGCGAAGATTTGCTCCTTGCTGCGCTCGAACTCCGCCGGATCGCGGTAGAAAGAGGCGGGCAGTGTCGAGGCCCGGGCGATGTCGGGATCGATGGAGTAGGGGGCGGCCATGCGCGAGGCAGGCTACGCAATGCGCGCGGCGGCGGGCCAGAGGATTTGGGCCGGTGAAGACGTCGCGGACCGCCGGGCCGGATCAAACCGACGGTTCGAGCCGGCGGAACGGACCGGTCTTCAGTCCGGCCATCGTCGCCACCATTTCGCGTCGACTCCACGGAATGGCGTTGGCGATGGGAAAACCGAAATCGCGCAGCCAGCCGAGCGGCAGCCAGTCGGACTGGAAGAACGGCGTCGTCCAGCGCGTCGCAAACTGATAGAAGCGCAGATGCGCTCGACGCCGCTCCGAATAGCGGGCCAGGGCGACCTCCAGCGGATCCTCCTGCAGCGCTGCGGCCAACGTGGCGGCATCCAGCAGAGCGAGATTCACGCCCTGGCCGAGCTGCGGACTGAGCGCGTGCGCGGCGTCGCCCAGGAGCGCGATCCGCTGGCCGTGCCAGCGCGGCAGCACGACGTCCGCATAGGCGGCGACGGCGAGTTGGGTGTGGGACTCGATCTGCGCCAGAAACGACTCGGCTCGAGGTGTCAGCCTCAGGACCGCGCGCTTCCAATCGGCCAGCGGCGTGGCCCGCCAGCGGTCGATCTCATCCATGCGCACGCTCCAAAACAGGCTGAGGAGGTCGCGCCGGGTCCCGGTCGGCAGGTAGCCGTTCAGCTCGCGCGTGGTGCCGACGCATTGCCAAAGCACGTCGGGCGCGAACTCGGGCGTGCGTTCGCCGATGAACCAAAGCGCGCCCCACGGATAGCGCGTGGCCCGCTGCGGCAAGCCACACTGCGCGCGGAGGCAGGAATTGGCGCCGTCGCAGACGAGCAGCAGATCGAACGGACCGTGCTGGTGGCCGTGTGCGTCGAGGAGCCTCGGGCGTCCGTCGGCCTCGCGCACGAGCCGGTCGACGGGCGTGCCCCAGCGGAGCGCGACCCCGGCGCGCTCGGCGGCGCCGAGGAGCAGACCGAGCAGCGCGGGCCGATGCGTTCCAGCGCCGAAGAGCCCGGGCTGCAATTCGTCGTAGTGGAGATCGAGCAGCGTGCGGCCACCGTGCGTGCGGCAATGCAGCCGGCGGATGTGGGCGATCTCCGGCAGCAGGGCGTCGCGCAGATCCAGCTGCGCGAGCACGCCCAGGCCGGTCGGCTGCAGCAGGAAGCCGGCGCCGACGGCCCGATTCTCCTCGGCGCGCTCGAAGAGCGTGACCTCGTGTCCGGCGCGCGCCAGGAAGATGCCCGCCGCGGGCCCCGCCGTGCCGGAGCCGACGATCGCGATGCGCAGCGGGGCGAGGGGCACACGGCATTGTAATCGAAGCGAGGGCGGAGCCAAAACGGTCCCAGGCTTGAATCCGCTCGCTGCAAAATGCCAGACTGCGGTCGATCAAGCTCCGCGTCCTGCCGCCGCCCGAGAACCGCTCAGGGCGTCGACGGCTTCCTCGCTCGCGCCTCGGATCCGCCGCGCTTGAACCGCTGCCCTGCCATGGAAACGCTCGCCTATCACTACACCTTCGAGGCCGCCCTCACGCCGATCCTGAACGACGGCGGCACGCTCCGGCCGGTGCCCGACAATTTCGCGCCGGGGGAGCGGCCGGTCCTTTGGTTCTCCAGTGCTCCGCATTGGGAGCCGAGCGCCACTCGCTGGCGCCTGGATCCGCAGAGCGGCGAGCGGCAGCCGGTGTCCGTGGAGGAGATGCGCCAGCGCTTCGGCTGGCCGATCCGTTTCGGCTGGCCCGCGGCCGCCCTCGTGCCGTGGGACACGCTCCAGCTCTTGGCCGGATGGTCCGCGGCGCGCACGGCTGCCTTCGAGACCGCGGCCCGGGCGGTGGGCGCCGATCCGGCGCAATGGCTGGGCAGTTTCGAAGCCATCGCCATGACCGCTTGCCCGGTGACCGAAGCGCTGAGCCCTGAAGGCCGGTGGATTCCCCTGCAGGACCTGTTCGACCTCCGCCTGACCGGCGCGATCCCGCCACCGGGAGCCTGAGCCCGCGCACTCGCTGACACCGCCGTCGGCCGCGCTGCGTATCGCCTGGGGTGAAGATCCTCTGCGTGGCTGGCCTGGCCCTGTTTTCGTCGTCCGCTCTGCTCCCCGCCCAAGGTCCGCTCACCCCGCCGGGCCCGCCGGGCCCGGGCATGCGGACACTCGACGAACTCGATGCCAAGCTCGACCGCCGCACGCCTCTGCCGGCTGGACCTTCGACCATCAGCAGCCCGGGCAGCTACTACCTCACCGGCAGCTTCACGGTGGGGAGCGGCAACGGCATCGTGATCAATGCTGACGATGTCACGCTCGACTTGAACGGGTTCACCATCGAGTCGACGGCAGCCGCGCCGAGCGGAGCCGCGGTGGCGATTTTCGGCGCGCGCTCGAACGTCACCGTGCGTAACGGCCACCTCCGCGGTACGACGACGGTGACCGGAGGAACGTTCACCTCCGGAGGGTTCGCGACCGGCGTGGGCGCCGGAAACGCCGGCAACCACAATCTGCGGGTGAGCGACGTCGACTGCCGGGGCATCGGAGGGAATGGCATTCAACTGCTGGGCTCGGCTCGCACTTTGATCGCGGAGCGCTGTCAGGTCACCGTCTGCAGTGGCAACGGGATCGAGGCGGGATCGGTCAGCGATTGCCGGGTCGACTCCGCCGGACTGACCGCCGTGCTGGGGACCACGGTGACGAATACCTTCGCCGTCTCCCTTAGCGCGAATGCCGCCAATTACGGCATCGTCGCCGCGATCAGCGTCCACGGCAGCTATGGATCGTGCAATGGAGGGGCGGGGATTTCTTCGTCCGGATTGATCGACCACAGCTACGGTTTCAGCACCGGTGGAGCGGGCCTGAATGGCGGCGCCGTGACCAACAGTCAGGGCACGAGTTCGAGTTCCTTCGGCGTGGCCGCGTCGGTGGCGAACAATTGCGTGGGCACGAGTTCGAGCGGAGTGGGCCTCAGCGCCACCGAGGCCAGCAACTGCACCGGGAATAGTTCGACCGGCAACGGGCTGTCGGTCAGCCAGAATGCGAACAATTGCACCGGGACGAGCAGCACCGCCGTCGGTCTGAGCGCCGGGGGCAATGCGCACAACTGCAGCGCGACCAGCGCGAGCGGTGCGCAAGGCATGCTGGTCAGCGGCACCGCGGCGTTCTGCCGGGCCAAGCGCGATGGCGGTACGGCGCTCAGCTGCACGATCGCGGTGGCGTGTACCGTGAACGGGACGGGGACGATCAGCGCGACCAGCAAGCAACTTGGCACGCTGTAGTTTGCGCCTACGGCGGGTGGGTCGATTCGAGGACGAGGACGACGACGAGGACGAGGACGATCCCGCGAGACGGGCCGTCCTGGTATGTGAGCTATTGCTCGAAGGGTCCGACCCTCTTGCCTTGGAAGCGACCACCTCGCCGCAGGCGCAAACTCCTCTCGTCCTCGTCCTCGTCGTCGTCGTCGTCGTCGTCGTTGTCCTCGTCCTCGAATCGACCCACCCGCCGCAGGCGCAAACTTCAGTGAAAGTCGTGTGACCCCGCCGCCCCCAACCCCGCTTCCTCGCCCAGGATCAACCGCTCGACCCTGCGCGCCTGCACCATGGGCGGTCCCTTGCGGCGGGAGACGGGGCCGCTGATGCGCAGATACGGCTCTTCCACCAAGACGAGGCGCACGCGCTCGAAGAGCTGGGGGCCGACGATCGCATTGGCGATGCCGGTCTCGTCCTCGAGGCTGACGAAGACCATGCCGCGCGCCGTGCCGGGTCGCTGCCGACAGATGACGTTGCCGGCGATGATGACGTGCTGTCCGTGCCGGGCCGACTGCATCATCTCGGCCGTCCAGACCTCCGGCAGCTGCTGTCGCACCCGATGCATCGGATGCCGCCCCGTGGTCAGTCGTTGCGAGGCGAAATCCGCCGCCAGGCGCTCGGCGGGGGACATGGGACGGAGTTGGGAAGGAAGAAGGAGGAAGGAGGAAGGAGGAAGGGCGGGGGAGCTGGGGAGTGGAAGGAGCGGGGGAGCCGGGGAGTGGAGGAGCGGAGGAGCTGGGGAGTGGAGGAGCGGGGGAGCTGGGGAGTGGAGGAGCGGAGGAGCTGGGGAGTGGAGGAGCGGGGGAGCTGGGGAGTGGAGGCGGAGGGGCGGTGGGGACGCCGTGGAGTGCGTGCAGCTTGCTGCCGCTTTCTTCAGGCAGCTTGCTGCCGTCGCTCGCGGAGTCGTCGTTCGCGCCGGGGACAGGCTCGTGCAGCGCGTGTTCGCTGGCTTCGATCAGCGAAAAAGGGACTTCGGAGTCAGCGTGCGGAAGGGGATTGGGATTGGGAGTGGGAGTGAGAGTGGGAGTGAGAGTGGGAGTGGGAGTGCCGTTCGCCTCCAGATCCGACGCTGCCCTAGCCCCTTCTTCCTTCTCTCTCCTCTCCGCCAGGCTGAACAAATCGTCCACCGGCTCGGGCAGTTCGACCTGCCACAGCGCGGCGCGGCGATGGCCGCAGAGGGCATTGAGCGCGCCGGCGCGGGCGAGCTGACGCAACTCGTCGCGCGAAAACGGCACGCGGCGTCGCAGGTCCTCCAGGCTCTCGAAGGGCCGGCGGGCGCGCTCGGCGACGAGCGTGGCGAGATGCGCGCGATCCAACCCTTGGATCTGCCACAGCCCCAGCCGCAGCGTGCGCGCGCCCGGCGCCCCGCTTTCCTCCTCGCCCGCCAGCCTTCCCTCGGAAGTCGGCCGCGGCCCGTCGAAAGCCGAAGTCGCCATCGCCCCGACTCGATACGCCGGCGCCTCTTCCTCCACTCGCATCGCCCCAGCGTCCTCGTCCGCCGTCGTCGTCGTCGTCGTCGTCGTCGTCGTCCTCGTCCTCGTCCTCGTCCTCGTCCTCGAATCGACCGAATCCGCAGGCAAACCTTCCACCACGGCTTCGCACCGTTCTCCCGACGTCACGACGCACACCGGCAGAATGCGCAGGCCATGCCGGCGCGCGTCCTGCACCAGCGTGGCGGGGGCGTAGAAGCCCATGGGCTGATTATTTAGCAGCGAGGCGAAGAACTCGGCCGGGCGATGGCACTTCAGCCACGTGGAGGCATAAGCCAGCAGCGCGAAGCTGACAGCGTGGCTCTCGGGGAAGCCGTACAGCGCGAAGCTGCGGGTCATCTTCACCACTTCCTCGATGCACTCGGGCGTGGCCTGCTTGGCGGCCATGGCGGCGCGCAGCTTCTGCTCGATGCGCTGCAGGCGCTCGTCGCTGCGCTTGAAGCCGAGCGCGCGGCGCAGTTCGTCGGCCTCGGACGGCGTGAAGTCGGCCATGACCATGGCGACCTTCAACACCTGTTCCTGAAACAGGCAGATGCCGAGGGTGCGCTCCAGCACGGGTTCGAGGCGCGGATCGAGGTAGGTCACTTCCTCCAGCCCCTGCCGACGCGCGAGATACGGATGCATCAGCCCGCCCTCGATCGGCCCGGGCCGGATGATGGCGACCTCGATGGCCACATCGTAGAAACACCGCGGCTGCATGCGCGGCAGCGTGGCCATCTGCGCGCGCGATTCGATTTGGAACACGCCGATCGTGTCGGCCCGGCACATCATGTCGTAGGTGGCCGCGTCGTCGTGCGGCAGATGCGCCAGATCGACCGGCCGGCCGTGGCGTGCGCAGAGTTCGATGGTGTCCTGCAACACCGCCATCATGCCGAGGCCGAGCAGGTCGACCTTCACGATGCCCAGGTCCTCGCAGTCGTCCTTGTCCCACTGGATGATGGAGCGGCCGGGCATGGACGAATTCTCCAGCGGCACGACCACGTCGAGCGCGTGCTGGCAGATGACCATGCCGCCGGAATGCTGGCCGAGATGGCGCGGCAGGCCGTGGATCTGCTGGTAGCAGCGCAGAAAGGCCTCCACGCGCGGATTCGACTGCGTCAGCCCGGCCTGCCGCATCTGCTCGGCGAAGGCCAGCGTGTGCGGGTAATCGCCGTGCCCGAAAAGCGCCGAAAAGCGCGCCAGCTGGTCCTCGGGGAAATGCAGGGCCTTGCCGATCTCCCGCGCCGCCAGCCGGCCGCGATAGGTGATGACGTTGGCGGTCATGGCCGCGCCGCGCCGGCCGTAGCGCTCGTAGACGTATTGGATGACACGCTCGCGCCGGTCGCCGCTGGGCAGGTCGAGATCGATGTCCGGCCAGCCCTTGCGCCCCTCGCTGAGGAAGCGCTCGAAGAGGAGCTTGCCGCCGATGGGATCGACCGCCGTGATGCCGAGCGCGTAGCAGACCGCCGAGTTCGCCGCGCTGCCGCGGCCCTGCACGAGGATGTCGCCGCGGCGGCAGAATTCGATCAGGTCCCAGACGCAGAGGAAATACCCGGGGAAGCCGAGCTGCGCGATGAGCTGCAGCTCGCGCTCGAGCTGCCGGCGCACGGGCACCGTGATTTCTCCGTAACGGCGACGCGCGCCGGTGTAGGTGAGGTGGCGCAGGTAGGAATCCATCGATTCGCCCGGTGGCACCGGATGCCGCGGGAACTCGTAGCCGAGGTCGTCGAGCGTGAAGCTGAGCCGCTCGGCCAGGCGCGCGCTTTCGTCCACCGCCGTGGGCAGGTCGGCGAAGAGCGCGCGCATTTCCGCCGGGCTTTTGAGGTGGCGCTCGCCGTTGGGCGTGAGCGCGCGGCCGGCGGCGTCGAGATGCGTGTGCAGTCGCGCGCAGGTCAGCACGTCGAGCGCCATGCGCTGCTCGGGCAGCGCGTGGCAGACCCCGTTGGTGGCCACGACCGGCAGGCGCAGCGCCTGGGCGAGTTCGAGCAGCCGCGCGTTGGTCCAGCGCTCGCTGCGCAGATGATGCCGCTGCAGCTCCACGTGCACCCCGTCCGGCCCGAAGAGCCGGACGAGCGTCCGCGCCGCCGCCTCGGCCGCGGCGAGATCGCCCCGGGCCAGCGCGCGCTGCACCGCGCCCTCGGCATCGCCGGTCAGCGCGTGCAGCCCCGCGGCGAACTCCGGCAGCTCGTCCAGCCCGATGGCCGCCTCGCCCTTCGGCGCGCGCAGCTTGGCCCGGGTGAGCAGCCGGCAGAGGTTCTGATAGCCCGTGCGCGAGGCCACGAGAAGCGTCAGCACCGCGCCGTCGGTCAGGGTCAATTCCGCGCCGAGGATCGGCTTGAAACCCGCCTCCCGCGCCGCTGCGTAGAGCCGCACCGCCCCCGCCACATTGTCCCGATCGCACATGGCCAGCGCCGGCAGCCCCAGTTCGCCTGCCCGCCGCGCCAGCGCCTCCGGCGTCGAGGCCGCGCGCAGGAACGAGAAGGCGCTGCGGGCGTGGAGTTCGCAGTAGATGGGGGTGGACATGTGTTCAAAAGAACACTGACCCGCTGCGCGGGAAACTCGAAACTCGAAATTCGAAACTCGAAGGAGGCTCGAAGTTCGAAGCTCGAAAGCGTCGTCAGCGCGCGGATCCCCGCCGCTGCTGCCTCGCCGCGCCCGAGCCGGAGTTCGGCCTCGAACGGGCGAACGAGATCGGCTTCCACCTGGCCGATTGGGGCGCCGATGCCGCCTTCCTGGTCGCCCTGCATCTGTTCCCCGAGCGCTTCACCGCGGAGGAGGTCGAGGCCGGCGTGGAGGCATTCCTAGTCCACGTGCCCAACCACCTTGCGGCGGCGGTTGCGCTGCACGGGCGCTACCCGCCCGGAGTCGATCAGAGGTGACTTTGGCCGCAGACCGCGGAAATTGCGGACGATGTCGACGCTGACTCTCCGCTCGAGCCTCCCGCTCGAAGAATGCCAGGCTCGGCTGCAGACGCACGCGGACGTCGAGCGTCTGGGTTTCACGTGGACCGGCTACGCGGGCTCGAAGCCCATCCTGGTAAAGCTGAAAGGCAACGACTTCAGGCTGCAGAAAAGGCGGTTCTACCACAACTCCTTCGCGCCGCTCTTCTACGGTCGACTCCAAGTCGCTCCCACAGGCACGCTCATCCAGGGAGTGTTCCGCCTGCACCCGTTCGTGAAAGTGATCATGGGCCTGTGGCTCTCGGGTCTCGCGCTGCTTCTATGGCTTTTCTACCCCGGCCTCGTGCAGAGTCCGGCTTCGTGGGCGTTTTTCGGCCTGCCAGTCGTCGGGGCAGCGATCGTCTACTCCGGAACGTGGCTGGCCCGAAATGATAAACCCGCCATACTCTCGTTCCTCCAGACCAGCCTGGAACTGCAGCCGACCGCGGAAGAGCGCGAATGAGACCTTGAATGGCCATGTCCCAGCCCCCCGAAATCCCCACCACCCGCCTGCGGCTGCTCGCCCCGGGTCCGTCCTGCGCCGAGGCGTATCGACGCTTCTACACGGACGCCGCCGCCTCCGCGGCCTACGGGGGACCGCTCACCGCCGGGCAGGCTGACGCCCGGCTCGCCAAAGACGTGGCGGCTTGGACGCAGCAGGGCTTCGGCGTCTGGGCCGTGCAACGCCGGGAGCAAGGCGACATCATCGGCACCTGCGGCTTTTGGCAGGGCCCGGGCTGGCCGCGCGAACTGACCTGGTGGCTGTTGCCCGAAGCGCGCGGCCAAGGCTACGCGAAGGAGGCGTCGCAAACGGCGATCCGCCACGCCTACGACGTCTTCGGCTGGGCGGCGGTCGAGACTTACATGGAGGACGCGAATCACGAGGCCCGCGCGCTGGTCGTGCGCCTCGGCGGCCAACGCGTGGATCGCCGCGTGTTCCCCGACGGGAAGGAGCGCGATTTCTACCGGTTCCCACGGCCGGTGGGCGGCTAACCGACCCGATATCGCGCGCTCCTCGCTTCCCCCCTACGTTTGGCATCCCTCTGCTGACTGGCGGCTTGCTTGCGTTTCGGCGCATCATCAGACTCACGATCCGCACTCTTCCGAAAGATGAACCGGGTCCTAACTTCGCTTCTCGCAGTAGCCTTGTTTTGCACCGGTCGGCCGGCCTCCGGAGCCGAGGGCGCGCGGGACTCCAACTCGCTGAGGACGGAATTGGAAAAGACTTACGCGGACTTTCTGCGTGCCGTGGCGAAGGAGGATGCCAGCCTGCTGCTCGCGGTTTTACCGGCAGCGCGAATCGCCGAACTCAAGGAGACCTTTGCGCTGAACGGGATGAATTTCCCGGCCGACTATTTCCGGGTAATGCGGGAGCTTGCGCCCAAGATGCCACCCACGACGAAGTTTCGCTTCGTGGCGGTGACGGAAAGCGCGAAGTTCGCCAACCTCATCTACGTAGGGAACATGGCAGGCTACTTGCGAAAGACCTCGGACGAGAGGCGGTTTCTCATCATCCAGTTCGAAAGAGCTCCAAGCGGGTGGAAGTATGCGGTCATGATTGATCCACCGGAAAGTTTGGTCCCCGACTTGGCCAAGCAGCTCGAATCGGCCAGACCGGATTTTGTCACCAAACGTCCCTTTGCGGCGGAGAAGATCGAACTCGTGCCCTGAGTGGAGCCGGCGCCTCGGTGAGCCTGCACACGGTCTCAGAATCTACGGCCGCACAGCCTCTGCGCGGGTGATTGGCCGGCAGGTGCCTCCTCGTGCGCGCCGCGATTACGGCACTCGTGGGCGCTCGGTAGAACGAAATCGGTGGTGTAGCTAAACGGCTCTCGTCCTCGCATCGCCCCCCGCCGCAGGCGCAATCCTCCCGCGCAATCCCTCCGTAGTACCCGCAGTTCCCGATTCTCCGTGGCGGCCGGAGGTTTGGGCATGAACACGATCCAGAATGCTTCTCCCTGCGCGCCAGACGAAGTCGCTGGCGCGGGCACCCATACCGAACTCACCGGCGCTGCCGCCATTGCCAAAACCTACCTGCTGGCGGTCCTGCTGGTCGGTCTGGTGGTGACGGTGCGGGTCGGTCTGCTGCAGTCGGCGGGCGACCCGGGCCTGGTCTATTGGCTGCTGCCGGTGCTGGTCAGCACCCGCTGGGGCGGGCTGGGGCCGGGCATCGTGGCGACGCTTCTCCTTGGGCTCGGCACGGCGGACCTGAGCGTCCTGCGCGCGCCGGCCTGGCTGGCGCATCCGATCGATCCCTCGCTGCGCTGGGGTATTCTCAGCCTGGGCATCATGATCCGTGCGGTGGTCGAAGCGCGGGGCGAGACCGAGGCGCCCGCGGGCGGCGCGACCGATTGGCTGAGCCGCGCGACCGAACATCTCTCGGAGGGATTGGTGGTGGCGAGCAGCGACGGCCGCCTGCTGCACGCGAACCGGCTCGGGCTGGAATGCCACGGGCTGGAGGGAACGCTCGACAGCATCCAGGACCGCACCGCCTTCCTGCGCGTAATCGATCCCGCCCGGCCCGAGACCCCGCTGGAGCCGCGGGACTGGCCGCTGGCCCGCATTCTGCGCGGCGAGGAAGTGCAGAACCTGGAACTAGATTCGCTGCGTCTCGATCAGGGGTCGACCCGCCGCTTCCGCTTCTCGGGCCGCCTGCTGCCGCAGGCCGTCGACACTCCGCCCGTGGCCGTCCTGACCGTGGCTGAAGTCCCGGCGGTGCCGATGGCCGCAGCTGCGGTCGCCGCCCCTCCGACGCCGCGCCTCGTGTCGTTGGCGGCCTGATCGATGTCTCGCGCGGGGCGATCCGGCATCGCTCCGCGCTGGCCGCTACACCCCAAACACCCACCGGCACACGATCACCGAGGCGACTGGCCCCATGATGTCGGCCACGATACCGGCTGGGACCGCATGGCGGGTGCGGGTGACGCCGACGGATCCGAAGTAGACGGCAATGACGTAGAACGTCGTCTCCGAGCAGCCGTAGAGCGTGGCCGCGGTCAGGGTGAGGAAGTGATCGGGGCCGTAGGTCTTGAGCAGATCGCTGAAGATGCCGAGCGAGGCGCTGCCGCTGAAGGGCCGAATGACCGCCAGCGGCACGAGCTCCGGCGGGAAGCCCACCAGATTGGTCAGCGGACGCAGGAGGCCGGTGAGAAGGTCGAGCCCGCCGGCGGCGCGGAACATGCCGATGGCCACGAGCATGGCGACCACGTAGGGGAGGATGCGGATGCTGACATTGAACCCCTCCTTGCCGCCCTCGACGAATTCGTCGTACACCGGCACCCGCCGCAGCATGGCATAAAGCGGGAAAAGCAGGATGAGCCAGGGAATGGCCAGGATCGAAAGCGCATCGATCATGCGCAGCAGAAAGAAGCGGGAGAGCTCTTCCGGCGGCACGGTGCGGCCGATGGTCTCGGGGAAGGCCGTGAGCCAGAACACCGCCGCGAAGACCAACGCGAGCAGCGCGAGGATGGGCCTGGCGTAAGGCACCCAGGGTAGCGTGGAATCGACCTGCACCGCCTGCTCATCGGCCTTCGGGGCGGCGGCGGGCTCGGTCGCGGCGGGCGTCGCTTCCGGCTTGGGTACGTCGGCCGGCGGCGCATCCTGCGGCGCGGGCGGGAGTCGATACCACCGGCTGTTTTCGAGCAGCTTGCAGGTCAGGATGGCGGCCGCGTGGGCAATGAACGTGGCGGCGAGCGAGGTGGCGATGATGCTGGTCGGGTTCTTCCCTTTGGCCGTGGCGAGCAGCGCGATGACCGTGACCGGGATGAGCGTGATCGAGCTCGTGTTGACCGCGAGCAGCATGCACATTGCGTTGGTGGCGGTGCCCGGGTGGCGGTTGAGCTTCTCGAGCTCGCTCATGGCGCGCAGGCCGAGCGGCGTGGCCGCATTGTTGAGGCCGAGAATGTTGGCCGCCATGTTCATGACGATGGCGCCGAGCGCAGGGTGATTGCGCGGCACCTCGGGAAAGAGCCAGCGCATGATCGGGCGGAGCAACTGCCCGAGTCGGGCGACGAGCCCCGCCTTGTCCGCCAGACGCATCAGCCCGAGCCAGAGCGTCATGACCGCGATCAGCCCGAGCGCCAGCTTCACCGCCGTCTCCGCGCTGCTGATGGCCGCCTCGCTGACCTCGCGGACCTTGCCGGTGAAGCCCCCGAGGATGACGCCGAGAGCGATGAGCGCGAGCCAGATGTAGTTCAGCACGGCGCGGGCTTACTCGGAGCGGACGAAGTCTGCAATCCCGGCGGCGTGAAATGTGGGGCCCGACGGTAACTTAGGTTCACGCGAAGCTGCGAAGGGGGCGAAGAGAAAGAGGGAGGAGAAGGGGAAGGCCGCAGTGTGCGCGGCGAGCGTGGTTCCGGGTGTTTCACCGGTGGGTGGCGGGCGAGGCGCGGCGCACCGTCTTCCTTGATGCTTGGATTCTACGCCTTCCTTGAATCTTGAATCTTGAACCTTGAACCTTCTCTCACCGTTGCGTCTTCGTGGTCACGATCGCGGTGGTCAGCCCGGTCGCGAGTTCCTTCAGCCGCGGCACGTCCGCCTGCTGCAGGCCGCCGCGCAGGAGGGCGTGCATCGATTTCAAATCCTGGTACACCCGCTGGAGCAGGGGTGTGCCGCGGTTCGTACCGAGGCCGGTCTCTTCGAGCCGGGAGATGAAGTAGTCGAGCAGGTCGGGCCGCAGCAGCTTGGCGGCGCGCTCGGGCGAGTAATCGGATTCGACCGCCGCGACGGTGGCTTCGAGGCCGCGGATCCAGCCACCGAGGGCGATGAAGTGGGCGATCTTCTCGTCGCGCAGGCGCACGAGTCCGCCCTCGACGTCGCGCTGGGCGGCAGTCAGTTCGCGCCGCAGTTCAGTCCATCTCCGGCGTTCGGCGAGTTCGCGCAGGCTCTGGCTGCGCCTCAGCAATTCCTCGTCGACGCCCAGCGCCTGGGCGTTCTTGAGCAGCGCGCGGCCCAGATTCTGGAAGCCTTCCGAGGCCTCGGCATTGGCCAGCAGCAGGCCGTCCGCCACCAGCCCGCCGAAGTGCAGCGCGAGCTGGAAGCGATTGGGGAAGGAGGCCTGCAGCCGCTCGCGGTCGAGAGCATTGGCCGGCACCGTGGGACGCAGGGTGGCCAGCTCCTGAATGATCTTGCCGATGGAGGGCGCGGTGAAGTCGTTCACGCCCATCTCCTCGCGCACATGCGGGTCGTCCAGGAGATCGGCCGGCACCGTGGCGGCGCCGGCGCTGCGCGGCGCAAGGAGGCAACAGGCGGCGAGAAACGCGAGAAAGCGGGTCACGAGACGGGCAAGGTTAGGCGGGGTCGGCGATTTCGCATGCGAATTGTCAGTGCACATCCCCGCTCGGGGGCGGGTCTCATCCGACAGGCAGAGTCGGTGGACGCGGCGGCTATTCCGCAGTCCGTTCCCCGCCATGAACGTATCGGGCAGGGCGGAGGGGCGGCCGCTGATTTTCGTGCACGGACTGCGCTTGTGGGGCTTCGACATGGCGTTGCTGGCGCGGCGTCTGCGGGAGCAGGGGCGGGAAGTGCGCTACTTCAGATATTCGGCCCATCTGCGGGGATTGGACGCCAACGCGGCGCGTCTGGCGGAACGGCTCCGGGCGGCGGGCGAATGCGACGTGCTGGCCCACAGCCTCGGCGGCGTGGTCGTGCACGCCGCGCTGCGGAAGCTCGGGGCCGAGGCACCCGTCCGGCGCGTGGCGGCGCTGGGTGTGCCCTTCCGCGGTACCCGGGCAGGCGACTGGATGCATCAGCGCGGGCTCGGCTTCGCCATCGGACGCTCGGTCCTGGACTGGCTGCAGGGCGAGCGCCTCGACCACTGGCCCCATCGCGCGGAACTCGCGCTCTTCAGCGGGAACAAGGAACTCGGCCTCGGCAGTCACGTGATGAAATGCCTCCCGTCACCGAACGACGGCCTCATCGCGCTGGACGAATCGCGCATCAGCGGCGCGGCGGCACACGCGGTCATCGCGACCAACCACATGGGCCTGCTCTTCTCCCGCGCCACGGCCAAGCTGGCCGAGCGCTTTCTGGCCACAGGCTCGCTGGAGCGGTCTTGAGGGCGAGACCTGAAATTGAAGACGGGAGACGGGAGACTGGAGATTGGAGACTGGAGATTGGAGACTGGAGACTGGTGACCGGAGTCTGGTGACCGGAGTCTGGTGACCGGAGACTGGCGACGGGAGACTGGCGAATCCGCCTCAGAATTTTAAGGAGTTTTCTAGTTCTCTTGCCCTCTGGCCTTTTTGTATCCCTGCTCAGCAGTCCTTCCGGGCGCCGACACTCCCGGGCGCCGACACACTCGGAAAGCCGGCTACGCCCCAGGTTCCGCGGGCTTGGGCTTGCGTCGGAGCAGTCCGATCAGTCCCCCGATCGCGCCACCGATCAGTGCGTAGATGAGGATATTGCGGCCAAGGCTGTCTGCGGTGAAAGCGCCGGCGCCGGGGCCCTCGATGCGCGGATTGGCCGCCACCACGGCGCTGGCCCAGTCGGCCACGGCTTTCTCGCACCACTGGCGGGCGGCTTCGTCCACATACGGCGCGTTGGCGTAGAGCATGAGGTGTCGGCCGTTGGCGGTGACGAGAGCCATGGAGGCGATCATGCGGGTCTCGGCCGCCACATTGCCCTGCTGCACGTTGAGCTTGAAGGCGAGGGTGTAGCCGAAGCGGGTCTCGTCATCGAGCGTGTAGTCGAGGAAGGCGACATTCGTGAAATCGAGTGCGCCTTCGGTCCCGGCGTTGAGCTTGCCCTGGGCCTTGAGGTCGTTGACCGCCTTGAGGGTGGCTTGCTCGATGTTGCCGACCTCCTTACGCATCGCCTTTTTGATCTCACCGAACCCGCGCGTGCCGATCTCGCGGCGCTCGAGCTGCTTGACGACCTGCGCATTGAGCGTGCGGGTGATCGAACCTGGCAGGCCGGCCAGCGTCAGGTCCCATTCGCCCGGCAGGCCGAAGAAGGCCACCAGCCGGTTGTTGCCGGGAATGGTTTGCGTCAGCCCCTGATCGATGTCCGGATTGCTGCCGTCGAGGCGCACGAAGCCGGTCGGGAAGGGCAGCTGGACCGAGCGCTCGCCGATCGTGACGGGAGCCGAGGTCGGCGCGGCGGCCGACGTCGGCGCGGCCGAGGCGGCTGCGCTGGCTGACGGCGTGGCCGCAGGCTGGCCCTTGGCCGAGCCGGCCAGCAGACAGAAGCAGGTGAAGAAGGGGAGCAAACGCATGGCGGACGCTTCAACCTCCGAGGTAGGCCGCCCGCACCTGCGGATTAGCGCGCAGGCTGGCCGAGGTATCGGCCAGGATGATGCGGCCCGTTTCGAGCACGTAGCCCTGCTGCGAGATGCTGAGGGCGAGGTTGGCGTTCTGCTCCACGATCTTCTCGAAGATCGTCTTGGTCAGCAGCGGCGCGATCCCGAGCGAAGGCTCGTCGAGCATGAGGAATTTCGGATCGCCCGTGAGCGCACGACCGATGGCCAGCATCTGCTGTTCGCCGCCCGAGAGCGTGCCGGCCAGCTGACTCTCGCGCTCTTTCAGCCGCGGGAAGATGCCGAAGACGTAGTCGAGGTCCTTGGCGAACTTCGGCGCGTCATCGAAGCGAAAGGCGCCCATGCGCAGATTCTCCAGCACGGTCAGGCCCGGGAAGACCATGCGGCCCTCCGGAACGTGCGAGAGCCCGCGCTCCACGATCCGATGCGGCGCTAGGCCGGAGATCTCCTCGCCGTTGTAGAGAATGCGCCCGCTCTTCGGCCGCACGATGCCCGAGAGCGCCCGCAGCGTGGTCGACTTCCCCGCGCCGTTCGCGCCGATCAACGTAACGATCTCGCCCTTGCCGACCTTGAACGAAATCCCCTGCAGAGCGGAAATCGATCCGTAGCAGACTTCTAGATTCTCGACTTCGAGCATGGGGAGTCAGGGGAGGAGGGGGATACCAGATGGCCCAATTTTGCCAAATGGACCAAAGGGGCAGGGAGTCGGGGCGGCTCAGAGTGGCTCAAAAATATTTAATAAATTTGGTAAACTTTGGAAATTTGGTATCTGCTCCTTCCGCTACGTCACTATCTCGTCCCCAAGGTAGGCCTCGATGACCTTCGGGTTGCGACAGATCTCCTCGGGCGTCCCCTCGGCGATCTTTTCGCCGTGGTCGAGGACGTGGATGTGCTCGCAGATGCCCATCACGACCTTCATGTCGTGCTCGACCAGCAGCACCGCGATCTGGAACTTGTCGCGCACGAAGCGGATCAGCCGCATGAGCTCTTCCTTCTCGGTGGGATTCATACCCGCGGCGGGTTCGTCGAGCAGGAGGAGCTTGGGCTTGGTGGCCAGCGCGCGCACGATTTCCAGGCGGCGCTGATCGCCGTAAGGCAGGCTCTTGGAAGGCTCGTCGCAGACCTTCTCGAGGTGGAAGATCTCGAGGATTTCCATCACCTGTTTGGCAATGGACGCCTCCTCCTCGCGGAACGTCCGGCCGCGGATCAGTGCGTGGATCGGATGCGACTGACGGCGCAAATTGAGCGAAGCGCGGACGTTGTCGAAGACGCTGAGCGACGGAAACAGGCGGATGTTCTGGAAGGTCCGCGAGATCCCGAGATCGGCGATGCGATGCGCCTTCGAGCCGCCGATGCGCTGGCCCTGGAATTCGATCGTGCCCTCGGTCGGCGCGTAAACGCCGGTGATGAGATTGAAGCAGGTCGTCTTGCCCGCGCCGTTCGGGCCGATCAAGCCGACGAGATCGGTCGGGCCGACCTTGATGTTGAATTTGGACACCGCCGTCAGCCCGCCGAAGCGGACCGTGCATTCGTCCATGCAGAGGAGATGCGACATTGGGGCGAAAAGCAGGGAGACGTCAGGTGGCTTTGGCCTTGCCGATCTTCAGCCCGCCAAAGAGCCCCTGCGGGCGCAGCAGCATGAGGGCGATGAGCACCACCGAGAAAATGAGGGTGCGGTTCTTGGTCAGGTCGCGCACGAACTGCGGCAGCCAGTTGAGATCGGCCACCCCGCGCAGCGCCTCGAGCAGGATGGTCACGAGCACCGCGGCGAAGGCGACGCCCGCATTGTGGCCCATGCCGCCGAGAATGACGATGATGACGATCTCGACCGTCTTCTGGAACGTGAAGCCCTCCGGCGTGAGGTAGCGGGTCGAGTGCGCGAAGAGCCCGCCGGCCACGCCCGCGAAAAACGCGCCGACGATGAACGCCACGACCTTGTAACGGGTGGTGTCGATGCCCATGGCGCTGGCCGCGATCTCGTCGTCGCGCACGGTCAGGAAGCCGCGGCCGTAGGTGGAATCGACCAGCGCCGAGATCACGTAGATCGTGACCGCGGCGAGTCCGAAGGTCCAAAAGAGGTTGGTGTAGCCCGGAATGCCGGTCAGTCCGCGCGGGCCGCCCACGGCATCGGTGTTCTGGATGAGCACCCGGATGATCTCACCGAAGCCCAGCGTGATGATGGCCAGATAGTCTCCCTTCAACCGCAGCGAGGGCACGCCGACCGTCAGTCCCGCCAGGGCCGCCGCGACGCCACCGGCGATCAGCGCACCGAGGAAGAGCGCATTCTCGCCGAGGAAACTGCCCGCCAGCTGCGGTCCGAATTTGGTGGTCAGGAAGGCCGAGGCGTAACCGCCCACCGCCATGAAGCCCGCGTGGCCGAGCGAGAACTGGCCCGTGTGGCCGTTGATCAGGTTCAGGCTGACGCCGAGGATGATGTTGATCCCCGCAAAGGTCAGCACCTGGATGTAGTACGGGTTGAAAGACCCGCTCACCGCGGAAAGCGCGGCGCTGGCGACAAGCGCGAGGAGGAGGGCCAGCTGGGGATTCATTCAGGAAGGAAAGGAAAACTCGAAACTCGAAACTCGAAGGAAACTCGAAGCAAAAAACTCGAAGACGAGCGGTTGGGGCGGCGGAGAGATCGTGACTGTGGAGAAATGCCAGAGCGAGCGCGGACCTTGCAGTTTGGAGTTTGGAACTTCCTGCGAGTTTCGAGTTTCGTTCTTCGAGTTT
>JAFEGM010000027.1 GCA_018240025.1 Verrucomicrobiota bacterium
CCTCCTCCGCGCTCGACGGCAGCAAGCTGCCTGTTCGACGGCTCCAGCAAGCTGGAGCACTCCACGGCCTGCGGCAGACACGCCTCCTGCTCCGCGCTCGGCGGCAGCAGGCTGCCTGGAAAAAGGCTCCAGCAGGCTGGAGCACTCCAGGGCGTTCTCGCGCCTTCACGCGCCTCTTCCCCTCTTCCTCTTCGCGACTTCGCGGCTTCGCGCGAGACCCTCAACCGTCTATAACGCGCTCAGCCTCGTCGCGCTCGCCGACTACCGCTCAGGCGCCCCGACCAGCTTCCGGGCCACGAAGACGAAGATCACGCCGCCGGCGTACATCAGGATGCCGTACACCACGCCGGGCAGCGCCATCTGGTCGTTCTTCAGCAGGGTGCTGCCCACGAGGATGGCGAGGGTCGCGTTCTGCACCGCGGTTTCGAGGGCCACGGTGACCGACTGCCGGGCATCGAGCTGCGCCAGACGCGACAGGCCGTAGCCGACGGCCAGCATGCTCAGATTGAGCGCAAGCACCATGGGCGCGAGCTGGCCGAACGTGGCTGCGAAGAGCGCCCAGTTCTTGGCCAGGGCCCCGGCCACGATGATGACGAAGAGCACCGCGGCCACTTTGGTCGCGATCGGCTCCAGGCGCAGCGCGGCCTCGGTCTTGAAGGCGCGGAAGAGCATGCCGAGCGCCACCGGCAGGCCGACGATGAGGAAGATCTGCCCCATCATCAGACCGATCGGCAACTTCACCGCCACGGCCTCGGCGGCCATGAACTTGGCGTAGGCGAAGCTGACGATCAGCGGCAGGGAGACGATCGTGACCACGCTGGCCACGGCCGTGAAGCTGACCGCCAGGGCGACGTCGCCGCGGGCCAGATAGGTGAGCAGATTCGAGGTCGCGCCGGTCGGGCAGGCCGCGATGATCATGAACCCGACCGCCAGCGCCGCAGGCAGGCTGACGAACTGCAGCATCAGGTAGCAGGCGCCCGGCAGGACGAGGAAGTGGCAGATGAAGCCGATGACGAACGCGCGCGGCTGCGCCAGCACCCGCCGGAAGTCGCCCGCGGTCAGGCCGAGCCCGAGCGAGAACATGATGAAACACAGCATCAGGGGCAGGAGGATCTGCGTGATCGAGTCGCCTTGCATGGCAGGGAGGGGTCTGGGGTGACGGTGCGGGGCTGGGTGAGCCGGCGCATGAATCCAATCCGGCCGTCCGCGCAACTCGGGAATCGTTCGCCAGCTGCGAAAAGTGCGTGCATTGCCCCGGCGGTTTTCGCTATTCCGCCTGTCAGAAATGGCCTCGTCCCCCTCGCCCGCTCCTGCTGGTCCTCCTGAGAACCTCCCTCCCGGCTTCCGTCAGCGTCGCGGACTCAATTGGGCCACGGTCGGCCTGATGTATACCAGCTATTATCTGTGCCGGTATAACTTCTCCTACGCCAACAAATCGATCCGGGACGAGTTCGGCTTCAGCTACGAGGACATGAGCGCCATCCTCTTCTGGAATTTCGTGGCCTACGGCTGCGGCCAGATCGTCAACGGCCTCATCACCGACCGCCTCGGCGGCAAGCGCGCCATGCTCATCGGCGCCTTCGGCACGGTCACGGCCAACATCCTCTTCGGCGCCGCCTCCTTCTGGGGCATCCTCGGCCTCTTCATGACGCTCTGGGGCATCAACGGCTACGTGCAGGCCTTCGGCGCGCCCGGCTTCATCAAGATCAACAGCTCCTGGTTCAGCGAGAAACAGCGCGGGACCTTCGCCGGCATCTTCGGGTTCATGATCAATCTGGGGCGCTTCTTCGCCAACCAGTTCCTGCCCATCCTCCTGGCCGGCGGCATCTTCTGGGGCATGTGGCACATCCCGCCCCACCACTGGCGCTGGCTGTTCTGGATCCCCGCTGGCATCGCCACGGTCGTGGCCATCCTGCTGGCCATCTGCGTGAAGGACACGCCGGAGGAATGCGGCTATCACGGCCTCTTCAAGGGCGAGGCCGACCACGCCGACGCCAACGTGAAGGGCGACCTGAAGGAAGTCTTCCACCAGATCGTGACCAATCGCGTCGTCTGGATCATGGCCGGCGCCTACGCCTGCACCGGCGCGGTCCGCCAGAGCATCGACCAGTGGTTCCCGACCTACTTCCAGGTCGTGCATCACCTCGACATGAAGAGCGCGGCCTTCCAATGGCTCGGCTTCCTCATCCCGTTCGTCGCCTCCGCCGGCTCCTTCCTCTCCGGCTGGGCCTCCGACTACTTCTTCAATTCCCGCCGCGCCCCGGTGGCGGCCATCGTCTACATCCTGGAGGTCGTCGTCCTCCTGGCTGCGACCCAGGTGGCGACGGTGAATTGGGCCATCCTCTTCTTCGTTCTCATCTCCTTCACGGCCAACTCCACCCATTCCCTCCTCGGCCCCGCCGCCGCCATGGACATCGGCGGCCGCAAAGCCGCCGCCTTCGCCTCCGGCTGCATCGACGCCTTCCAGTACTTCGGCGCCGCCATCGCCATCAAGGGCCTCGGCTGGATCCTCGATAACAAAGGCTTCGGCTGGTACTTCTACTACCTCATCCCCTTCGGCATCCTCGGCGGCATCCTGATGTATTCGATCGCGCACCGCATGAGCCTGAAGAAAGGCGCGCACTGAGGGGGGAAACTCGAAGTTCTAAACTCGAAACTCGAAGGAAACTCGAAACTCGAGGGCACCGAGATCGGACTTTGGCAGGGACTCGCTCCGGCCTCTGCGAACCGCTCACGACGTAGCTGCGCCCCAGACCCTGGTAGGGATGCGCTCCCGCGCGTCCGCGAACCGCTCACGACGTAGCTGCGCTCACGATCTGGCTGCGCTCACGACGCTGATAACGACGCGCTTCCGCGCGTCCGCGAACAGCCCAGAACCCCGCTTTCCTCCGGCGCCCTCCCGCTCTCCTCCGCCGCCTTCAACCCTACTCCTTCGCACAGCTCTGCTGAATCTCGCAGGCCCTCTCTGGCGAGAACCCATTCCGCATCGCCTCCGCCAACCCGCCGCGCACGAAGGCACTCCTGATCAGCGGCCGCTGGAACTCGTTGCGCAGGTAGATCAGCACCTCGGCACCCTTCTCCTCCTCCAGGCCCGGGAGCGCATTGTCCAGCCGTCCCGACAAGGGTCCCAGATGAGCGCGCTCCCGGGTCTGATACAACGTTACGAAAAGATCGGCGTCTTCGGGGGTCAGCTCGATCCAAGGGAGGTAGCGGAACGGCTCCTCCGAGCCCTCGATCGGAATCTCCAGCCGGGCCAACACGAAGGTCGTGCCGTCATCGATCTGGCAGATATCGCCATCGACCTCCACTCGCTGCTCCCGTTCCTCTGCGGGGATCTCGGCTGCACTATCCGGCAACGCCGCACCCCAGACGGGAAACCCGACATGCTCCTTTCCGCAATTGGCGCAGCGATGGGACATGGATCAGCGGAACGATTCATACGCGTGGCACCATCGTCGGTGCAAGCAGCGACCGAGCAACCTCCCCTTCAGCAGAAACGCTACGTCTCTCGACTCCCGCAATGCGCGAGCCAACGCTGCCAGCGGCGCCCCCCTGAACAGCCGCGCTCCCCGCCCCGCCCGCAGCCGCACGCGCCGCAGCTGCAGGGACCTCCCCCGGCTCCGAGGCCGTTCCCGAAATCGCCGGCACCGCCCCCGATTTCGTCAACGTCGGTCCCCTGCAACCAGCGAATCCTCCCCAGGAGCCAGCCACTGACGCCCGGCCGCCACCGTCCCTCCCCGATCACCCGCCACGGGCGCCGAATGGCCAGCACCTCGCGGCGAATGCCCAGCCGTCGCCTTCGAAAAGCCAGCAGCCGTCCGCCAAGACGTCGCACTCGCTCCCCAGACGCCCGCCGCTCCGGCCCAATTCCCGGCCGGCCTCCCCAGCTTCCCGTCGGAGCAGCCCAATCGCCCGCCCACGCTTCCCGGGTCCCCGCGAGCGATTCTCCAGAGTGAATCGCGGGAACGACGATCCTGCGCGCCCGATTCAAGGCGGCGCTGCGGAGACGTTTGCCTCCAACCTGAGCGCATCCACGACCGCCAACGCCATCCTGCCCGCGGTCTCCGAGCCAGAAGCGTCCGCTCCCCTGACGTTCTCGGTGTTCTTGAGGTCCCGGGGCCCCACCTGATCTTCTCTGCGTTCTCTGACTTCTTCGCCGCCCCCAACTCCGACTGAGCAAACCCCGGCCCATGCTTCCGTCGCCAGAAAAAGCTTGCTCTTTCCTCTAACCGTAGATTTCTCTGCGCCTTCGCCACAGTCTAACTCCAAAATCCATGTCTACCCGATCCGTTCCCCGTGATTTCACCTGCTCGATTGCCCGCCTGTTGCGCGAAGGCAAACGCATCGCCGACGCCCTGGCCGATGCGAAAGTCGGCCCCGCTGTCGTCGCCCGCTTCCCGAAGTTCGACGTCGTCCAGCGACTGACCGCTTTCCGCTCCGCCGTCGAGACCGGCCAGGGCGCCCAAGTCGCGACCAAGGGCGTGGTCGGCCAGCTGACCGTCGAGCAGGCCACCGCCTTCACCGAGTTGGAGCGCCTCATGACCGCCGCCCGCCGGTCCGCCAAGCTCGCCTTCCCCGACAATGCCACCCGCCTGCACCTCGAGTTCCGGGTCGGCGAGCACGAGCCCTCCGACCTCGCCAGCATCCTCGGACGCGCCCGAATCATCCACGACAGCACCGTCGTCCATCAGGACGCCCTCGGGGAGCACGGCTGGCTGCCCCAGGACAGCGCCGATCTCAAGAATGCCATCGCCATCCTCGAAGACCTCGAACGCCACCAGGAAGGCGGCAAAGAGGAGGCCAAAGACCACACCGGCGCCCGCAACGCCTCCGCCAACGCCTATTACGCCCTCCTCCTCTCCATCCAGAACGCCGCCCGCCTCGCCTACCCCAACACCCGCGCCGCCGAAGCCGGCCTCATCGAAGCCCGCGGCAAGTTCCTCCTCGACACCTTCCCGCCCCGCCGCGGCGACACCGGCGACGGGGACGTGACGGGCGAAGTGCCGCCCGCCGGGTCGGGGACGAATCTGGGGACGCCGACCGCCTGAGCGCTGGAACGCGTCTCGACTGATCAACCGCTAACCAGAACTTCGAATCGAAACGCCGGCCTTCGGGCCGGCGTTTTTTGTCGCAGGCGCCAAGCTCGCGCTTCTTCCGCCGGCTGCTGTGGAGTCAGAGTGTGCGACTGCCTTTGCCGGGCCAAGCGAGAGCAGGAGGCGTGACCTATGGCGGAATTCGCTGCAACGTCTGTTTCGGCTGTCCTAGCCGGCAGTGACGACGAACTCGGTGATGTCTCTCGGCGTGGTTCCAAGTAGGAACACGCGTTTGAACTTGGTCACATAGCGGTGGGTGCGAGCCTCTTCAGAGAGGCGGCACCAAGATGATGGGTCGCCCTCCAAGGCGATAAGCAGCCAAGCCTCATCGCATGTCTGTCGGTAGCCCGTCACCTTTGGATCTTTCGCAGCGATCTCCAATTGAACCTGCACTGGATCCAGAGAAGCAACCCAGCCCGCGCGAGATATGCACCAGTAGTTTTTTGGATAGTCAACGAACCTCTCAATCCGGATGTAGTGAAGACGGTCTGACAGGATCTTCGGTAGCGAGTCCGCGTCGAAAACGACCCAACTTCCGCGCGAAGGCAACCGCTGGGCGACAAATTCAGCGAGTGACTTTGCCAGCAAGTCCCTATCCTGCGGGTTTGGGTCCTTCTGGACCCAACTCATTCCGACTCCGGTCGCTGGTAATCCGAGTGATTCGTATTGTCGGCGAGCTGCTTCTACCACTCGTGATTCCTCACTCTCTCGACGTTTTTCGTCTTGGCGAAGTATCCTCGTAACTTCAATTCCGATGGTGTTGGTCCCGATAGAAGACAACACGTCTGCCGCCGGCGGTTCCTTTGGCACTCCCTCCGACAATCCCAAGTTTGGAGCGAGCCGCCGAAACTCATCGAACAAATGTAGTTCGTCCTGCTGTTTCTTGGTCATCAGGTGTGCACGCGGAATCTCGATGTAAGCGCGTCAACGTGGATGTGCCAAAGGCGCATTCTTACGAGCGCGAAGCGCGCGCTTAGAGGCCGAACGCTTGAGTCAGCGATTGATCCAAGAGCGCGGCTCCTGCGGGGACGAGCGAAGCGAAAGCAGGAGACGTGACCTCTGGCGGAATTCGCTGCACCGTCTAGTTCGGCAAGTTTGCCTGAGCCTGGACGGGAACAATCGCCTCAGTTAGCGACCGGCCTGGTTTCCCGCTGAGAAGTCCCGGAATATAGTCCACTGTTTCGATCAGCTGCGATTGTAGCTCAAGAGCGAAATTACCCTCTGCTTCGGCCACTTTACGTAAGGCGGTATCTAGAACGCTATCCGCTATCTCAGCTGATTGACTTCTTTCTAAAAAAAGCTTCTGAGCAGCCACGGCACACTCTCGGAACGTAGAAATACGCTGTCTTAAATTTGGGCTTAGATAGGGACTCGATTCGTTTACTGTATTCATAAGTGAATACATCGCGGCGATAAACGCATCTGAGGCATCGGCGAACCTCTGCTCCCAATCTAACCCGTCAGAGAAGCGCGTAGACAGGCTCTTCAGCTTGATTACCGGAACGGCCATTTCAGTAACCTTTGCGGCAACTTTCTGAAGAGCTAATAGACGTTGCTCCAGAATCGCCTCTGCCACCTTGCCCCGCAAATTAAGCGCAAGCATAGCTTTCTCATGATCCTCCTTGAGCTTACTAAGCGCTATCTCGTGCAGTTCCTTTTGCTTCGCTAAGGAGTTCTCGTGCGATGCGCGCCTGTCCGCGATCCTTTGCAAGAAATAGTTCTGTATTGCCTCGCGGCAAATCCAGGCCATCACGGCTGAGATTGCCGTGACCACTGAAACCGCGATTGAGAAGTACTGGACAATTGTGAGCATATCAGCGCGCGAGTTTGCAATCAGATGCGCATGTTCTTCTGCATTTATAGGACGTTCACTCTGTTGGGCAATCTGGACTGCGCCGAAGGCGTCCTCGATCAGGCGCGAAGTGCGTCTTATGCCTTTCAGCCGAACAACTATTATGCGATAAATCGCCTCTGCAGCGGTTGAAATACTATCTAGTATTCATCGGATAAGGCAATCAAGAAGAAACGGTGGCTTCATTTCGATCGATTAGGAAATGTCGGGCATTTGTATGCCCCCGGCCGTCCTGAAGGTTCTGCGGAGTCTGCACCGCCGCGGACAGCCCGCTCTTGGAACTTCCATTAGGCCTTCGGCTGGCAGGCCACCTCCGCGCGGTCGAACTCGATCGCGAACTTCAGGCGGTCGGCCTCGGGAGCGCGTTCGCGGCAGCGGACGAGCAGCGGATAGAGATCGGGATGGGCGAGGAGTTCGGCGGCTTCGAGGCACCAACTACCCCAGAATTCACCACTGAGTTCGGCGGCGATGGCGCCGAGGGCGCGAGGGTCCTGGCGCTTGGCGAGGCCGATGAGGGCCTCGCCGCGGATTTCCTCGTCCGCTTCGAAACGGCGGGCGGCCAGCGCGTCGCGCAGGGCCGGGGAATCGAAGTCGACCTGCGTGCCGAGACCGAAGGTGGCCCAATTGCGCACGTCGGCATCCTCGTCCGAACTCAGCTGGATCAGGGCTGCAACGGCGGCGGGATCCTCGTATCGGCTGAGCGCGATGACGGCCGCGTAGCGCAGGTCGGCGTCGGAGTGTTCCGAGAACGGCAGGACGGCCGGGATCGTGGCTGGGTCGTGCCGATGGCTGAGGGCGAAGAGCGCTTCCTTCACGACGCGCGCCACGGGATCGCGCAGCAAGGGAAGCAAGGCCTCGACCGACTCGGCCAAAAAGGTGCGGTCGCCCCAGCCCAATTGGGCCAGGACCCGGCAGCCGGTGATGCGGTCGAGTGGGTCAGGGCTCGCGACCAAAGCGGCGCCGAGATCGAATTCCGTCTGTCCGCCGCGAGCATGGACGACGCCAATGGACGGCTCCGCCTCGAGGTCGGCGGACGCGGTGCCGAAGAATGCGCGCAGAGCGCGCACCAGCTCGTCGCTCGCGCGGGGGTCGGTGATATCGGAGCGGGCGGGCATGAGGATTCGGGGGAAGATACCGGCATTTCTGGTTGGCGAACCGGCCGGTGGAATTCCAGTGGGCGCAAAAGGTCAGCTTCTCGCCATCCCAACGCACGTCGAAAACCTCCGCCTCCTCCCCGTCGTTCCGATCCACGGCCCGGACAGACAAGCCTTCCTTGGTTGGGGAAATGACGTATTCCACCTCCGACGCGAACTCGTCGGCACTGGCCCAGGTCCCAACGAGGGAATGCTCTGGACCGTCTTGCTCTCGGGGGTCGTGGGGAATCGGCATGGTCGAAGGAAGAGCTGCGCCCACGATGGACAATTCCGCATTGCAACCTCGGAGCGGGATCGGGTACGCGCCGCTGCATCGCTCCGCAGCCGGGGAGCGGCCCACTTCTTTTCGTGGCTTCGTGGCTTCGTGCGAGCTGCCAAACGAGCAGCCGGCGACGGTGGCGGGCGTCGGCGTTCGGCGATGCCCGCACACGCGCGGAGATGCATTGATCCCCGGCAGGACGTCAAAGCGGCAGGGCGCGCCCTGACGGGTCGCGCGCTTCCTGCCGCACTCCATGCCCCTCCTCGTTCGCGCCTTCGCCCCTTCGCGACTTCGCGTGAGCCTCAGCGGCGTGACGCAGTCCGACCTACCCCGGAGCGACCTGCCACGGTCGGGCCCTATCCGTACGCATACTCCGCGAACACATACATTTCGCCGTCCGTCGTGACCGCGAGATAGACGTACTCGAACTGCCCGCCCGTTTTCAGCTTGAACTGCAGCGGACGCCCGGCGAGGCCCCAAACCTCCTTCACAGCCACCTTCGCGCCACTCAGATCGATCGTCCTCGACCAGGCCGCATCGTTGGCCCCGACCGGCTGGAGGTTGAAGGCGGTGACCATCCTGGCGGCGAGCTGCGCATCGTGGCGCAGGACCACATACCCGCTCCGCTGCGAGAGCGGCGCATGGGTGCGCGACGGGGTGATGCTGATTCCGCGGGCCGCGAGATGCCCGGCCAGATCCTGCGACAGTCCGTTGTCCCGCCCGCAGCCGGACAGGAGGCAGCCGACCAGCAACATGCTGGCGGCGAAGAGCAGGCTTCGGTTCATCGGCGGATTGACTGGAGATTCGCGGCGGGGGCCCAGTAGGCAACCGCATCGGACAAGCTCGCGGGCCGCGGGACGGAGAAGGGTAGAGTTCGAGCCGCCGGTCTCAACCCGAAGGAGGCCGGGTGAATCCGCGGCTCAGGAAGAGCGCGGCTTCGTCAGCTGGACGTCGCGGACGCGCGGTGTGCTCTCAGCCAAGCGGACGCCAAAGCGGCAGGGCGCGCCCTGCCGGGTCGCGCGCTTCCTGCCGCACTCCATGGTCTCGTCATCCTTCTACTTCGCGCCTTCGCGGCTTCGCGCGAGTTTTCTGCAGCGAGGCCCGCGCCGGGCGCACAGCTTCGCGTGACCCATCCGCTGCGCTCAGGGCATCGTCGCCCTCAGCCGCACGAAGAGGCGGCCACCGGCGGCGAGTGCGCGCGGGAACGCCACCACGACGGTATCGGCGGCGGCGGCGTTCTCGGTCACGGTGACGACGACCCCGTCGGGCGAGGTGCTGTTGCCGGGGCCGATGGGCACGTCGGTCCACGCGCCGAGCGTCGTGCCCCACTGCGCGACCAGCGTGGCGGAGACTTCGCTCGCGTCGTTGCGGGTGAAGGTGAGCAGGAGATTGCTCGCATCGGCCGAGAGCTGCGGGGCGACGCCGACGGCGGCAGTCTGCGGATTGCCGCCGAGAATCCACTCCATTCCATTGCTCAGGCCGTCGCCGTCGGGATCGGCGGTGAAGGCAGCGTTAGCTCCGAGCAGGCCATTGGCAGCGGCCCACGAGGCGAACGGCGGCAGGGCCGCGCCGGCGCCGACGGTGAGCGTGCCGGGGCCGGAGATGAGGGAGGTCTTGAAGGTGGCCGAACTGGTGGGGCCGCCCCAGGTGCCGGCGCTTTGGACCACGCCGTCGATGCGCAGCTGGTTGATGGCATCGGACCCGACGAAGGTGAGATTCAGCGTCGCGCCCGAGGTCAGGTTCACGTCGGCCGCATTCGGCAGCAGCGCCTGCGGCAGGCTGAGCGTGCCGGCGAGCACGCTGGTCGAGCCGGTGTAGGTGTTGCTGCCGCTGAGCACGAGCGTGCCGGGGCCCGACTTGATCAATCCGCCGCTGCCCGAGACCACGCCGGAAAGCGTGAGGGTGGCGGAGAAATCGTCGAGGCGGAAGGCACCGCTGCCGCCCGTCGCGAGCGTGAACGGCTTCGTGCTCGCGGCCGTGGCGCCCGTGTAGGCCAGCGTGCCCGTGGCGCCGGCGGCGCCGAGGATCACGCCGGCGGCGCGATTGCCCAGCGGGCCCGCGGTGCTGGCGTTGTTGACGGTCGGCACGGCCAGGACCCCATCGGCCACGGTCAGCGCGCCGGTGAAGGCGTTCGCGCCCGCGAGCGTCCAGGTGCCGCTGCCGGATTTCGTGACCGCCGCGGCGCCGGTGGCGATCGCGCTGCTGATCGCGCCGTCGCCCGCGCCGGTGAGCGTGAGCGCGAAGGCCCCGGTGATGTTCGAGGCGCCGGTCAGGCTGAGCAGGCCGGCGTCCGAGGAAATCGTGCTGGCCGCACCGAGCGTGACCGTGCCGTTGAGCGTGTTGGCGCCGCTGACGTTGACCAGCGCACCGTTGGCGTTGGCCGCGCCCGCGCCGCGCACGGTGATCGTCTCGCCGACAATGTTCAGGCCGCCGCGCAGCTGGAGCGTGGCGCCCGCGGTGATGCTGGTCGCGCCGGTCGTGCTGCCGAGCGCGAGATCGTTCTGCAGCTCGAGGATGCCGGCGCTGACGGTGGTCGTGCCGGAGTAGGTGTTGGCGCCCGAGAGCACCCAGGTGCCGGTGCCCGTCTTGGTCAGTCCGCCGGTGGTGGTGCCGAGAATGCTGGCGAGACTGCCATTGGCTCCGCCGGTCAGCGTGAGCGTGAAGCCCGCGCCGGTGATGGTGCCGGGATTCGTCAGCGCGAACGTACCGCCCGTGGCCGCCACGGTCGCGTTCGCGGTCAGCGAGAGCAGGCCGCCGTAGGTCGCGCCGAAGCCCTCCAGCGCGGCAATGTGCCCGCCGGTGGCATCGCCCGCCCCGGCGAGGGCGATGGCCCCCGCGACTGTCGTGGTCCCCGGCGTGCCGAGCACGAGCGTGCCGCCGCTGGCCACCGAGCGCAGCCCGACCGTGTTGCCGAGCGTGCCCGCGCCGGTCACGGTCAGCGTGCCGTCGGTGACGGTCGTGGTCCCGCTGTAGGTGTTGGCGCCGCTCAGGCTGAGGTTGCCCGTGCCGGATTTCACCAGCGCGACCGTGCCGCCGCCGCCGTTGTCGTTGTCGGCGATGACCCCCGCCAGCGCGCTGTTCGAGGTGGCGGTGTTGATGGTCAGGGTGGAGCTGCCGCCGCCGTTGTTCACGATGAGCGAACCCAGCGAGGTGGTCAGATCGCTGACCGTCTGCGAGGTCCCGCCGAGGTCGAATTTCGTCCCGCCCGACATGAGCAAGGCACCGGTCGTCGCGCTGAGGCGGCCCGCGCCGCTCATCCGCAGCGTGCCGCCGGCAAGCACGGTGCCGCCGGTGTAGGTGTTGAGCCCGGAAAAGGCCAGCGTGCCGGGACCCGATTTCTGCAGCGTGCCCGCGCCGGAGACGACGCCGCTGAGTTCGAGGTCGGTGGGCGCGTTGGCGATCGAGACCGTGCCGTAGTCGGTGACCGCCAGCCGCTTGCTGCTGGTGGCCGTGCCGCCCGTGTAGAGCAGGGTCGGATTGTCCGAGCCGCTGGCCTGATTGAACGTGACCGCATTGGCGCTACTGCCGAGGGGGCCGGGCGTACTCGCGTTGTTGAAGAGCGGCACCGCAAGCGTGCCGGAGGTGATCGTGAGGATGCCGCCGAACGTATTCGCACCGCTCAACGTCCAGGTGCTGGTGCCCGCCTTGTTGACCGCGCCCGTGCCGGTCCCGATGACCCCGGTGACCGCGCCGACCGAGCCGTTCACGCCGGAGGTGTTGCCCGAAAGCGTGAGCGCGAACGCCCCGGTGATCGGGCTCGGGTTGGCGATGGTGAGATTGCCGGGCGGATTGACGTAGATCGTGGCGGCGGCCGTTAGCGCCAGGCCGCCGGCGAAGGTCGAGGTGCCGTAGCAGTCGAGCGCGCCGTAAGTCAGCGGTCCAAAGCCCACCAGATTCACGCCCGCGCCGGCAATGGTCACGGCCTCGTCGGTCAGGGTGATGTTGTCGAGCGTGAGCGTGCCGCCCGCGCTGACGCTGGTGCCCGCGGCGCTGCTGCCGAGCGTACCGCCGCCGGAGAGCGTGAGCGAGCCCTCGATCACCTGGGTCGCGCCGCTGTAGGTGTTGGCGCCGGTGAGCACGAGTTCGCCGGGGCCGTCCTTGCGCAGCGCGACGATCCCCGCGCCCGCGTTATCGTTGTCGGCAAGGATGCCCGCGAACGTGCTGGTCGCATTGTCCAAGATCAGCACGCCGCCGCTGAAGCTGATGCCCGTGTTGTTGTCGGTCAGGGTGGACGTACCCGTGCCGTTGTTGACGATACGCCCCGCGGCCAGGCCCGAGAGCAGCCCGGTGGTGATCGATTTGCCGTTCAGGTCGAAGCGCGCGTCCACATTCAGCCGCGCATTGGCTCCGCCGATCGTCCCCGAGCCGGCGAGTCGGGCCGTGCCGGCCAGCACCGAGAGCCCGGCGTGCGTATTGATCCCGCTGAGCACGAGCGTGCCGGGGCCCGACTTCACCAGCTGATCGCCGTCGACGATGCCGCTGAGCGTGAGTTCGGCCGCGCCGTCGGCAATGCTGACCGTGCCAGTGTTGGTGAGCGAGAGCCGCTTGCTGCTCGTGGCCGTGGCGCCCGTGTAGAGCAGCGTGCCGAAGTCGAGTCCGACCGCGGCGGTGGAGCGACCGAGCGGGCCGTCGGTGTTCGAGTTGTTCGCGACCGGCACCGAGAGCGTCCCGGCATTGACCGAGAGTGTCCCGGTGAACGTGTTCGTACCGCCGAGCACGACCGTGCCGCCGCCCGTCAGGCTGACCGCCAGCGTGCCCCCGCCCCCGCCGATGACGCTGGGAATGGCGATGATCGCGGGCGTGCCCGAGCCGGCCGCGTTCAGCGTCAGCGTCTTCGCACCCGCCGTGCCGCCCGTGCCACCGGCGATCCCGCCCGAGAGCGTCAGCGTGCGGCCCGGAGCGGAGTTCGCGATGGTGTGGGTCGAAGCCGTGGCATTGGCTCCGAGCCGAAGCGCGGCGGCGATGGTTTGGTCGGCAACGACCGTCGCATTGAGCGCGACGGAGCCGGTGGAATCGAGCGTCAGCACCTGGCTCCCGGCCGCCCCGCTGCCGAGCGTGTAGGCCGCCGCGCTGGCGGTGTCGAAGACGACCGAGCGGATCGTCACGCCCGTGCCGAGGCTGAGCGTGGCGTTGCCGTTGCCGCCCCCGTTGAACGTGGCGGTGTCGCCCGTGCCGGGCACGGGCGTGGCGGTCCAATTGGTGGCGGTGGACCAGTTCGCGTCCGTGACGCCGGTCCAGGTGGCGCTGGCTGCGTGCAGGCTCCGGCTGAGGAGGAGCAATCCCACCGCAAGGCGGGCGAAAGCCGTGCCGGCATGCGCCGAAGAGAAGTCTCGTCGCATCCGGCGATGAGGCCAAAATGAGGCTTCGGCGTCAAGCCGGCGGCGAGCGGAGAGCGGAGGGCTGTTGGGCGGCGTCTGGCGCATGGGCGGCGGCTCCAGCCAGCTGGAGCAGTCCACGGCCTGCGGTTAGCCGTGAGGCGGCGTTAGCTTGGCGAGTGGCGGCTCGCGACGGGTCTGTTCTTTGCGCTTTTTGAGATCTTTGCGGCAAAAGCTGATCGGCTCGACTCCGGGAGCGGACCTGTGAGCGCGGGCGGCGGCAGCAAGCTGCCTGGGTGACGGCTCCAGCAAGCTGGAGCAGTCCACGGCCTGCGGTTAGCCGTGAGGCGGCGTTCTCTTGGCGAGTGGCGGCTCGCGACGGCTCTGTTTCTTTGCGGTCTTTGAGATCTTTGAGGCAAAACTGATCGGCTCGACTCCGGGAGCGGACTTATGAGCGCGGGCGGAGGCAGCAAGCTGCCGGTCGACGGCTCCTGCCAGCCGGAGCAATCCACGGCCTGCGGCGCTGGCCAAAATGCCGCTTGGCGCGGCGCCGGGAACGCGGGCATGATCCGCGCCTCCTCCCTCATGAGCACTGCCACCGCTTCTCCCGTCCCCGCGCCTCCGGCCGGCGGACGCATCCCGCCGCAGATTCCCTACATCATCGGCAACGAAGGGTGCGAGCGGTTCAGCTTCTACGGGATGCGGAACATCCTGACGGTGTTTCTGGTCTCGTCGCTCCTGCTCGACCTGCCCGAGGCGGCGCGCGGCGGGGCGGCGAAAGATGTCTTCCACACCTTCGTCATCGGGGTCTACTTCTTCCCCCTGCTCGGCGGCTGGCTGGCCGATCGCTTCTTCGGCAAATACGACACGATCTTCTGGCTCAGCCTGGTCTACTGCGCAGGGCACGCCTGTCTGGCCATCTTCGAATCGAACAAGGCGGGCTTCTACACGGGCCTCGGGCTGATCGCGCTGGGCTCCGGCGGCATCAAGCCGTGCGTCTCGGCCTTCGTCGGCGACCAGTTCGATCAATCCAACAAGGACCGCGCCAAGGTCGTCTTCGACGCGTTCTACTGGATCATCAATTTCGGCTCGTTCTTCGCCTCGCTGCTGATGCCGATCTTCCTCAAGAGCTACGGTGCTTCCGTCGCCTTCGGCATCCCCGGCGCGCTGATGTTCATCGCCACGTTCATCCTCTGGCTCGGTCGCCGCCGCTACGTCATGGTGCCGCCCGCGCCGTCGAATCCGCATTCCTTCCTCCGCGTCTCGCGCACGGCGCTGGCCGCGGGCGGACCCGGCCTGGTGCTGGCCGGCGTGGGCGTGGCGCTGGCGCTGACGGCCTTCGTCTTCGTGAAATCGATCGGGTTCGTCATCGCCTTCTGCTCGGCCATGGTCGCGCTCATTGCCTTCGGCGGCGGCGGCGTCTGGCTGCAGCTGGAGAAGGCGCGCGGCGCTCATCCCGACGACGCCGTGGAAGGCGTGCGCGCGGTGCTGCGGGTGCTGGTGCTGTTCTTCCTCGTGACGCCGTTCTGGTCGCTCTTCGACCAAAAGGCCTCGACCTGGGTGCTGCAGGCCGACGCCATGACCAAGCCGAGTTGGTTCCAATCCTCGCAGATGCAGGCGCTCAATCCGCTGCTGGTCATGCTGCTCATTCCCTTCAACAACCTCGTGCTCTACCCCGCGCTGCGCCGCTGGGGCTGGGAGCCGACCGCGCTGCGCCGCATGACCATCGGGCTCGCCTTCGCTGGGCTTTCCTGGATCGTGGTCGGCGGCATGCAGGTGCTGCTCGATCAGAAGAATGCCCTGACCATCGTCTGGCAGGTGCTGCCTTACGCGCTCCTGACCTTCGGCGAAGTGCTGGTTTCTGCCACCGGGCTCGAGTTCGCCTACAGCCAGGCGCCGCCGGCCATGAAGGGCACGCTGATGAGCTTTTGGAATCTCTCCGTCACCATCGGCAACCTCTGGGTCCTGGTGGTGAATGCGGGGGTCAAAAACGACGCCGTGACCAATGCGATCAAGTCGACCGGGTTCGGCGTGACGGCGGCGCAGATGTTCTTTTTCGCTTTCTTCGCCTTTGCCGCGGCCACGGCCTTCGGGCTGTATGCGCGGACCTACCGGGAGGCGGACCACTATCGGGCGGCTTGAGGTTCAAGAGACAAGAATCGAGATTCAAACGGTGCTAAGCGGGAGGTCTAAGGCCGCGGCGATGCCTTCCGGTCAGGCGAAGAGTTCGGCCTGGACGGCGGCGGGCTCGTCTTCCTCGACGAAGCGGACGCCGACGCCGAGCAGCCGGACGGGCAGCGGGCGGCGGGCGTGGGCTGCGGCCAGAAGGGTGCGATAGACCTCGAGATTCGGCTCGGGGCAGACGCATTCCTTCGACGTGCGGGTGAAGTCGGAAAACTTGACCGTGACCTGCGCCTTGTGGATGCGCCGGTCGGGGGCCTTCTGCCGCAGGTCGGTCAGCAACTCCTCGGTCAGCACGGCGAGCTGATCCTCGCATTGGGCCAGGGTGGTCAGGTTCTCGGAGAAGGTGTTCTCGTTGCTGAAGGACTTGCGCACGCGGTGCGGATGGACGGAGCGGTCGTCCTCGCCGCGACAGAGCCGGTAGAGCTCCGGGCCCCAGCTGCCGACCAGGCGGGTGAGTTCGGAGAGCGAGTGCTGCTGCAGATCGCCGCAGGTCTCGATGCCGTGGCGCGCGAGGCGTTCGGCGGTTTTCGGGCCGATGCCATGGACCTTGCGCACGGGGAGCGCGGCCATGAACTCCAGCGCCTGCTCGGGCAGGATGGCGAACTGCCCGTTCGGCTTGCGCCAGTCGCTGGCGATCTTGGCGAGCAACTTGTTCGGAGCCACGCCGGCCGAGGCGGTCAGGCCGGTCTCGGTGCGGATTTGGGCGCGGATCTCCTTGGCGATGTCCCAGGCGAAGCGGCCCGAGGCGGTGACGTCGAGGTACGCCTCGTCGAGCGAGAGTGGCTCGATCAGCTCGGTGTAGTCGCGCAGAATGGCCTGAATGCGCTTGGAGTCGGCCCGGTAAAGGTCGAAGCGCACGGGCAGGAAGATCAGCTCCGGACAGCGCTGGCGCGCCAGAAATCCAGGCATGGCCGAGCGCACGCCGAAGGCGCGCGCCTCGTAGTTGCAGGTGCAGATCACGCCCCGCTTGCTGCCGCCGCCGACCGCCACGGGCTTGCCCACGAGTTCCGGCCGCTCGCGCAGCTCGACCGCCGCGTAGAAGCAATCCATGTCGAGATGGATGATCTTGCGCATCCCGCATTGAGCCCGAGGAGCCGCCCGCGCGCAATCGGGAAATGTGTTCAGACGAACGCGCGCAATTCCTGCCGGAGCGGCGAAGCGCAGCATTGAAACGGACTCGCTGCCCGATTGTCTCTTTCGTACTCCCATGCGCCGACTCGTCGAAATTCGCTCCTACAAACTCCAGCCCGGCACGGCCGAGCGCTTTCATGCCCTCGTGACCGAGCAGGCCATTCCGATGCTCCGGGCCGCGCAGATGGATGTGGTCGCGTATGGACCGTCGCTGCATGAGCCGGACGCGTATTTCCTCATCCGCGCCTACGCCGATCTGCACGCGCGCCACGCCGAGCAGGAGGCGTTCTACGGCTCGCGGGCCTGGCGGGAGGGTCCGCGCGAGAGCGTGCTCTTCTTCATCCAGTCGTATCTGAACACCGTCATCTGGATGTCGCCCGAGGCGGTCGAGGACCTGCGCCGCCAGAATGCCTCGGGCGCGTCGGCGCGCGGAGCGGGCGAATAGCGTTTGAATTCCACTCTCCGTCACCCTCTGATGGGGTCGGATGTGGACCGACGTGAAGAAAGGCGTGCGCTGGGTGCTCGGCACCGGGCCGCGGCGCATTTCGATGGATCCGGTCTTCGAAGCGGAGCGGCTTCGGCGCGAGAAATGGGCACGCATTCTGATCCTCCTCGGGCTGATCTTCGTGGTCGGGGCGGTGTATGCGACGCCGCACCTGTGGCGGCAGCTGCAGAACTGGCGGGCCGACCGCATCGGCGCCGAGGCGTTGCGGGCGTGGGAATCCGGTGATGGGACCGAGGCCGGACGATTGGCCGTCGAGGCCGCGCAGATCGCCCCGCGGCATCCGACCGTGCTGCTCGCGCGAGCCCGGTTGGCCGAGACGGACGAACCCGCCGAGGCGGTGGTCGCCTGGGAACGCGTGCTCGAGCAGCGTCCGGAGGAATCGACCTACCGCATCGAACTCGCCTTCGCCCTGCACCGCGCCGGGCGCATCGGCGAAGCCCAGCGCGCACTGGAGCGGGCAGGCGAAGCACTCCGCACCGCGCGCGGCCAGTGGATTGCCGGACTCGTGGCCGCCGCCCGCGGTGACACCGACCGGGCGCAGGCCTGCCTGCGTCAGGCGCTGGCCCTGGGCCTGAAGGATCCCGTCGAGGCCCGGCTGGCACTGGCGGCGCTGCTCATCGAAACGCCCGCGCACGCGGAAGCCCGCGGGCTCCTCGAACCGCTGGAGAAGCATCCGCGCTTCGGTCGGCGCGCACGCGGGCTGCTCGCCGAGGAAGCGCGCGCGGCAGGCGATCCGGCCAGGGCGGTGCAGCTGGCGCGCACTTTGGTGCTGCCCCCCGGCGTGGAGCCGGAGGATCAGGTGCGGCTGACCCGGCTGCTGGTCGCCACGCAAAGTTGGGTGGCACTGGAGGAACACATCGATGCGCTCGTGCCGTTTGCGCGGACGAATCGGAAGCTGGCGGCGGTCCAACTCGCTTGCCTGCTCGAGCTCGGCCGCTTCGTGCAGGCCGAGGGCTGGCTGAACGATCTGCCGCCGGAGATTCGCAATTCGGCCGAAGTGACCCCGCTGGCCGCGCGCACCGCCGCCCGCGAGCAGCGGCAGGAGGCGCTCCTGCGCGAGACCCTGCGCCGCGGCGATTGGACCGGCGCGGAAGTCGCCCAAGTAGCGAACTCGGCGCGCCTGGCCGAATTCGAGCAGCGCGACCGCCTCCGGCAGGAGCGCTGGCAGAAGGCCATCGCGCAGGCGGGAGCCGATGCCGACAAGCTCCGCCTGCTGGCCACGCTGGCGCAGGACTGGCGCTGGGCCCGCGAGCGCAGCCAACTGTTGAGCGTGCTGGCCACTCATCCCGACGCCCGTCGCTCCGAGCTGCACGCCTGGCGGGAGGCAGCGGCCCAGCAGCGCGACACCTCCGGCTTGGCCAGTGCCTGCCGGCTACTGCTGGCCGCAGGCGAGCGACGCACCGACGTGCGGGCCGATTTCGTGCGGGCCCATCTGCTGCTCGGGCTCGAACCCGAACGCGCCCGCCAGACCGCGGCGGAACTCTACGCGCAGGAGCCGGGCCAGCCCGCTGTCGTGGCCGCCTACGCCGCCTCGCTGCGACGTCAGCGCCAGCCCGCCGAGGCGCTCGCTGCGCTGGACCGGGCCGCCGCGCAGGGACTGCGCAGCACGAGCCTCGCATTCGAACGCGCGCTGAGCCTGCAGGCACTCAACCGGCTGGAAGAAGCTGCGAGTGCCGCCGTCGCCGCGCGGGACGAGGAGCTCATGCCGGAGGAGATCGCGCTGCTCAAGGCGCTGCGGGCACGCTGAGGCGAGCGCACTTTGACCGCGGCGGCGCTTGCCCGCGCGACCGGGCTGCGCACGAATGGACATGCGCTTGGGCCTCCGCCTTCTGCCACTCCTTGCTGCTCTTTTCGTCACGCGTGCTTTGCCCGCCGCGGTGCCTTTCGAATCGGCCGACTTCACCAGCGGCGGCAAGAAGATCCGGCTCGATCTCCTGCTGCCCGCGCCCGCCGCGAGCAAGCCGCCCGTCATTCTCCTCGCCCACGGAGCCAACGGCACCGGCGAGGGGCCCGGCCCCGGCAGCTGCGCGGCACTCGCCCAGGCGCTGCAGCAGCGCGGCTTCGCGGTGGCGGTGGTGCACTACTTCGATCGCACCGGCGTGACGGTGGCCGATGCGGCCAGCCCGGTGCGCGATCTCCCGCTTTGGTACACGACGCTCACCGACGCGGTCGGCGCGCTGGCCAAACACCCCGCGGTGGATCGCCGCCGCATTCATCTGCTCGGGATCTCGCTCGGTGGCACGCTGGCGGTGACCGTGGCCGCCTTCGATCCGCGGGTGCAGGGCCTCGTCAGCTGGTTCGGCGGATTCCAGCCGGCCACCGAGTCGCAGATCAAGCGTCTGCCTCCCACCCTCGTGCTGCACGGCGAGCAGGATCGCGTCGTGCCGGTCGAGCAGGCGCGACGACTGGCGGCGGTGGCCCAGCGCCTGGGCGGGCGGCACGAGCTGAAGATCTACCCGGACTCCGGCCACGGCTTCCAGGCGGCCGACCAGCAGGATGCGATCGCCCGCGTGGCGGCGTTCCTGCAAGCCGCGAAATGACGGCGCTGGCCCGCCTCAGCGCGCCGACCGCCGACGCCACCGCGCCAGCGCCAGCGCCGTGCCCGCCAGCGTGCCTGCCAGCCACGTGCCCGGCTCTGGGACGCCCGTGATCTGCAGACTCCAGCTCACCAGCGTGCCCTGCCCGACGCCGGCCACATCGGCCACGAAGAGGGTCCAGCCGCCGTTGGCATCGAGCCCGTTGAACGAGGAGAGGAAGGCCGTGCGCGGGTCGGTGTCGAGCGCCCCGGCAGGGTCGACGTTGCGGCCGTCGACCTGCCAGTTTCCGCCGCTGAGCGCTCCGCCGAGCGGGTTCTGCGTGCCCTGATATTGATGAATGTCCACCAGCGCGCTGCCGGTGAAGGTCACGTTGCTGAGGCCGCTGTCGGTGTAGCCGAAGGGATTGCCGGTGGTCGAGCCCACCCGATTCAACAGCACCGCGAAGCCGGTACCGTGCGTAAGGTAGACGTAGTAATCGCCATTGAATCCGCCGGCGATGTTCAGCGTGACCTTCAGGTCGGTGATCGAGCCGATCGCGCTGGTGATCGACCGCAGATCGGCCAGGCCCGTCGGGTCGTTGTCGGGAATGGTCGAATTGAGCGTGAAGGTGTAGTTCTCGATCGTCTGCGCGTGCAGCGGCGCGGCGGCGAGCAGGACGAGAGCGGCGGCGGCGAGCGAGCGTTTCATGCGCGAGGAATCAATGAGGTCACGGAGCGAGGATGACGCGGTAGAACCGATTCGGCGGCAGCACCGGACTGGGGTCGGTCAGCACCAGCCGGCCCTGGGCATTGGTGGTCTGCGGGCTGCCCAGCGACTGCCAGGCCGCGCCCATGTCGTCGGTGTATTGCAGCTGGTACGAGCGGCCGACGATGCCGTAGGCCGTGAGCGTGGGTACGCCGCCCGGCATGGTCAGGCCGGTGATGTTCTGCGTCCCGGCGCCGCTCGAGGTGACCGTCACATTGACCGTCCCCATGGCGAAACCGCCGCGACCGTCGGACACCGTGTAGGTGAAGCTGTCGCCCCCGGCAAAGGAGGTCGGCGGCGCGTAGGTGACCGTGCTGCCGCTCAGGGTCACGCTCCCGCCCTGCGCGCTGGTGGCGCTGACGCCGGTCAGGCTGAGCGCGTCGCCATCGGCGTCGCGGTCGTTCAGCAGGAACCGTGAGGCTGGAGCCGAGGCCGTCACGCCCTGCCGCGTGCCGAGCGTATCGGCCCCAGCCACCGGAGCCGTGTTGATGACGAGGGTAAAGTTCTGGGTCGCATCGGGCAGCACGCCGTTGCTGGCGGTGAAGACGAGCGGATAGACCCCCGCCGTGCCGACCGCGGGTGGGCCTTCCAGCAGGCCCGTGGCCGGCGTGAACGTCACGCCCGACGGCAGCGTGCCGCCCGTCAGGGCGAGCGTGGGCGCTGGCGTGCCGCTGGCGACCACGCTGAACGAGCCGCCGGCGCCGATGGTGAGGATCGTGCTCGCCCCGCTCAGGAACGACGGCGCGATGCCCGCCCCGAGGACGAAGTCGTTGCCGTTTCCGCCGACGTAGCTGGCGTAGCGCGGCACGCCGCCGAGGCTCAAGGCCGCGCCTTCGCCCAAGCCGGCGAAGCTGCCGACGATCGCACCCGGGCCCGTCTGGTCGAGTAACGTGAAGGCATCGCCCGCCGTCGGCACGTAGCCGCCCACGGCTGTCGCGGTGAAGCCAGCGGCCGGGTCGAGGCTGACCGAACCCGCAGCGGTCATCCGGGTGTAGCTCGAGGCCGAGGCCACCCGTGCCGCGAAACTGCCGGTGCTCGTGAAGGCGACGTTCCCGCCGAAGGCCAGCGTCGTGAAGTTGGCCGCGCTGACCGCGCCTTCGACGCGGACCGGACTGGTCGATTCGCCCACCACCACGGTGGCGGCACGGAACAGGTCCAGCGTGCTTGCGGGCAGCCCCAGCTGCGCGGGACCGTCCGCGCCCCCAACGGCGATGGTCCGGCCGATGGTTTGCGTCCGCACCTTGATCGTGCCGTTCCCGGCGTCGATCACGCCGTCATTCAGGGCGAGTCGGTCGGAGGCGAATTCGAGGCCGCCCCCGTTGGTCGAGATGGACGCATGGACCCCCAGGCTGATCAGGCCACCGCCGGTGCCGTCCGTATCGCTCTGGAGGATGGTGTGCAGCTTGCCGCTGGTGCTCACCACCGTGCCGCCCGTCTGCGCGGCGAGATCGGCGGTCGGTAGAACCACGCTGGCTCGGGCTTTCAGGGTCAGGGTGGCATCTGCGCCGCTGGTCTTCCGAATGTCGCCGCGAAGTTGGACGTTGCCGCGTGTCGCTGAGCTGGCCGTGAAACAGGCCGGCACGGTGGCGCCCCAGACACCGCCGCTGCCCCAGAGCGGCGGGCTGACGATGCTGCTGTCGCCGTCGGCCTCGAGCGTGATGTCGCCGCTCGCGACGATCACCCCCGGCGTGCCCGGCGCGGGCGTGCCCACGTCGCCCAGGCCGATGAAATCAGCCTTCAGCGAGATCTTCCTGCCCGCGCCCGCGAGAGCCACGGTGGCGTTGTTGATCTCGATGACATCGGCGTCGCCCCCGCCCGCGTCGACCGTGAAATCGCCCTGCATGGCGCTGCCGAGGCCGGTCAGCACGAAGTAGTCGTTCTCCGCGTCGTCGCCCAGGATGGTCAGGCTCCCTGTGATGGCGCCATACTTGATGCTCTCGAGGCCGCCGCTGAAAGTCACCTCGGTGTTCACCCCACCATCGACCGCCGAGACGGTCGTCGTGACCGGGTCCACGACCGTGCCGTTCGGGTCGATGCGGATGATGGCCACACCCACGGTCGACCCGCTGAAGTCGACCGGCTCGAGATTGTCGAAGACGATCCGGCCGATGTCGGTGTCGATCGTGCCGTTGCCGAGACCGGTGACATCGTACTCCACCGAGGAGAACGATCCGATGACCGCCAGCGTGTCGCCGGGGACCGTGCCCGGACCGCGGCCATCGACCGAGATGCCATTGGCCGGGTAGAGATTGCCGGCGCTCGAATCGATCGTGAAGCGATCCACCGAGTCGCTGCCGATGAGCCGGATCTGATCGACCGTCGCCAAGGGCACCCGGATGGTGTGGGCATCGACGAGTGTAACGCCAGTCCCAGCGCTGAAGCTTCGCACCGGATCGTAGATCTGGAGATAGGGCACGCCTCCATCCTCGACATAACTCAGCACCGTGTCGGCCCCGGCGGGCGAGAGCGCGGCGGTCACCGTGAGAACCCCGCCGGCCAACGTGACGGGGATGTCGGCTCCGGCTTCGCGGTTGATCGCAATGGTATAACTCTGCGTCGTCACCGTGTCCTGAGCGGTGACCTGCACGACGACGTTGTTGCTGCCGACGAGCAGCGAGACCGTCGAGCTGTTCGTCGCCACGCCGTTGATCCGGACCGTTGCGCCGGCCTGCGACGGCGTGGCCGAGACGACCACCGAGCTGGTCGCGTTCGGGACGATCGACGTGTAGCTGAAGACATTGCTCCCGAAGGTCGGCGAGAGCGTGGCGGGCGTCGCGCTGAGGGCGGCCAACGTGGCCACATTGCTCAGCGTGGTGAAGGTGCCCACGGTCGAATAGCTCGTGCCTTCGGAGTTCGTCGCGTAGGCCGCGTAGCTGTAGCTCGTGCCGGGCGAGAGCGAAGACACGCCGATCGTGAAGACACCGGTGGTGCCGCTGGCGGACGCGCTGAGCACGCCCGGGCCGCCGAGCTGCGGATTGGAGTTCGTGGCCGTCGGCGCATAAACCACGCCGCGGGCGCTGACTGCGCCGCCGCCATCGGACGTGACGTTGCCCCCGAGCGTCGCCGACACTCCGGTGATGGCCGTGCTGCTCGGCGACGTCACGGTCGGGGGATTCGGCCGACGAGTGATGGAGATCGTGTAGCTCTGCGTCGTGACCGTGTCCTGGGCGGTCACCTGCACGTTGATGCTATTCGTGCCGACCAGGAGAGAGACCGTCGAGCTGCTCGTCGCGACGCCATTGATCCGCACCGACGCGCCCCCCTGCGTCGGCGTGGCCGAGACCAGCACCGAGTTGGTCGCGTTCGGGACGATCGAAGTGTAGCTGAAGACGGTGCCGACAAAGGGCGGCGAGAGCGTGGCCGGCGATGCGCTCAGGCTGCTCAGCGTGGCCACATTGCTCAGCGTGGTGAACGTGCCCACGGTCGAATAGCTCGTGCCGACCGAGTTGGTCGCGTAGGCCGCATAGCTGTAGGACGTGCCGGGCGTGAGCGAGGCCACATTGACCGTGAAAACCCCGGTCGTGCCCGTGGCCGTGGCGGAGAGCACCCCACCGCCGCCGAGCTGCGGATTGCCATTGGTGGCCGTCGGCGCGTAGACCACGCCGCGCGCGCTGATGGTCGCGCCGCCATCGGAGGTCACGTTGCCTCCGAGCGTGGCCGCCACGCCGGTCACGCCCGTGGCGGTCGGCGAAGTCACGGTCGGCGGGGAACTCGCCACCGGCAGGGAATGCGTGTGGGCCGGAATGTTGCCGGCGACGAGGGCCGGGAACGTCTCGCTCCCGAACTTGGAAGCGAGCGGACGGGCCGGGCTGTAGCTGGCCGCGACGCGGCCGCGGAGGTCGGGCACGCCGACGGTCGAGAAGCCGTCCCCACCCCAGATGTCGCCCACCAGAAACGAGTAGTTCTCGAACTCCGGATTCGCATTCACGAAGTCGTAGATGGTGCCGTCGCAGGGCACCCAGATCGTGTAGGCGGAGGAGGGATTGATGTTCAGGGCCCGCGCGAAATACCGCAATTCCCCCAGTGCGCCGCTCGCCAGACTGCCGGCGAAAATACCGTAGGGCGCGAAGCCCATGGTCAGCACCGCGAAGGCGGGCGCCAGCGTGCTCGAGCCGCCGCCACCGCCCGCGCTGCCGGTCGTGCCGCCGGGGTAGGTGTGGGTGTGGCCGGGCAGGTCGGCGAGGGCGAGCGTCTTGGTGTCGGCGCCACCGATTTGGCCGCGCGTGCGCGTCGGCAGGCCGGGGCCCGTGCCGTCGCTGAGTACGGCGCGGCCGCGCAGATCGGGCACCTGGAAGTTCGCGCCGCTGCCGCCGTAGGTGTAGCCGATGGCCGTGAAGAGCTCGGCGTTGGACGCGACCGGCAGCGAGGAGCCGTCGCACAGGATGCCCGGCGGCTGAGCGGTGCCCGCGTGCCAGCGCACCCAGCCGACGGAATCGGCAAACGTGTTCGGTCCGGCGGCCTTGCGCGCATGGATGAAGGGCGTCAGGACGACGAACGGCGGCATGTTGTTGACCGGCGTGGCGCTGCCGGTCGAGCCGGTCGCGCCGCCGCTGATCGTGTGCGTGTGGGGCGGCAGATTGGCCTCGACCAGCGTGACCGTCTCGCCGCCGCCGGACTGACCGACCGTGCGATTGACCAATCCGGCGCCCTGGCCCCGGCCGATCGGCACCCGTCCGCGGAGGTCGGGCAGATTGAAGTTCGCCCCGCTGCCGCCGTACGTGTAGCCGATGAGGGAGAACAAGCTGGCGTTCTGCGCCACGGGCAGCGACTGTCCTTCGCAACGACGCCAGATCCTGCCGTCCGAGCTGCCATTCTCCAGGATGGTCCCGTCGAAGGTGAAGGCGCGGATCTCACCGAGATACGGCTCGTCCACCGCCTGCGCCCCGGCGGTCGGAGTGACGCCATTGATGCAAATGCACCACTGAATGGCCGTGGTGGGCTTCGTGATGGTGACCGCAGTGGGCGGATTGCCTCCGGTGCTGCCGGTCGTCTGCGCGGCCAGCGGGCTGAGCGCCACGAGGGAAAGAAGAAGGCCGCCCATTCGCCTTGCTCGCGCTCCAAGCCGAGTCAACTGGGAAGGAACGCGGAGAAGTCGGGTCGCGAAGGACATGAGGGTGCGAAGGGCGGTTACTCCATCACAAAGGCGAGTCGGCGCCGAGGTTGCGGAAATCTTGCCCGATTTCGTCTTTTTTTTCGGGGCTCAGTTCGGGGGCCATCGATTCACCTCTCGAAACCTCCGCCGGACGTGCTCGAGCGCCCGGCGCGTGCACCACGCCTGATAGGGCAATACCAGCATCGGACCCGTGAGACGCGCCAGCCAGAGCGACGGCTCGGAAAACGTGCGAATCTCGAACTGCAGCCGGCCCTCGACCTCGCGGAAGCTGAATTCCGCCACGCCGCGCTCGGGGTGGCCGGTCAGCGTCTCGTAGGCAAAGCCGAGCCGGTCTGCGTCGTCGAAGAGAGCGCAGATGCGCACGGCCAGATGCAACGAAACGCCCCAGCGCCGCGGCGGCAGCCAGACGCGCTGCAGGAGGTGATCGCCCACGGCCATGGGCCGGCGGGCTTCCTGCCATTCGCCTGCTCCCACCAAGATCTCGGGCGGGAAGATATCGTAGGCGAAGAGGAAATCGGTCTGCCAGCGGCGGATCGGCCCCGCCACGTCCAGCGCAATGACGCTCCGCCGCTCGGGCAGGCGCCTCGCGTCGGCGAAATTCGGCGCCAGGCGCCGCGCCTCGGCCAGGCTGCGCACGTTCAAGTCCGCCGCCGGGCGCCCGTCCGGCCCGCCTCCGCCTGAGCGGTCGGAGCCGCCAGCACGACCTGCCGCACGGCCTCGCCGCGCGCGAGGCGGTCGAAGCCGAGATTGATCTCCGCCAGCGTGAGCCGGTGGGTGAGGAGGCGTTCGACCGGCAGCCGACCCGCCCGATGCAGCGCGAGGTACCGCGGGATGTCCCGCGGCGGCACTGCGGAGCCCATGTAGCTGCCGCGAACCGTGCGCTCCTCCAGCACCAGGCTGACGGCGGGGACCGAGAACTGCCGGTTCGGCGCCGGGAGCCCGACGGTCACCGTGGTCCCGCCGCGCCGGGTGGCCGCGTAGGCCTCGGCCAGCGCCACCTCGCTGCCGACCGTCTCCAGCGCGTAATCCACGCCACCGCGGGTCCATTCCCGCACGGCCTCCGCCGCGCCGCCGCCGGCCGCGGGCACCACGTGGGTGGCGCCGAGTTCGCGCGCGCGGGCCAGCTTGGATTCGAGGACATCGACGGCCACGATGGGATGCGCCCCGGCCGCCACTGCGCCGAGCAGGGCCGCCTGCCCCACCCCGCCCAGGCCGAAGATGGCCACACTCTCGCCCGGGCGGAGCTGGGCGGTGTTCACGACCGCGCCGACGCCGGTGAGCACCGCGCAGCCGAAGAGCGCCGCGATTTCCGGGGCGACATCCGGCTCGATCCGCACCGCCGAGCGCGCCGAGACCACCGCCATTTCCGCGAAACCCGAAACGCCGAGGTGATGGTGAATGGGCTGGACGCCGAGCTGCAGCCGCCGCGCGCCGAGCAGGAGCGAGCCGGCCACATTCGCCGCCATCCCGGGCACGCAGAGCGCCGGCCGGCCGACCACGCAGCACTCGCAGTCGCCGCACATCGGAACGAAGGAGAACACCACCCGATCGCCCGCCGCGAAACCGCGCACGCCGGGGCCGCATTCGATCACCTCGCCCGCCGCTTCGTGGCCCAGGACGATGGGCAACGCGCGCGGCCGCGAGCCGTCGATGACCGAGAGATCCGAGTGGCACAGCCCCGCCGCCAGGATGCGCACCAGCAGTTCGCCCTCGCCCGGCGGCTGCAGGTCGATCTCCTCGAGCGTGAGCGGCTCGGATTCGGCGTAGGGCGCGGGCAGCCCCAGCTCCCGCAGGACGGCGGCACGGATCTTCATGGCGCCGATCTTGGGGCAGCCGCGCGGGCGGAGGCCAGCGTGGAACGCAGCCTCCACGACCCGCTCACCGGATGCGCGCGACGGCCTCGAGCGGCACCTCGGTCGGCGCGGTGCCATCCTCCCAGCGGATCGTCGCCGCCTTCGGACCGATCTTCTCGACGCGACCGGGATACATGCGGGCCTTGCCGGCCCAGCAGGCCAGCACCCGGTCGCCTACGCGCACGGCCGCGGGGGCGATCGGAATGAGTTCGTCGAGCGCGAGCGTGCCGTCGGTCTCGTCGTCGTAGCGCACGGCGTAAAGACCGTCCTCGAAAGCCCGCACCCGGCCCCGCCACCATTGCCGATTCCACTGCGCGGCCACGATCTGGCCTGCGGCGATCTGGCGCACGGGCGGCTCGGCCGCGAACTCGACCCGCTGGCGCTGGCCCTCCGCCCCCACGGGCCGGGCACGCTCGGCGGTGATCCATTCGTCGTCCTGCCCGGCTTCGCCGGCGTAGTGCACGAAATAGAACCAGTCGTCCTGCGCCCGCACGATGGTCCCGAGGTACCAGCGCTTGTCCTGCCACTGCACCTCGTATTGCCGCCCCACCTCGAGCTGCTTCTTCACGAGTCGTCGCACGCGCGCGGGCTCGACCCATTCGTCCCATTTGCTGTCCCAGCCGTAGTAATGCACGCGGTAGCGCCCTTTGGCTTCGTCCCAGGCGAGAATCTCGGAGGCGTACCATTTCCCCTCCTTATCCTGCGCGTCGACCACATCGCCGATCTGCCAAGGGCCCGGCAACCGCGGAGGCGCGGGCGCCGCCGGGGCCGCCGCGCGCAGCACGAAATCGGCCTCGAAAGCGCGGCTGCGGGCGACCAGCGCGAGCTGATTCTCCTCGAACTTCATCCGCTCCTTCAGGTAGCTGCCCGCCTCCGCGAAGGTGAGCCGGCCGTCGCCGTCGCGATCCGCCCGCGGCTCGCCGGCCAGCAGCCGGATCAGGCTCGCGGTGAAGGTCCAGCGCTCGGTCGATTTGTTGCTCGCGGTCGACGAGGCAAGGCAGGCCGCGCGCAGCTCGGGCCGTCGTTCCTCCAGCTGCTGCACCGCTCGTGCCAGCGCGCCGGAGCTGCAGCAGTCGCCGATCAGCAGGAGTCGCTCGCCCTGCCAGGCGGGATGCAGCAGCGGGGCGATCTCATCGACGTGGAAGGCAGTTTCGCCCGGCCGCGCGGCATCGAAGTCGTAGCAAAGAAACGACCGCCGCGAGCCGTGGCCCTGCACGTAGAAGATCAGCGTGCTGCCGGGCCCGGCGCCCTGCGCCAAGGCGGCCAACTGTTCCCGGATCGCGCCCCGCGTGGCGGCGGCGTCCTTGAGGAAGACGACCTGCCCGGCCGGTACGCCGCAGGCGCGGAACTGCTCGGCCAGGTCTTCGTCGCGCCGCCGCTCCGAGAGAAACGGAGCGAGCTTCGCCGCGGCGGGCCATTCGATCACGCTCGCGATGAGGACATACGTTCGCGCCGGATCCCACTGCGGTTGGGCGTGGGAGAGGGAGCCGAGCATCGTGGCGAGGAGGAAGAGCAGAGCGCGCCGCACCGGCGCATCGTCAACCAGATTCCCCCGCCCTTGCCAAACTCATCCGTGCCCGCGGCCGCTCGGCGCCGCCGTATTTCGCCGCCAGTTGCCAGGGATCCACGCCGGCGCGGTAACGCAGCAGCAGCCGGAGATTGGCCCACTGCCGGCGGATCGGTCCGCCCCGGTAGCGCCGCGCGGAAGTCAGCACTGCCGCGGGCAACGAGACCACGCCGCCGGCGGCGCGGGCCGCGCGCAGAAAAGCCACGTCCTCCAGCAGCGGCCAGGCCGGCATGCCGCCGAGCCGATCCCAGACTGCGCGACGCACCACGATGCCCATGTCGCCGAAGCGCGTGAACATGGTGTCGAATCGGCTGCACCAGGCCGAGGCGCGCAGGAACCAATGCGGCCAATCAAAGCTCAGGCGGAAGGTCGCCACCCGCTCGGGATGTCGGCGCGCGTGCTCGGCCAGCAGCCGACCCGCCGAGTTCGGCAGCAGCGTGTCGCCATGCAGCAGCAGCAGCCATTCGCCGCGGGAAGCTTCCACGCCGGCCCGGCATTGCGCGCCACGCCCGCCGGCTGCGGTCAGGACGCGGGCGCCATGCCGCCGCGCCAGCTCGACGCCGCCGTCGCGGCTGCCGCCATCGACCACGATGACCTCGGCCGGCGGCAACTCGCGCGCGACCGCCGCCAGGCAGCGCGGGAGCAGCTCGGCTTCGTTGAGCACGGGAATGACGACCGACCAGCGCATGGGATCTCGCACCGCTTCGTCGTACGAGTCGCCGCGGCCGGGTCGCATTCCCGCGCAGCGCTCCTATTCGATGCTCAGGCGGCGCGTGATGCCGAAGCGCTCGATGCGTTTGCGCAGCGTGGCGCGCGTGACACCGAGCAGCTTGGCGGCCTGAAGCTGATTGCCCCGGGTGAGATTGAGCGCGGCGATGGTGAACTCGCGCTCCAGCCAGGGCAGCAGCTGCAGCTCCTTTTGCTGGCGGGCGGCGGTCAGCAGCACCTCGACCGCCTGCTGCAGGGAATCGACCGCCACGGCCTGCTGCCCCGCGCTCGGCGGCTCGGGCGCGCTCGTGGCCGAACCCAGCGGCAGATCCTTGGCCAGCAGCACCTCGCTGGTCGCGAGCACCACGGCGCGTTGAATCGTGTTCTCCAGCTCGCGCACGTTGCCCGGCCAGTGGTACGCCTCCAGCGCTCGCACCGCTTCCTCCGAGAGCCTGAGCCGCGGCAGACGCCGCTGGGCGGCGATGCGGGTGAGAAAGTACTCGGCCAGCAAACGCACATCCTCGACCCGCGAACGCAGCGGCGGCAAATGCACGCGCACCACGTTGAGGCGGTAGAAGAGATCCTCGCGGAAGGTTTTGCGCACGATCTCCTCCTCCAGCGTGCGGTTGGTCGCGGCCACGATGCGCACGTCGGTCTTGAGCGTGGCCGTGCCGCCGACGCGGGAGAATTCCCCCTCCTGCAGCACGCGCAGCAGCTTGCTCTGCACGGCCAGCGGCATCTCGCCGATCTCATCGAGGAAAAGCGTGCCGCCGTTGCTTTGCTCGAAGCGTCCGATGCGCTGGGCGACTGCGCCGGTGAACGCACCCTTCTCGTGGCCGAAGAGCTCGCTCTCGAGCAGGTTCTCCGGAATGGCGGCGCAGTTGATGGCCACGAAGGAACGCTCGCTGCGTTCGCTGTAGTGGTGGATGGCGCGCGCGACCAGCTCTTTGCCCGAGCCGCTCTCGCCCGTGATCATGACCGGCGCGGAGGCGGCGGCCACGCGGCCGATCATCTTGAAGACCTGCTGCATCGCCTCCGACTGCCCGACGAGGCTGTCCTGATGCTCCTCGACCGTCAGCTTCGGTGGCGCCGCCGCGGCGGCCCGGAGATCCGCCCGCTGCTTGAGCGCGGCGTCGACCACCACCTTGAGATTGAAGGGCAGCGCCTCCTTCCGGATGAAGTCGAAGGCGCCCAGCTTCATCGCCTCGATCACCGCCTGGGTCGTGCCGAAGGCGCTGATCAGCACGACGATGGCGTTGGCGTCGCGCGCCCGGGCCCGCGCCAGCAACTCCAACCCGCTGAACGGCTGCAGATGCGTGTCGGCAATCAGCACATCCGCGCTCTCGGTGGCGAAGAGCTTCAGCGCTTCGTCGCTGCGCGTGGCCCGCAGCACGCGCGTGGTCGCGCTGGCCACCTGGCTGGCGGTCCAGGCCAGGAAGTCGACATCTGGATCGGCTATGACAATCGTTTGCATCCCGAGCGCGCGTTTCCCTGTGTGATCAATCGTCGTGCCGCCAAAGGCGGAGCGCAGTCTGCGCGATCTTCGGCGCTTGGCGAGCGCGATTCCCTTATTCGCCCACGCCGCCGTAGCGCCGCTGGCGCTGCGCGTACTCGTGCAGCGCCTCGACGAGGTCCGCCTTGCCGAAGTCCGGCCAGAGCTTCTTGGTCACGTAGAATTCGGCGTAGCTCACCTGCCAGAGGAGGAAATTGCTCAGCCGGAACTCGCCCGACGTGCGGATGAGGAGATCCGGGTCCGGATAGTAGCGGGTGTAGAGATGTTTGCTGAACATCTCCGGATTGATCATGGCCTTGTCGATGTGGCCCTGCTCGATTTCGCGCAGGAGGCTCTTGATGCCATCGATGACCTCGGTCCGGCCGCTGTAGCTCAGCGCCAGAATCAGTGTGAGACCCGTGCAGCCGGCGGTCGCCTCGATGCTGTGGTTCAGCTCGCGCTGGCAGCTGGCGGGCAGATCGGTCAGGCGGCCGATGGCCTGCAGGCGGACGTTCTTCTCCTTCAGCTCGGGCGTGTTATCGCGGAGAAACTTCTCCAGCAGCACCATCAGTCCCGCCACCTCCAGTTTCGGACGCGACCAGTTCTCCTGCGAGAAGGCGTAGAGCGTGAGGAATTCCACCCCGGCTTCTGCGCAGCCTTCGATGCAGGCCCGGACCGAGGAGGCGCCGTGCTCGTGGCCGAAGAGACGCTCCTGCCCGCGTCCGCGCGCCCAGCGGCCGTTGCCGTCCATGATGATGGCGACGTGCCGCGGCACGCTGGCCGGCGGTGTCAGAGCCGCCGAAGCGGGTGCCGGCGCTGCAGCCTCTTCGCTCGGCGGCTTCATGCGTGGAAGGTCTGGTGCCGACCGGGGCCGACGCTGATGAGCTCGAGCGGCGCGCCGCAGAGCTTCTCGACCGCCTTGAGATACCGCTGCGCGGCCTTGGGCAGGTCGGTGAATTTCCGCACTTCCTCGGTGCTGGTCTTCCAGCCCGGGAAATCGCGATAGACCGGCACGCAGCGCGCCAGGTCTTCGACATCCGCCGGCACGCGCTGGAGTTCCTGGCCATCGAGTTCGTAGGCCACGCAGATGCGCACGACCTCCTGCCCGTCGAGCCCGTCGAGATTCGTGATGGCCAGGCGATCCACGCCGTTGACCTGCACCGCAGCGCGTGTGGCCACGGCATCGAGCCAGCCGCAGCGGCGCGCGCGACCGGTGACCGCGCCGAATTCCCGGCCCATGTCGTGCAGGCGATCCGACAGCTCGGCGTTCTCGGTCGGGAACGGCCCCTCGCCCACGCGGGTCGTGTAGGCCTTCATCACACCGTAGATGGAATCGATCTTGTTCGGCGGCACGCCCGAGCCGGTGCAGGCGCCGCCGGAGGTCGTGCTGGACGAGGTCACGTACGGATACGTGCCGTGGTCGATGTCGAGATAGGTGCCCTGCGCCCCTTCGAAGAGAATGCGCCGCTTCTTCTTCATGGCCGCGTGCAGGTGGCCGACCGTGTCGGTCACGTGCGGCTGCAACCGCTTCCAGGCCTGCTCGTAGTCCGCCACCACCGCGGCCGCCTTGATCGCCGGCGCGCCCAGTTGCTTCAGCAGCTGATTGGCCGCGAGCACCGCCGCGCGCACGCGGGCCGGCTTGGCCAGGTCGATCATGCGCAGGCCGGTGCGGGCGATCTTGTCGCCGTACGCCGGGCCGATGCCTCGCTTGGTCGTGCCGATGCGGCCCTTCTTCCGATCCTCCCGGAAGGCGTCCATGACCCGGTGATACGGGAAGACCACGTGGGCGCGGTCCGAGATGAGCAGATTCTCCGGCGTGCAGGCGATGCCGCGGCCGGCCAGCGCATCGATCTCCCCCAGCAGCGCGACCGGATCGATGACCACGCCATTGCCGAGCACGCAGACCTTGCCGCGGTGCAGGATGCCGGAAGGGATGAGCGAGAGGACGTACTTCTCGCTGCCGTGCACGATGGTATGGCCGGCGTTGTTGCCGCCCTGCGTGCGCACCACCACGTCCGCATGGTGCGTCAGGTAATCGATGATCTTTCCCTTGCCTTCATCGCCCCACTGCGCGCCCACGAGAATGGTATTCGACATTGCGCGCGGACCATAGGCAGCGCGGCCCGCGGCGACAAGTGAGGCGGCCAATTTTGCGGTCATCCCCGGTGCGTGTCGGTCCGGCGGCGAGCGAACGCGCAGATTCTCTTCCCAAGCGCGGTCGGTGAAGAATCTTCGGCCGAACTGTCCGGCCAAGACGTCCCCGCACGTCGAAGTCACAGAACCCAAGCCCTCCCCATGTCCGCTTCCACGCACACCATTCGTCTCCACCGCGTCCTCAAAGCCACGCCGGAAAACGTCTATAAGGCCTTCACCGATGCTGACGCGATGTGCCGCTGGCTGCCGCCTTTCGGCTTCGTCGGCAAAATGCACCACTTCGAGCCCAAGGTCGGCGGCAGCTTCCGCATGTCGTTCACCAACTTCAGCCACGGCGGCTCGCACGCGTTCGGCGGCGAGTTCCTCGAGCTCACGCCGGGCGAGCGCATTCGCTACACCGACCGCTTCGAGGACCCCAACCTTCCGGGCGAGATCACGGTCACCATCCAGCTGAAGAAGGTCCTCTGCGGAACGGAGATGCACGTCGAGCAGACCGGCGTGCCCGCCGTCATTCCCGCCGAGATGTGTTACCTCGGCTGGCAGGAATCGCTCCTGCAGCTCAGCCAGCTGCTGGTCGAAGTGCCGCCGCCCCCGGCGCAGTAAGGTCGCGCGCCGACGAGTCGGTCAGGTCGTCGGCGACTCCATCGGCGCTTTCCGCGAGGGCAGGACCAGCGGAATGCGCACGGTGGTTTTGGTGCCGACGCCGACCGTGCTCTCGACGGCGATGCTGCCGCCGTGCGCCTCGGCCACGGTCTTCGCGATGGTCATGCCGAGACCCGTGCCGCCGGACTTCCCGTGCGTCACGAAAGGCTCGAAGACCTTGGCCAGGACCTCGGCCGGAATGCCGCAGCCGGTGTCGGCCACCTCCCAGATGAGTGTCTCGCCCTCGCGCCGCAGGCCGAACTTGAGCGTGCCCCCGTGCGGCATCGCCTCCATGGAGTTCTTGACCAGATTCTGCAGCACGCGCACGAAGCGGCCGGCGTCGACGTGCATGTAGCCGACGTAGGTGATCGAGCGCTCGATCTTGATGTTGCGCTGCGCCAGGCGGGAGAAGTTCTGCTCCTCCAGGTCGTTGATGATGCTCATGACCGAGACGTCCTCGGCGTGCAGCTGGGTCTCGCCGCGCGAGAACTCCAGCAGTTCCTGGGTCATGCCGACCATCTGGGAGACCGAGCGCTCGATGATGTCGACGCACTTGGTCACCTGCGGATCCTTCACCTTCCGCTCGATCATCTGACAGGCCACGCTGATCGTGGCCATCGGGTTCTTGAAGTCGTGGACGATCGAGCCGCTCATGCGGCCGACCATGCTGAGCCGTTCGCCGCGCAGCATTTCCTCGATGAAGTGCGCGTTCGAGCGCCGCAGCCGCGAGATGATCGCGTGGATGAAGTTCATCGAGAGATCGGCCGGCGCCACGCTCATGAGGGCATTGAGCCCGCTGAGATCCAGGGCCGCCAGCATGCAGGGCTCCACCGCCGTGGCCGTGGCCGAGCGAGGACTACGGTCGATGAGCGCCATTTCGCCGAAGAAGTCGCCCTCGCCGATGACGATGAGCGTTTCCTGCCGGCCTTCCCGTCCCTTGATGGAAATGCGGACCGTGCCCGCCAGCACGAGGTACAAGCAGTTGCCCGCATCGCCCTGCTCGAAGATGACCTCGCCGGCCGGATAGAGGACGGTACGCAAATGTTGCGCGGCTTTGCTGACCACATCTTCAGAGAGACCCTGGAAGAGCTGGTTCGCCTGGATGCTCGGGAGGACCATGGGGGACGACGGGGGATGAGTTTCCTTCCGTTGGGCGGCAGGGGCAATCAAGATCGTCCGCCCTCCCACAGATTGGTGAGGCTCACCCTTCCTGGTGGCTTTTCTGTCGTGGGCAGAGTCTCACGAGGGGCACCGGACTCAGAGGAAAGCCACCCTCACGCGTCTGTATGACAGCTTCGCCTTGAAATACCAGTCGACAACTCGGTTATTCCGCCGACCCTCCGCTCGCCTTTACATCCGCCGGGTATCTCGCCCACGAACCGCCCGGCAACGCACCTCGACCTATGAAGAAACTCCTCACGCTCAGCCTGCTGGTGGCCGGTCTGGCCACCACCGCCCTGGCCCAGACCACGTTGCTCAATGTCTCCTACGATCCGACCCGCGAGCTCTGGCGGGAGCTGAACGCTGCGTTCATCGCGAAGTACGAAAAGGAGAAGGGGCAGAAGCTCGACATCAAGCAGTCGCACGGCGGCTCGAGCACGCAGGCTCGCGCGGTCATCGACGGCCTCGAAGCGGACGTCCTCACGCTGGCCTCGATCATCGACAATGCGGCCATCGAGAAAGCGGGCCTGCTCAAACCCGGCTGGGTCGACCGCCTGCCGAACCGCTCGCTGCCCTACACCTCGACGTTGGTCTTCGTCGTCCGGAAGGGCAATCCGAAGGGCATCAAGGACTGGCCGGATCTCGTGAAGGACGGAATGCAGGTCATCACGCCGAATCCGAAGACTTCCGGCAACGGCTACCTGTCGTTCTTCTCGGCCTGGGGCTCGATCGTCCTGCGGGGCGGTTCGCGCCAGGACGCCATCGATTACGTGACCAAGCTCTATCGCAATGTGCCCGTGCTCGACACCGGCGCGCGGGCCGCCACCACGACTTTCGCGCAGAAGGGGATCGGCGACGTCCACATCACCTGGGAGAATGAAGCCCATCTGGAGGTGCGCGAGGCCAAGGGCGAGCTCGAGATCGTCACCCCGCCCATCAGCATTCTGGCCGAGCCGCACGTCACCGTGGTGGACGGCAATGTGGACCGCCGTGGCACCCGCGCGGTCGCGGAGGAGTATCTGAAATTCGCCTACACCGACGCCGCGCAGGAGATCATCGTGAAGCACTTCTATCGCCCGACGAATGAGGCCATCCTCAAGAAGTACACCGGCAAGGTCTTCGCGGACCTGCGCCGTTTCGCCATCACGGAGATCGCCAAGGGCTTCCCGGAGGCGCACAAGGAGTTCATCGCCGAGGGCGGGGTCTTCGACACCATCTACAAGCCCCGCAAGTAAGACGCGACCGGCGCCCTTCCGGGGCGCGATTCCAGCTTCGAGAGAGCGCGTCGCGGAGCTCGCCTCCGCGGCGCGCGAACGCCTCCCCGAGCCCACCCGCCGATGGCCAGCGTGAATCGCCAAGTTCTCCCGGGCTTTTCGCTCAGCCTGGGGTACACGATCTTCTATCTGAGCCTGCTCGTGCTCCTGCCGATCGCAGCCTGCTTTCTCAAGGCCGCGACGCTCTCCCGGTCGAATTTCGTCAGCGCGGTCTGGACCGAGCGCGCGCGGGCCGCCTACGCGCTGACCTTCGGTGCCGCTTTCGCCGCCGCGGCCATCAACCTCGTGCTCGGTCTGCTGCTGGCCTGGGTGCTGGTTCGCTACGAGTTCCCCGGCCGCGGTCTGGCCAATGCGCTGGTCGATCTGCCGCTGGCTTTGCCGACGGCGGTGGGCGGGCTGGTCTATGCGAGTCTCTACGTGCCGAAGGGCTGGCTGGGGCAATATCTCGTCCCGCTCGGCTTCCATGGCGCGTATTCGAAGACGGCCATCGTGCTCGTGCTGGTCTTCGTCGGTCTGCCCTTCGTCGTGCGCACGGTGCAACCCGTCCTGGAGGATCTCGAGGCCGAGACCGAGGAAGCCGCGGCCTCGCTGGGAAGCTCGCGCTGGCAGGCGTTTCGCCTCGTGCTGCTGCCCCATCTCTATCCCGCCATGATCACCGGCTTCGCCCTGGCCTTCGCCCGGGGCATCGGGGAATACGGCTCGGTCGTCTTCGTTTCGGGCAACATGCCCTACAAGACGGAGATCGCGCCCATCCTGATCGTCGCGCGGCTGGAGGAATTCGCCTACAGCGAGGCCACCGCCATCGCGGTCGTGCTGCTGGTCATCTCCTTCTCCACCCTCGTCCTCGTCAACCTGCTCGAACGCTGGAGCCTGCGCCATGAGCACTGACGTCCTGCCACCTCCACCGACGACGGCCCTCAGCGCCGCGCCGGGATCCGCCGTGCGCCGCGTGCGGCAGGATCCCGCCTGGGTGCGCCGGACGCTCATCGGTCTGGCCGGCCTCGTGCTCGGACTACTGGTGGTCGTGCCGGTGGCGCACGTCTTCTACGTCGCGCTGCAGGACGGGCTGGGCGGATACTGGAAGCATCTCACGGCCGATCCCGACACGCGGCATTCCATCCTGCTCACGCTGACGGTCGTTCCCATCGCGCTGGGCGCGAACATCGCCTTCGGGCTGGCCGCGGCCTGGGCCATCGCGCGGTTCCGCTTCCCGGGGCGCGCGATCCTGACGGCCTTCATCGACCTCCCCTTCTCGGTTTCTCCGGTGGTGGCCGGGCTCATGTTCGTGCTCATCTTCGGCCTGCAGGGTTACCTCGGTCCGTTCCTGCGGCGCGATGGCTACGCGCTCATGCCTTATGCGATCGCGGCGCTGGCGCTTTTCGTCGCCACCATCGTCTACCTCCTGCTCCGGCCGGCCAGTCCGCGCTTCCGCACCGGTCTCTGGCGGTATCCGGGCCTGACCTTCGTCGTGGGTGGCGCAGCGCTCTTTTTCGGCCTCGTCTGGCTGCAGCAGGCCCTGGAAATCTGGCCGCGCGGGCAGAGCCTCAAGATCATCTTCGCGCTCCCCGGCTTGGTGCTGGCGACGGCGTTCGTCACGTTCCCGTTCGTCGCGCGCGAGCTGATCCCAGTGATGGAAGCGATCGGCCCCGACGAGGAGCTGGCCGCCATCAGCCTCGGGGCCAGCGGCTGGCAGATGTTCCGCCAGGTCACGCTGCCCAACATCAAATGGGGCCTGGCCTACGGCATCATCCTCTGCAACGCCCGCGCCATGGGCGAATTCGGCGCCGTCTACGTGGTCTCCGGGCACATCGCCGGACAGACGGACACCATGCCGCTGCGGATCGAGAAGCTCTTCCAGGAGTACAACCTGCCCGGCTCGTTCGCCGTCGCTTCGGTCCTGACGCTGCTCGCCATTTTCACCCTCATCGCGAAGACGAAACTCGAACGCCAACTGCCCGTCGCCGGTCGCACTGGAGAGGGCGACGGCTCCACCAACCAACGCTCATGAGCATTCAGGTTCAAAACGTGTCCAAGCGCTTCGGCGGCTTCGTGGCCCTCGACGACGTCAGTCTCGAGGTCCCGGACGGCTCGCTCCTCAGCCTTCTCGGCCCCTCGGGCTCGGGCAAAACCACGCTGCTGCGCATCATCGCCGGACTCGAGGTGGCCGACCAGGGCCGCATTCTCCACGGCACGGAGGACATCACCGACCACGCCGCCTGCGACCGCCAGGTGGGCTTCGTCTTCCAGCACTACGCGCTCTTCCGGCACATGACGGTGGCGGAGAATGTCGGCTACGGCCTGCGCGTGCGCGGCCGGCCGAAGAGCCGCATCGCCGAACGCGTGCGCGAGCTGCTCGCGCTGGTCCGGCTGGAGGGGCTCGACGACCGCTATCCCAGCCAGCTCTCCGGCGGGCAGCGGCAGCGCGTGGCGCTGGCCCGGGCGCTGGCGGCCGAGCCGCGCGTGCTGCTGCTCGACGAGCCCTTCGGCGCGCTCGACGCCAACGTGCGCCACGAGCTGCGCGAGTGGCTGCGCCGGCTGCATGAGGAGATCCACGTGACCAGCATCTTCGTCACCCACGATCAGGAGGAGGCCTTCGAAGTGGCCGACCGCGTGGTGGTGATGAACAACGCGCGCATCGAGCAGGTCGGCACGCCGGACGAAGTCTACGACCAGCCAGCCAGCCCGTTCGTCTATCACTTCCTCGGCAAGGTGAACAAATTCGCCGGGCGCATCGTGCGCGGCCGCTTCCGCGTCGGTGCCACCGAACTCGCTCTGCCCAGCGGCACGCAGCTGCCGGAGGCGAGCGTCGCGACCGCCTACGTGCGTCCGCACGAGGTCAAGCTGCAGTCCGATCAGCCCGGCTCCGCCGGCCTCGGCGCCGTCGTGCGGCACGTCAATTCCGCCGGCCCGGTGGTGCACGTTTCGCTCGAGCGCAGCGACGACGGCAGCCCGTTTCTCGCGCTGCTGACGAAGGAGGAATGCCGCGGACTGACCCTGCGTCCCAGCAGCCTGGTCTACGCCTTTCTGAAGAACGCGCGCATCTTCCCCGAGGAAGCGGGCTGAGCGCGCGGCCCTGGTCGATTCGTCCAACCGGCGGGCCGATTCGTCCAAAGGCGGCGGCGGAGCGCGCGGCCCTGATCGACCGGGGCCCGATGCGCCTCATCCTCCCGCTCGTCGCCTGCCTCGTCGCCGGCGCCTCGCTCCAGGCCGACCTGGTCCTCGACACGTTCGACACCCCCTTCACGCTCGCCGGCACCGCCACGGGCGCCAATGTGGCCGCGCCGGAAGTGCCGGGCGGCGTGCGCGCGCTGCTGCTGACGAGCGGATCGGTCGAGGCCACCGGCGGAGTCCTTTCGCTCGCGCCCGGCTCGGGCTCGCTCACGCTGGGCTTCGGCTGGCGCTGGAACGGCGCCGGTGAGATCGAGCTGCAGCGCGTGGTTCGTGTTGCCGACAAATCCGGCGCCGACCGGCTGCGCTTCCAGCTCACCGCCCTGACCGGCACGGTGCGGGTCTACGCCTCGCTCATCGCCGCGGGCAGCACGCTCTCCAACGGCAATCCGGGCGATCCGGTCTTCACCCTGACCAGCCCCGGCGTGAACGACCTGCTCTTCGCTCAGGCGCTGCGCGCCGCGGGCGGCGGCACGGTCGATTTGCGCCAGGTCGATTTCATCGCCCTGACCTTCCAGCCTTTCGTCGGCGCCTCCTTTTCGCTCGGCGAAGTCTCGGTGCCGCTGGCCGTCCCCGAGCCGGCCACCTGGGCGTCGGGCGCGCTCGGGCTGATCATCGCTCTCGCGGTGCAGCAGCGAATGCGACCGCGCGCTCCGCGCGGGCGCTGAGCACTCCGTCAGCCGAGCCCTTCCCGCAGCAGCGGCCGCAGGCGCGCGAGAGCGGCGCGGCCCAGCGGCAGCGGTTCGCCGGCTTCTCCGACCTGCAGCCAGCCCGCCCCGCGATGCTCCACCCGCAGCGCGCGCACGCGCTCGACGTTAACCAGGAGCGACCGTTCCACCCGCACGAACGGCGGCGCCGGCAGCAGCGTTTCCCACTCGCCCAGCGGCCGCGAAACGAAGACCGATTTCCCCTCCGGCAAACGCACGCGTCCGTAGTTGCCGTCCGCTTCCACGGCGCAGATTTCGTGCACTGCGACGAAGCGCAGGACGGTGCCGCCCGAGAGCAGCACCCGGTCTTCCTTCGCCAGCGCGCTCCGCGGTGGAGCGGGCGGGGTCGGCCGCTCGAGCCGGGCCAGCGCGGCTTGCAGGCGTTCGGCCGAGACGGGCTTGAGGAGGTAATCGACCGCATTCACCTCGAAGGCGCGCACGGCATACTCGTCGTGGGCCGTCACGAAGATGACTCGCGGAAGCGGCGGCGTGAGCAGCGGCAGCAGACTGAAGCCGTCACCGCGCGGCATCTGCACGTCGAGCAGGAGCACGTCCGGATGCAGCTCCGCGCACTGCCGGGCCGCTTCGGCGGCCGACTCCGCCTCGCCGACCACCTCCACGCCCGCCTGCTCGGCGAGCAGCGCACGGAGCCGGCGGCGGGCCGGCTTTTCGTCGTCCACGAGCAGAAGGCGCAGCGGTTTCATGGGCTTCGCGGCAGGGTCACCGCCAGGCGCACCCAACCGTCGGATTCCGTCATCTGCAACGTCGCGCCGGCGCCGAAGAGCAGCGCCAGACGCCGGCGCAAGCCGTCCAACCCCAGCCCGCCCTCGGTGCGCCCGGCGGCCGGCGGGAGCCAATGTCCCGTGTTCGCCACCTCCACCCGGAGGTGCTCGGGCAAGACCGCCGCTACCAGCGCGATCTGCAGGCCGTCCTGACTCGTCTCGCGGCCGAACTCCAGCGCATTCTCCACCAGCGGGAGCAACAGGGCGGTGGGCACGCGGGCCGCGCGGGCGTCGGCGTCGGCCTCGACCCGAAAGCGGAGCTGACCCTCGAAGCGCGCCTCCTCGACCCGCAGATAGTTCTCCATCGCCGCCAGTTCCTCGCCCAGCGGCGCGAGCGGCTCGCGCACGCGGAGCGAATGGCGCAGCACTTCGGCCAGCCCCAGCGTCACCTGCTCGGCGCGGGCCGGGTCGTCGCGCAGATTGGCCAGGACCGCGTTGAGGGCGTTGAAGAGAAAATGCGGATTCACCTGCGCCCGCAGCGCCGCCAGCTCCGCCGCCTGCGCCGCCGCCTCGGCGCGGGCGGCACGCAGCTCCCGGGCGCTCGCCTCGAGGCCGTCCTTCAGCCAAAAATAGAGCCCGCTCCAGCCGGCGAAGATGAGCGAGCGCGCACACCATTGCGCCAGCCATTCCGCCGTCGGGGATAGGCCGGCGGCCGACGCCTCGCGCAGGCCCAGCACCCCGCCCGCCAGGGCGGTGTCGAGCGCGCCCACGAGCAGCGCCAGCCCGCAAACCACCAGCGCGCGGCGGCCGGGCGCGGCCGGGACGGGTCGACGCCGGAAGCACTCGCGCAGCCCCAGGCAGAGCGCGCAGCCGAGCGGCTCGCGGAGCAGGGTCGACCACAGCACGGTCGTCGGCGAAGCGAAGAGCAGCAGCTTCATCGGGACGGCGGCCAGCGCGAACACGGCCCAGCCGCCGAGATGCAAACGCCAGAATGACGGCAGTCGCGCGAACACGGGCCCACGCTGGCACGAGGTCGACCCGCTGCGCCAGCGCGAGCTGCACGGCACCGCTGGCCGATTCGTCCGGCGCGCGGGCCGATTCGTCCAGAACCGCTTCCCGCCCGACCGCGCCGCGCGTACCGGCCGGCCATGCGCAAGATTCCCTTCCTTCTCGGCCTCGGTCTCCTCCTGCTCGCGCCCGGCCTGCGTGCCGCCACCTGGACCGGCGCGTTCGGTTCCAGCTGGAGCGATCCCGGAAATTGGGCGGAGAACGCGGTGCCGACCTCCTCTTTCAGCACCCGCATCGACGTCCCCCTCGACCAAAGCGGCAGCGACTCGATCCTGCAGGACACGGGCGCAGCCTTTTCCCTCGGCACGCTCCAGTTCTCGGGCAGCAGCAGCCTTGTGCTCCTCGGCGGTGCACTCGAGTTCCCGGTCGGCGGCAGCATCAGTCTGAGCGGCGGAGCCAGCGTGCGCATCGCCAGCAATCTCGCGACCCAGGGCGAACTCTCCCTCCTCGGCGATCTCGACGGCCCGCTCTGGCTCTCCGGCAATGTCAGCGGTCCGGGCCGCCTCGTCCTCGGGCGCGACGGCACGCCCTCCCTGCTGCGCCTGAGCGGCGCCAACACCCACAGCGGCGGCAGCACCGTGCGTCCGGAGGCGCTCGTCGTGGTCGGACACGACTCCGCCTTCGGCACCGGCGCGGTCCAGCTCGATGCCGGCAGCCGGCTCACCGCCGCGGGCGCCCGCACGCTGGCCAACGCCTTCACCTTTGCGGGCACGGAATTCGCCACGCTGGCCTTTGGCGGCGACGCGCTCACGCTCACCGGCGCGGTGGCGACGGGCAGCGCCGACACTCAGCTCATCCTCGACGCTCCCGAGGTCACACTCGCCGGCCCGCTCTCCGGCTCGGGCGCGCTGACGGTCGACGGCGGCAGCGGCACGCTCGTCTTCGCGAACTCGGGCACGTTCTCCGGCTCGGTCACGGTGCCCTACGGCGGCATCGCCGTCGCCGCCAGCCAGGCGCTCGCCTCGGCCCATGTGGTGCTCGGGTCGCTCAATGCGCTCGCGCCCGCGCTGGAATTCCGCACCCCCAGCGTGACGCTCGGCTCGCTCGCCGGCGGCGTGAACGTGGCGCTGCCGACCAGCGAACTCCGCCTGCTCGCGCTCGCCAACACCACCTACTCGGCTGCCTTCTCCGGCCAAGGTGGACTGACCCTTGACGGCCCCGGCGTCTTCACGCTCAACGGGACCAATCTTCATCGCGGTCCGACCCGCGTGCTGCAGGGCACCCTGCACACCGCCAGCGCCGGCGCGCTCTCGCCCGATTCCGCTTTGGTCGTGACCGGCAGCGGGCGGCTCGACGTGGCCACCGAGGCGGTGCGCGCCGCTGGGCTGGCGGGTCGAGCCAATGCCAACGCCACCGGCTGGCTCGGGGGCGGACAGATCCGCGGCGCGCGGACGGCCGGCGCGCAGCTCGAGGTCAGCGTCGGCGCGGGCGCGACCCAGGTTTTTCCGGGCGTCCTGCGCGACGACCTCGGCCCGCTCGCGCTGCGCAAGACCGGCAGCGGCACGCTCGCTCTCGCGAATGTCCCCGCGACCGGCGGACTCGAGATCGCGGAAGGCACGATCCGACTCGATGCCTCCTTCGCGACCGACGCCCGCTGTCAGGTCGGCAGCCCGGTTACGCTGACCGCCAGCGGCGCGACGCTGCAGCTCGCCGCCGGTTCGGGCCTGCCGGGGCAATACGTGACCCTGGCCGATCCGCCCGACACCTCGGACTTCGCCAGCCTGTCGGCCCTGCAGGCCTTCTTCGCCGCGCGCACGCCGTCACTCTACGCCAATGCGGCCAGCGGCGGCGCGATGAGCTTCGGCTCCACCGGCAGCGCGTTTCCGCCGCCGTATGTCGACGCCGCCGGCCGCTTCGCCGCGCGCTGGGTGAGCCGCTTTCAGGCTGCCACGACGGGCACCTACACGTTCACGCTCCTCTCGGACGACGGCTCGATGCTCTGGATCGACGGCCAGTTGGTCGTGAACAACAACTTCGTCCAAGCCTATACTTCTCGCTCCGGCTCCGTCACGCTGACCGCCGGAGAGCATGACATCGTCCTGGCCTACTATCAGAGCGGCGGACCCGGCGGATTCGCCGTCGGCGTGCAGCCGCCCGGTGGGTCGACGGTCTTTCTGCCCGGCAGCCTGCTCTCGTGGCGTTCCGATGCCGTGGTGGCCGGCCTCAGCGGCGTGGCCGGCACGCAGGTCCTGTTGAATGGCGGCACGCTGACGGTGCGCGGCACCGGGATCATTGCGACCGTGCCAGCCTTCGCCGGAGTGATCGCCGACGGCTCCGCGCCCGGCCGCTTGCAGGTGGAGCAGGGCCCGCTGCTGCTCGCGGGCGCCAACACCTTCACCGGCGGCGTGCGCCTGGCCGGCGGGACGCTCGGCATCGGCCACGATCTCGCGCTCGGTACGGGTCCGTTGGTGTGCGTTGAAGGGACCAATTCCGGCCTGTTTGCCGACGGCGGGGATCGCACCCTCAGCCAGCCGCTGACGCTGGCCAGCGGCACCAGCCTCGATCTGCGCATCGGCGGCGATGCCGATGCGCGCCTGCTCCTCGCCGGCTCGATCAGCGGCGCGGGCACGCTCTCGGTCTCCGCCGGCCGGCCGCAGCTCTCGGGTGCGGTCTCGCCGGGGCTGCTGCGCATTTTCGCGGCCACCGTCGAGCTCACCTCCGCGTGCAGCCCGACCCGCACCGAGATCTTCGGCACGGTCGTCCTCGGGCCTTCCGCCTCGCTGGGCGGCCTCATCAGCCTGCCAGCGGGCGGCACCCTCACCGGCAGCGGGCTGGTCACCGGCAACCTCGATTCCCAAGGCACGGTCGAGGCCCGCGGCACGACCCTCCGCCTGCGCGGCCCGCTGCGGAACCGCGGCGTGCTGCGGGCGGTCGCGGGGGGCGTGCTCGATGCGGCCAGCGCTCCAGCCTTCACCAACGAGGGCGTCATCGACCTCATCAGCGGCACGTTCCTTCCGCCGGCCGGTTTCGTGAATGCGGGCGTCATCCTCGACAGCTCCGCCGTGCATGTGCGCAACGTCAGTCGGACCGGCTCGACCGTCACCCTCGTCGTCCCGGGCTACACCGGCCATCGCTACCAACTGCAGCGCTCTTCCGCCCTCGGCAGCGGGGCCTTCAGCGATGTCGGTCCCGCGCAATCCGGCGTCACGGGCACGGACCTCACCTTCACCGATCCCGACGCCACCAGCGGTGCCGGCTTCTACCGCGTCCGCGTGGATTGAGCGGCGTCCCGGCGCTCTTCAGCGGGCGGCACTCTCCCGGGCCAGCGGACGGGCATGGCTTTTCGGAAATCGGCCCGCTAGGCTGGCCGAAACCCTCCCGCTTTGTCCGACCCTTCCTCCGTCCCCGCGCGCCTGCATCGCTTCGCCCACAGCGAGGAATTTCAGCACGTCGTCCTCGGCGCCATCATCGCCTCCGCCATGCTCAGCGGGCTGGAGGCGTTTCCGGCCGCGCAGGGCGATTGGCGCTGGCTCTGCGTCTGGGCCGAACGCGCGCTGCTGACGGTTTTCGTGGTCGAGCTGCTCATTCGCCTGGGCGCGCACTGGCCGAAGCCGTGGCGGTACTTCGACAGCGCCTGGGCGGTCTTCGACTTCGTGCTGGTCGCGCTCATGTTTCTGCCCTCGGCACATTTCCTGGCCACGCTGCGCCTCGTGCGGCTGCTGCGGATTCTGCGGCTCATCGTCCCGCTGCACGAGAGCGACGTGGTGAAACGCAAGAACGCGGAGCTGGAGCAGGCCTACCACGCGCTCGAGGCCGAGAAGGAGCGCTCGGAACACCTGCTGCTCAACATCCTGCCGCGCCTCATCGCAGAACGGCTGAAACAAAAGCAGGCCGTCATCGCGGATCACTTCGAGACGGTCTCGGTGCTCTTCGTCGACATCGTGGGCTTCACCCAGCTCTCGCAGAAGACCACGCCGGAGGCGGTGGTCAGCATGCTGAATGACATCTTCACCCGCTTCGACGTGCTGACCGAGCGCTACGGGCTCGAGAAGATCAAGACGATCGGCGACTGCTACATGGTCACCGCCGGCGTGCCGGAGGCGCGGACCGATCACGCCCACGCCATCGCCCAGATGGCGCTCGATCTGCGCGACGAGATCGAGTCGTTCAATGCCGACCACGGCTCCCAACTGGCCGTGCGCATCGGCTTCCACAGCGGGCCGGTGGTCGCCGGGGTGATCGGACGCAAGAAGTTCATCTTCGATATCTGGGGCGATACGGTCAACACCGCCAGCCGCATGGAATCGACCGGCCAGCCGGGGAAGATCCAGGTCACGCGCGAGACGTTCGAGCGGCTCTGGGACGATTTCGTCTTCGTCCCGCACGGTGTCATGCACGTGAAGGGCAAGGGCGACATGGAGACGTTTTTTCTCGAGCGGCGGCGCGTGGCCGAGGCGGCCTGACGCGGCGGCGACGATTCGCACCGCGCGGGGTTGCACGGCGGGGGAAACGCCGGACGCTCCGCCATGGAACGACCCGAAGTCCCGACGGAGCATCTGCACGAGGAAATCCACCACCACGCCCACAAAGGCGACAGTCCGCGCTGGACGATGGGCGTGGCGCTGTCCTCGGCCCTGCTCGCCGGGCTGGCAGCGGTCAGCTCGTTGCTCGCGGGGCACCACGTGAACGAGGCCATGATCGAGAACATCCAGGCCGCGAACCAGTGGAGCCGTTACCAGTCGAAGAGCATCAAGGCCAACCTGGTGGAGTCGAAGATCGAGACCCTCGCCGCCCTCGGCAAACCCGAGGAGCCGAAGGAGAAGGAGCGTCTGACGCGCTACGCCGGCGAGTTGAAGGAGATCGAAGCCGAGGCGCGCAAGCTGGAGAGCGCCGCGCGGGTCAGCCTGCATAAGCACGAGATCCAGGCCCGCAGCGTGACCATGTTCCAGGTGGCCATTGCGGTCGCCGCCATCTCCGTGCTGACCAAGCTGGTCGCGTTCTGGTGGGTCGGATTGGGCTTCGGCATGGCCGGCGTCTTCTTCTTCATCCAGGGCCTGCTGGTGAGCGGCGCGCCGCACTAGCCCGTCGTTCCCGACCCCTCGGAGGACGTGAACAGCGCAGGTCCTGCGAATTCTCCGAATTTTTGCATCCACTCGCCGGGGGTCGCGACGCATACTGCGGGATGCACGCGAGGAACTCCTCATCCTCCCCGTCGACGCTGGGGCCGCTCCGGCCGTCGAGCCTGCAGCAGCTCAGCCATTCGAATCTGCGGCGCCTAGCGGATGCGCTGCCGAAGCTGTATGCGGCCGCCACGCCGACGGAATTGCCCGACCGCATTCTCGATGCGCTCGGGAGATTGATCCCCGGCGCGATCCATGGCTGCACGATCGTCGACCTGACCGCCGGCCGGAGGCGTCACGTCCGCCTCTCGCCCACGCCGGTGCGCGCGGACGAAGCCGTGGCCACGTTCTCGCGTTTCTGGCACCAGTTTCCACTCAAGGCGCATCGCGAACTGACCCGCTCGGGCGACGCGCTGGCCATCTCCGACCTGATCAGCCGGCAGAATTTCCGCCGACTGGATCTGTTCGAGCACTACTACCGGCCGCTTGGTTTGGAGGACGATCTCAGCATCAACGTCGGGGATCACCGGACGAAGCTGTGCGTCTGCGTCCTGCGCGAACGGCGCGGCTTCCAGACGCAGGAGCGTCTGCTGCTCGATGCGCTGCGTCCGCACGTGCTCCTCGCCCAGCAGAATGCCGCGCTGCGCGCGCCGTTGACGCCGCCGCCCCCGGCGCGCGCCACGCCGCGTCTGTCGGCGCCGGTCCAATGGTCGGCCGAGGCGCTCCTGCGCGCCCTCCCGCTGACCGCCCGTGAGGCGGAGGTGCTCTTGTGGGTCGCGCAGGGGAAGACGAATCCGGAGACCGCGCTGATCCTCGGCATTCAGCCCTACACGGTGCGCACCCATCTCGAGCACATCTTCGCCAAGCTCGGGGTGGAGACCCGCCACGCGGCCGCGGTCTGCGCGATGGAAGCGTTGCGCGACTGAAAGAGGCGGCGTCGCGCTGCCCGTCAGCGGGCGTTGCGGAAGAGCTGCACGCTGCCGTCGCGACCGAAGATGGCGAAGTCGTCCCAGATCGGTCCGGCGGTCACTTCCACCGCCGGCGGCAGGGGGAATTCCGCCCGCAGCTGCGGCCGGCCCGCCAGGTCGATCTCGAAAAGCTGACCACCGAGATCGTCGACCAGCACGAGGCAATTGCTCCCGGTGAAGGCGGCCAGGTAGGGCGATGCCGCCCGCGTGTCCGCCACGTGGATCGGCTCGCGCATCCCCGCTCCGCAGAGGAAGACCGCCCGGTCGGTCACGACGGCGAACAACGCGCGCGCCGACCGTGACGAGACCCGCACCCGCTCGATGCGGGAGGCGAGATCGAACTCGACCTGCGCGCTCGCCCCGGAGCCCGCCAGCTTGCCGCGCTCCAGCAGATGGAGCTCCTCGTCGGCCGCGAAGACCAGCATTCCTCCCGGATGCGCCGCGAGGTGGGTGACGTTGCTGTGCCGCCAGTCGATGGTCGGCAGCGGCGACGTCCCGGCCAGAACTCCCGCCACCGTGTGCACACTCAGCGTGGGCTCGGGCAGTCCGCGCGTGCTGACGACTTCCCCGCCGAGGAACGCGGCCTCCCAGGTGTCGGGCGGCAGCCAGGTCGGCCGGCCAATCAGCACGGTCGAACCGGGGAACTGAGCCATGGGCAAGCCCGCCTCGCCGGTCTCGCTGTCGCTGAGAAGGAAGATGTGCGTGCGGTGCTCCGGGCTCGCCACAATGAGCGGCGCCCCGTGCAGGCGTCGATCAGGCCAGCGGACCGAGGTGGATTCGCCCGCCCAGGTGGTCAGCCGTGCCTCGACGTCCCCGGCCGCATCGTGCCCCACCAGCACATACCCGTCGCGCGTGGTCGCGGCAGCCTGCAGCTCGAGCGGTGCGGGCGCCGGCAGCGTGCGCAGCTGCTCGATGCGCCAGGACCCCACGGTCTCGCGGAGCAGGCGGCTGCCGACTTCCGGCCGCCGCGGGAAGCCCAGAAACCGCTGCACGTCCCGACCGACGAGTCGGTCGCCGGCCGCCAGCTTCGGCAGGCATTCCAACAGGGCCCGCTGATCCTTCTCCGGCGTGCGCGGCAGAGCCCGTCCCAAACGCGCGTAGGTCACGTCGGCCAACTGCCGGCGCCACGGCGCCTCCGGCAGGCGCACGTGCAGACGGGCCAGCACCTTGGTCAGGACCTGCTCCTGCGGCGGGGTCAGCTCGGCGCTCCGCAGACCACCCAGCAGCGCCTCCGCCTCCTCCTTCCAATGCTGACGGAGGTGCAGAACGAGTAGCTCGGCCAGGCATTCCCCGGCCTGCTTGCCCTGCGGCCAGCCATCCGCCAGCACGGCGGCGGCTGCGCGCGGGTCCTCCACCTCCCCTTCGAGCACGTTTGCCGCCGTCAGGCGATCGCCCGCTTCGACCAGCCGCTGGGCCTCGCGCCGCAAGGCCGCCCGCGCCGCCGCTTCGTCGCCGCGCAGCCGCTGCACGCGGGCCAGGCCGCGCCAGTCGGGGATCGACTCCAGCACCGGCAGCGCTTCCTCGTAGAAGCCGCCTTCTACCAGCGCCCGCGCGGCCTGGCTCGGATTGTGCAGGTGATCGAGAAAGAGCACCGCGGCTTCCCGATGATGCCCGCCCTGCAGCAGCGTCAGGGCGGCTCCGTTCAGGTCCCGCAACAGCTGGGCGTAGATATACGCCGCACGCCGATGCCGCCCCAGCTGGATCTCGCGCCGCGCCAATTCGTGGTACCTCTGCCGCAGCAGATTCTGCCGCTGGGCGTCGAGCGACCAGCCGTCCGCCGCTCCGCCGGTGAACAACGCGTCGAGCGCGAAGTCGGTCTGGCGCAACCCCAGCCGCCAGCTCGGCGGCGCGACGCCGCGCGGCAGCGAACCCGGCAGGGAGCCGAGCGGAATGGCCCGCCGCAGACCGCGATCCGGGTGGTCCGTCAACTCGCGCAGGAGGCGGTCGATCTCACGCTGACGCAGCTGCGTAAGGTTCGGCGGAGCTTCGCCGGAACCTCCCGCGGCGCCAGGTCCCAGATGCCGCTGGAGCCAGCCTTCCAGCGAGTTCAGCCAGCCGGGCGACGACGATGACGCCGACGCGCCCCGCGCGCCCCCGCCCCCGCCGCCGAACCATCCGCTCAGCGCCTGCAGCCAGGAACCCGACGTGCCCGAGGCGTTGCCAGGGGCCGCAGGCGGCCGCACCGGCTCGCTGCCGATCTCCCGCGCGGCGTCGCCAAACAGTTCGCTCGTCTGCACCGGCAGCGGAAGTTGAATCAGGCGCAGGGGCGGACTGGGCGGATCGGCCGGACAGGCATCGTTCCAGCCTCCGGCCGGATGGGTCCGCGGCACGGCCAGCAGTTCGGCGAGGCTCCAACGATCCTGCCGGCGAAATCCGCTCAAACCCAGCGTGGGATGCCACAGCACGACCTCCCAGTCCGCCCAAAGCCGGTCGGCTTCTGCGGCGGAAATCGGCGGATGGATCTCCGCGGTCAACGGCACGAGCAGCCGCTCACCCACCCGGTCGAAGGCCAGCCCGCGCGTTGCCCCGGCGCCCACGGCCAGCAGACCGGTCGGGAGCAGTGGGTAAAGCTCGATGCGGCCGAGTTCCCGCTGTCCGGCCACGAGGTCGCGCAGCCAGCTGGCCGGCTCCGCGCCGGGCAGAAGCACCGCCGCGGCTTCGCGCCGGGCCTTCCCGCCGTCGCGCAGTTGGAGACGGGCTGGATTCATGCGGGTTGCAGCGCCTCCTGGCAGAAATCCACCAGTCGCCCGAGCACTTCTTCCCGGCTCAGATTCGGGGTCTTCGCGCCCAGAAAGTACGGTGGCCCCGCCCAGCGTCCGTCGCTGGCCCAGACCCCGCATTGCCCGTCACCCAGGGTCACCGTGAGCTCCGGCCGGCTGGTGTCGGCCGGGCACAGATGCAGCAGGCCCCGGGTGTCGAGGTAGGCGCGGGCCCCGCTCGGGAAGCGCACCAACTGCAGCGCGTCGGCGGCGGTCCGCGGCCGCTGGACGGGCTCGAACTCGCGCGCATCGCGCAGGTGGAGGCTGTTGCGGGACTGGATCGTGCAGACGAGTCCGGCACCGGGCTTGGCGTCGAGTACGATCCAGCCGCCGCTGCGATTCTCCAAGGCGAGCCGATGCTCCGAGGTCACGCCCAGCCGACGCAGGCGATTGCGCGAATGCCGGTCCGGCGGCAGGTCAGCCTGGGCGAAAGCGGCCAGCGGATCGTTGCCGTAATGCCGGTGCGACCGCTTCCCCTGGACGTCCACCTGCAGGAAGAGGCCTCCGCCGGCCGGCTTGGTGGGATCGACGAGGAACAGGATTTCAGCCCCGGCGGAGATCGCGCCGAAACGCAGATCCGGCCGGACTTCCCACTGCTCGCGCGGCACGAACTTCCCCTCGGAGAAGTCGCCGAACGCACCGTTCTTCGCCAAGCCCCAAACGCCCCGACCCGGGCGGGCGAAGACGGCCAGGAAATCGGCCCGCGCGCCGTCGAACGGCACGAAGAGCAGCCGGCCATCCCAGGCGGCCGCGACCAGCTGCGCTTCGTGCCGGTAGTAGCGCGGGCCGCAGCGCTGCAGCCAGGTCGGGCTGCTCCTCCCCTCGCCCCGCCGCAGTCCCTCGGACAGATTGCGCGAGTCGCGGATCTCGCCGGTGCGGACATCGACCGCCTCGATCCGATCGGCGTAGTGGAACAGCAGCATCGATTCGTCGTTCGACTCGCTCACCGCCTGCGGCGCGTGCCGGGTGGACACCCAGACGCGCTCCTGCGTCTCGGAGGCCAGATCGGCCAACACGAGCGGCAGCCGGCCTTCCTCCCGCGAGGTAGTGACGACGAGCACGCGCCCGTCGGGTTCTTCGCGCAGCAGCAGCAATCGGCCACCGGGAAGATGATGCGCCCGCCGCAGCGACCCCTGCGGCGCGGGTTGTGCGAGCGGATTCCACGTCCACAGCTCGCGCCGCTCGGTCAGCGCGCACCTCTGTCCATCGCGCAGCCGGATCGAGGCCCGCAGCCCCGCGTGCACCGGGAGCAGCAGCGGCGTGGGGCTCTGCCGCAGAAAGACAGGGAGGTCCGATTCGTCCGGCTGCCGGCGGGGCGGCTCCGCGGTGAGTTCGGTCAGATCGATGCGCGCGGCGGAGGTCGGAGCGCGGCCAGAGGTCGGATGCAACGTCAGCGCGAAGTCGCCGTCGCGCGCCACGGTGGCGAAGTAGAGCGTGCGCGGCAGGCGCGGCACCTCCGCCAGGCAGCGTTGGAAATCGGGATCGGCCAGCGCCTCCGGAGTGAGCACGATCACGGCCTCGGGCTCGGTCTCCCCGGCTGACGGAGTCCACGCGCGCAGACTGCAGAACGCGCGCAGCGCCGGGCCGGGATGGGCCGACATCTCCAGCGCCTCGAGGGCGGCCTCGAGGCCGGTCGCGGTTTCCAACTGGAGCGGGACCACGCTGCCGCCGCCGTCGTCCGAGGCTCGGTAGCAGGCGAACCGCGGGCGTTTTTCGTCCAGCGCCGCCAGGGCCAGCGCGACCGCCAGGCCGAAGACCCGCGGGGCGCCCCAGGAGCGGATGCCGGCATCGAGCAGCACGACAAAGGACCCCGCCGGAGGCATGGCGGGCGGCTCGCGCCGGACGTAAAGGGCTTCGCGCAGCGCCAGACGGGCCGCGAGCACATCGTCGTCGTGGGCGAGTTCGCTGAGCAGGAGACGATCGAGCGGCCCGCGATTGGCGAGGTCGGCCGCGCCGCTGCTGGAGAGTTCGTCGGTCGTCGCCACGCGACGGGGCAACTGCAGCGCCGCCAGCACGTCGCGTGCCGCCCGCGCCAAGCCAGCCCGCTCGGGCTCGGAGGCCAGTCGCTGCAGCAGCGCCCGCACCTGCCGGGCTGGCTCGAGCGGGACCTCCGCGGGCTGCAGCGGAGCCGCGATGCCCGTGCGCAGGCGCCGCGTCAGCCCCGCTTCGTCGACGGTGCCGAAGGCATCGGCCAGCGCGGCCAGGGCGGGCATCGGATCGCGCCAGTCCTCCTCCGGACCCAGCAGGCCCACCGCGCCCTCGCCGAGCACCCGCAGAATTTCGCGCTGCCGCTCCGCTTCGCCCGCGTCCGCGGCCGGTTGCTCCTCGCCGAGCAGCGCCGCGAGCTGACGTCTGACACCGTGCCCCCGGCGCAGCGACTCCGGCAGCGCAGCCACCCGCTCCAGCCCGAGGCGGGCGCGCTCGAAGGTCGCGGCCGTGCCCGGTTGGAGCAGAGACAGCATTCCGCCCGCTTTCGTCCGATGCGAACGCTGCACCAGTTCCGCCTCGCTCAGCGTCCGTCCGCGACAGGCTGCGAGCACGAGCACGAAGGCCTCGAAAGGCGGCCACCTGCGCGCCGTCTGCGACTCCAGCAGGGCCGTGACCTCCTCGCGCAGGGCAATGGTCAGGCCATCCTGCCAGACCAGCGCCCCACCCTCGGCCTCCCAGTGCCAGGGCGCACCCTCGCCGGGCGCGAGATACGAGATGGCCTCGCGGCGCGTCATGACCGGGATTCCCGCAGGCGTCGGATGCCGCTCCGGGAGGCTGGGACGAAGAGCGCCTCCGGCAGCACCGCCAGTCCCTCGCGCTCGCGCCACCAGACATAGTCGGTGCCGGCGGCACCGGCCACCTCGCGCACCGCGGCGGCGTCGATCTCCGGAGTCCAGCCGAACCCAGCCGGCACCAGCACCCGGGCCGCCGGCTCGACGAAGCGCTCGCCTCCGAGCGGCGGCAGCGGGTTTCCCAGGACCAGCGCGGCTCCTTCCGCGCGCGAAGCCGCATAGCGCCAGCGTTCGAGCCGCACCAGCGGCGCTTCCACGGCGTAGTCGATCCACGCCGACAGCGGCAGCAGCAGCGCCACCGGCGGGGACCCGGCCCCGCCCCGCGTGAGCCGCAGGGCGGCGCGACCCGCCGTCGCCACGCTGGGGGCCACGAGCGGCGGTGCGGCGACCGGACAGGCTTCGGCCACACTGCGCCAGCCCACCAGCGGCAGCTGCCCCCGGGGAATCTCGCCGCCCGGGTGGCGCAGAATGCCATCGGTCCCGCAGACAAAACGCTCCGTCGCGGGCAGGCCGTCGAGCGACCGCGGCGTCTCGCCGATCGCCCAACGCTGCCGCACCCACCAGCCGCCGTCCGACCGCGCACAGACCTCGAGGCCGGGCTCGAGACGCCAGGCGAAGAGCGCGTCCGCATCGGAGGCTCCGAGCCGGAGCACCTGCCACGCGGGTACAACCGAGGTCGACGCACTCATGCGGCCGCCCCGGCTCGATCTCGCAATTCGCGCACGCGGCCCTGCAGGAAGTCCCGCGCCTCGGCCGCGACCACCCAGGCGATGCGGCTTTCGAGCAGCGCGAGCCGATCCTGCCAGGCGCTGAGCGCGCCCGCCGTCGCCTGCACCGAGGCCAGTTCGCCTTCGAGCCCGCGCAGATCCGCCGCCAGCGCCTCGGGGTCCGGAGGCGCCTCCTGCCGCGCCCGCGGATGATCGCCCGCTGCGGGCTCGGCCGGGGCCAGCGCGTGAGTCACGAGCGCAGCGATGGGCTCGCGCTGTTCCTCCCGATCCCAGACGTAGCGCACCACCCACAGATCCGAGACGCGCGCCTCGTTCCGGCCGCACAACAGCGCGCTGGCCGCCACCACCCGCTGGAGCTTGACCGCGCGTCGGTCGGAAATGCCGATCCCGGCGCCGCGCAGCTTGCCGATCAGGGCGAGATAGGCCTCGCGCACCGGCGCGAGATTGACCTCGGGCAGAAACTTCTGCAGCGCCTGCACGTCTTCGAAGCCGAGCGTGGCCGCGCTGTCCTCGCCCCCGCCGTGCTCCAGCCGCCAGCCCGCGTCGAGCACAGCCCCGAGTTCCTCCGCCGCGACCGGACCGCAGGGCACGCGCAGCAGGAAGCGATCGAACAGCGCGCGCAGCGCATCGTCCTCGGGCAGATGATTGCTGGCCGCGACGAACATCGTCGCGGCCAGCGGACGCGTCTCGCGCCCGCGGCGGAAGACGCGCTCGTTCAGGGCCATGAGCAGGCTGTTCAGGATGGCGCTGTTCGCATTCAACAACTCGTCGAGAAAGACCAACGAAGCCTCCGGCAGCATGCCCTCGGTGTTCGTGACCAGCTCGCCCTCCCGGAGACGCCGGATGTCGAACGGGCCGAAGAGTTCGCTCGGCTCGGTGAAGCGGGTCAGCAGGTAGTCGAACGTGCGGCCGCGCAGCCGACGCGCCAGGGCGTGAACCAGCGCGCTCTTGGCCGTGCCGGGCGGGCCGAGGATGAAGAGATTTTCGGAGGCGAGCAGGCAGACGCCGAACAGGTCGATGATCTCGTCCTTGCCCACGAACTCCCGCTTCATGGGGGCGAGCACGTCGTCGGCCAGCTGGCGCGCGCGGCGGAGAATTTCGGCGGTCATGGGTCGGTCAGCTGGCAACCTGCACGGCGCCTCCCGCTGCGTCCAGCCGCGCGGCCAGCTCGGGCGCGAGCTCCGGATGCGCCCCCAGCGCCGCGCGGACCGCATCGTCGAGCAACGGATGCAGCCCGAGGCGCGTGGCGTCGCGCCGGGCCAGCACGCGATCGGCAAAGGCGCGGCGCAGGCCGCGGTGCGCGGCGATCAACTCGAGCTGCGCCTGCCCGGTCTCGGGCGCGGCCGCGGCGCCAACGGCCGAATACGGCCACTGCCGGCAGAGCGTCTCCACGTCCGCAGTGACGGGATCGCGCGCGGAGAGTCGGCGGGCGAGCTGCAGCAGTTCGGGGAGATGGCGGAGCAGCAGATCGGCCGAGTAGATGACCTCCGCGCTGCCGGGCAACGGACACGGTTTGGTCAGCCAGCGGCGCGCTTCGTCGGCCTCGATCTCCCGGTCGACCACCGCGAGGCAAGCCTGGTGCAGCCATTCCGCCGCCCAGGCCGCCGCCGGTAGCGCGAGCGCCGGCGCCTCGCCGGGAAACTCGGCCCGCTCGGCGGCATCGAGCTTCTGCAGCTCGCTGGCGAGCGGACCGGCCTGGAGCCAGCGCTCTCCGCTGAGCAAGGCGACCCCGCTGGCGCGGAGTTGGGCGATGAATTCGGCCAGCTGCACGTCTGCGCTTAACCGGGGCCGGCCCGCGCGGCAACTCGGCTCGGTCGCCGCCCCCGCTTTACACCGCCGCCCGACTTCCCGCAGACTTCCGGCGCCCTCGGTGCCTCATGTCCCAGCCGAAGATCAATTTCGCCAACCAGCGCCAGACCGACATCTACCTCGACGGCGCGGCCGGCCGCCTGCTGCCCATCCCGGTCGATCCCCACGCGCTGGAACGCGCCGCGCGCGGCCTGCTGCCGCCGCCGGCCTTCGACTACCTCGCGGGCGGCGCGGGACTCGAGCGGACCATGCAGGCGAATCGCGACGCCTTCGACCGCTGGCGCATCGTCCCGCGTATGTTGCGCGACGTGGCCGAACGCGAGCCGGGCGTGGAGCTCTTCGGACGGCGAATCCCCTCGCCCATCCTGACCGCGCCGGTCGGCGTGCTCGAATTGGCGCACGCGGAGGCCGATCTCGCGGTGGTCCGGGCGGCGGCCGCCTGCGGGGTGCCCGCCATCTTCTCAAATCAGGCTTCCGTGCCGATGGAGCAATGCGCCGCAGCCATGGGCAGCGGCCCGCGCTGGTTTCAGCTCTATTGGAGCAAGTCGAACGACCTCGTGGCCAGCTTCGTGCAGCGCGCAGAGCGCTGCGGCTGCGAGGCGATCGTGGTCACGCTCGATACGACCATGCTCGGCTGGCGCACGCGCGACCTCGACCACGCCTTCCTCCCCTTCCTCCGCGGGATGGGCATCGCGCAGTATACCAGCGATCCGGTCTTCCAGAAACTCGTGGATGCCGCGCTGGCCGCCCCGCCCACGGCGACGTCCGGGCCAAAGCCCTCGTTCTCCGCCGTCGCCACGCTGCTCGCCATGGCGCGCCGACATCCCGGCGGCATGGTCGGCAACCTGCGCAGTGGCCGGGCACGCGCGGCGGTGCGCACGTTCGTGGGCATCTATTCGCGGCCCTCGCTGACCTGGGCCGACCTGCCCTTCCTCCGGCAGCACACCAAGCTCCCGATCCTGCTCAAGGGCCTGCAGCATCCCGACGACGCGCGCCGCGCGCTCGATGCCGGCATCGACGGACTCATCGTCTCGAACCACGGCGGCCGGCAGGTCGATGGAGCCATCGGCTCGCTCGATGCCCTGCCCGCCATCGCAGAGGCCGTGGCCGGCCGAGTGCCGATCCTCTTCGACAGCGGCATCCGCACCGGAGCGGACATCTTCAAAGCCCTCGCGCTCGGCGCCCGCGCCGTTCTGCTCGGACGTCCGGTGGCCTACGCCCTGGCGGTGGCCGGCCAGGCGGGGGTCGAGACGCTGCTGAAGAACTACGCGGCCGACTTCGAGCTGACCATGGGGCTGGCGGGCTGCCGCACGACGGCCGAGATCACCGCTGAGTGCCTGGTGCGGAGCGGGTGAGCGCATGCAGCAGGTGAGGCGCAAGCGGGAGGTTCACGCGAAGATGAGGAGGGGGCGAAGGAGCGAAGGGGGAATATGGGGAGTCGGCGGTGTTCGACTGCGGCACCAACCTCGGTCCCGGAGCCGGCTCCGGAACGCCTAGCGCTTCTTCGCGCCTTCGCTGCTTCGCCCCTTCGCGAGCCCCTTCTTCCGGCCTGCTTCGGCGGATGGCGACTCGACGCGCGGAACGACGTCGGGAGTCCGGCGACGAGCCGCACTCGGAGAGTGCGGACTACGCTCCTTTGCGTCAGCCTTCTTCCGGCCTGCTTCGGCGGGCGGCACGGCCGCGAATTCCTCGCCGCGCAGGGCTTTGGACGCTTGCTGCAGCTCGGCCACAAAGACGGCCAGCACGCGATCCTCGCGCCGTTCGCTGCGCAGCGCCGCGGCAATGCAGAGCGGCTCGGGCGCGGGCTCGAGCGGGCGGAGCCGCACGCCCTCGGGCACGAAGCGACCGGGGCGCACGGCGACGACGGCGACTCCGAGGCCGGATTCCACCGCGGCCATGAGGCTGTCCACGCCGTCGTACTCGGCCGCGATGCGGGGGCGCTGACCGTGCCCGCGCAGCCAGGCGATCAGGCCTTCCCAATACTCGGGATAGTCGCGCTGGCAGTAGGCCAGGAGCGGCTCCCGGGCGACCTCGGCGGGGCTGACGACGGCCTGTCCGGCCAGCGCGTGCGTCGCCGGCACCGCCAGCTGCAGCGCGCTGCGCACCAAGGGCGTCCAATGCAGGCCGCGGCGTTCGCGCGCCTCGCCGACGGTGAGGGCGACATCGAGCCGGCCATTCTCCAGCCCCGCCAGCATTTCGGCCGTGGAGAGATCGAAGAGCTCCACCTGCGCCTGCGGATGCTTCTGCGTGAAGCTGCCGACCGCGGCCGAGAGCAGGCCGGCGGCCAGTGAAGGCGCGTAACCGACCACCAGTCGCACGCTTTGCGCGCGGTTGCGCACTTTCTCGGCCAGCGCATCGGCCTGGACGAGCAACGCCCGCGCCTCGTGCAGCAGCGTCTCGCCCGCCGGCGTCAGCGTGATGGAATGTGCCTGGCGCTCGAGCAGGCATTGGCCGAGCTCCTCCTCCAGCGCCTTGATCTGCCGGCTCAGCGCGGGCTGGGTGAGGAAGATGCGCTTGGCCGCGCGGCTGATGTTCCGCTCCTCGGCCACGGCGACGAAATAGCGGAGTTGGCGCAGTTCCATGGGAGCGTCCGCCACCAAGCCACGGGCGCGACGCGCCGCAAGCGCCATGCCGAAAAGGCATGCTCACCCCAAGAAACCGGCATGCGCGCGCGGCGACGATACCCGCGAAGCTCTGGGCATGAACACGAAGCCCACCACCACCGCCCCGGCCCTGATCATCCGCCGCGCCGACGAACGCGGCCACGCGGACCACGGCTGGCTCGACACCTACCATACGTTCTCCTTCGCCGATTACTACGATCCGGCCCACATGGGCTTCCGCTCGCTGCGCGTCATCAATGACGACCGCGTCGCGCCCGGCCGTGGCTTCCCCACGCATCCGCACCGCGACATGGAGATCTTCAGCTACGTGCTCGAAGGCGCCATTGCCCACCGCGACAGCCTCGGCAACGGCCGCGAGCTGCTCCCGGGCCAGATCCAGCTCATGAGCGCGGGCCGCGGCGTCACGCACAGCGAGTTCAATCCGCTGCGCGATCGCCCGCTGCGTCTGCTCCAGATCTGGATCCAGCCGCGCGAGCGCGGGCTCACCCCGAGCTACACGGAGTGGCATCCGCGCCCGGAGCACGCCACCGCGCCGAAGGTCCTGGTCATCTCGCCCGACGGCCGCGAAGGCTCGGCCACCATCCAGCAGGAGGCCGACATCTACCGGCTCAAGCTCGCCGCCGGCCAATCCGTCACGCACGAACTGCGTCCCGGCCGCGGCGCCTGGCTGCAGGTCGCGGAAGGCCAGCTGGAGCTGAACGGCACGACGCTCGCGACCGGCGACGGCGCCAGCACCGAAGAAGCGGGCACGCTGACCTTCACCGCGAAGGAGGCGACCGACGCCCTGCTCTTCGACCTCGCCTGAAATCCACCCTCAACCCTCCAACCCATCCGAAATCCGCATATGACCAAAGTTCTCGTTCTCTACTATTCGATGTACGGCCACGTCGAAACCCTCGCCCAGAGCATCGCCGAAGGCGCCCGCTCGGTCGACGGCGTCGAAGTCACCCTCAAGCGCGTGCCCGAGACGCTGCCCCGCGAGGTGGCCGAAAAGCACGGTGCCAAGCTCGACCAGGCCGCGCCCGTGGCTGAGCCGAACGAGCTGGCCAACTACGACGCCGTCATTTTCGGCACGCCCACGCGCTTCGGCAACATGACCGCGCAGATGCGCAACTTCCTCGACCAGACCGGCGGTCTTTGGATGAAGGGCGCGCTCGTCGGCAAGGTCGGCAGCGTCTTCACCAGCACCGGCACCGGCGGCGGCAATGAGAGCACGATCATCAGCTTCGTGAGCAATCTGGTGCATCACGGCATGGTCTTCGTCGGCCTGCCCTACGCCTGCCCGGAGCTGACGGACCTGTCCGAGCTGAAGGGCGGCTCGCCCTGGGGCGCGGCCACCATCGCCGGACCCGACGGCTCGCGCACGCCCACGGCCAAGGAGCTGGCCCAGGCCCGATTCCAGGGCCGGCACGTGGCGACGATCGCGCAGAAACTGGCGGGGAAGTGAATCTAGCTCGGCGGACGCCTCGCGTTGACACGCCGCCAACCAACGCGAGCGTTCGCCATGGGCAGCCTTTTCACGCCACCGTCCTGGGAGCCGGAGATGCCGCTCTTTGAGCCGCTCTTCAAGGTGACCGTCGGCACGGCCGTCGGCGTGAGCAAACTCCTGCTCCTGGATGTGCTTTTCGAATCCTTTAAAGAGATGCATTGGCACCTTCCTCAGTCGGACACCTTCTTCAGGATTGGTGCCTATGTGGTCATTGCCCAGCTTCCCTTGAATTGGGTGTACATCCTGGCGAGGTGGCTGAAAATGCGTGCGCGAAGCCGGGCTGCCCTCACCGCCGCAGGAGCGCGAGCGTGAAGCAGGCCGCCGCGCCGAGCGCGGCCAGCGTCCGGACGTGGTTGCCCACGATCCACTCCCGCAGATAACGCGTCCAAGCCTCGGCCGCGGCAGGGTCGGTCGGAGCGAGCGTGGCCAGAGCCTCGTTGCGCGGGACGTGAAATCCAGCCGTCACGCCGAAGGTGCCGAGCAGATACAACGCCGCGCCCGCCAGCAGCCAGCCGCTGCCGGGCGCGGTCCACTGCGCGAAGGCGGTGCCGCCCAGCCCGAGCGCGAGGAGCGCAGTGCCGAGGAACACGCCGAGGAAGAGCGGGTTGAGTACGACCAGATTGATCGACTGCATCGCGGCCATCCCCTGCGCCGCGGGCAGCCGCGCCAGGGCGGGCATGACGAAGCTGGAGAAGGCGAAGAACGTGCCCGCGATTAGACCGCTGCCGAGCGCCGCGGCGAGGGTGAGCACGAATGGCAGACGTGACATGGGAGAAGCGGCTCGCCCTCAGAATACGCTCAGGTCGGACTCCGCAAACGCCTTCTGCCCCTGCTGCTGACGGGCCAGCGCCTGCAATAGACCAGCCCAGGCCGCGGCGCGTTCGGATGGTTCGCCCAGCGCCCCGGCCCAGAGCTCGACCGCCTCGGGCCCACCCGGCTGCCATGCCTGCAGCATGGCCACCGCGAAGCCGAGGCGCGCCCGCAGGGGGCTGCGCGGCGCCAGGAGCTGGGCTGTTTTGCGCGCGGCCTCGAAGTCCTTCAGCCGAGCCCGCGCGTGGGCGAGCGCGAGCACCGGACCGACCCGCCAGTTCGCCTCCGCATCGCCGATCTCGCCCAACGTCACTTCCGCCGAAATCGGGTCGCCGATCTGCGCTTGGGTCTCCGCGACCTGGGCCAGCGCATTGCCCCGATCGAAGCCGCGGCCGAAGGTCATCGCCTTGGCCCGCGCCGCCAGCAGCGTGGTGCGGGCATCGTCGCTTTCCCCGGCCTCGCCTTGGGCCTTCGCCAGCCGGCACAGGAGATCCACCTGCTGCGTCGGCGTCGCCTCCGCGGCCCAGTTCTTCGCCGCGCCGAAGGTGGTGATCGCCCCGGGACGGTCGCCCGCGCGGGTACGGGCGAGGGCAAGTTCGATGCGTGCCAACACACGCGTATGAACCAAGCGCAGCTGGCCGGCCGCCTCGGCCGCGCGCGGCAGATGACCGGCCTTGGCCAGAGTCCTCACCTCCCACAGCGTGACCTCTTCGTCCTGGCCGGCGAAGCGCGCCGCCGCCGGAATCTCAGCCAGGGTGCGGCGAGCGCCCGCGATGTCGCCCAGCTCGGCCTGCTCGGCGGCGACCCGCTGCAGCACCGAGGCGCGGCCAGCGGCGTCGACGATCTCGCGAGCCGCCTGCTGCGCCAAGGTCAGCTGGCCGCGGCGCACGAAGTCCGCCGCGATCTGCGACGTGGCCAGATCGCGCGCGCCGCCGGCGGGAATCAGCTGCAGGGTCTCGCGAGCGAGCGCTGTCTGCCCTTCCTTGGCGAGCGAGCTGGCCAGCTGTTGCAAAGCGAGGCTGCGCCCCAGCGAGTCCCCGATCTGACCCGCGGCCTCCCGCGCGGCGAGCAGGACGCCGAGGCGATCTCCGTCCTCGCCGCCGGGCCGCATCGCCCGGCCGATCTGGTGCAGGAGGTCGGACTTCTCGGACGGATTCGAGACCAGCACGACGTTCTGCTGCGCGCGCAGGAAAATGTCAGGAGCTTCGGGCCAGCGAGCGAGGGCATGGCCGACGCCAAGGGCCGTCAGCACCTGCGCCCGGGTGGCCGGCGACTCGATCCCGTCGACGGCCTGGAGCGCCAGTCCGGCCACCCGCCGCGGTCTTGCCTCGGCGGAAGCGGGCGGTGTCGGACGCGGGGGTGAAGTCGGTTCGGACCGAACCGGGGTTGGGTCCGCCGGTGGAGTCGGGCGCGACCGCGAGTCGACGCGGCCATCGCCCGGCTGCGGCAGCCAGCGGTCGCGGACCACCCACGCCACGACGAGCAGCATTGCCCCGAGGAGTAGCACCTTGGCCATTTGCGCCAACGGCGAGACGAGAGGCGGGGGTGCGGGCGACGGGATTGCGCGCGCCGTCCCGTCCGCGGGCAGCGCCTCGGCGCCTGGAACCGTGCTGGGGTGCCGCGTCTCCCCCAAGCCGAGGCTCGATCCCGCCGAGATGTCCCTCGCCGGTGGAGACGTGACCGGTGGCTCCGGAGTGGCCAACTCGCGCCGCAGACGATCGAGCCGTTCGCGCAATTCACCGGCGGTGCGCGGCTGGCGCCGCTCCGGGTCCTTCTCCAGCAGGTTGCGCAACAATTCGACCAAGGCCGCAGGCTGTCCGGCCAGCTGCTCGAAGGGGGGCGGCTGGAACTGCTGCATCCCAAGTACCTGCGCCGGTGAGCCGACGAAAGGCAGGCGACCCGCCAGGCATTGCCAGAGGATGATGCCGACCGAGTAGAGATCCGAGCGGCCGTCGAGGTCAGTCACGCCAGCGCACTGCTCGGGCGAGGCGTAGGCCGGCGTACCGGTGAACGCCGCCGCCTGGGTCGAATGGGTGGCGAGCGAATCCTCCGCCCGGCTGCGCCCGAAGGAGCGTGCGAGGCCGAAATCCACGACCTTCACCTGCCGTCCGCCGGCGGCCTGGATCCGCTCGTCGTCGTGGTCGATCGCTTCGCCCTCCAGCAGCATGAGGTTGGCGGGCTTGAGATCGCGATGGATCAACTCGCGTTTGTGGGCCGCCCCCAGAGCTCCGGCCACTTGAGCCAGCAGAGCCAGGGCTACCGCCGAAGTTAGCGCCTTCTCCGCGCGCAAAAGGTCCGAGAGCGGCCGCCCGGCCACGAATTCCATCGCGTAGAAGAACTGTCCATCCTGCTCCCCCAGATGCAGCACCCCGGCGACATGCGGATGCGTGAGCTGGGCCGCCGCTCGCGCCTCGCGCTGGAAGCGGCGGCGCGTGCTCTCGTCGTGCACATACGCAGCGGCGATGACTTTGACCGCGACCGACTTGCGCAGGCCGGGATCGAACCCGCGGTACGTGACGCCCATGGCTCCGCGCCCGAGTTCATCCAGCGAGCCGTCGGCGAAGCGACGCACCTGATAGTGTCCGAAGACGGCGCAATCGGCCGGGGCGGGGGTTTTCTCGGCGAGGCCGTCCATGGCGGAGGAGCGACGCACCCCGTTCTCGCCATCGGCGAACGCGTGTCGAGCAGAACCGCACACTTGGAAACGTCCGATCGGGCGACTTGCAACGAATCCTCAGGGAATCCCTTGAATGCGGAGCCATGCCCGCCGTCCAAGGAATGGAATTCCCATGAACGCGACCCACCTGTTTCGTCTCTTCGCCCTGCCCGCCGTCGCCGTGGCGGGCTTATTCCTCTCTGCGTGCTCCACGCCGCAGAGCCGCATCGAGGCCAATCCGGCCATCGTCGCCCGCCTCTCGCCCGGGGACCGCAATCTCGCCAGCACCGGCCGCATTCGCGACGGCATGAACAAGGACGCCGTCTTCATCGCCTGGGGTCGGCCGGACCGGGTTTATCGCGGCTCGCACCAGGGCAAGGACTTCGAGGCCTGGATCTACACCACGCGCGAGGTCCGCTACTACGGGGGCTTCGAGGCCTTCCCTTACCCCGTCTACCGCTCCCGGGTCTATTACTCGCGCCGCCACGGCCGCTATTTCATCTCCGACTTCGGACCGGATCCGTTCTTTTTCCGCCCGACCTACTCGGTCGAGGTTCCGTTCCGAAAGGTCCAGTTCGTGAACGGCCGGGTGAACGCGTTTTCGGAGCGGAGCTGACCGCTTCCGGCGTCTTGCCGAATTCCGGGGACGAAGGCCCGGGAATGCAGTAGTCTCCGCCCCCGGAGACGGGAGGGCGCGTCCGCCGCGCCGCCCGCTGCACCCACCTTCGTCCCCTTTCGCCATCCCGCCGTGTTCGTCGATCAGATCCGCATCCATGCCAAAGCCGGTGACGGCGGCAATGGCTCCCGCAGTTTCCGCCGCGAGACCTTCGTGCCCAAGGGTGGCCCCGACGGAGGCGACGGCGGGAAGGGCGGCGACGTCATCGTGAAGGCCGACGCCAACGTCGATACGCTGGCCGCCTTCTTCTACGATCCCCATGTCCGGGCCAAGGACGGCGGCCACGGCGGCAAACGCCAGTGCTACGGCAAAGCCGGAGCCGACAAGATCGTGCCGCTGCCCATGGGCACGCTCATCTTCAAGCTCAAGCCCGGCTGGACCGCGCCCGACGCCGCTCCGGCCGGCGAAGAGGAGGCCTACGATGCCGAGGTCCATGGCGCGGCCGACGACCCCCTGCCCGTGCCCGCAGCCCCGCCGCCTCGTGAAGTGCCGCCGGAGGCGCTCGAACTGGTGGTCGACCTGACCGAGAACGGCCAGACGCATCTGCTCTGCAAAGGCGGGCGCGGCGGGCGCGGCAACGTGCATTTCAAGAGCTCGCGCAACCAAGCCCCGACCCGGGCCGATCCGGGCGAACCGGGCGAGGAATCGCATTTTTACCTCGAGCTGCGGAAGATCGCGGACATCGGACTGGTCGGCTATCCCAATGCGGGCAAATCCACCCTGCTGGGTGCGGTCTCGGCGGCCAAGCCGAAGGTGGCGTCGTATCCGTTCACCACGCTGCATCCCTCGGTCGGCGTGGTCGAGCGCAGCGGCTATCGGCGCTACACCCTCGCGGACATCCCGGGCCTGATCGAAGGCGCGCACGCCAACGTCGGTCTCGGACACGAATTCCTCCGCCACATCGTGCGCTGCAAGCAGCTGCTGTTCGTGCTCGATATGGCCGGGACGGACGGACGCACGCCGGTGGAGGATCTGCGGCACCTGCGCAAGGAGCTCGATCTCTACGATCCGACGCTGAGCGACCGCCCCTGGATGATCGTGGCCAACAAGATGGACATGCCCGAGAGCAAGGCCAACCTGACCAAGGTGAAGCGGGCCTTCTCGCGCGTGCCGATCATCCCGATGTCTGCGGCCATCGGAGAAGGGGTCGAAGATCTGCTCGCCCAGCTGGACGAGCGCATTCTCGGCCCGCTGCCGCTGTCCTGAGGCGACTCCCTCGACTCGTGCCGTGAGCGGCGGACCGAAAGCCAAGGCGCTGCGGCTCGACCTGCTGCTGGTCGAGCGCGGCCTG
>JAFEGM010000028.1:0-517 GCA_018240025.1 Verrucomicrobiota bacterium
GCCTGCGTGAAGGCTTCGAAGATGCGGTCGACTTGGTCTGGCTGCACACCGATGCCCGTGTCGATGACTTCGATGGTCAGATCGAACTTGCCGAATTCCTCCGCACCCGCGGCCGGCGCGGCGTTGCAGTTGATGCGAATGCCGCCGCGCTCGGTGAACTTGGTCGCATTGCCCACCAGATTGAAGAGCACCTGCCGCATCCGCACCTCGTCGAGCGAGAGCCGCTCCGGCACCTGGGGCGCGATAAGCAGCGAGATGGACAGGCCCTTCTCGAAGACGCGCGGCGAGAAGACGTGCTGGATGTCGCCGAGCAGCGAGCGGAGCGAGACCGACTCGAGGTGCAGCTCCATCTTGTTCGCCTCGATCTTCGACAGGTCCAGNNAATGTCGTTGATCAGATCGAGCAGCGAGCGGCCGCTGGTGCTGATGGCGTTGATGTAGGAACGCGCGCGCGGATCGGAAACGAGCGGATCGAGCAGATCCGAGAAGCCGAGAATCGCGTTCATCGGCGTGCGGAT
>JAFEGM010000028.1:545-35079 GCA_018240025.1 Verrucomicrobiota bacterium
GGCCAGGAACTCGCTCTTCGCGCGATTGGCGTCGTCGGCCGCGTCGCGGGCTTCGCGCAGCGCGCCTTCCGCCCGCTTGCGCTCGGAGATGTCGGCATGGAAGCCGAGCGAGCGCACGCGGATGCCGCTGTCGTCGTAGAAGTCGAGGCCGTTCGACTCGATCCAGACGAACTGCCCGTCGCGGTGGCGCATCCGATACTCCAGCGAAAAGCTCTGTCGGCGCGCTCCTCCGGCCGAGCGGCTCTTCAGCCCGGCGCTGAAGGCGGCCAGATCGTCCGGGTGGAGCAGTTCCATCCAGACCACGAAGAGATCGCTCAGTTCGTCGGCCTCGTAACCGAGGATCTGCTTCCAGCGCGGCGAGAAGTAGCCTTCGCCGGTCAGCAGGTTGATATCGAAGAAGCCGAGCGGCGAGCTCTCGATGAGCAGCGCGAAGCGTTCCTCCGACTTGACCAGCTCCTCGACCGCGGCGCGGCTCTCGCGCAGGTAGAGGCCGCTCTCCATGCGCAGGTTCTCCCGCTCGACCTTCTGGTCGTGGATGTCCGTACAGGTGCCGACCCACTGGGCGATGCGCCCGGCGGTGTCGCGCCGCGGCAAGGCCAGGCCGAGGTGCCAGCGGTAGCTGCCATCGAGCGCGGAGCGAATGCGGTACTCCTGCTCGAAGGGCTCGCCGCGCTCCACGCAATGCTGCCACTTCTCGAGGAAGTTCTGCACGTCGTCGGCGTGGATGACCCGGCGCATCGCCACCTCGCCGAGCAGCCGCATCTCGGACGACGTGATGCCGGTGTAGTTCACCCAGCTGGCGTTGACGTCCTCGATGTGACCGCTGGGCGTGGCCGTCCAGACGATGTGCGGCATGGCATCGGCCAGGAAGTTGTAGCGCTCGGCCGCCTGCGCGAGGGCCTCGGCGGCGCGCTTCTGCGCGTCGATGTCGCTCGTGCTGCCGACCATGCGGATGACGCGGCCGTTGGTCGAGCGCACGCCCTGGCCGATGTTCATCATCCACCGGTAGGTGCCGTCCGGCATGCGCACGCGCGCCTCCACGCGGTAGGGCGTGTTGTGCTTGAAATGCTCGCGCAGCCCGGCCTTCACCCGCGGCACGTCGTCGGGATGCGTGCGCGCCTGCCAGGCCTGGAACCGGTCGGACGGCTCGTCGGGCTGGAAGTTCATCATCTCGAAAAACCGCGGCGAATAGAACTGCTGCCCGGTCACGAGGTCGATGTCCCAGACCGCGTCGCGGGAGGCCTGGAGCGCGAGCTGGTATCGCTCCTCGCTGCGTCGCAGCGCCTCGGCCGTCTGCCGCAACTCGCCCATGCGGACCTGCAGCTCGTTGTTGGCGTCGGCCAGTTGACGCGCGTGCACCTCGACCCGGCGCTCCAGGCCGGCGCGACGGCGCAGGCTGGCCGAGGTTCGCTCCATCAGACGAGCGGCCCACAGACCGGCCGCGCCCCAGAGCGCGAGATTCAGCAGCTGGAGCGGGCCGAAGACGCGCTCGACCCAGGCCATTGCATTCGACTGCTCCCCGGGCAGCAGCCGGCTGGCGTAGAGTCCGGCACCGGCCAGGGTCACTCCGAGCAGGAGAAATCCGACCACCCGCAGCACGCGGGCAAGTCGGGGCGTGGGCGAGGGATCGCTGACAAGAATCTCCGTGTGGGTCCAATCCGTGGCCGGCACAGCGGGCAGAATGCGGGCGCCGGCCGCGCGTGCCAAGGGAGAAGTGGGACGCCCGGGACGGAGTCGGCCGGGCGGCTCAGTAGCGCGGGACGGTCGGATCGACCTCCGTCGACCACGCATCGATCCCGCCGGCCATGCTTTGGGCGTCCTCGTGCCCGAGGGCGCGGAGGAACTCGGTGGCGCGCAGCGAGCGCATGCCGTGGTGGCAGTAGACGAGCAGCCGATCCTTGGAGCCCGCGAGCTTGGCGCGTCCCTGTTCGGCGAAGGTGGAGAGCGGCACGAGTTCCGCGCCAGGGAGGCGACAGACGGCGAATTCGTCGGCCTCGCGCACATCGATCACCCGCACCTGCTGGGCGGCAATGAGGTCGCGGGCTTCTTCCACGGAGACTTCGAGGGGCAGGGACATGGCGGGCATCAGTTCGGCGCAAAGGGTTCGCGCGCCGGACCATAATGCTGGCGCAAAAACCACTCCATGGCGCGCGCCGGGAGCAGGCGCTGCGCCAGCGGCGCGAGGCGGGATTGGGTGAAATCGCCCACCACCACGACCGGCGGCGGGGAGTCGGCCTGAACGATTTCCACGATGCGTGCGGCCACCAACTCCGGCGGCGGGGCGGCGGCCATGCTCTTCTCCATGGCCTGCCAGGCGTCGCGCGCGGCGGGCTCGGCGACTGCCGCAGCGGCCGCGTCCATCGGGCGATTGAAGTCGGTTCGGATGTCGCCGGGCTGCACGTCGGTCCAGGCGATCTCCGGCGCCTCCAGCCGCAGGGTCGCGGTCAGGCTGGCCAGGGCGGCCTTGGCGGCGGAATACGCGGCCATGAATGGGATCGGCAGACGCACGGCGAGCGACGTGACATTGACCACGCGCGGGCGGGCCGATTTCCGCAGGTGCGGCGCGAACTGGCGGATGAGGTCGAGCGGCGCGTGCACCAGCAATTCGAACTGCGCGCGCAGATCGTCGGCCGGCAGTTCCAGCAGCGGACCGAAGCGGCCGTCGCCGGCGTTGTTGATGAGGACGTCGATGCCTTTGGCCGCGCGCAGGAAGGCGTCGACGCATTCCCGCCGCGAGCGTGCGTCGCCGGCCTCCAGCGCCAGGCCGTGGAAATGCGGCAGGTCGCGAGGCAGCCGCTCGAGCGAGCGCGAGGTGCCCCAGACCTCGCAGCCGGCGGCGCAGAGCGCGTGCGCCGTGGCCAGGCCGATGCCGGCACTGGCGCCGGTGAGCAGGACGCGGGGACGGGACATGACGCTCGCGTCGAAGGGGCTCGCGCCGGCTCAGATCGCTTTCAGCACGGTGGCCACATTTGCCCCGCCGAAGCCGCTGGAGTTGTTCAACGCCAGCTTCGGCGCGCGCTCCACCGGCGCGGTCACGATGGGCACGCCTTCGCAGATCGGGTCGAGCTGCGTGATCTTGGCCGAGACCGGCGTGAAGCCCTCCTTGAGCGCGAGACAGCAGAACGCGCTTTCCATCGCGCCGGCCAGCGAGAGGCCGTGGCCGGTCAGCGATTTCGTGCTGCTGACCAGCGGACGCTGGCCCTCGGGGAAGACGCGCTTGATGGCCGCGATTTCGGCCGCATCGCCGAAGTCCGTGGCGGTGGCGTGCGCGTTGAGATAATCGATCTCGCCGGGTGCCACGCCGGCCTCGCCCAGCGCGAGCTGCATGGCGCGGGCGAGTCCGTCGCCGGCGGGTTCGGGAGCCAGCACGTTAAAGCCGTCCGATGCCTGACCCCAGCCGAGGACCTCCGCGTAGAGGTTCTGCGCGCCACGTTTCTCGGCGTGCGCGAGCGATTCGACCACCAGCACCGTCGAGCCGCCGGTGCCGACGAAGCCGTCGCGCTTCGCGTCGAAGGCGCGCGGCGCGAGCGCGGGATCGGTCTGCGGGCTGAGCGCCCGGATGGCTGCGAAGGGGAGAATGCTGAAGCGATTGCAGTCCTCCGCGCCGATGACGAAGACGATGTCCTGCCGGCCCAGGCGAATGAGGTCGAAGGCCGCGCCGAGCGCGTGCGAGGAGGAAGCGCAGGCCGAGGAGAAGCCGAGGGCGGCGCCGCGGATCTTGAAGGTCGGGACAAGGTTGATGTACAGCGAGCCCGGGATGCCGTTGATGATCCCCATCGGCGGGCAGCGCATGACCCCGCGCGAGAGCATCGTGACGAAATTCTCGTGGGCCAGCCAGAACGAGCCGCCCGAGGCGCACATCAGACCCGTGCGCTCCGAGGAGACCAGCTCCGGCGGCAGGCCGGCGTCGGCGATGGCCTCGTGCAGCGCGAAGTAGGAGTAGAGCCCGTTCGGGGACATCGGCCGCAGCGTCTCCCGCGGGATGCGGTGGCGGGCCGGGTAGGTCCAGTCCTCGAAGTCCTTGGAGGGAAATTCGAAGCCTTTGATCGTACCGGCCAGGCGGATCGGTTCTTTCGTGGCCTCGAAATCCCGGAAAACTTCGATGCCGTTGCGGGTGGTCCGGAGGCTCTCCGTGACTTCGGCGCGGGAGTTGCCGATGCTGGTGATGAAGCCGAGGCCGGAGACGACGACGCGGGTCATGGCGAAAAACTTTTTCAGGCGCGCGGGCCGGAGCTCCGCGGAGCCGGGCAATGTGGGCCGGGCGCGCGCGATGTCACGAGTTACTTCGGAGTCGGAGAGGTTCGGGCCTCCCGGACGAATCGGATGTAGCGGCCGGCGATGCGGTCGAGTTCGGCCGCGGCATCGGCGGCGTCGACCGTGGCATTGATGGCGCTGGCCTCCGCCTCGAGCAGAGCGCTTTGCGCATTCAGCACTTCCAGTTGCGTGGTTTTCCCGGCCTGCAGCAGATCGTTGATCGTGGCGACCGTCTGGGCCGCCGCGCTGCGGGCGGTGGCCGCGGACGAAAGGCGACTGCGAGCCGCATTCAGCCGCGCCTGGACGAGGCCGAGATCGATCTGGACCTGGCGCTCGGCGCGTTGCAGCCCGATCTCCAGCCCCGCCCGGTTGGCGGCCGCGTTGCGGGCCTGCCCGATGGTCGAACCGCCGTCGAACGGCACCCAGGACAGGCCGAGCCCGTAGCGGAACTCGGTCACCGCGCTGGTATCGGTCGCCCGGATGGCGTTGGGATTCGTCTGCGCGCTACGGCTTTCCGGCACGGCCGTGCCACCCAGGCGCAGCTCGACCAGCGGATACCAGTTCGCCTCGACAATTCGCTGATCGTCGGCGGCGATGCGCACCGCCGTGCGCGCGGCCTGCAGGTCGGGTCGGTGCTCGAGCGCCTCGCGCACCAGCGCGGCCGCGGCCAGCTCCGGCAGTGCGGGCGGGCCCAGCGGCACGGGTTCGGGCTCCGCCGCCCGGCTCGACCGGCCCATCAACTCGCCGAGCACCGCGGTGAGCCGCGCGATCTCGGCCGCGTTGGCCGCCCGCTGCGGCTCCAGGGCGAGGCGCTGCACCTGCGCCTGCAGGGTGCCTCGACGCGCGCCGAGGCCGGCGGCTTCGAGGCCGCTCTGCACGCGGGCGTTTTCCTCGAGCCGCCGGGCGGTGCCGGACTCCAGCGCCTGGAGCGCGCGGCGACGCTGCAGCGCCTGGTAGGTCAGGCGGGCGACGTAAAGACGGCTGGACGCGGCTTGGAAGAAGTTCTGCCGCGCCAGCAGCACCTCCATTTCGCCGCGACGGAAGGAGGGCGGAATGCCCACGTCGAACAGCGGCTGCGCGAAATTTCCCGAAGCCGCGGCAAAGGCGGTGCCCGGCCGGCCTGCGCCGCGCGAGCCCTGATAGCCGACTCCCGCATCGAACCGCAACCTTGGCAGGCCGCGGGCCCGAAACACCAATCGTTGACCCTGGGCGCGCTCGACGTCCGCCCGAGCGCGGGCGATTTCGGGATTGCGCTCCATGACCTCGCGCAGGCAGGCGTCGAGGGAGAGCGTCTCGCCCCCGGCGGTCGGCGCGAGCAGCAGACCGAGGGCGGCCGCGAGCGGGCGAAAGCGCTTCATGGCTGCGGGCGGGTGGGAGTGCCGATCGCCCGGGCGATGCGGGCGAGCGCGGCGGCCTGGAGCGTGCGGCCGGAAAGCTCGTTCACGCGGGCCCGGGTGAGATCGACCTGCGCCTGGAGGATGTCGAGCTGCGTCGCCAACCCGGCGCCGAAGTTGTCCATCGCCAGGCGCAGTGCCTCGCGCGCCAGGCCGACATTCTGGGCCTGGCTGGCACGGGTGGCGCGGGCCTGTTCGAGCAAAGCGTAGGCCGCGCGGACCTCCGTCTCGACCGCTAACTCCTGGGCTCGCAGGGCCTCGCGTGCAGCCGAGGCCCGAGCCTGCGCCGCCCGCACGCGGCCTGGGGTGGCGAAGCCGTCGAAGAGGGTCCAGGAAGCGCTCACCCCGACCAGGAAACCGCCGAAGTTCTCGCGCGGCGCGCTCCGGCTCGATTCGCTGAAGAGCTGGTAATTCGCGAAGCCGTTGACCTGCGGGAGATTGCCCGCCCGCTCGACCCGCGGCGCGCGCTCGGCGGCCTCGGCTTCCAGCCGCCGGGCGGCCAACTCGGAGCGCTGCTCCTTGGCGCGAGCGAGGGCGGTGGCCAGCGGCGGAGGCGCAGCGCCGGCTTCGAGGCTGCCGCGCAGGCGGAAATCGGGTGTGATCTGCCCCGGCCGGAGCGCCACGCCCATCGCCTGGGCGAGTTGCAGTCGGGCGGTGGCGTAATCGCGCTCGGCGTCGCTCAGCGCCGGACGTTCGTTGGCCAGCGAGACGCGGGCGCGGGTCACATTGAGCGAGGAAACCGTGCCGGCCTTCAGGCGGCCTTCCTGGTCGTCGAGCTGCTGCTGCAGCAGATCGATGGCCTCGCGGCGGATCGCCACCGCATTCTCCGCCGCCAGGACCTGCTGGAAGGCCAGGCGCACGGCCAGCAGCGCGGTCTCCTCGGCCGTGCGGAGATTCTCGCTCGCCACCTGCACGCCGAGCCGCGCGATGGCCACGCGGCCCGAAACGGCGCCGCTCGAGTAGAGGTTCTGCGTCACCCCGGCGGTCAGCGTGTAGTCCTCCGCCCGCACGTCCGGATTGGCACCGCCGGAGGTACGAAGCGAGCGCTCGCGACGCTGCAGATAGCCATTGGCGCCGACGACCGGCAGGTGGCCGGCCCGGGCGATGGTCACCTGCGCGCGGGCCTGGTCGAGCTGCCGGCGGGCGATGAGGACCTCCGGGTTCTGCTGCCGGGCGGTCGCCTCGCAGTCGGCCAGGGTGCGGATCGATTCCGCCGCGGTGGCGCTGGCGGAGAGAAGGGCGAGCAGGAGAAGGCGGCGCATCGAGAGGCGGGAATGAAGTGCGGATTCCGAACTTCGAAATCCGAAATCGCGCGGGACCCGGAACCGCCACCCGAAGACAGGAACCCGCGAAAGGCAAAGCCGGCGGCCGGGAAATCACGGCCTGCGCGGCTTGGTCATGACGGCCGTCGGCGCCGAAGCTGGCCCAGCCAGACCGTCAGACCGACGCCGACCAGCAGCCAGGTGGCGGGCTCGGGGATCGGGGCATTCCCCAGGAACATGGTGCCCGCGTAGTTGCCGCCGGTGACATCGAGGATGATGTCCACCGCCACGGTGCCGGTGGCCGTCGGGTCGAGCGCGCCCAGATCGAGCACGTGATCGGCGAAGTAGGCGTTGGCTTCGGCGGGCGTGGTGAAGGTGAGATCGAGCGCCGTGGACGAAGCACGGAGCACACGGAAATGCAGGGTGGAGAACGAACCGGATCCGCCCAGAAGAGCGAGTTGGAGGCTGCCCCGTTCGCTGGTGGGAAGGCTGGCGAGATCGATGGTCGCCCCGAGCTGCACCGTGGCCGAGCCGACCTGGGACAGCGGCGCGGCCGAGAAGGTGGCCAGGAGCAGGCGCTGTCGTGGGTTGGTCAGATCGAACCGCCCGGCGGCATGGGGAGCGCTCGCAAAGGCGCCCGACAAATCCGCCGCACTGGGCGCGCCGAGCGCGCTGCCCCAGACCAGGCTGCTGGGCGTGGTCGCGGGGGCGACGCCGAGGCGGGCCCGGCTGTCCTGCGTCGTGGTGGACGAATACGAACTTCCGCTGCCGGTCTGGGCGCGCACGCTGCGGACGACGAAGCCGGCGGCCGCGGCCGTGGCCGAGGAAGCGACGCTGCCTCCGGTGTGAGAGCCCGAGGCGCTGGCGGTGGCCGCAGCGCCCCCGGCGCCGGTATTGTTCGCCTGCGCCGTGGCGGACACGAGGTTGCTCGCGTTCACGCCCCCCGGCCCACCGTCCGCGACCGCGGTGGCCGTTGTGGCGCCTCCGGCCGCCTGAGCGAGAGCCGTGGCCTGCGCGCCGCCGCCGCGGCCAAAGCCGCCGCCGAAGCCGCCGGTGGCGGTGGCCTGGGCCGTGGCGCCGATTCCACCGAAGGCTTGGCCGGAATTCGCCACCGCCTGGGCGGTCGCGTCACCGGTCCAGCCGCCGGTACTGTAGACAACGGGAGTGGTGGCCTGCGCCAACGCCTGCGCCGCTCCCGTCGGGTTGACCAGCCGGGTGGAGGCCGTGGCAGTTCCGCCGTTGCCATTCGCTCCGACCAGCGTGCTGACTCCACCCGCGCCTCCGGTGGCCGAGGTCCGACCAATGAGCGTCCGGGTGGCGATGGTGCGATCGAGCAGGCTGCTGGCCGATCCACCGTCGGCGCCGAACGCGCCGCTCGCCCCGCCCCCACTCCCTCCGACCGCCGTCTGGCGGAGCTCGACCCTGTCGCCAGCGGTGCCGTTGGCCACATTGTTGAGGGAGACGGAGGCGCCACTGGTGGCGAACCCGCGATAGCCCAGACCGCCGTTGCCCCCGCGGCCGGTGACGTCGACCAGCACCGAGCCCGCGGCCGAGGCGAACGCCTGTCCAAAGAAGACGCCCCCGGCCTGGCCGGCACTCCGCCCCGATACGAGCGGATCGCCGGGAATCCCGTCCCACGCGCCGCCATCGCCGCCGATCGCATTAAGTGTCAGGACGGTGCTCGCCCCGCCGGGATTATCGAGCCGTCCCGTGGCGAAGGCGTTGCCGCCGTTGCCGCCGCCGGAGGGCGGATTGGGGAAGGCGTTGCGCGAGCCGCCGAGTGCGCTGGCCGTACCCTGCAGCAGCGCCGCGCCCGCGGCTGTCCCCGTCACGGAGGCCGAGGCCGAGCCGCTATCGCCCGCGATACTGTAATTCGAAAGGGCTCCGCCGTTTCCACCCCCGATCGCCGTGGCGGCGAGGACGATGCTCTGATTGGCCGCACCGTTCGTGACCACCGCGGCCGCGGTGGCGGAGCCGGCGGCCGGGCGATTGGTCGCATCGCCCCGCCCGCCGTTCCCGCCGTTGGCCTGGGCCACAGTGCTGGTGCTGGCGCCCGGCGTCGCGTTACTGGTCCTAGCCGTGGCCGTGGCGTTGCCGCCGCCGAGCGGAGTCGTCAGGATCGCGCTGCCGCCGATGGCCGTAGCCGAATTCGACGGATCGCCGCTGCTGGCCAGGGCGCTGGCCGCGCCCCCCGGCGTGGTGAGCGTCCCGGCCGCGCCGTTCTGCGTGTCATTGATCGCCCGTGCCGGCAGCGAAGCCAACAGCCAGGCCAGACCGGCGAAACAGGTTTTTCCGTAAGCCATACCGCATTGAATCGGAGGCGCCAGCGGCTGGCAAGACGGAAGCGGGAACGCCATCCGGCAGGTGCCGCCCGAGCGTGGCGCCGCGGGTCTGGGTCCGATTTCACGTTTCGATTTTCCGAAATGCGCCTTCATTCCGTCCATGGCCAGGATCTCCTTTTTGAAGATGAACGGGGCGGGGAACGACTTCGTCATGCTCGACAACCGTGACGGCAGCCACCAGCTGAGTGCGGAGACCATCGCGCGACTCTGCGACCGGCATCGCGGCATCGGGGCCGACGGCGTGCTCGTGATCGAGCCGGCCCAGAGCGGCGCCGACCACCGCATGCGCTACTACAACGCCGACGGCGGCGAGGCCGAGATGTGCGGCAACGGCGCACGTTGTTTCGCCCGCTTCGCCCAGCGCACCGCCGGGGCGCAGGGCAAGGTCTCGTTCGAGACGCCGGCCGGCGTCATCCGGGCCGAGTTCGTCGAGGGTGAGCGCGTGCGCATTCAAATGGTCACGCCGACCGACTATGCCCCCAGCCTGCTCATCGAAGTGGAAGGCGGCGTGCTGAAGGTGCATTCCATCAACACCGGCGTGCCGCACGCCTGCGTCTTCGTAGATGATCTCGAGAACACCCCCGTCTTCAGCGTCGGCCGGGCGCTGCGCCGGCACGCCCAGTTCGCGCCGAAAGGGACGAACGCCAATTTCATCAAGATCACCGGACCCCAGAGCATCTCCATCCGCACCTACGAGCGCGGCGTGGAGGACGAGACGCTGGCCTGCGGCACCGGCGTGACCGCCTGTGCGCTCATCTACGCCATCCAGACCGGCGCCCCTTCGCCGATCGATGTCCGGGTGAAGGGCGGCGACACCCTGCAAGTCGGCTTCGTCCGCGGGAGCAAGGCGGGCGAGTTCTCCCAGGTCACATTGAGCGGACCGGCCGACTTCGTGTTCGAGGGCACGGTGGAAGTCTGAGTCGGCGTCTGCCGGCCGGCCCTTCCGCGTCGGATCAGTGGACGGGATTCAACCCGACCGACGCCACGCAAGTTCGATCTCCTGCCGCAGCGCCTGGTCCGGCACGGGCTTGCGGGCGGCCGCCAGGTTGTCGCGCACGTGCTCGACTTTGCTGGTCCCGGGAATGGCGCAGGTGACTTCCGGGAACGACAGCACCCAGGCGAGCAGCAGCTGCGCCCAGGAATCGTAGCCGAGTTGGGGCAGCGGCCGACCGCGCAGTTTGCGCAGCGCGCCGCCGCCGCCGAAGGGCCGGTTGGCCAGGAAAGCGATTCCGCGGTCGCCGCAGACCTGCAGTAGGCGGTCGGTCGCCTCGCGTTCCTCCAGCGAGAGCGCGTACTGAACGAAGTCGACCTTTTCGCGCGCGACCACCCGCAGCAATTCCTCCGAGGCCCCGACGGCGTAGTGGGTCAGGCCGATGTACTTGATCCGTCCCTGGTCTCGCCAGGCGCGCAGCGTTTTCAGCTGGGTGGGCCAGTCGACCAGATTGTGAATCTGCATCAGCTCGACCTGCGCAGTTTCCGCAGCGAGTCCTCCATCTGCTCGCGCCCCGGTCGTTCGCCGGTGGTCCAGACCTTGGTGGCGAGAAAGAGCTTTTCCCGCAGGCGGGCTTCGGCTGCGAGATCGCCCAGGACGTCCTCGGAGGTGCCGTACATGGGAGAGGTGTCGACGACGTCTCCACCGCTCCGGACGAACTCGGCCAGGACTTCCGCCAGCGGCGCGCGCCGGGCCGGGTCGGCGCCCACGTCGAAGACCTGCCACGTGCCCAGTCCGACCCGTGCGATCCGCTGGCCGCTGGAGGGAACGGCGGCCCGCTGCAGCGGAGCCGCAGCGGTTTGGCCGAAGGCGAGAGCGGAGCCTCCCATGGCGGCGATCCGCAGAAAGTCGCGGCGATGCATGCCTTCAACGTGCTCGTTTTCCGACGCCCGGCCAGTGGCAACCGGCCGCGCCTCGGGGCCGAAATCACTGGACTCAGGCCGCTTTCCGGCCTACCCACCCGGCTCCCTTTTTGCGCAACGACATGGCCAAGAAAGCACTCATCACCGGCATCACGGGCCAGGACGGCTCCTATCTCGCGGAGCTCCTCCTGAGCAAGGGCTACGAAGTCCACGGCCTCATTCGCCGCGCATCCTCTTTCAATACCGAGCGCCTCGATGGGATCTACAAGGATCCGCATCTGGACGACGCTCACCTCTTTCTGCACTACGGCGACCTGGCCGACAGCGTGGCGACCTACAAGGCCGTCGACTCCATCCAGCCCGACGAGATCTACCACCTCGGCGCCCAGAGTCATGTACGGGTAAGTTTCGACATTCCGGAATACACCGGCGACGTCACCGGCATCGGCACCGTTCGACTTTTGGAAGCGATCCGGGAATGCGCTCCGAAGGCCCGTTTCTACCAGGCCTCGAGCAGCGAGATGTTCGGCCTCGTACAGGAAGTCCCGCAGAAGGAAACCACGCCCTTCTATCCCCGCAGCCCCTACGGCGCGGCCAAGGTCTACGCCTACTGGATCACGGTGAACTACCGCGAGAGCTACAACCTGCACGCCAGCAACGGCATCCTGTTCAACCATGAGTCGCCCCGCCGCGGCGAGACGTTCGTCACCCGGAAGATCACCCGGGCCGTAGCCCGCATTAAGGCCGGTCTCCAGAAGAAACTCTACATGGGCAATCTCGACGCCAGGCGCGACTGGGGCTATGCGCCGGAATACGTGGAGGCGATGTGGCTGATGCTCCAGCAGGACAAACCGGACGACTACGTCATCGCCACCGGTGAGACGCACACGGTGCGGGAGTTCCTCGAGGTCGCCTTCGGGCGGGCCGGACTCGACTGGGAGAAGTACGTCGAATTGGACCCGCGGTACCTGCGCCCCACCGAGGTCGATCTGCTGATCGGCGACCCCAGCAAGGCCAAAAAGCAGCTCAATTGGGCGCCGAAGGTCGGCTTCCGCCAGTTGGTCGAGATCATGGTGGATGCAGACATCGAATCGCTGCGAGCCGACATGAGCGGCGAACGCGTCCGGGCCTAGGCCCGTCCCGTGGCCGGCGCGGTCCCGACTTCGTCCTCAACCACGTCGGAACGCTGAGTCTTGGCTGATCTTCCTTCCCCCATGCGTCTGTACATCGCCGGACATCGTGGCCTCGTCGGCAGCGCCCTCATGCGGGCGGCGGTCGGCACGGGTGCCGAGGTTCTCACCCGGACGCGGGCCGAACTGGATTTGCTCGATGCCGCTGCGGTCCGAAAGTTCTACGTCGAGACGCAGCCGACCCACGTCATCGTGGCGGCGGCCAAGGTCGGAGGTATCAAGGCGAACAACGACTTCCCCGTCGAGTTCCTCCTGGAGAACCTGACGATCCAGAACAACCTCATCGCCGGAGCCTACGACGCCGGCGTGCGCAAGCTGCTCTTCCTGGGCAGCTCCTGCATTTACCCGAAGTTCGCCCCGCAGCCGATCCGCGAGGATTCGCTTCTGACCGGTGCGCTGGAGCCGACGAACGAGCCCTATGCGATCGCCAAGATCGCCGGCATCAAGCTCTGTCAGGCCTATCGCCGCCAATACGGGGCCGATTTCATCTCGGCCATGCCGACGAATCTCTACGGGCCGCACGACAATTTCGACCCCCTCACTTCGCATGTGCTGCCCGCACTGATCGGCAAATTCCACCGCGCCAAACAGGCGGGAGCCTCCTCGGTGACGCTGTGGGGCTCGGGCACGCCCCGGCGCGAGTTCCTGCACGTCGATGACCTGGCCCGCGCCTGCTATCTGCTGCTGGAGCGTTATGAATCGCCCGAGCCGATCAACGTGGGTACCGGCGAGGACGTAACCATTCGCGAACTGGCCGACCTCGTGCGCGCGGCGGTCGGCTTCGAAGGGGAGATCGCTTGGGACGCGACCCAACCCGATGGCACCCCGCGCAAGCTGCTGGACGTCTCGCGGCTCAAAGAGCTTGGCTGGCAGCCGCAGGTGGCGCTCCCGGACGGCATTGCCGCCGCCTACCAGTGGTATCTGGACAACGTGCCTGCGCAGTGAGGCGGCAACCTCAGGCCCGGCACCCCGTCGGCCACCCCGGTGTCGAGAGCCACGCCGGCAAAGAAAAAGGCATCGGACTCGCGCCCGATGCCTTCAAAAGGAAGTGAACTTCCCGAGGAAGCTTACTTGGCGGCGTCGGCCTTCTTGGCGGCCTTCTTGGCCTTCTTGCCACCCTTCTTCTTGCCCTTCTTGGCCTTCTTCTCGGCAGCCGGCTTGGCCTCATCGGCGGCAACGGCGGTGGAAGCGGTGAAACCAGCGAGGGTCAGGAGGGCGGTGGCGGTGAGGAGGATGCGCTTGATCATAGCGGTGGGTTTGTAACTGCAGTTAGGTTGGGTTTGGTGAATGGTGGGCGGTTCGCACCGCCGTCCCGTTCTGTCAGCGTCAACGTGACGCTGATCGGAAAGACGGGAGGTTTTGGGATCTCTTCATTTTTTCTTAAAAATTTTTAAGGCCTTTTTCGCGGCCTCCTGTCGGGTGGGATCCTTGCAGGCTGTCGGACCGGCCAAACCGCCGTCACGAGACGCGCCCCAAGGGGGCGTTTCGCAAAATTTCCTCCGTGAGTCCGCCGGGCTCCGCGCGTAATAGGAACATCGTGCCATGAAGCTGCAGTCCAAGCTCGTACTCGCCTTCATCGCCTGGACGGCGATCGGCATCCTGTACGGGCTGCAGCTCTACAGCGCCGCCAAGCTCTCTGGGCCGCCGATCACGCTGACCAATGCGCTCACCTGGCAGTTGATCGAGTGGTACGCCTGGGCGCTGCTGGCCCCGGGCATCTTCTACCTGGTGCGGAAGTTCTACCCGAGCGGCGATTTCCTCTCCATCATCGAGGCGCTCGGGGTCCACGCCACCGCCGCCGCCGTTTGCGTGCTCGTGCAGCCGTTCCTGGTGGCGGTCTTCTTCGAATTCATCCCGTGGGCGAACCCGGAGCGGGGGTCGTTTCTCGATATCTACAGCTTCACGCTCCGGACGCACTTCGGGTTCCTGGCGCTGACCTACGCCAAAATCCTGGCCGTGGCGTTGGTCTTCGATTTCTGGCACCGCTATCAGGAGGGGCAGATCCGCTCCGCCCAGCTGGAGCACGAGGTCACGGCCGCCCGGCTGCATGCCTTGCAGATGCAGCTGCAGCCGCATTTCCTCTTCAATACGCTCAACGCCATCGCCAGCCTGGTGCGGGCGAATCCCAGCCAGGCTGAGCGGATGATCAGCCGGCTGGGCGATCTCCTGCGTGCGGCCTTGAACCGGTCCGACCGGCTGGAAGTGCCGCTGCGGGAGGAGGTGGAATTCACCCAGCGGTACCTGGACATCGAAAGCGTCCGCTTCGGCGACCGCCTGAGCGTACATCTGGAGGTCGATCCGGCCGTGGCCGACGCGCTCGTGCCCAACCTGCTGCTGCAACCGCTGGTCGAGAACTCGATCCGGCACGGCATTTCGAAGGTCACCGGCCCAGGCGAGATCCAGCTGCAGGCGCGGGCGGAGGGCCAGCAGTTGGTCCTGGAAGTGGCCGACAACGGCGCCGGGCCCGGGCGCCCCTCGAAGGGCGGAGGCGTGGGCCTGGAGAACTCGCGGGCCCGGCTCGCCCAGCTTTACGGGGACGATCACTCGCTGCTCCGGATCGGCGCCCGGCCGGGCGGCGGCACGCTCGTAACCATTCGTCTGCCGCTGCATCGCGTCTCGACCCCGGGCAGCCCGTCGCCGGCGACCGAGAGCGGGGCATGGACCGGCGCGGCGGTCGTGCCACAATCCCGCGCATGAGCTCGGACCCCTGGACGGCCATCATCGCCGACGACGAGCCGCTGGCCCGCGCCCGCATCGCCGGGTACCTGGCCGATTCCCCGGACGTGAAGGTGGTGGCGCAATGCGGCAGCGGCCCGGAGACGGTGGAGTCCGTGCGGGAGCATCGGCCCGACCTGCTCTTTCTCGACGTCCAGATGCCGGGCGGCGACGGCTTCGAGGTCCTGCGGCAGCTCGGACAGGACGCGCCGCGCGCAGTGATCTTCGTGACTGCCTTCGATCAGCACGCCCTGCGCGCCTTCGACGTCCACGCGGTCGACTATCTGCTGAAACCCTACGACGAGGACCGCTTTCTCGCCGCCCTGGCCCGCGCCCGCGCCCGCCTGGCCGCGGAGAATGGCGGGATGGATGCGAAACTGCGCGCCCTCCTGGCCAATCTGCCCCCTGCGCCCGCCGCCAGTTATCTGGAGCGCATCGCCATCAAGCCCGCCGCCGGGCGGATCCTGGTCCGCCGGGTCGCCGAGCTCGACTGGGCCGAGGCCGACGGCAACTACGTGCGCCTCCACTTCGGCAAGGAATCCCACTTGCAGCGGGAGAAGCTGAGCTCCCTGGAAGCCCAGCTCGATCCCGCCCGTTTCGTCCGGGTGCACCGATCCGCCTTGGTCAATGTCGACCGCGTCCGCGAGCTCCGGCAGTCCTTTCACGGCGACTACACCATTGTCCTGCACAGCGGCAGCGAAGTCCCGCTCGGCCGGGCGCAGAAAGAGGAGTTTCTGCGGCGGCTCGGCGAAGTAGGCGAGCGCTAGCGCGGCGAATGACGTAGTCCGCACTCTCCGAGTGCGGCCGCGCCGTGTCGGGGCGGACGCTGCGTTGGGCGAGGGACGGGGTGACGGGGTGATGGGGTGACGGGATGACGGGATGACGGGATGACGCGGTGACGGATTGACTGGCTGTGCGGGCGACGCGTGAACGTGACGAACCCTCTTGGGTTCTCTGCCAGTTTACAGCCCACAGGGCCCTTCAAGTCGTTGCCTACCGCACCGGCCAGCTTCGCTGCAGCGCCACGCGGGCCTCCGGGCGGTCCAGCGCGGCGGCCTGTTCGCGCGCGGTCTGGTGGGCGTGGAGACGGGCGGCCAGGACCGAGCCGATGAGGAGCACGCCAAGCAGCACGCCAACGAAGAGCAAAGGACGGAGAATGAGCATGCGGGAGGTTGCCGGGCACCGAGCGAAAACGCGCATCGATAGAAGTGTCTTCGCCATCGCTTGCCGCGATGCGGAAAGCCGACTCGCCGGCGTGGTGCGCTCGGGCGCCCGCACGCGGCGGAATCCGCTTGCCCACACGGCCTCCGGCTCGTCATTCTGCGGCCACCGTGCCGCGGTCCGGCGCGCTCCTCTCCCTCATTTCCCCCCAAGCCATGCGTACCACGCTGACCCTTCGCTTCGCGGCGCTCGCCGCCCTGCTCACCGCTCCTGCCGTCGCCCAGACGAAATGGGAGCCGCAGAAGCCCATCGAGATCATCGTCAATGCGGGCGCCGGCGGAGCGACCGACCAGCTGGCGCGCACGATCCAGGCGGTGTGCCTGAAACACAACCTGACCAAGCAGCCCTTCATCATCAACATCAAGCCCGGCGCCGGCGGCGCGGAGGGCATGCTGGAGGCGAAGAAGGCCAGCGGCGATCCGCACAAGCTCTTCATTGGCAACTCCGGAATCTACGCCATCCCGCTGGCCAACAAGGTGCCCTTCAACTGGCGCGATCTCACGCCGGTGGCCATCGTCGCGCTCGACGAATTCTGCCTCTGGGTCCACGGGGACACGCCTTACAAGACGGCCAAGGAGTTCCTCGATGCGGTCAAGGCCGCCGGTCCCAACAAGATGAAGATGGGCGGCACGGCCGCTCTGCGCGAGGACCAGATCATCACCGCGCTCATCGACGACAAGGCCGGCACGAAGTTCACCTACATCCCCTACAAGAGCGGCGCCGAGGCCTCGGTCCAGTTGGTGGGCAAGCACATCGACGCCAACGTCAACAACCCGTCCGAGAGCATCTCCCAGTGGAAGGCGGGCCAATGCCGTCCGCTCTGCATCTTCTCGAAGGAGCGCAGCGAGTACAAGCAGAAGGTCGCCGGCGACCAGTCCTGGAACGACGTCCCCACCGCCAAGGAGGCGGGCTACGACATCGAATACGTCATGCTCCGCGGCATGTTCCTGCCCGGCGACGTCACCGCCGACCAGACGGCCTATTACGTCGACCTCTTCAAGCAGGTCGTCTCCAAGCCCGAGTGGAAGGAATACCTCGAGAAGAGCGCGCTGAAGAGCGCCTTCATCGCGGGGAAGGAATTCACCGACTTCCTGGTCAAGGACGAGGCCCGGCACAAGGAGATCATGACCAAGGCCGGTTTCGTCGCCCAGTAACCGACCTCGCTTTCGGGATCGAGTCAGCTCTGCTCCCACGCCCGACTCGAAACCAGCCCGCCGCATGGGAATTCAGGGATTCGCCCGGGTCGTCGACCAGCGGTGCCTGCACACCCTGACGTGCCGGCCCTCCTCACGCCCCGCCGCATGACCCCATCGCACGAAACCACGACCGATCCGAACCGCAGCATCGGGCAGCCCTCGATGGCCACGATGGAGATCGGCGTGGCCGTCTTCCTGATCGGGTTCGGGGCGCTCATCTCGCAGGACAGCTGGAAACTCGGCGCGCGCTGGTCGGAGCTGCGCGGGCCGGGCGCCGGCTATTTCCCCTTTTACCTCGGGATCGCCCTCGCCCTCTGCGGCTTCTCCATCCTGATCCGTGCCGTCCGGCTGCGACCGAAGCTGCGCGTGCGCTTCATCGAGTGGCACCAGGCGGTGCCGGTCCTGACCATCTTCGTCCCCACGATCGCCTTCGTGGGCTCGATCCACTTTCTCGGCTTCTACGTCGCCTCCATCGTCTTCGTCGCCTGCTTCATGCGCTTCGCCGGCCGGATGGCCTGGTGGAAATGCCTGACGTATTCCTCGCTGCCGGTGGTCTTCCTCTTCTGGCTCTTCGAGAAACGCTTCCTGGTGCCGATGCCCCGCGGGAAGGTCGAGGCGCTGCTGGGGTTGTAGGGAATTCGAGGGTCCGCGCGCATGGAATCGTTCACCTACCTTTGGCACGGGTTTCAGACCGCCCTCACGCCCTACAACTTCGGGCTGATGCTCCTCGGCATCACTCTTGGCGTGCTCGTCGGCGTGCTGCCCGGACTCGGCGGGCCGAACGGGGTGGCCATTCTGCTGCCGCTGACCTACGGCATGTCGCTGCTGCCCGGCGGCACCACCTCCGCCATCATCCTGCTCTCCTGCATCTACTGGGGCGCGCTCTTCGGCGGGGCCATCACATCCATTCTCTTCAACATCCCCGGCGAGGCCTGGAGTGTGGCCACCACCTTCGACGGCTATCCCATGGCCCAGCAAGGGAGAGCCGGCGAAGCGCTCACCGCGGCCTTCACGGGGTCGTTCGTGGGCGCGCTTTTCTCGGTCCTGCTGATCACCTTTCTCGCGCCCGTGATCGCAAACTTCGCGCTGCGCTTCGGTCCGCCTGCCTTCTTCGGGGTGTATTTCCTGACCTTCGCCAGCTTCAGCGGAACGAGCCGCTCGCCCTTCTCGAAAACCGCCGCGGCCACGCTCTTCGGCTTCATCCTGGCGGCGGTCGGCATGGACACGGTCAGCGGCACGCTCCGGCTGACGTTCGGCTTCGAGACGATGATCGGCGGGTTCGACTTCCTCGTCGCCGTCATCGGTCTCTTCGGCCTCGGTGAAATCCTCCTCTCGATGGAGGAGGGCCTCGCCTTCCGCGGCGGCAAGGCCAAGCTCGATCTGGCCATCGTCTTCAAGACCTGGCGCGACATGTTCCGGCATTGGAAGACGCTCCTGCAGGGCTGCCTGATCGGCGCCTGGATGGGCGTGAAGCCCGGCGGGGCCATCGCGGCCAGTTTCATGGCCTACGCCGTGGCCAAGCGCACCGGCAAGAACCCGGAGGAGTTCGGCACCGGACGGATCGAGGGGGTCATCGCCCCCGAGACGGCCGCCCACTCGGCCGGGGCCAGCGCGCTGCTGCCCATGCTGACGCTCGGCATTCCCGGCTCCGGAACCGCGGCCGTGCTGTTGGGAGGGCTGATGATGTGGGGGCTGCAGCCCGGGCCGACGCTCTTCGCCGAGCAGAAAGAGTTCGTCTGGGGGCTGATCGCCTCGATGTACCTGAGCAACGTGGTCGGCCTGATCGTGGTCTTGGCCACTGTGCCGCTCTTCGCCGCCCTGCTCCGCATTCCCTTCGCGGTCATCGCGCCCTTCATCATCGTGGCCTGCGTGATGGGCGCCTACACGGTGCACAACTCGATGTTCGACGTCTGGCTCATGCTGATCTTCGGGATCATCGGATACCTCTGCAAGAAGCTCGACTACCCCCTCGCGCCGCTCACTCTCGCCCTCATTCTCGGCGACAAAATGGAGGACGCTTTCCGCCAGTCGCTGCTCGGCTCGCGCGGCAGCCTGCTGGTGTTCTTCAGCCAACCGCTCGAGGCCACCCTGATGATCGCCGGCCTCATTCTGATCGCCTGGCCGCTCGTCACCGGCCGCCGGCGGAAGCGCATCGGCGGCGAGGGAGATCGGTAGAAGACGAGAAGTAGTCCGCACTCTCCGAGTGCGGCTGGTCGCGACGGAGAAAGGCCGCGAAGCGGAGGAGATTCAGGAGAACGAGACCGAGACGGGAGACTGGAGCCCGAGGTCGGCGAGAATCCCGTAGCGACACTTCGACTTCAAACTTCACACTTCCTGCGAGTTTCGAGTTTCGAACTTCGAGTTTGCGAGCGAAGCGAGCCCCATGTCCGACAGCATCGGTGCGCTCACGGCGGAGATCCGGGCCTTCTGCGAGGCGCGGGATTGGCGGCAATTCCACGGGCCCAAGGAAATGGCGGTCGCGCTGGCCGCGGAGGCGGGGGAACTGCTCCAGCATTTCGTCTGGCAGTCGGCCGAGCAGTCCGAGCGCCGCGTGCTGGAGCGGCGCGAGGCGATCGCAGACGAGATGGCGGACGTGGGCATCCTCCTGCTCGAATTCGCCGACACCGTGGGCATCGACCTCGCGGCGGCCATGCGCGCGAAGCTGGCCCGGAACGAGGCGCGCTACCCGGTCGCGAAGGCCCGCGGCTCGAACGCGAAATACAATGAGCTCTGAGCCGCTCCCGCCCGCGCCTGCGCCGGAGGAAGCTCCGCGACCGCATCGACGCCGGCCCCGCTATGCGGGCAAACACCCGCGCCGCTTCGCCGACAAATACAAGGAGCACCGTGGCGATCCCGAGACGGCCGCGAAGGTCGAGGCCAGCGGCAAAACGCTGGCCGGCACGCATCGCAGCATCATGGTCGCGGAGGTGCTGGAGGCGCTGCAGCCGCAGCCGGGCGAGATCGGCGTCGACTGCACCCTCGGCTACGGCGGCCACGCCCGCGCGCTGCTCGAGCGCCTCGGCCCGGGCGGCTGCCTGCTCGGGCTCGATGCCGACCCGCTCCAGCTCCCGCGCGCCGAGGCTCGGCTGCGGACCGCCGGCTTCGGCCCCGAGCGCTTTCGGGCGCGGCTGACCAACTTCGCCGGGGTGCGCAAGGCGCTGGCCGCCGAGGGTCTGCCGGGGGCGGACTTCCTGCTGGCCGATCTCGGTCTGTCCTCGATGCAGATCGACGACCCCACCCGCGGCTTCTCGGTGCGCGAGGACGGTCCGCTCGATATGCGCCTCAATCCCCAACGCGGCCTGACTGCGGGGCAATGGCTCGAGCGCATCTCCATCCCCAAGCTCGCCCTCGCCCTGCGCGAGCACGCCGACGAACCCGCCGCCGAACACCTCGCGGCCGCTCTGGCGGGCCGGACCTTTTCCGGCACCCACGCGCTTGCCCAGGCCGTGCGCGAAGCTCTGCCGGCCGGGCTCGACCGCGAGGAGGTCGCCACGACCATCCGACGCGTCTTCCAGGCCGTGCGGATCGCGGTGAACGAGGAGTTCTCGGTGCTCGAGGCGCTGCTGCGCTGTCTGCCTGAGGTCCTGCGACCGGGCGGTCGCGTGGCCATCCTGAGCTTTCACTCGGGCGAGGATCGGCGGGTGAAAAAGGCCTTCCAGCTCGGCCAGCGCGCGGGGATCTACTCGGCGGTCAGCGACCTGATCCGACCGACGCCGGAGGAATGCCGGGCGAATTCCCGCGCCGCGCCCGCCAAGCTCCGCTGGGCGAAACGTACGGACTGACGGATTTACTGTTACCGCCCGCCTCGGGCGGGTAAGACCTCGTCGAACCCACTCACTCCGCCTCCATGAAAAAACTCCTCCTCCTCGCGGCCGCCGCCGCCCTCCTTTCCCCCGCTCTGCCCGCGCAGGACGCCGCCAGCACCGCCCAGCAGCTGGCCGGCAAATGGCGCATCGCCTCCGGGCGCAATCCGGGCTCCCAGACCAACAACTACGGCGGCACCGTGCAGATCGCGGCCAAGTCCAACGGCGTGATGGGCATGATCTGGAACGTCAACGGCACGCCGGCCTACGCCGGCATCGGCCTGACGAACGGCCGACTCATGGCCGCGGGCTACGGCAACAACGCGCCCTTCGGGCTGATCGTCTACGAGGCCAAGGGCGACGAATTCCAGGGCATCTGGACCGGCTCCATGACCAAGGGTGAGGTCGGCTTCGAAACGCTGCGCCCCTCGGGCACGCAGGGCGTCTTCGACATCGTCAAAGGCACCCAGCCGGGCGGCGGCAACTACTCCGGTCAGGTCCGCATCGAGAAGAAAGGGGACGTTTACGAAATGCAGTGGCGCATCGGCAAGGAGGTCTACCGCGGCGCCGGCATCCGCGTGGGCGACACGCTCATCGCCGGCTGGACGCCGGGCAAAAGTGTCGGCGTCGTCTTCTACAAGCTCGGCGAAGGCCTGAAGACCATGGAAGGCCTTTGGACCGGTCTGGGCGCCACCAAGCTCGGCAGCGAAACGCTGGAGCGCTGACCAGCGCAGGGCCGCCAATTTTCGGGCGGTAATTTCGAACGTCAGGCCCTCGGCAGGGGACTACCGTGCACCGGTGGTCCCCTGCGCATTTCCGGTGACGGGAATTCGTCTTTTCGGAGCCGCAGCGCGCTGTTGAATCTTGCCGGGCTTTTTCGCTAATCTCTCTCTCCCATGGCTTCCGACTCGCTCACCGACCGTGCCAAGCAGGCGACGAAAATCGCCAGCCAGCCTGAGGATTACAAGGTCTGCGAGGGCTGCGAATCGATCGTCGCGCGGCGGGTGGTCTTCTGTCCGAACTGTCACGGCTACCGCTTCAACGAGCAGGCGCAGGCGGTGATCGACCAGGCCATCCTGCTCGGCGGCCGGGAACGCACCAGCGTGGTCTCGGACGACCTGGCGCATTGATGGATTTCGCCAGCATCGCCATCCTCTTCGCGGCCGGCTTCGGCGCCGGGGCGGTCAACGCCATGGCGGGCGGCGGCACGATGATCAGCTTCCCGGCGCTGCTCTACGTCGGGGGCGATGCCAAGGTCGCCGCGGTCACCAGCATCGTAGCGCTCCTGCCGGGCTCGTTCGGCGGCGCGCTCGGCTATCGGCAACGCTTCGCCAGCGTGGCCGGCTGGCTGAAGATCTTCCTGCCGGTCTGTCTCGTGGGCGGCATTCTCGGTAGCTGGCTGCTCTACGTCACGCCGACCAAGACCTTCGACCGCATCATCCCTTTTCTCCTTCTTTTCGCGACCCTGCTCTTCCTGAGCCAGAGCGCGATGAACCGCGCCCTGCGCGACCGCGCCGTCCGAGCCGAGGAGCGCAGCCCCGCCTGGCTGGTGGGGGCCGCGCTCTTCCAGTTCGCGGTCGCCACGTACGGCGGCTATTTCAGCGCCGGCATGGGCATCATGATGCTGGCCTCGTTCGGCATCCTCGGCTTTCGCGACATCAACCAGATGAACACGCTGAAGGTGGTGCTGAACTTCTCCGGCAACCTCATCGCGGTGCTCTTCTTCGCCACCACCGGACTCGTGCATTGGACCCACGCGCTCTGCGCCGGGCTGGGCGCCGTGGTGGGCGGATTCGCCGGCTCGAGCCTGGCCCTGCGGCTCCCGCAGGCCGCCGTCCGGGCCACAGTCACCGTCGTGGGCCTCGTGCTCTCGGCCCTGCTCTTCTACAAGCAATTCGCGGGATGACCGCGGCGGCGCCGGCCGCCCGCCGTCACTGCAGGAACGGATTCATCAGCCGCTCCCGGCCGATGGTCGTGGCCGGACCATGTCCGGGCAGCACGCGCACGTCGTCCCCCAGCGGGAAGAGTTTTTCGCGAATACTGCGGTAGAGCAGCGCCTCGTCGCCGAAAGGCAGGTCGGTCCGCCCCACGCCCAGCGCGAAGAGGGTGTCGCCAGCGATGACGAAGCGCTCCTCCGCGCGAAAGAAAGCCACGCTCCCCGGGCAGTGCCCCGGCACCTCCAACAGTTGGAAGGCCACGCCGGCAAATTCGGCCAGGGCGCTCTCGTGGATGGGCTGGCCGCCGCGGATCTGGCGCAGTTCCTGATCGATCCCCCAGCGGCGGAAGGCGTCGCGGTCGCGCAGGAACAGCTCACCTTCGGGATGATACCAGATGGGGCAGTCGAACGCCTCCTCCACGGCCGCGGCCTCCTCCACGTGGTCGAGATGGGCGTGGGTCAGGAGCAGGCCCTCCACCTTCCAGCCTTTTTCCTGGGCCCACGCCACCGTGCCACCGGGGGCGTCAAAAATCAGGCGGCCGCCCGAGGGCGTCGGGACGGCGTAGGCGTTGGTTTGGAAGAGACCGCCGGTATGAACTTCGAGACGCAGCATGGAGCCAGACCGATTAACACAGAATCCGCGCGCCGAGCAGGTTTTCCGCGGCAGTACGCCAGGAGGTGGCGAGAGCCCGGGTACGCCCAGCCGCTCCGAGCCGGTCTCGCAGGGCAGGGTCGTCCAGCAGCCGCTCGATGGCTCCCGCCAGCGCGGCCAGGTCCCCCTCTGGCACGAGCAGCCCGGTTTCATCCTCCAGTACCGCCTCGGCCACTCCGCCGGTGCGGGCCGCGATCACCGGCAGCCCGAAGGCCCCGGCCTCGAGGTAGGTCAGACCGAAGCCCTCGAGCGAATCGGGCAGCTCGCGGCTGGCCAGGACGTAGGCATCCGCCGCGCGGTACACCTCGGGCAGTCGCGCATCGGGGACTTCCCCAAGTTCCTCCACCATCACGCCAGCCGCCCGAGCGGTGGCGAGCACGTCGTCCCGGTAGGCCGGCGCCCCGGTGCCTCCCAGCACCCAACGAACTCGCCGCCGCACGCGCTCGGGCAGGCGCCCGAGAGCGCGCGCCGTTTCCAGTTGTCCCTTCCGCTGATGCAGGCGCGCCAGCGTCAGCAGCCGAAACGGATCACCCGGCCGGGGCGTGGGCGAATTCTCGGCCGCAGCGCGCAACTGGGCGGGCAGAGCGCACGGTAGTCGGATGATCGGAACGCCGGGCGGAATCCAGCCGGTTGCCTGCAACCGCTGCGCCACCGCCTCCGTAGTGCAGGCCGGTTGCCAGCCCGCAGCCAGCGCACGCCGCAGCGCGTGTCTCCAGCAGGGCTGGCGCTGGAATTTGAGGATCTCGGAGCCGTGGAAGACCACGGTGACGCGTCCGGGAAAGAGGTCAGCTGCGATTTCCCTGAGGATCAGTGCGGCGCGCAGAGCCCCGACGCTGGCCAGCGCAATCCGCCAAGGGCGTCGCTCCGACATGGTGCGAGCCAGGCTCCAGGCGAGGCGCGCAGTATCCCAAGGAGCCAGCGTGCCTGCATTTCGCCACCGGACCGTGCGAATTGCAGCGGGAGAGCCCGCATCTTCGGGCATTCCGCCATAATCGGGTGCCCAAACCTCCGGGCAAACTCCCAGCCCGGCGAGGGCCAGCGCAATTTCCCTCACCAACGTGGCCGCACCGCCGCGAAAAGGGGCGTATTCGTGCGTCACCAGCGCGACCTCTGAAGCGTCAGGGTGTTCTTGTGAAGGCATGCGGGCGGCGCGGCACGGGGTCTGCAGCGCACTCCACGGTCGCATGGACCCGGTTTCCGTGCATTATTGCTCACTCCACTCGTCCGAAAAAAGCCCGATGTCCGCCGCCGCCCCACTCACTGAAGAACAGATCCAGGAGGTCCGCACGACCCTGAAGCGCTGTTCGCCTGCCACCATCGAAGCGGCCATCCGTTTTCGCGAAACGCGCGATCCAGCCTGCGTTCCAACCATTGTCTATGGGATCATCGAACGCCACATGCCACCCGAGGCGCCGCAGAAGCTGGCCGAGGCGACCGACGAGACCGAGCTCATCCGCGATCTTGGGATCGACTCGCTGACCATGCTCGAGATCGTGCTGCAGATCGAGGAAACGCTCGGCATCAGCATCGACAACTCCGAACTGCGCGAGATCCGCACGCTCGGCGCGGTGAAGAGCTTCATCGACCGCAAGCTCAGCGGCACCACCGAAGCCGAGGCCTCCGCCGCGGCCGCGCGCCAGAGCTTTTCCCGCGAAGAAATCGCCCTGCTGCTGCCCCAGCAGCCGCCCTTCCTCTTCCTCGACAGCGCCGAGATCGCCGGCGAGCAGGTCACAGCCAAGTACCACATCCGGGGCGACGAGCATTTCCTCGAGGGGCACTTCAAGGATCAGCCGGTCTTCCCCGCCACCATCGTCTTCGAAGCCCTTGGCCAGGCGGCCTGCCTCTGGCTGTTGCACACGCAGGGCGCCCCGGCCGACGCCAAGAACGACGTCGTTTTCGCCTCCATGGAGGAGGCGCATTTCCACCGCCGAGCCCGTCCGGGCGATACGCTCGAGTTCACCGTCGAGCTCGACCGCGTGCGGGCTCCGCTGGCCATCTTCCGCGGCTCGGTCCAGTCGGCCGGCCGGCGGGTGGCGGAAGTGCGGAAGCTGATGCTGGCGTTCGGGCCGGGGATCGCCGACCAAGCCGAAGGGCTGGCCGAGCGGGCTGACCGAGCCGAGCAGCCGCCGTCTCCGTCGCTTCCGGCTTCCAACGGGACTCACGCGCCCGAGCCGCTGGCCGCCGAACGCGAGCTGGCCGTTGCCGCAGGGCTGCGCACCTGAGCCTTCAGCAAGGCTGGGCTCAGACCACCTCGATCCGGTAGTCTTCGATCACCGGATTCGAGAGGAAATCGCGCGCGGCGGTCTCCAGCCGCGCCCGCAGATCGGCATCGTCCGCCGAGGCGCCCTCCAACTCGATCTCGAGCACTTTCCCGGCCCGCACCGCCGTGGCCGCGGGCACGCCCACCTGGCGGAGGGTGTTGCGAATGGCGACGCCCTGAGGGTCCAGCACGGAGGCCTTGGGCATGACGGTGACGCGGACTTTCATCGCCCGGACCATCGGCGGATTCGCCCGGCCCGCAACTGCCCCCGACATAGGTGAAATGACATTCAGAAATAGAAAGTTTTTTCTGATTGCTGAAATAGGTTCCCCTGCTAGCCTGCGCGGCCATGATCGGCCGTCCCTTCCGCCTCCGCGCCCTGACCGCGCTGGAGTTGGTGTTCACCGTGGCGATCATCGTGCTGGCGGTGGGTCTCGGCCGACTGGCTTTCGTCCGCGTGGTCGAACAGCGGGCCCGGGCCGCCACCCGCGCCTACCTCGCGGCGATCGATGCGGCCAAGCTCGAATGGCAGTCGCGCCACCCCGACGTCGATCCCGCGACCGAGCCGCCGGAGGCTGACATCGTGCCGCTGCTCTCCCTCGGCGGCCGCGCGCCCCTCGCCCGCCTGGCGGATCTGGCGCCGCTGACGGGTGGACGCGCCTTTTTCATCAATGCGCTCCGCCAACCCGCTACGTGCAGTCCGCCGCTGGACGGCGAGGGCCCGTCTGCCGGGGGCACGCCGGTGCCCACGGCCGCGCCCACGCCGACCCCGCTGCCGGCGGCCACCGCCACGCCGCGCCCATCGGCGACCCTGGCGCCGAGCCCGACGCCGGTCGCATCGAACACGCCCACGCCGACGCCGGAGCCGACCGCCACCGTCTGGCCGAGTCCGACCGCCAGTCCGACCCCTCCGGGCCCGACCCTCACGCCCCAGCCCACCTCCGCGCCGCTCCCCAGCCCCACCCCGCTGCCGACCGCGACGCAGGCGCCGACCGCGGCACCCACCACGACGCCCCCACCCACCGCCACGCCGCCGCCCCTGCCCAGTCCCACTCGCCTTCCAGCCACCCCCACGCCGGAGCCGAGCTTCCCACCCACTCCGACGCCGAGCCGGCCTTCCGGCACCTTCGAGCCCTAGCGCCATGAATTTCGTCGCCTATATCGAGGATCCCCGCGCGCCCGGCACCTTCCGACGCGAGACCTACACCGCGGAGAATGGCGCCGGGGCGGATCTCGCGATCATGGACCGCCATCGCGGCCGGGCCGCGGCCGCGCTCTTCGAAAGCGGCGCCAAGCCCCACCCGGCGGGCACGCGCCGCTTCGCCTACACCGCCGGCGGCCGGCTGGCGATCCAGCTCGATTTCTGGCGTTCCCTCGAGACCTCCACCCGCATGAAGCTGATGCTGCCCCGCGCCCTCGGCATCGTGGCCAGCGCGGGCATGACCAAGGAGTTGCGCGACGCTGCCAAGGCAGCCGAGACGATGATCACCTCAGGCCTGCCTTCCTTCGCCTCGGCGCTCGAACGTCTGCCGAATCTCTCCGACAAAGCGGTGACCGCCATGGTCCGCTCCTCGGAGGCGGGGGCCCGCCTGGGCGAGGGCTTCGGGCAGATCGTGACCATTCTCAATGCCCGCGCCGCCCTCCGTCGGGCCGTCCGCTCGGCCCTCGTCTATCCCGCCATCGTGCTCGCCATGGCCAGCGCCCTCGCCATCTTCCTGCTGGTGCGGGTGGTACCGACCTTCACCGAGATCTACAAGGAACTCGGCGCCCGCCTGCCCCTGCCGACCCGCGTGCTGATGAGCATCAGCGACTTCCTGCAGACGCATCCGCTCCTCACCGCCGCAGGCCTCGTCGGAGCCTTGGCCGCCGCGCTCGCCGTCGCGCCGCTCGTGACCAGCCCCATTCTGGTCAATGGCCGTCCGCTTCTGCAGCGAGTTCTGCTCAAGCTCCCCGTCTTCGGCTCCCTGCTCAAGCTCTCCTGGGAGGCGCTCTTCGCCCGGACGTTCGCCTCGCTGCTCGCCTCCAAGCTCCTGCCGCCCGTCGCCCTGCTGCTCTGCCGCCAGCTTTCGTGGTCGATGGACTTCGGCGCCGCGGTCGCCCGCATTCAGGAGGCCAATGCGAAAGGTTCGACCGTACATGCCGCCATGGCCCGCGAACGGGAATTCTTCGGGCCGCAACTCGTGGCGGCGATCGAGATCGGCGAGCAGACGGGAAATCTGCTCGAAATGGTCAGCATCTACGCCGACACGGCTGAGATCCGCTTGAAGGAGATCTCCGCCGCCCTGCAGCAGACCCTCGAACCGATCCTGATCGGCTTCGTAGCCGCCATCGTCGGTCTCATCGTCGCCGCGCTCTTCCTGCCCTTGGCGGGCATGCTCGATTCGATCAAACCCTAAAGGGGAAAGATCCAAGAAGCAGGAGCCAAGAAACAAGAAAGCTTCAGGCCGCAAGGCTGAAGGAGTGCGCGCTGAGCACGGTTCTACGCATTTCTCTTGCGTCTCTACGGCAAAGGATCCGCCTCCCGCTCCGCCCCCTCTTCTTGCCCCTTCCCCTTAACACGATTTGAATCTTGTCTCTTGCCTCTTGAATTTTAGGTTTGCGCCTCTTGAATCTTAGATTTTCGACAGTGCCTGCGTACTGCGCAGGCGGATCACCTTTTCCTCCAGATTGTGGTAGGTGGTGATGTAGCGGACCGTCTGCGTCTTGGCCCGCATGAGGACCGAGTGGGTGATGGCGGTGTTACCGCGCACCTTGACCCCCTCCAGGAGTGGGCTGTCGCTGATGCCGGTGGCCAGGAAGAGGATGTTCTTCCCGTGGGCCAGATCGTCGGCGTAATAGACCTTGTCGAGCTTGTCGCCGTGGCCGTCGGCGACGAGCTTTTCGCGCTCGGCATTGTCCCGCGGCCACATGACGCATTGCATGTCGCCGCCCAGGCACTTCACGCCGGCGGCGGCCAGCACGGCCTCCGGGGAGCCGCCCACGCCAATGTAAAGATCCACCCCGCTTTCGGGCAGTGAGGGCGCGATGGCCGCCGCAATGTCGCCGTCGCCGAACATGCGCAGGGACGCGCCCATGCGGCGGATTTCCTTTACCAGCGCCTCGTGGCGCGGACGGTCCATCACCAGCACGACGACGTCCTTGACCGGCTTTTCCAGAATACGGGCCACGGCCGTGAGAATCTCTTCGACGGGATTCTGCACCTTGACCGTTTCCATCCCCGAACGCCGCATCCAGCGCGCCACCCTGGGACCATAGGCCAGCTTCATCATGTAGAACGAGGGAATGTCCTCCATCGAGGTCAGCTGCCCGTCCTCGGGGCTGGCGGCCGCCAGACAGCTGATCGAATTCGGGGCGCCCTTGGAGCAGTTGGTCGTGCCGTCGACCGGATCGAGCGCGATCTCGAAGCGGATCGCCCCCGGCTTCCAGGTGCCCAAGTGCTCGCCTTTGAAGATGCCCGGGGCGTTGTCCTTGATGCCCTCGCCGATGACCACCTCGCCCTGGATGTCCATCAGGTCGAACATCCCGCGAATGGCATCGCAGGCCGCCTGATCGGCGGCCTCCTTGTCGCCCTTGCCCAGCCATTGGAGCGTGTTGAGCGCCGCTGCTTCGGTGGCCCGGACGAAGTCGAGTTCGATGATGCGCTCGATGGCGAAGTACTTTTCGGAGCTGGAGAGAGCCATGGGGGGAGGCGGGTTGGGGGGAAGTGACGAATGCCGAAGGAGGCCCGGTGAATCAATGACGAATTCACCGAGGTGCGGCCGGGCCGACGCTCCGCGGGCGTATTCGCCACTCCCAGACCGAGTTTTTCCCCACCCCGCGCAAGGCTGTCACTCCCCGCCTGCCCTGGGCGAAATCACTTGTCGCCTCTGGACATGACCGCTACCAATGCCCCCCTATGAGGGCCCCCCTGCTCTTCGTCGTCGCCGCGTGCCTTCTGCCCGGCCCCGCCGTCGTTTCCGCCCAGCAGGGCCGCAATGCGAGTGCCGCGGAGTTCACCGCCCACGCCATGAAGCTGCGGGAGAACGCGCTCCTGAAGGTCGAACCCCAGGTCGCGGTGCCGAGCACCGGCAGCTCATTCCTGCGCTTTGGCGGCAAATACCCCTGGAAGAACGACATCGTCACGACGGTCTTTTGGGTCGGCGAGCGTCCAACCAAGAACAACCCCACGCCCAACCACAAGTCTTCCTGGGACGCCTCCTGGGCCTACAACTACGGCGGCTACGACAACCCCGATCCGGCCGCGCGGCGCAACTACATCCCGGCCGCCTTCGTCCCGCGCCTGAACCCCTTCTACTTCGCGTTGCCCTACAACGACGTTTCCATGGGCCGCAACAAGCCGGAGGCGCCCAGCGTCATCCCATGGTTCCGGCAGGCCTTCACCGAACCCGGGAAGACGGTGCTCCGCGGCCGCTGGATCGCCATCAAATACGGCACCCGCGTGGCGTATGCTCAGTGGGAGGACTGCGGCCCGTTCCGGACCGACCACTGGGAGTACGTCTTCGGCAACGAGCGGCCGCGGCCCAACCTGAATAAAGGCGCGGGGCTCGATATTTCGCCAGCGGTCCGCGACTACCTCGGCGTCGGCACCATTTCCCTCTGCTCCTGGCGCTTCGTCGATGAGAACGAAGTTCCGCCCGGCCCCTGGCGGCAGTACGGGGAAAACAACCCGTTCGTGCAACGCCAGGCCGGTACCCGGCAGGTCAAGATTGCCACCACCGAAGGCGCACTCCGGGCGATCGTGAACTCCGGCGCGCGATCGCGGTAAGCAGGCTCTGCGTCAGGCCTCCAAGCCCGGAGCCGACCTTCAGACGCTCCGGCGCCCCGACCCGCGAGCTCGAATCTCGGCTCTCTGGACAGTGAATGCTTGCATCACTGCCAAAAGTACGCATCTTCCGCGCCCCACCCACGCCAACCGATTTTCCAAGGAGTTCCGCCATGTCGATGCATCCCAGCCTGAAGGGCAAGAGTTCCATCTCCGCCAAGCGCAACGTGCTGAAGCGCTACGAGCGCGTCGAGCTGCTGAAGAAGCGCGGCCAGTTCAAGGACAAGCAGAACGTCATCGGTCTGCCGAAGACCAAGCCCGCGGAGTAACCGCCGGCCCGCGCAGCGCGCGGTGGGAAGACTGAATCAGACGCAGCATCCGGCCCGCGAGCCGGATGCTTTCGTTTTGGGAGGGTGCAGCCTCAGCCCGGACGCAGGGCGGGTGGGACCGGCTGGGCCGCCAGGAACGAGCCCAGGGCATTCTGGCCGGCCGGCAACAGGGTGACCTCGGCCTTCGAGGCCAGGAGCCGCTCAACTTCCAGTACGTCGAAGAGCACGGCAGCCACCTCCGGATCGCGGGCGATCTCCTCCAGCGCCGCGCCCACGATCTGCGGGCGGACGGCGGCGGCTTTGGCGAACTCGATGGCGGCTTCGCGCTCGGCGGTGCTTTTGATCACGCTGACTTGATTGGCGCCCTCCTGCTTGATGGCCGAAGTGACCTGCCGCAGGCGGTTGACGACCTTGCTCTCGATCTGCCGCATCATTTCGTGGTCGCGGAAGTGGACCTTCCGGATGTACACCGAACCGAGGTCGTAGCCCCACTCGCGCGAGGTGCCGCTGGCCTCGGCGCGGACGGCGCGGCTCATGGTGTGTCGATTCTCCAGCATGTCGGCCAGCTTGAGATTGCTCAGGCAGCGAATGGTCGCGCTGCTGACGTTGGCCGCGAGCGAGCCGCGCGGATTCGTGTTCCGGAAGAGGAAGGCGACCGGGTCGCTGATGAACATCTCGTACCAGATGCCGATGCCCATCGGTGCGCCTTCCTCGGAATTCACCGCCAGGCTGCGCAGGTAGACCTGGTCGAGCCGGAGATCGACCACGTGGCATTTTCCCATCCAAGGCACGAGGAAGGCGGCCGGGCCGAGCTTGAAGAGGAGGATGTGGAAGCCGGGGTCGGAAATGACGCCGATGACCTTGCCCCACAGAACGTAAACGCGGGCCTGGCGCTCGCCCACGATGCAGTAGCCGCCGAGCAGGCGCAGCAGGGCGAAGAAGAGCGGCACGGCGATGAAGAGACCGCCGAAGGTGGCGAAGAAGGCGATGACGAAGTTGCTCATGACTTCACCTCCACGAAGGCGCGCTTGGCATGTTCGAAGAGCCGCAGCCGCACGCTGCGTCGGTAGGCCTCCAGCGCGGCCGGGCCGGTGGCCTGCAGCTCGCGCAGCTGGTGGGCCAGAGCGCGCAGCGGCTCGAGCTCGGCCTGGACCTTGAGTTGCTCGATCTCGACCGCGCGGCGCGAGAGGACGATTTGCTGGTCGGCCGAGGCGTGGGCCAGCGAGACGTCGGACGAGATCTGGTTGTAGGCCGTATTGATGGCTGCCAGCGCCGACTCGACCTCCTGCGGCGGGTCGATCCCGGTGATGAGCGACGCCTCCAACTGCACGCCGTAGCGCGCACTGGCCGAGGCGCATTCCGCCTCCATCCGGTCGTTCAGGTCGCGCAGGTTTTTGCGCAGATCGTTGATCGAGACCCCCGTGCTGCCCAGCGCGGTCGCGGGCGTGGCCGCCGCGCCTTCAGGCGTCGGGGCCTCGAAGTTGGCGATCCGCTCGCGCAGGATGCTGACGAAGTAGCCCATCACGTGGCTGACGGGGTTCTTCACGCCGAAGAGGTAAGCGTAGAGATTGTTCTCATCGACCTTGTAGCGGATTTGCCCGGTCAGACCGGTGTTGAGCTGGTCCTTGGTCACCGCCTCCAGCACCGTGCCCTGCTGATTCGCGTCCGGATCGTCCGGATCGTGCGCCATGCTGAGCGTTTGGGTGGAGATTTTCACCTTGTGCACCTTTTCCCAGGGCCAGGCGAAATACGGGCCGCCGGGAGGGATCACCTTGAGTTGCGGATAGGCGTAGCGTTCCCGCTCCTCCGGCCGAAGTGCCTCGCCCAGCGGCCCTTCGGAAGTGGGCGTCTCGTTGAGGCGTTGCGCACGGCCGAAGCTGGTCTTCACCGCCCGCTCGCCCTGATCGACCGTGAAGATGCCGGCCAGGAGATAGCGGACCAGGAACCAAGCGATCGCGCCGAGGAGGATACCAAGCGTAGCGCTCATGGAGTTACTCCAGCAGAGCAGCGGCCCGCGTGCCATCCCAAAGCTGCACGTGGCCGAGGACCCACAGGGGCGGTGAAATTTTGGCCACGAAGGCCGGAGACCGGAGATCGGAGACCGGAGATCGGAGACGGAAGCACGGAGATAGGAAACGGGAATGATGGGGAGTGCGGTGTCCGAGCGGCCCACCACCTCCTTTCCTTTCGCGACTTCGCTCCCTTTCGCGGCTTCGCGTGAAAATGCAGGAGGGAAACCGCGCGTCTGACCCCCGCGACGGAAAGCGGTCGGCCGAGTGAGGCTCTTCCGCGAAAGATCCAGCGCCGCTCCGCGGGCCCTGACCGCCCCATTTTTTCAAATTGCCGGTAGCCTCCCGGATTGAAGGGCGTAATTTCGCTGTCCCCCGGCACTCCACCCTGTCGGGGGACTGCGCGCGTCCTTCTTTTCCCTATGAGCGACTCCAAAGCCCCCTCCACTCCCGCCCCCTCCGGTCTGCGCGGCATTTCCGCCGGCGAGACCACCATCGCCACCGTCGGCAAGGAAGGTCATGGCCTGACCTACCGTGGCTACAAGATCGAGGATCTGGCCGAGCAATCCACCTTCGAGGAGGTGGCGTTCATGCTGCTCTACGGGCACCTGCCCAACGCGGCGGAGCTGGCGGCGTTCAAGGCGCGGCTGCAGGGCCTGCGCGGGCTGCCCAGCGAGGTTTGCGAGGTGCTGGAGCGCATTCCGAAATCGACCCACCCGATGGACGCCATGCGCACGGGCGTCTCGTTCCTCGGCAACATCGAGCCCGAGACGAGCTTCGCGCAGCAGCACCACGTGGCCGAGCGGCTGCTGGCCTGCCTGCCGTCGATCATGGCCTATTGGTATCGCTTTTCGCACGACGGCATTCGCATCGCCACCACGGTGGGCGACGACACCATCGCCGGCCACACCCTGAGCATGCTGCTCGATGGCGCGCCGCCGGCCGACTACCGCCGGGCCATGGACGTCTCGCTCATCCTGTACGCCGAGCACGAGTTCAATGCCTCCACCTTCACCGCCCGCGTCTGCGCGGCCACACTCTCGGACTTCTACTCCTGCGTGACCGGCGCCATCGGCTCGCTCCGTGGTCCGCTGCACGGCGGCGCCAACGAAGCGGCCATGGAGCTGATCCAGAAATACGCCAGCCCCGAGGAGGCCGATGCCGGCCTGCGCGGCATCCTCGCCCGCAAGGAGAAGGTCATGGGCTTCGGCCACGCCGTCTACAAGACGTGCGACCCGCGCAACGCCATCAACAAGCATTGGTCGCAGCGCCTCTCGAAGGGCCATCCGCGCGAGGTGTTCTATCCCATCTCCGAGGTGATCGAGAAGATCATGTGGGACGAGAAGAAGCTCTTC
>JAFEGM010000029.1:0-18019 GCA_018240025.1 Verrucomicrobiota bacterium
ATCTTGTAGCGCGGGTCGGCATCCAGTCGCTTTTCCCAGGTCCAGTTGTCGACGACCTCGTGATCGTCCCACAGCGCCATCATCGGCACTTCGGCATTGAAGCGGCGGAGATTGTCATCGAGGAAATTGTAGAGATGGTTGCCGCGGAACTCGTCCAGGCTTTCGGCGACTTTCGACTTCGCCTCGGTGACGAGGTTCTTCCAGAGGCGGCCGTCGGGCAGCTTCTTCTCCGGTGACAATGGATTGTCGGCGTAGATCGTGTCGCCGCAATGGACGAAGAAATCGGGCGCGAGGCGGCGCATCGATTCGTAGATCGTCATGCCGCCGATTTCGGGATTGATGCCCCAGCCTTGACCCGCCGTATCGGCCGACCAGACGAAGCTCACGTCAGCACTCGATGCGGCGGCGCCCGAGGCAGGCGGTGTGCGGAAGCGACCGACGGCCGGCTCGCTCAGTGTCTTGAGATCGCCAAGGTCGAGATACGTAACGCGATAGAAGATGGTTTGTCCCGGAGGCAGGGCGTCGAGGCGGATGCGGGAGGTGAAATCTGTTGCCCCGAGCGCCGATGGTCCCTCGACGCGCCGCGCGTCGGTGAAGCTCTCCGTCGTCGCATAGTCGACGATCATGCGGGCCGGTCGGTCGGCGCGGCCCCAGATCGTCGCCCCATCGGCCCCGACATCGCCGGCCTGCACGCCTTGCAGGAGACGCGGCCGGCTGGCCGTGGCGGTCTGGGCGTAGAGGCGGGGCGGGAAGGCGGCGAGGGCACCGGCGCCCAGGAATGCGCGCCGTCTCAATCGGGACATGGCGTAACCTAGCGCGATTTCGCCAAACGCGGCATACACGCGCATGGATTGGACCGACGACGGCATCGTGCTGACGGCACGGCCTCACGGCGAGAGCGGCCTCGTCGTGTCGCTGCTGACGCGCGAGCATGGTCGGCACGCGGGCTTCGTGCCGGGCGGCATCTCGCGCCGCGCCCGTCCGGTGTGGCAGCCCGGCAATCTCGTCGAGGTTGCCTGGCGGGCGCGGCTCTCCGAGCAGCTTGGCAATTATTCCGGCGAGCTGCGGGAAGCCCATGCCGCGCAGGTTCTCGATAGTGCAGTCGAACTGTCGGGACTGGCGGCCGCCTGCGCCGTTGTCGATGCCGCTCTCCCCGAGCGCGAGCCGCATCCGGCGATGTTCGACGGTTTCCGCGCCTTCCTGGGTGTCCTTGGCCATCCCGGCTGGCCGGTTCTCTATGTGCGACTTGAACTGGGCCTGCTGCAGGAACTGGGGTTCGGGCTCGACCTCGAGAAATGCGCAGCCACAGGAACGACGGAGGACCTGGCCTATGTCTCGCCCAAGACGGGCAGGGCGGTGTCGCGGGCGGCGGCAGGCCCCTACAGGGAGAAGCTTCTGGTGCTGCCCGGATTTCTATCCACCGGCGGATTACCGTCCGATGACGAGGAGTTGCGCCGGGGTCTCGACCTGACCGGCTATTTCCTCGAACGGCACGTGTTTTGGCCACACAACAAGCCCTTGCCTCCCGCGCGGTCGAGATTTATGGAGTCGCTCCAACGCTAGAATAACAATGGCCGTGGCGAGAATTGCGGCCGGTTCCCCTCACGTCCGGTAAATGGCAAAGCGCAACAACGTCGTCCCTCTCGCGGCGGTCAAGCCGGTCCAGTTCGGGCAAGCGCTCCAGGAGCGCTATCTGTCCTATGCACTGTCGACCATCATGTCGCGGTCGCTGCCCGATGTGCGCGACGGGTTGAAGCCGGTGCACCGCCGGCTGCTCTACGCCATGCGGCAGCTCCGGCTCGACCCCAACAGCGCCTTCAAGAAGAGTGCGCGCGTGGTCGGTGACGTGATCGGCCAGTATCACCCGCACGGCGATCAATCGATCTACGACGCGCTGGTGCGTCTGGCGCAGGAGTTCGCCGCCCGCTATCCGCTGATCGAAGGCCAGGGCAACTTCGGCAATATCGACGGCGATAACCCGGCGGCCATGCGTTACACCGAGGCGCGGCTCACGCATCTCGGCGCGGCGCTCATGCTCGACATGGACCAGAACACGGTCGAGTTCGTCGACAACTACGACGAAACGACCAAGGAGCCGGTCGTCTTCCCGGCGGCTTTTCCGAATCTGCTGGTCAACGGCGGCACGGGCATCGCGGTCGGCATGGCCACCAACATCCCGCCGCACAATCTCGGCGAGGTGGTGGATGCGATCTGCGCGCAAGTCGACAACCCGCAGATCACGCCCGAGGAGCTGATGCAGCACATCAAGGGCCCGGATTTCCCGACCGGCTGCGTCATTCACGGCTACGAGGGCATCCGCAGCTACTTCAAGGGCGGTCGCGGCAGCATGCGCATCCGCAGCCGGGCGCACTTCGAGACGGACGAGAAGAAGGACCGCGAGCGCATCGTGGTCACAGAGATCCCGTACGGCGTGAACCGCGCGCTGCTGGTCGAGCGCATCGCCCAGCTGGTGAACGAAAAGGTCCTGACCGGCATCACGGCCGTGCGCGACGAGTCGGACGAGAAGACGCGCGTGGTGGTCGACCTCAAGCGCGAGGCGATCCCGGACGTGGTCTTGAACAATCTCTACGCCAACACGGCGATGGAGACGACCTTCGCCGCCAACATGCTGGCCATCGATCATGGCCGCCCCAAGCTGCTTTCGGTCAAGGAGGCGCTGGCCGCCTACATCGAGCATCGCCGGATCGTCGTGCTGAACCGCACGCGCTTCCAGCTCGGGCAGGCCCGCGACCGGGCGCTCATCCTCGAGGGTCAGCTGGTCGCGCTCGGCAATCTGGACGAGTTCATCCGGATCATCCGCAGCTCGAGCAGCCGGGACGAGGCGAAGGCGCGCATCCTGGCGCTGAAGTTCGCCCGCGCGGAGATCGAGAGCTACGGGATCAAGATCCGCGACGAGGGCTGGTTCGCGAACCCGGAGCAGCGCTTTTCGCTCAGCGAAGGCCAGGTCGACCGCATTCTCGATCTGCGCCTCTATCAGCTGACCGGCCTCGAGCGCGACAAGATCACGAGCGAATACGCCGAGGTGCTGGCCCGCATTGCCGACCTCGAGGACATTCTGGCCCACGAGCACCGCGTGTTCGAGATCATCAAGATCGAGCTGAGCGAGATCAAGGCCAAGCACGCCACGCCGCGCCTGACCGAGATCGTGCCCGATGCGGGCGAGATCGCGATCGAGGATCTCATCGCCAACAAGCCGGCCATCATCACGCTGACCCACCGCGGCTATATCAAGCGCACCGAGGCCGAGGCCTTCCGGGCGCAGAAGCGGGGCGGCAAGGGTGTGATGGGCATGGCCACGCGCGAGAGCTCGGGCGAGGCCGACGACGGCGATTTCGTTGAGCATCTCTTCACCGCCAGCACGCACGATTACCTGATCTTCTTCACCCGCGACGGCCGCTGCTACGTGCAGCGCGTCTACGAGGTGCCGGAAGGCTCGCGCAATTCGAAGGGCCGCTCGCTGGCCAACGTGCTCGACCTGCGCCCGGACGAGAAGATCGCGGCCATGATCCGCATCCCGAGCAAAGGCCCGGGCCGCGAGGAGGAGACGTGGGACCCGAACGGGCACCTGGTCTTCGCCACCCGCAGCGGCATCGTGAAGAAGTCCAACCTGGGCGATTTCAAGAACATCCGGAAAGGCGGCCTGATCGCCATCCAGATCGAGGACGGCGATGCGTTGATCGACGTCAAACTGACCAACGGCGCCAACGAGATCGTGCTGGTCACGCACGACGGCATGAGCCTGCGCTTCGCCGAGAACGAGCTGCGCGACCAGGGGCGCGACACCGTGGGCGTCTGGGGCATTCGCCCGGAGAAAGGCGACTACGTCGTTTCCATGGCCATCGTCGACATGGCCTCCATGCTGCTGGTGGCCGGCGAGAACGGCATCGGCAAGCGCACCGGCTTCGACGAATACCGCGTCCAGTCGCGCGGCGGCAAGGGCATCATCACGATGAAGACCGGCGAGAAGACCGGCAAGGTCATCGCCGCCCTGACCGTGCACGAAGAGGACGAGCTGATGCTGACCACCTCCAAAGGCCAGGCCGTGCGCATTCGCGTCCGCGAGATCCGCGAGGCCGGACGAAACACGATGGGCGTGAAGCTCATCAGCCTGCCCGAAGGCGAGCTCCTGGCCGACATCGCGCCGATCGTGCGCGAAGAAGACGAAGGTGCCGAGCCGGGGCCGAGTGAGCCAGGGACGTCGGAGCTGGGGTCGTCGGAGCCGGGGTCGTCTGAGCCGGGGTCGTCTAAGCCAGAGGCGCCGACGGCTTAGGTAGTGGTCGCGAGAGGCGCGCGCCGAGGCTTACTCGACTTTCGTGAGCCGGCGGCTCTGGCCGTCGGTCGCGCGCCCTAGGCTTGTGGAGGTAAACGAAGAAGGTATCGGACATCGCGGCTTAGGCGCTCCCGAATAGTCGCCTTGGGACGTACTTCTTGATTGCTTTCCCAAGGCCCGCCGCAACACGCTGTCCTCCCTCCCCTGGGGCGTGGGCTTTTTCTCCCGGGCCACGCCGACTGCACCCCCCGATCACACCCCCAATGCGCAACACCCCCACTGATTTCTCAGCCTTCCAACAGCAGGTCGAACAAACCCGCTTCAAGGATCTTAACGTTGGTGCATCGGGCGTCAGCGACGCGGCGGAGTTCGAGCGGATGCGGGAGTTTCTGCAGAAGCGGTATGACGGCGTGCAGGTGACGAACAGTTTTGCCGACGACGGCGGGCAGGTGTGGGACTACATCCCGATTGAACAGCAGCCGGCCTTGAAGGCCTCGGGTCAGCCCCTGCAGAAGGCTCCCAGCCTGCCAGGAAGGGCAGCCGAGAGCGCCGGCAAGGGAACCAAACCCGCCCCGAAGTCGGTCTTGGTAGACGCCTATGGCAACGAAATGCGGGGGCCGGCGGGAACCATTCCATTGGCTCGGATCACCCTGCCACAGTTGGCCAAGTTCGAGTCTCTGATGGCGTTCCTCCGCAAAGGGCCGAGGGACAGATATCGGGATGGCAGGTTCGCGGAGGAGAACCACCAGTACTCCATCGTTGAGCAGAACGTTGGCCATACTGGCATGTCCGCCCAAATGAGCCTGCAAGACCCCGGCTTTAAGCCCGGGCAAGGGACGTTTTCACTCTATCAATTCTGGGCGACTGCGGGAAGCGGTGCGGCGACGCAGACCGTCGAGTTTGGGGTGACGTGCTATCCTGGATTGTACCCTGACGCGGCGCCACGAACCTTCTGCTACTCAACCACCGACAACTACGAAACCGGCGGCTACAATGCCGACGGCGGCTTTGTCCAAACCGATCCGGATTTCCTGCTCGGCGGAAAGGCGACTTTGAGCGATGAAAATTGGAACATCTTTGTGTGGCTTTCGAACGGAATTTGGTGGGTGGGTTTCGGTCGCCTCTACGATCCGGATATGAGCAACATAGGGTATTATCAGGCGAATCGCTTCGTCGGCGGCGCCCTGGAAAAGAGTGCGGACTACCTGGGCGTCGGCGGTGAGACCCGTTCCTCCGACAACCAATGGCCTCCCATGGGAACCGGCCGTTTTGCGGCGGACGATCCGAAAACCGGCTACGACGCGAGCTTCAGCGAGGTTCAGTATTTGCCCATCGTCCCACCAGGATCAGAGCCGTCCCCGGTCGATGCTGAACTGACGACGTACAACTCGCTTCCCAAACTGTATAACGGAATACAGAGCGATTACGAGCCGGGTTATTTCTTTTTCGGCGGACCTGGTGGCACCAACTCCTAATTCAAGCGGTCTGCTTCAGTGAGCAGGACTGCGGTGTGCCCTGCGCGGTCGGACGCAGCGGCCCAACCCTGCGCAGCGCCAGCGGCGGGCGACCGAGGCGGGCTCCGGCGGGGACACAACCGCTTCGCGATCAGTCGATGGGTGTGGGCGAAACCAGGCTAGGCCTCGCGTCTCGGCCAACCCTGGGCCTGGAGCCGCCACGCCTTCGGCCTAGTCGCCGATCCCGCTCCCGCGTGCCCGCGCGCCGCCCACGGCACCGCTCCCGTCGCGAGCGGTCATGCTCCTGCGCGCCCGCGCCAAACCCTTCTACCGGGTGCGGTCGATTGAGGGGGACCGGTGACCGGTGCCCGCGCAGCTCTCATCCGCGGACCGGCCGGCCGTAGCCCCGGCACCCCGCTGCGATTCGGACAGTTCGACTACTTCCGCGTGGAGCCGCACGCCGTCTTCCCGCGCCGAACGCGCCGCCAGGCCAGGGCACCTGACAGCGCGCTGGCGACCAGCCATGCGGTGGAAGGCTCGGGTACGCTGGTGCTGATGACGGTCAGGCGCAGGTTCTGGGCGTCCGACGCGGAGGTGTCGAAGGCGTAGCTGGCCAGCGTCGCATCGAGGCTCAAGGTCAGGCCGCTGAAGCTCAAAGCGGTGTCGCTATGCAGGACGGTGAAGGTGTCGCCAAGCTGCAGCGGGGCGGCGCCGAGGCGGGTCAGGTTGAGGGTGGTACTGGTGAGGCTCAGGGTGCCGGTCACGGTCAGCAGATCGGAGACCGGCCCCGGACTGCGCCCGAGTTGCAGCAGGAACGAGCCGCCGGTCTGCGCGTGGGTGCCCTGGACGGTCAGGATGCCGATATTCGAGCTGTCGCCCGGGGTGACCCGGCCGGTGCCGCTGACGGAGACGTTTCCCTGCACGATGCCCGCGCCCGCGAGATCCCCGCCGGAGATCTGGACGTTGGGGCTGACGAGACGGCCGGCCGGGCCGAAGACCGCCGTCAGTCCCGCGGTCTGGCTGTAGGTGCCGCTGACGTTCACCGTCGAGCCGGTGGTGATGGCGACGGCCCCCGTATTGGCCAGATTGCCATTGGTGGTGAAGACGGCCCCGGTCTGCACGAGCAGGCTCCCGGGATTGGTCAGGCTGCCGACGGTCGTGAAGGTGGCGCCGGCCTGCAGCGAGAGAACGCCGGAGTTGGAGGTGAGCGGAGCCAGGGAGGCAAAACTGGCGCCCGCCCCCACGAGCTGCACGGTGGCGGCATTGGTGGTGATGCCGGCGCCGAAGGCCGACCCGTTCAGCGTCGCGCTGCTGGCGGCTCCGTTGACGATCCAGGTGCCGCCCGTGAGCGTGCCGGCGCTGAACTGAGCCACGCTGCCGTTGAACGAGAGCGTGCCGGCGGCGACCCCGACCGTGCCCTGATTGTCGAAGGCGACGCCGCTCCCGATCGTGAACGTGCCGGTGCCGGTGGTGCGCGAAAACGTGCCGCTCGAGGCATTGACGATCGATCCTCCGGCGCCCGTGCCGGATACGCTCCCATCGCTCGTCGCCACAAGGGTGCCGGCATTCTGGATCCGGGCACCCGCGGTGAGGAACACCGTATTGCCGGCATGCGTCAGGGAACGGCCGCTGTCGATCTGCAGGGTGCTCGTCGAGATGAAGAGACTGAGGCCCGTCGGAATCCGGCCGATGCCGGCCAGCCGCAGCGTGCCGGGACCCTGCAGATCGCCGGCCAGGTTGAGGCTGGAGACGGTGGCGGTCGCTCCGGGCGCGGTGAAGTCGATGCCGCCGAGGAGGCTGGTGTTGCCGCTGCTGAGCGAGGTGTTGCCGGAGACCCGCAGCGTGCCGCTGATCTCGAAGGTGCCGGCGCCGTTGACGCTGCTGCCCGCGGCGAACGTGGCGCCGCTGAGCCGCAGGGTGGCCCCGGAGGAGACGTTGAATGCGCCGGTGCTGGAGCCGCCTCCGAGCAGCGCGAGCGTGCCGCTCTGGACGTTGACCGTACCCGCGTTGTGGAAGGCCACGTTGCTGACGCTGAACGTGCCGGTGCTGGTGGTGCGATTGAAGACACCGGTGTTGAAGAACGCATTGCCGGTGCCGCCATTGGGGCTGAAGCCGCCGTCGTTCTGGGCGTTGAAGGTGCCGGCGTTGTTCACGACCGCGTCGTTGCCGAAAGAGAGCACCGCGCCCGTCGTGGACTGCGTGAAGGTCTGCCCGATGGCGTTGTTGATCGTGGCGCCGTCCAACGACGTGCTGGACGTCAAAGTGATGCCGCCATTCGCCTGCAGCGTGCTCGAGCTGATCGTCCCGCCGAGCGAAGCCAGGCCGCTCGTGGTCAGGGTGTGGGCTCCCGCGAGGGTGCCCCCCAGCGTCAGGCCGACGATCGCGTAGTCTGCATCGAGCGTGGCGGTGCCCGCATTGATGAGAGCATTGAAATTACCGCTCGGCACCACTCCGCCCGACCAGCGCGCGGGGTTCGACCAGACGTCGGCCCCGCCGAACCAGGTGGCGTCGATTTGGGCCGGCAAAGGCGCGCAACTGACGGCGAGGGCGGCGAGGGCAACGGCAGGAGCTTTCATCGCGTTGGAACGGACCCCACGGCAACAGCCCTGCCAAGTCCATCGACCGCCTCGTCACCGACTTATGCCAACCCTCTCGCGGCCCGATTCCGAGGACGTCCGCAGGGCCGTCCAGCAGGCTCCGCGGAGGACCGGTAGATTTTCTGCCGCAGAGACGCAGAGAGACGGACGACTCAGCTCGTGCCCACGTGCGGCGCCTCGGAGCAAGACGCCGTGGACTGCGCGCAGCTTGCTGCCGCCGTCGCTCAGGCAGCTTGCTGCCGCCCATCGCGTCGACACGTGCCGCGCCGCTCCCCGCCCGCCAGCGCTCCGGAGCCGCCGGCTTCACCCGCTCTCCCCATGTTCGACTGTCCTTGCCCTGCCCGTCCGCGCCGATTTCCGCCGGTTTCGCGCGCGTTGCGCGCCATTTCGCGCCGACTCCGTCCGCTCCGAGCGGATGGCCGCGGCGTGCGCGGGGTCCCCGCCGTCCCGGCCGATGTCCCACGCGTTCCGGCCGATTTCCCGCCGGCCCCCCATTTGTGTCAGGATGGGCGATTCCTCTGCACGGTGCTTGCGACCTGCAGCGGCCACGACTCGACAGGCAGCGTAGACATTCCGACAAGCCAGCCTTATCTCCGCCGCCACCGCGCTCCGATGCCTTCCAGCCCTGTCTTCGCATTCGCTTCCGACGATCCCGCCATGCTCGCTGCCAGCGTGCGGGCCCGCGCCACCTTCAAATATTTCTGGCGGGAGCTGAGCTGGGAGTATCGCCGCATTGTGCCCGCTTTCGATCTCGCCGCCGTGAAGGCCGCGTTTCGCGACCCGGACGGCGACCCGGAGAACGTCGAACACATGTGGCTGGGCGAGGTGGAGTTCGATGGCGACATGATCAGCGCCATGCTCCTGAACGAACCGCACGGCCTCGAGTCGGTGCACGGGGGCGACGCGGTGTGCTTCCCGTTGGCCGAGCTGGAGGATTGGATGCTGGGCTGCGAGGGCAAGATCTACGGCGGCTTCACCGTCCAGGTCATCCGCCAGGCGATGGATCGACAGGAGCGGCGCGAGCATGACGAGGCCTGGGGCTTCGATTTCGGGGATCCCGCCCAGCCAAAGCTCGTGCCTGAGTTCGCGGGCCAGAGCCAAGGTGCGCCTACTTCCGCAAACCCCGACGTCGAGCACGTGATGAGCGAAAACATGGTCGCGAGTCTGGCCCAGGCCATCGACAAGAACCCGGGGGAGTTTCTCCGCTCGAGTTCCCATGGCGGTCTGACGATGCTCCACAGCATGGCCCTGGCCGGCAGCGCTAGCGGCGTGCGCGTGCTCCTGGCGAAAGGGGCCGATCGGAACGCCCAGACCGAGCGCGGGCGCACTGCCCTCGACTTGGCGCGGCAGATGGGCTGGCCGCGGGTGGTGGAACTGCTGCAGGCTTGACGCACTTTCAGACGAAACGGCGCCACATAGAAGACAGAGGCCGCGTCGCGGCGGGGACAGACCCGGGACAGACCCCTCAGAGACCTCTGGCATTTGCGGTCGCGACCGTGACTCAGGCGGGAAGGCGGAACGTCTGCGGCGGGGTTGGAACGGGGTCGACTGGGGAGCGCCCGGCGAATCTCGAGCGGGGCGAATCTGCGAACCCGTCGGAGCCTTTCCCGAAGCGGCCGGAGGCATTCTGGAAGTGTCCGGAGGCAGAATTACTCTGGAACCAAGGTCTCCGGAAGTCCCCGGAGCCGGTTCTGAACCGGGCGGACGCGAACCGGAGGGAGTTTGGAGCGGTCTTGAACTCCCCGGAGGCCCTCTTCAACCCGCCGGAGGCCTCCAAAAAGTCGCCGGAGCCCTTCCAAAAGTCGCCGGAGGCCGCCTCAAACTCGTCGGAGCCCCATTTGCCATGGGCCGGAGCCGGATTTGCGGACGGCGAGGTTCGGTCGGAACTCGTCGGCGGCGAACTTGTACCAACCTAAGGCAGTTTTGAAATGGCTGGGACTACGTTTGAAGTCGGCGGTTGGGGCGGGGGCGGTGATCGACGGGACGGCGGGACGGCGGGACGCCGGCCGAGGCGGGACGCGGCGGGGACAGACCCGGAACAGACCCCGCAGAGACCTCCGCCTCGTATCAGTTCCAAGTGAGCGTCGGCGGCGGTCAGATCTTCCTCGGAGTCATCCCCGCGCCGCCCCGCTGGGCCTGCCTGGCGGCAGCCGCCGCCGTCGGCCTGCGGCGGCGTCCAAAGCGTCCTCCGCCAGAGCGGGCCAAGGATGAGGATGAAGAATTCAGGATGATACCCGACGGGGTAAACGCGGGTGGCCAGACCGCTCACACCACTCGGCCACGAACTCAAAATGCTTCTAGTAAATGCAGCTCCGTCCCCGCCGCAATTCCGCGATGAAAGACTCCGCCGCCGCAATCACATTAGACAATGTTCTAAGGGGCACGCTATCAATGTAGTAAGGTGCCGCCTCATCTGCTGCTCGTTTCCAAACGAAGACCAAGTTTGGGTCATCGTAGACCGCCAAAACTGTGTGGAAATCCAACAGTTCAGTCGACGTCATTAAGAACCTATCCCGTTCCCTAAGGACTTCTGCAAGAAACTGCTCGTCATTCTGAAAACCGGATGTGGGTAACGTTCTATAAGGGTGATCCAATCCCTTGAAGTTATTGCAGACGAGGGAAAAGAAGAGATTCTCGCCGCGATCGGGATAGCTGGAGAGCCGATGCCCTCTGATCCAAACTGTGGTTTCACCAAAAGGACCACAGGGATGGAAAATTGGCGTCAACTCCAAGGAGAAAGACATCCTGTCTCCAAAGACATGCGTTCGTTGCGTCATATTCCAGCATTCTGCTAACTTGCGGATTTGGGAGGAATTCCTTCCTTATTCATCTCCTGATCCGCGATGGCGCCTCGTCTCTACGCTCTGCCGTCGAGTCGTTCCAATGATTCTCGCAGGAGGTGCGAGATGGAGCGGCACGCCTTCCCACCCCGCCGAACTCGCGCGTCGCACCTCGAATGACACTTGCGAGCCTTGCCTCGCGGGCCGCCCGCCGGCATTCGCCGGCTGCATGAAGCGTGTTGTCGTCCGTCGGCTGGGAGATCCTGCAGTGCTGGAGTTGGAAGATGCGGTCCCGGGCGAGCCGGGGGCGGGCGCGGTGCGGGTGCGGCTGTCCCGGGTGGGCGTCAATTTCGCGGACACGGAGCGCCGCCGAGGGGTGTACGAGGCGGTCGAGCTGCCGTGGGTGCCGGGCACGGAGGGTGCGGGGGTGGTGGAGGCGGTCGGCGCGGGCGTGCCGACGGACTGGCTGGGGCGCCGCGTTTCAGTGCTGGCGCATCCCTCGGAATGTTCCGGCACCTACGCGGAGTGGGTGCTTTGTCCGGCCGATCGGCTCATCCGACTGCCGGAGGACGTGTCCTTCACGACCGGCGCGGCGTTTCCTATGCAGGGCTTGACGGCTTATGGCGTGGTGACCACGGCGGCCCGGGTCCAGGCGGGCGAGACCGTGCTGATCCATGCCGCCGCCGGGGGCGTCGGCCAGTGGGCGGTGCAGATCGCGCTGGCCCGCGGCGCGCAGGTGTTGGCCGTGGTTTCGCACGCCAGCAAGGCGGCCGCCTTGGCCGACTACGGCGTGCAGACGCTGGTGCTGGATGGGTCGCTCCCGGACGAGGTCCGCGCCGCGACGGCCGGGCGCGGCGTCAATGTGGTGCTCGATTCCGTGGGCGCCCCGACGCAAGCGGCCAGCCTGGCGGTGCTCGCGCCGTTCGGCCGGCTCGTCTACTACGGCGCCGCCGGGGGCGATCCGGCCCCGCTCGCAGTCGACGCCTTGTACGGGCGCTCGCTCTCGGTGAGTGCGTACTGGATCTGGACCGCTTGCTCTGCGGGTTGGGAGCCGGCGGCGTCTGCCTTGCTCGCCCTCCTGCGGGAAGGCCGGGTGCGGGCGGTCAAATCGGAGCTCTTCCCCCTCGCGCAGGCCGCGGAAGCGCATCGCCGGCTGGAGAGCCGGGCGGTCACGGGCAAGGTTTTGCTCGAGAACGGCTGGGGCTGAAGCCGGAGCTGACGGGGTGATGGGGTGATGGGGTGATGGGCTGAGAAGGTGGGGACAGTCCTGGACAGACCTTGCGAAGGCGCGAAGGCCAACCAGTGCTTGTAGCTATTGCTGAGCACCATGGGCGCAGGCCCACCGACGAAAGCGCGGTCCGCTCTGGCGTCCGCGACCGGCGGCACCTTGGCCGGGGGCATTGCGTATACACCCGTGGGTACCCCCCTTTCTTCCATGCCTCTCCGTTCCTACGCTTCCTTTCCCTTCTTCCTCGCGCTCGCTGCGGCGGGCCTGCTGGCCTCGGCTTCACCGGGGCAGGGGACGCTCACGCCGTCCGGGCCGCCGGGGCCGACGCTGCGTACGCTCGATCAGATCGAGCCGCGCACGCTTGTGAATGCCATCAACACGCCGGGGAGCGGGCCGGGCCTGTTCGTCATCTCGCAACCGGGGTCGTACTTCCTGGGCGCGGACGTCAGCGGGGTGAGCGGGCGCAACGGTATCCTGATCGCGGCGGATGACGTCACCCTCGATCTCAACGGCTACTCCGTGAACGGGACGGCGGGGGCGCTCATCGGGATCACTTCCGACGCTGCGGCGGGGCGTGCGGGTTTTTGGCGGACGCGTTTCGGGCTGGCCGACGGCCGGGATCGTCCTCACCGGGTCCGGCACCACCGTCAGCGAGGTGACCGTCACCAACTCCGGCGCGGCCATCGTGCTCGATCAGGCGGGCGGGACGCGCATCTCGCGCTGCACGGCGATGGACATCGCCGTCATCGCCGCCTACACCCTCTGCCTCTCGGCGGACTCGGTGGAGCATTGCACGCTCCAAAACATCAGCGGCGCAGGCGGTCTGACGGCCATTTCCGCCGGGGTGCAGGTGTCGAACTGCGTGCTACAAACCCTCTCCGGCAACGGCCTGGTCGGGATCAGTGCGGTCGGTCAGGTCCTCGACTGCACCCTGCTCTCGCTCACGGGCACCACGATCACCGGGATCGGCGCCTCGCGGGTGAGCCGGTGCCAGGTGAGTGGGGCCGGCTCGGCGGCGACGACCACGTTGGTCGGGATTTCCGCCACCTCCGTCAGCGAATGCCTCGTCAGCACGTTGGTGCAGGGGGGAGTGGGATCCGGCACTTCCACCGCCATCAACGCGCTTCATTGCCTGAACACCGCCGTGCTGAACGCCTACTTCAATGGCTCGGGCGCGACCCCCGGGCTTCGCATCGGGATGCAGGCGGCCGGCTGTACGGTCTCGAATGTCCACAACTCCGGGACCGGCTCGGCCGCCGGCATTGCGGTGAACGCCTTCGCGAGCTCGCGAGGGCTCGTCAGCCAGTGTCGTGTGGACAACTGCGAGACGGGGATCGTCACCGGCGACGGGAGTCAGGTGCTCCAATGCACGGTCATCGGCTGCGACAACACCGGCATTCAGGTCGGCCAGCGCTGCGGCGTGCTCGACTGCACCGTGAGCGGGAATGGGCTGGTCAGCACGAGCCCGGGCATCAGTACGGACATCCGCACGCAGGTCATGCGCTGCAATTCGAACGACAATTCCGGGGACGGGATCGCGATCCTCGGCGGTTGCCGGGTGGAGGGGTGCACGGCGGAGAACAGCACGCTCGGGTCCGGCATCCGCGTGGTGAGCGGGTCGGGCTCGCGGATCGAGGCGAATCACGTGCGCGACAATCACCGCTATGGCATCGAAGCGACGGCCGGTGACGTCATCGCGCGGAACACCGCCGGCGGAAACGTCCTCGGCGCATATCTCCCCGCGAGCGGGAATAACTTCGCGCCCGTCCAGCTCCCCGCCACGGCCACGAACCCGGCGGCGAATTTTTAGGCAACGGCTGCGTCCGAGTGGGCCGCACGGACGCACGGACTCCGCATCCGGAAGAAGGTCGTATTGACCGAGGCGGCGGCATTGCGGCATGTGGCGGCATTGCGGCATGTGGCGGCATTGCGGCATGCGGCGGCATTGCGGCATGCGGCGGGGGCAGACGCGGGAGAGATACAGGACAGACGCGGGACAGACGCGGGACAGACGCGGGACAGACCCTGTTCCCTCTGCGCCGCGTAGACCTTGAGCCTGGGGCGAGGGCGACGTCCGAGGCACGTTCGCGGACGCGCAGGAGCGCGGTCCCTACCGGGTCTGGGGCGAGGGCGGCGTCCGAATCACGTTCGCGGACGCGCAGGAGCGCGGTCCCTACCGGGTCGGGGGCGAGGGCGACGTCCGAGGAACGTTCGCGGACGCGCAGGAGCGCAGTCCCTACCGGGTCTGGGGCGAGGGAGGCGTTCGAGGCACGTCCGCGGACGCGCAGGAGCGCGGTCCCTACCGGGTCGGGAGGGCGACGCGCGATCCACGTGGACCCGCAGGAGGAGCAGCGAGGGCGAGGACTGCCGCCGCGCTCTCACGGACTCTGCACGCGGAAGAAGGCGGCATTGCCGGAGGCGGGGAAGTCGAACTCGAGCTGGCCGGCGCCGTTGATTACGGCGGTGGTGCCGGGGGTGTTGAGCGGGAAGTCGGCGAACGGGGTGGTGGCGAGGTTCGGGCTCTGTTTGACCCCGACCTTGAGGGTGAAGCGGCCCGTGGTCGGGTTCCTGGTCAGAAGGGGGATGCCGACGTTCAGGTCCTGGATCTGGGAGGTGGTGTAGAGGCCGTTGAGGTTGGCGTTGGCGAAGTAGGTGGCCACGAGCGCGGGCTGGGCGACTTGCCAGTCGAAGCCGAGGGCGGCGAGGCGGAACTTGGCGGCGTCGCTCATGCCGTCGCCGGTGCTGGAAATGGTGGAGGAGAAGGCATTGCCCGTGAGCTGGATCACGAAGGGCGCGGTGGGGTCGTCGCTCGGGATGGTGAGCGTGGCGGTGCGCAGGCCGGCGGTAGCGGGGGCGAAGCGGACGATGAAGGTGGTGCTGGCGCCAGTCGCGACGGGGCTGGCGGGCTGGGCCACGACGCTGAAGTCGCTGCTGCCGCTGAGCATCACCCGGTTCGGCGCACCGGTGAAGGTGAGCGGCTGCCCTCCGGTGTTCCGAACCGTGAAGACCGTGTCCGTGAAGCTGCCGGGCAGCGCACCGATCGTCCGGCTGGCACCGCTGGCGAGCGGGGTGTTGGCAGGTTGCTCTACGACGAGGTTGGGCCGGCCGGCTCCCGTGTAGATCCAGACCCGGTTGTCGCCCACAATGTATTCGGTGTCATTCTGACCGCATCCGATGGCGAGCGTGCCGCGGTCGGCGGCGACGGCGAAGCCCGCCCCGGCATTGATCCTCACATTGCTCGGAACGATCACCGCCTGTCGCGTCCAGACGCCGGCTTGGCGGGTGAAGACGTGGGCCTCGCCATTGTGGTTGGTGGGGTCGTAAGGCACGGGCCCCTCGAAGATCTGGCCTGCGACCAGCGTATCGCCCGTGAGCGCGAGCGAAAAGCCGAGCCAACTGCCGGAAACGAGCGGCAGAAGCGCCTGCTGCTGCGCCCAGACCCCGGCGGGGCTGCGGGTGAAGATCCAGATGCGCTCGCCCGGGTTGGAATAGTCGCCGCTCCCACTGATCCCGATGGCGACGGTGTCCCCCTGGATGGCGACCGCTCCGCCAAACCCGATCCCCCCATTGCCACCGGCCGTCTGCGGAGTGGAACATTTGAGGTAGGCTTCCTGCGCCCACCGTCCGTTCGTCCGCGCGAACACGTAGGCGGCTCCGGCGTAGGGGAGGCTGTTGTCGGCCTGGTTGCCATTGACTCCGGTGGCGGCGCTGGCTTCCCCATTTGCGCCGACCACGATCCGATCGCCATCGATCGCCACCGCCCAGCCGAACTGGTCAAACGACCCGGTATTGCTGGCCTTGAGGTAGGCATCGAAGCGCCATTCCACGCCATGGAGGGAATAGACGTAGGCGGCACCCGCGGAAGTCAACCCTCCCAGGGTGGCATCGCCATCCACCCCGGTCGCTGGGCTCCCGTCTCCGGCGGTGGTCTGCCCGGGATCCGTCCAGAATCTTTTGCCATACCCCATGCCGACCACCACCGTGGTGCCCGAGATGGCGACCGAGCAGCCGAATCGGGCGAAGGGATAGGTCACGTGGGGCTTCAGGTAGGCGACCTGGGTCCAAGTGGTTCCGCTGCGCTTGAAGATGTAGGCCGCACCAGCCTCCGCTGCGCTGTTGTTCGTCCCATCCCCGTTGACCCCTCTCGCCGCGCTGCGCTCCTGCAGGGCGCCGACGACGATCAGGTCGCCATCGATCGCCACCGCGTCGCCGAAGCGGTCCCCCGGATCGGAATTGCTCGCGGTCAGGATCGCCTGCTGGGTCCAGGCGCTCCCGCTGCGCACATACACGTGGACCTTCTCCTCGCCGCCCCGTCCGACCACGAGCGTGTTGCCGGAGAGCGCGAGGGCCGAGCCGTAGTTGGCCGCGTAGGGAGCGCCCTCGGTCAGGACCGCCTGCTCGACCGGCGCGGCCGCGAGCGGTCTGGCGAAGAAGCCGAGCAGCCAGGCGGCAGCCAGCAGGACGTGGGTGAAGGCGCGGGCGCGGAGGGCGGAGCTGCGCGCCGGGAAGGGACGTGGGTGGGAGAGACGGAACATGGGCAGACAGTGGGGTCTGCCGGTTCTGCGACGTGGGCGGGAGAATGTGACAGGGCGGCGGAGGAAATGGTACGGAAGGGTTCTCGCGAAGGGCGGTGGGGGGTGACGGGGTGACGGGGTGACGGGGTGACGGGGTGACGGGGTGACGGGGTGACGGGGTGACGGGGTGACGGGGTGACGGGGTGACGGGGTGACGGGGTGAGCGGAACGTCGTGGAGTGCTCCAGCTTGCTGGAGCGGTCGCTCAGGCAGCTTGCTGCCGTCGAACGGGGCGGGAGGGACAGGTGAGTGGCGAAGCCCGGCCTGTCCTCCGGCTCGCGTCCCGAGGCGGGAATCGGCCCAAGCCTGCGCCAGGATTTCAGCGCCGCCGGATCGAGTCACGGCGCGCCTCAGGTCCGGGCGGTCAGGGACTGGTCACATCGTAAACTTCCAGCAGGGCGATGCCGACGGTGCCGCCCTGGCCTGCGATGATGGCGGTGTAGTTGCCGGGGGGCAGGGTGGCGATGAGGGCGGCTTCGGCGTCGGAGGACGGGGCGAGACCGGTGGCGGCGATCTCGGTTTGTTGGGCGCTCTTCCAGTCGTTGTTGGTGGCGACCAGCGTGCCGGTGGAGTCGTAGATGGAGAGGGTGGGATCGGCCAGGGGCGCGCCGAGCATGAAGCTGGCGAGGCTGGGGCCGAGGGCGCGGATCAGCAGGCGGCGGGGGCCGTTGCCGCGCACGGCGATTCCCCCGATGAGGACGTTTTCGCCGGTCTGGACCTTGCCGCGGATGGAGACGTTGACGATGCGGGCGGTCATGACGCCTTCGCCGGCGACTTCGTAGGCTTCGACGATGGCGACGCCCTGCGCGCCGGCGACGCCGCGGACGAGGACGGTGACGGCGCCGGGGGCGACGTCGAGGACCAGGGCCGCCTCGCGGTCATCGGCGGGGGCGAGGCCGAGAGACTGCAGCTCGGAGGCGCTGGCGCCGAGACGCCAGTTGTCGTTGGAGCCAAGCAGCCGGCGGCTGCTGTCGTAGACCTCGAGCATGGGGTCGCTCATGACGCCCTGGAGGCCCTGGCTGGCGAGCGAGGGCGCAAGGACGCGCAGGACGAGTCGCTTGGTGCCGGTGCCTTCGACGACGAAGCCGCCGATGAG
>JAFEGM010000029.1:18068-18244 GCA_018240025.1 Verrucomicrobiota bacterium
GCCGCGGCCGGAGATGTTGACCAGGCGAGGCATGGGAGTGGGCGTCGGAGTGGGCGTGACCGTGGGCAGCGGGGTGGGAGTTGGCGATGGGGTGGGGGTCGCAGTCGGAGTGGGAGTCGCGGTTGGGGTGGGCGACGGAGTGTTGGTCGGACTGGGAGTGGGAGTGGGAGTGGGAG
>JAFEGM010000002.1:0-52816 GCA_018240025.1 Verrucomicrobiota bacterium
CCTACCTCTATCACGGCCTTCGGCCGCACCTCTCACCTCTCACCTCTCACCTCTCACCTCTCACCTCTCACCTCTCACCTCTCACCTCTCTCACCTCTCACCTCTCACCTCTCACCCCCCTCCTCCACTCCTCCGCTCCTCCACTCCTCCGCTCCTCCGCTCCTCCGCTCCTCCGCTCCTCCGCTCCCCTGCTCCTCCGCGCCGTGTCATTCGCCCTTGAATCGCCCGCGGGAGGGCGGACGGATGCCGATGCTCGTTCCGACCTCCGCCGCCGCCGACACGCTCCGTACGCAAGGCTATGCGCTCACCTCCGCCGCGCCCCTGGCGGCGGCGCAGGATGCCACGTCGCTGCTGGCGTCCTGGGATCGACTGCCCATCGACCCGCATCTGGCCGATGGCGGGAAGTATCGCTTTCGCCGGCATGCGTCGTTCATTCACCACCCGCCCAGCGGCGATCTCGCCCTGCAGCCCTACCGACCCCACTGGCAGCCGGTGGCCTTCAACAAGCTGCACGGCGGGCTCCTGCGCGACTTCGCCCCGATCGAAGACGAAGTGGCGCAAAGCGGGCTCTTCCGCGGCCTGCTGAGCCACTTCGGTGAAGTCTTCGCCGCCGTGGCGCAAACGGAGCGCTGGTTCGTCGAGGCGCACCAGTTCCGCATCGACGCCTCCAGCGGCGAAGGCCGGCCCACGCCCGAGGGCGCGCATCGCGACGGCGTGGACTTCGTCGCCTTGGTCATCCTGCAGCGCCGCGATCTCTCGGGCGGCAGCACCACCATCCAGGCGAATGACGGCACACCGCTTTGCGAGGTCACCCTCTCCGAGCCCTGGACCGCCATGCTGCTCGACGACCAGCGCGTGATCCACGGCACCACCCCGATTCGGGCCGAGGGCCCGCAGCCGCATCGCGATACCCTCGTGCTCACCTACCGTCGCGACGGCTTCCTCGAGCCGAAAAGCTGAGGGATAGCGTAGTCCACGAAAGCCTCTCCAACGACCCCAGGCACCAAACCCGCGCAGTTCCCCGAGAGTCTCCGCCTGCCCGCGCCGCCCTCATCGCAGCCCGCCGCCGTCGAAGCTCCCACCCACCTTCCCCTTCTTCGCGCCCTTCGCCCACTTCGCAGCTTCGCGTGAGCCTTTCTTCACCGCGCCGCCCAACGCCCCGCGCAGCGCCCCGCCCACCAGACCAGTCAGCCCACGCTGCGCAATTTTAGCGGTTTCGTCCCCCCGCTTCCCGGTTCAACATGCGCCGCTCGCCGCATGTCGAAATCCGCCGCCACCCCCACTGCGCCCCGCGTTCTCGTCGCCGACGATCAGACGGACGTTCTCCTCGCCCTGAAGATCCTGCTCAAGGGCGACGGACTTGCCGTCGACACGGTCACCTCGCCCGTGGCCGCATTGCAATCGGTCGAACGCGAGGATTACGCCGCGGTCATGATCGACATGAACTACACCCGCGACACCACCAGTGGTCGCGAGGGGCTGGACCTGCTCGAGAAGATTCGCGCGCTCGACGGCAACCTGCCGGTCATCGTCATGACGGCTTGGGGTTCGATCAATCTGGCCGTCGAAGCCGTGCAGCGCGGGGCCAAGGATTTCATCCAGAAGCCGTGGGAAAACGAGCGCGTCCTGCGCATCGTCCGCACGCAGATCGAACTGAGCAGCGCGATCCGCAAAGCCGGCCGGCTGGAGGCGGAGAACACGCTCCTGCGCGGCGCCGAGCGGCCCGACCTCATCGCCGAGTCGAGCGCCATGAAGCCGGTGCTCGAACTCATCGAGCGCATCGGCCCGAGCGATGCCAACGTCCTCATCACCGGCGAGAACGGCACCGGCAAAGGCGTCATCGCCCGCGCCCTCCACGCCGCCTCGCCGCGCGCCGGCAAGCCGCTGGTGACCGTCAACATGGGCGGCCTGGGCGAGGGCGTGTTCGAGAGCGAACTCTTCGGCCACGTGAAGGGCGCCTTCACCGACGCCAAGTCCGACCGCGTGGGTCGCTTCGAGATGGCCGAAGGCGGCACCATCTTCCTCGACGAAATCGCCAACATGTCCGCCCCGCAGCAGGCCCGCCTGCTCCGCGTGCTGGAGACCGGCGAATACGAGCGCGTCGGCAGCTCCCGCACCCGCAAGGCCGACGTCCGCATTCTTTCCGCCACCAACGCCGACCTGCGCGGCGAGATCGCCGCCGGCCGCTTCCGGCAGGACCTCCTTTTCCGGCTCAACACCATCGAGATCCACGCCCCGCCCCTGCGCGAGCGCGGCGACGACGTGGCCGCGCTGGCCAAGTATTTCCTCAGCCAGCTCAACGCCCGCTACCGCAAGGAGTTGGCCGGCTTCGAGCAGGGCGCCCTCGACGCGCTCCGCCGCCACGACTGGCCCGGCAACGTGCGCGAACTCTCCCACTGCATCGAGCGCGCCGTCCTCATGGCCCACGGCAAGCAGATCCGCGCCACCGACCTCGGCCTGAACGCCCCCTCCGCGACCTCGAGCGGCGGGATCAATCTCGACGCCATGAGCCTGGAGGAAGTCGAGGCCCTGCTGATCAAGAAAGCCCTCGCCCGCCACGACGGCAGCGCCGTCAAAGCCGCCGAATCCATGGGCCTGAGCCGTAGTGCATTTTACCGGCGGCTACAGAAGTACGGGCTATAACGCGCTGTTGCCGCCGCGTTTCCATTCGCCAGCCTCGGCGACCGGCATAGGATAGATGCGCATGCTCTCTCGTCTGTCTGCGCTCTTCCTTGCCACCCTCGTGCCAGCGGCGTCCTCGGCGAACGTCGCTCCAGTCCTGCTGCAGGACCCGGTTCAACCGGTCATTCTGCTCACCGGGGAGCCTGCCGTCGTCGATTTGGCCGCGCTCGTGCGCGATCCCGATGTGGCCCGGAGCGTCCGTTTGACGGTGCGTACCGGGGCAATGGTGCAGACGGTCGATTTCGCCCTCTTCCCGGCAGAGAAACCGATCACCACGGCCAACTTCCTCGCGTACGTCGCTCAAAATCGCTACGCCAACAGCTTCTGCCACCGCCTCGTGCGCAACTTCGTGCTGCAAGGCGGTGGGTATACCGCCGATGCCAATACGAACGTGGGGCCGGTCCCCACGCTTCCCCCCATCCCGCTGGAAGCGAACGGCCCAGGGCATTCCAACGTACGTGGCACGCTGTCGATGGCTCGGGCGCTCGATCCCGGGTCGGCCACCAGTCAGTGGTTCATCAATCTCGTCGACAACTCCGCTCCGCTCGACACCGCGTCGGGGGGCTATGCGGCATTCGGGCGAGTACTGGGCAGCGGCATGGCGGCGATCGACACGCTTGGGCAGCTGCAGATCGTCAACGCTGGCGGGGTGTTCGCCGAGTTACCGGTCGTCAACTACACGGGCGGGCAGATCTTGCGGCCCAACCTGGTCCTGACCGACTGGACCGAGATTGCCCCGGTCAGTTTCAGCGCCGTGTCGACCACCCCGCGCTTGCTCTCGGCCTCGGTGCAAGGCTCGCAACTCGTACTGACGCCGCCGCCGGTCCACGGGACGGGCGGGGCTATGGTCGCGATCACGGCCACCGATTTGGAAGGCGGTGTCCTGAATTTCCAGCTTCCCGTCCAGATTCGTCAGCGCGGCTACAGCGAGTGGGCCGCCGCCATTCCATTCCCGGACCAGGCGTCGGCAGCTCCGGGTGCCGACCCTGATGGGGACGGTCTGAGCAACCTGGAAGAGTTCGGCTTTGGGGGCGATCCGCTTCGGGCTGACCGTGCCCCCGGCCTGCCTGCCGTCGATTCTGCGGGTCGGCTGTCGTTCCAGCTCGTGCCCTCGGCCGGCTTGATCTATCGCGTGGAACGCAGCACGGGCCTCGACGCGTGGCAGCTGGTCTGGAGCTCGGACCAAGGATTTCAGCATCCCAACATCGCGAGCACTTCGACGGCCAATGGCCGGACGACGGTCACCGTTCAGCTCCCCGGGGCTGTCGATGCTCGCGCTTTCTGGCGGGTCGGGGTGGAGATCCGCCCGTAGTCCGCTGCCCCGAGTGATCGGCCCGAGGCGCTTGGCGGCCCGCCAATTCGATTCCCGGGCGCGTAAACACGATGCGGCGCTGTTTGTAGAGCGCGCCGAGGGCTTGCTTGAAGGTCTTCTTGCTGGCGGCAAAGAGCTCTTGAATACGCTCGGGCGGGGCGTCGTCGTCGACGTCGAGACGGCCACCAGCCTGCTCCAGCGCGGCCAGGATGCGGTCGGGCAGGCCACGGGCGCCGCGGGCGGCGGTCGGTTCGCGGCGCAGGTCGATCTTGCCGTCGGGACGGACCTTGGCGACGTGCGCGGTCAGCCGCTCGCCGGGCTGCACCGGCGGGGCGTGGGGTTCGTGGTAGAGCAGACCGAGGTATTTCCCTTCGACCAAGGCGGTGTAGCCGAGCGGGGTCTCCTGCAGCAGGAGCGCCTGCACGGGAGCGCCTTCGCGGAAAGTCGGCTGCTGCGGCGGGAGATGTTTCTCGAGCCGCATGGTGGCCACGAGCCGGCCGCTGCGTTCGTCGAGCCGCACGAGCACGGTGACCTCCTGGCCGACGCGCACGCGGCCGACCTGCTCCGCCAGCGGGAGGAAGAGATCCTTCTCCAGACCCCAGTCGAGGAACGCGCCGACGCCCGGCTTGAGGGCCACGACGCGGAGGCTGGCCACGTCGCCGACCATCGCCTTCGGCGTCTCGGTCGTGGCGACGAGCCGGTCTTCGGAATCGCGATAGACGAAGACTTCGATCGACTCCTCCGCCGCGAGTTCGAGCGACACGTAGCGATTGGGCAGGAGGATGTCGCCGAACGAGCCGCCGCTGAGGAAAAGCCCGGGCGTGGAGCGCCGCAGGACGCGGAGACGATTGCGGGCGCCGAGGTGGAGCATGGGGTGAGAGGTGAGAGGTGAAAGGTGAAAGGTGGAAAGTTGAGAGGTGCCGCGAGGCGGGATCTGGGGAGCGGGAAAGGGGAATTGGCGAGAGGTATGAGGAAACTCCGAGGTCGGCTGTGGGCAGGGTGCGGGCTGGCGGGGAGAATTGCACCTTGAATCCGTCCGAGGTGCAGCGGACAAAGCGCGGATGCCCACTGCTCAAGCCTCCGCCATCGGCACGCGCCATCGCGTGAAAATCGCGGACGTGGCCTTCGGCGGCGATGGGGTGGCGCGGCTCGACGACGGGCGGGTCGCGTTCGTGCCGTTGGTCGGGCTCGGGGAGGAAGTGACGATCGAGATCGTGGCGGCGCGGAAGAATTTCCTGCACGCGAAGCTGGTCAGCATCGAGGTCCCCTCGCCCGACCGCGTGCAGCCGCCCTGCGTCGTCTATGGGCGCTGCGGGGGCTGCGCCTATCAGCATCTGAGCTATCCGGCGCAGCTCGCGCTCAAGGAAAGACAGCTGGCGGCCACGCTCCGGCGGGTCGGGCACCTGACCGCGGAGGACGCGCCGGTGCGGCCCATCGTGGCTTCGCCGCGCGAGTTCGAATACCGCAACCGGATCACGGTGCATCTCGCCAACGGCGCGGCAGGCTTTCACGCGGCAGGGAGCAACAAGCTGGTGGAGATCGCGCGCTGCGAAATCGCGGAACCGGCGGTGAACGAGGCGCTGGCGGCCCTGGCGGCCAACCGACGCCGCAAGCGCGAGGATGGCCACCGCACCCTGCGGGCGGATCGTACCCGTCGCTTCTTTCATCAGGCGAACGACTTCGCGGCGGCCGAGCTGATGCGCGTGGTCAGCGAGTTGGTCGGCGCGGGCGGAGCCTCGCTGGTCGATGCGTACTGCGGCGCGGGCTGGTTCATCAAGGAATTGCGCGGACGGTTCGCCCAGTGCCTGGGGCTCGAGTGGGATCGCTATGCCGTCGAGGAGGCGCGCAAGGACGCGCTCGACCATGAGCGCTATCTCGAGGGCGACGTCGCTTTGCTCCTGCCGGAGGCGCTGGCCAACGTCTCGAAGACCGACACCACGCTCATCCTCGATCCGCCCGCCGAGGGCCTGGCGGCGGCGGTGTCCGACGAGATCAGCCACGCGCAGCCGCAGCGGGTGATCTACGTCTCCTGCCATCCCGCCACGCTGGCGCGCGACCTGGCGCGGCTGAAGCGCGGCGGATACAAGATCGAGCACGTCACGCCGGTGGACATGTTTCCGCAGACGGCGGAGATCGAGGCGGTGGCGTTCCTGACGGCGCGATAGTGCGGCCTGTCGCAGTGGCTGCGCTTTCGCAGTAGCTGCCCTCCGCAGTAGCTGCCCTTCGCAGTGGCCGCCCTTGTCCCCAAGGGCAGAGCATCTGCGACGCCGTACCAGACAGCCGCAGTCCACCTCGCAGCCGCGGATATGCTGAACCGCTGGGGACAGCGGCTGCCACCGCCGCATCCCGCCTCGCAGCGTCGGATGGCTGAGCCGCTGGGGACAGCGGCGGCTACTGCCGTTACCAGCCGCGCTCGACGTCCCAACGCTCGTAGGTGTCCTCGGGCAGTTCGTCGATGAAGCGGCTCGGGCGCATGAACAGGTCACCGCCGTAGCTGCCCATGGTGCGCATGTTCGGGTAGGTCAGCACCAGCTCGTCGCAGGCGCGGGTGACTGCGACGTAGAAGAGTCGACGTTCCTCCTCCAGACCAGCGGGGGAATCGGCGTTGCGCTGGCTGGGGAAGGATCCCTCGTTCAGCGAAATGACGAAGACGACCTTCCACTCGAGGCCCTTGGCCTGATGCACGGACGAAAGGGTGACGCGCTCGTCGTCGTCGGAGGCGCGCTTGGTGGCATCGGTCTGCTCGACCGCACTGACCAGCGCGAGCTCGGCCAGGAACTCGGTCGGATCCTGGTACTGCCGGGCGTAGTTCGCGAGTGTGACGAGATCCTCGCGGCGCTGGTCGTAGTTGGGGAACTTCGACTTCGCGTAGTCGTCGTAGACCGCCTCGACCACGCTCTCCAGCGCCGCGTGCGGCGCGACGGACTGCCCTTGCGGCGCGATCTCGTCGAAGGTGTAGAGCAGCTGCGTCCAGGCCTTGGCGCTCTTGGCGCCCACCTTGGCGCCGGCGAAAGCCTCGTGGAACGAGCCCTCGAGCCGATCACGCGGGCCGAGCGCCGCCTCGAAATGGCGCCAGAGTTTGTCGGCCGCGCTGCCGCCGATCCCGGGCAGGAGCCGCACCACGCGCTTGAACGCGACCTCGTCGCGCGGATTGACCGCAAACTTCAGGAACGAAACGACGTCCTTGATATGCGCCTGCTCGAAGAAGCGCAGGCCGCTGGTGATGTGGAACGGCACGCCATGGCGGGTCAGCTCCAGCTGCAGCTCCATAGCGTGGAAATGCGCGCGGTAGAGCACCGCAATTTCGTCCAGCTCCACGCCTTCGTCGCGCAGTTCGAGGATGCGCTGGGTGACGAAGAGCGCCTGCTGCGCTCCGTCCATCAGCTCGACCAGCGCGGGCTTGGCGGCGCCGGGCGGGCGCGCGGGGACGAGCGTCTTTTGGAATTGCCGCGTGTTGCCCGCGATGGCCGCATTGGCCAGTTCGAGGATCTGCGGCGTGCTGCGGTAGTTCGTCTCGATCCGATAGACCGCCGCTCCCGCGTAGCGCTGGGGGAAGTCGAGAATGTTCTGCACCTCCGCGCCCCGCCACGAGTAGATCGACTGCGCGTCGTCGCCCACGACCATGATGCTGCGATGGCGCTGGGCGAGCAGGTCGATGAACTCGGCTTGGAGGCGGTTCGTGTCCTGATATTCGTCGACCAGGATGAACTGGAACTGCCGCCGGTAGTGCTCGCCGGGGCCGTCGGCCGGACGCAGCAGGCGGACCGATTTCTCCAGCAGGTCGTCGAAGTCGACGACGTTGAGCGCCAGCTTCCGGCGCTCGTAGGCGGCTTGCAGCTTCCCGATCTCCTCGGTCAGCGCGACGAAGTAGTCGTACTTCCGCAGCAGGACCTCCTCGATGCTGAGGCCCATGTTGACGGCCAGCGAGAAGATGTCGCCCAGGACCTCCGGCTTCGGATAGCGCTTGTCTTTCGGATCGAAGCCCGCATCGCCGAAGACCAGCTTGAGCAGGTCCTCCTGATCCTCGCGGTCGAGAATGCTGAAGCCCGGCTTGAAGCCCACCGCCTCGGGATGCCGACGCAGCAGGCGATTGCCGATGGAATGGAATGTCCCGCCCCAAATCCCCTGCGACGTCTCGGGCAGCAGATCGGCCACCCGGGCGAGCATTTCCTTGGCCGCTTTGTTCGTGAAGGTGAGCAGCAGGATCTGCTGCGGTGCGACGCCATTTTCGAGCAAGTAGGCCACCCGATAGGTCAGCGTGCGCGTCTTGCCGCTGCCCGCGCCGGCGATGACCAGTGCCGGTCCCGGCGCGGCAGTGGCGGCCGCGGCCTGCTGGGCATTGAGCAGCGCCGCGTAGTCGAGCGCCGGAGCGGCGTTCGCGCGAACGGGACGATTGAGGGTGAAGGTTCGGGCCAAGCTTCGAAATCGCGCAATCTTGGCGGAAAAGCAGGCGGTTTTTTCTTTGCCCGAAGAGGCCGCAAGGCATGATCTCCCGATGCGCTTCTCGGTTCCCTCAGCCCTCTTGTTTGCTGCCCTGACTTGCGCCTCCGTCGCCGCCGAACCCTCCGTGGTCCGATCGGGCAAGGAGGCGCAGAAACGACTTAACGAAATCCTGCAGGAACGCGGCCTGCCCGCGGTTCCGCCCGAGGCGCTACCGGTCGGCTCCGAGGGCGCGCCATGGGTGGGCGTGACGCTCGGCGGCCAGGCCGTGACGAGCCAGCTCGAAGTGGGTTCGATCAAGAACCCGCTAAGCAAGGCCGAGGCCGAGCGCTTTCCGCTGCAGGACGACGAAGCGGTGGCCGCGGCCCGCGGGCTCAAGCTCGAGCAGATGCGGGCCATTCGCTCGAATCGCTCGCTGACCAATCGCGACATCCTCACGACCAGCTCCGCGCGGCTGGCGCGCTTCGTCTATCGCCTGGAGCATCCGAAGTCCGAGGCGACCGGACAATTCGACTACCGCAATTCGTTCCTGGTCAACGAGAAGGGCGAGATTCCGCCCGGCTCGATGGAGGCGGCATTCGAGGCGGCCCGCAAGATGCCGCTCAATCCGCGGCTGCTTCCGGCCAAGGCGGATCCGCAGCGCACGTTCGTCCGCGGGACCGAGGCCATCACGCCCGCGAGTTGGATCTGGCGCGGTCCGGGCAATATCGGCGGCCGCATCCGCGCGATGCTGATTCATCCGACGGATCGCAACAAACTTTGGATCGGCTCGGCCGGCGGCGGCATCTGGAAGTCGACCGACGGCGGCGCCAGCTGGTCGAACATCGACGACTTCATGCCGAACCTCGCGGTCTGCGCGCTGCTCTTCGATCCGAACAACCCCAACATCATGTATGCGGGCACCGGCGAAGGCTCGCCCAACGTCGACGCCATCCGCGGCGTCGGCCTGTTCAAGAGCACCGACGGCGGCAACACCTGGAACAAGCTGGTCAACACCGGCACCACGGACTTCGCCTTCGTCATGCGCCTGGCGTCCGATTCGACCGGCACAGTGCTGCTGGCAGCGACCCGCGAAGGCGTGATGCGGAGCACGGACAGCGGCGTGACCTGGACCAAGGTCTACACCACCACGCTGCGGGCGATCGCCCACGTCGAGTTCCATCCGACCGACAACAGCAAGGCCATTGCCTCGGGCTTCAACGGCCAGCTCATCTACTCCGCCGACGGCGGCGCGACCTGGCAGATTCCCGGCGGTGTGTTGCCCAGCCCGGGCAGCCTCGCCCGCGTCGAGACCCGCTGGGCCAAGGCGAATCCCGGTACGGTCTTCGCGCTGGCCGGTGGTCAGGGCTCGCCGACCACCCGACTCTTCAAAAGCACCGACAGCGGCGTCACCTTCTCCGAGGTCCCCGTGGTCGGCGCGCCGAACATCGACGGCGGCCAGGGCTGGTACGACTTCCTGCTTTGGATCGATCCGCTCAATTCCAACCGCATCATCGCCGGCGGCGTGGACGTCTGGCGCAGCGTCGATGGCGGGCTGAATTTCACCAACATCACGCAGGTTTACTCGGGCGGAAATCAGCATCCCGACATGCACCTGTTCGTGGCCGATCCCGGCTATGACGGCAACACCAACAAGCGCGGCTACATTCTCAACGACGGCGGCATCGCCCGCACGGAGGACCTGACCACGGTGACCGCGACCAGCGGCTGGCTGAAGCTGAACAACAATCTCGGCATCACCCAGTTCTACGGCGGCGCGGGCAATCCGGCGACCGGCATGCTGATCGGCGGTACGCAGGACAACAGCACCCTGCGCCTGGCCAGCAGCGCCAGCGGCACGAGTTCGTGGGGCGCGGTGATCGGCGGCGACGGCGGCTATGCGGCGGTCGATCAGTCCAATCCTCTCTTCGTCTACGGCGAGTCGCAGAACCTGGCCCTGCGCCGCAGCACCAACGGCGGCACCTCGTTCAGCTCGTTCACCACAGGCATCACCGGTACGCCCGAGTTCATCGCGCCCTTCATCCTCGATCCGAACAACGGCAACACGCTGCTCTACGGCTCGCAGGGGCTCTTCCGCTCCACCGGCGCACGCACCGGCGTGGCCTTCACCAACATCAAGGCCAACGTAACGGGCAACCTCGCCATCACGGCCATCGGAGTCGCGCCGGGCAACAGCGACATCATCTACGTCGGTCATCGCGCGAACGGCGGCGTCTGGCGGTCGACCAATGGCACGGCCACCGCGCCGACCTGGACGCAGGTGGGCGTCGGCACGCTGCCGGAGCGGCGGGTGACCCGCTTCGCCATCGATCGCAACAACAACAACCGCGCCTTCGTGTCCTTCGGCGGGTTCAACGGCGGCGACTCGCAGAGCGTGCGCACCCCGGACAATCTCTGGCTGACGACCGACGGCGGCACGACCTGGACCAACCGGCACGGCAACCTGCCGGGCGCGCCGATCTACTGCGTGCTCATCGATCCGAACGATTCGAACAAGCTCTTCGTCGGCACCGACGCAGGGGTTTACGCCAGCGAGGATGGCGGCGCGACCTGGACCGGCACGAACGTGGGGCCGTCCACCGCCCCCGTCGTCGAGCTGTTCTTCATGAACACCGACCTCGTCGCCGTCACCCACGGCCGCGGCATGTTCATCGCGCCGACCGGCCCGGATGTGGTGCCGCCGGCCGTCGTCATCACGCCGGACACCACGCCGACCAACGCCTCGCCGATCACGTACCGCTTCGAGTTCAGCGAGCCAGTGACCGGCTTCAGCACGTCCTCGATCACCGTGACCAACGGCACTAAAGGCGCGCTGACCGGCTCGGGCGCGAAGTATGCGCTCAGCGTCACGCCGGCCGGCGCGCTGCCGGTGACCGTCTCGGTCGCGGCCTCCGCGGCGCAGGACGCCGCGGGCAACAACAGCACTGCGGGCACGTCAGCCGCAGTGAGCTACGATCCGACCTCGCCCTTCCTCTTCGCCTCCGCCTTCGACGACGCGGCCGAGCCCAAGGGCTGGAAAGCCGATCCGGGCTGGTTCTTCGGCACGTCCGCGGCTGGCACCGGACGCCCGACCGGCGACCACACCAGCGGCACCGGTAAGCTGTACGCCACCGCCCTGAGCGGCAACTACCCCAATGGCGTCAACGCTTACCTGACCAGCCCGGTCTTCGACCTCGCGGCGGGCCGCACCTACTTCCTGCGTTTCTGGATGTGGATGCGGGCCGAAAGCGCCTTCGACGGCGGCAATGTCGAGATGTCCGTCAACGGCGGGCCGTTCAGCATCGTGCCCGGCAATGCCTTCTCCCTCCCCTACAATGAGACCGCGATCGAATCCCTCCCCGGCGGCGCCGGCTGGTCGGGCACCGCGCTCGGAGCGTGGAACCGGGTGCGCATGGATCTGAGTGCCTATGCCGGCCAGAGCGTGCAGTTCCGCTTCCACTTCACCTCCGACAGCGGCGTGGTCGACACCGGCTGGTTCATCGACGACCTCGCCGTCGAGCAGAAGCCGGAGTTGAGCCTGAGCCCGCGCGTGCAGGCCGTCTCGGAGGGCTCCAGCGCGCAAGTGACCATCGCGCTCGCCCCGAAGGCTCCAGAGGCGTTCGACGCCGGGCTGAGCAGCGGCGGCACCGCCGTGGCTGGAACCGACTACACGACGGTCGCGGCTACCCAGTCGATCGCGGCCGGCTCCTCGCAGAAGGTCGTCACCGTCACGCCCATCCAGGACGGGGTACAAACCCCGCGGCGGCAGACGGTCATCCTGACCCTCGCGGGCGGGGCCGATTACACCCTCGGGGCCATCAACACCGCCACCGTGGTGATGCTCGGCGACGGCGGCTACGACAACTGGCGCAAAGCCAATTTCACCGCCAACCAGCTGGCGGCCGAACCGAACGTGACCGGCGCCAACGACACGCCGGCCAACGACGGCGTCAGCAACCTGCTGAAGTATGGCCTCGGTCTGTCGCCCTTCACGCCTTCGGCCGGCCTCCTGCCGGTCAGCGAGGTCGTGAACATCAGCGGCCAGAACTACGTGCAGGTGCGCTTCGTCCGTCCCACGCCGCTGAACAACGTGACCTACGTCGGCGAAGTCTCCGGTGACTTGAATGCCTGGAGCAGCTCGCCCACCGACGTCGACACCATCGTGAGCAGCGGCCCCGGGCCGAACCAGCAGACCGTCATCTACCGGGACCGCACCCCGATCGCGGCCCCGCTGCATCGCTTCCTGCGCCTGCGAGTGACGACGCCCTAAGGGGCGTAAGGTTCAAGAGACAAGATTCAAGAATCAAGGAAGGTCCAAGGCGCAAGGTTCAAGGAAGCGGAGCGATGCCTCCTCGGCCTTGCCTTGGACCTTTTTTAACTTCGACGATAGCCCCGCAAGCAACTGAGCGCCCCCAAATCCCTCCGGAGCAACGAGCCCGAGGGAGACGGTTCCTTGATCCCTGGAATTTGAACCTTCCTTGAATCTTGATTCTTGGATTTTGAACCTTCTCTAAACCTTGGATCTTGAAACTCCCCTACCACCTGGCCTTACGCTTCTTCGTCTCCGACCAGATTCCATTCCCGCAGCTTTCGGTGCAACGTGCGGCGGCTGATACCCAGCTTCTTGGCGGCGGCGGTGCGATTGCCGCGACACTGTTCGAGGGCCTGTGTGATGAGCACGCGTTCGGCGGCCTCGATGTTGAGCGTACCGGTGCTCATGGCCCCGGGCGTGAGCGGGGCTGCGATGGGTAGCGAGGACGGAGCGGCCTGCGCGGCGGTCTGCTCGGGGTGCCAATGCCGGATCTGGGCGGGGAGATCGCGCAGCGTGATCTTTGGGCCGGTGGCCAGGACGACGCCGTGGTCGATGGCCGCGCGCAGTTCGCGCACGTTGCCGGGCCAAGCGTACTCCATCATGCGGGCCGCCGCCTCGGAGGTCATTTCGCGCAGGGGCTTTTCGTGCTCCTGCGCGGCCGATTTGAGGAACGACGCGACGAGCAGGGGAATATCCTCGCGCCGCTCGCGCAACGGCGGGAGATGGATCGGGACGACATTGAGACGCCAGTAGAGATCCTCCCGGAATTTCCCCTCGTCGACCATCCGACGCAGATCGCGGTTGGTGGCGGTGATCACGCGCACATCGGTTTGGAGCGTCTGATTGCCGCCCACGCGCTCGAACTTCCGCTCGCCCAGCACACGCAGGATTTTCACCTGGGTGGATTGGTCGATCTCGCCGATCTCGTCGAGGAANNGGAAGAGCGTGCCGCCGTCCGCCTGTTCGAAGCGGCCGATGCGCTTCTCGGTGGCACCGGTGAACGAGCCCTTCTCGTGCCCGAAGAGTTCGCTCTCGAGCAGCTGCGGTGAAAGGGCCGCACAATTCACCGCGATGAACTTCGCTTTGTGCCGATTGCTCAAATTGTGCAGGGCGTGCGCCACCAGTTCCTTGCCCGTGCCGCTCTCGCCGGAAAGCGCGACCGTGGCGCGCGTCGGCGCCACCTGCCGGATGGTTTGGAAGATCTGCTCCATCACGGCGGAGTGGCCAATGATGTTCTCGAGCCCGTAGTTCTTCTGCACCTGCTCCTTGAGCGCGGTGACCTCCGTCTCCATCTCGCGGCTGCGCAGGGCGCGACGAATGAGGATCTCCAGCTTGTCGAGGTTGATCGGCTTGGTGACGAAATCGTAGGCGCCTCGCTTCATCGCATCGACCGCCAGATCGACCGAGCCGTAGGCGGTCATCATGATGCAGAGCGGCGGATTCGGCAGTTTGAGCGCACGGTCGATCAGCGACATGCCGTCCTCCCCCGCCCCGAGGCGCAGGTCGGTGATGAGCAGATCGATCTTCTCCGACTCGAGCAGCGACATGGCGCCCTTCAGCCCATCCGCCACATACACGTCGAAATCATCCTCCAGCGCACGCCGGATGCCTTCGCGCGTGTGCTTTTCGTCGTCGACGATCAGGATGGTGGGTTGCACGGGGTGAGCTTGATGCGCGCCGGGGCCACTAGGCAACCGGCAATAGATTCGAATGCGTCTTTGCGCCTCAGCGCGCCACCAGGATCAGTTTCAGCTGCCGCCGGTGAATCGCCTGATGCGCGGCCAGCAGGCAATGCCACTGGTGCACGCCGAGGGGGCCGAACCACGGATGGAGGAAGCGCGTGGGGGATTCACGATCACCCACTTCCTTCGCCAAGCGTCCGCGGATGGTCAGCAGAAAATCGCGGAACTCGCCCACCGGATCGCCGCCGTCAGTGCCCTTGGGTTTCACCGCGGCGACGTCGGCTTTGCCCTGCGGCAGGCGGCCATGGCTGAGCTCCACCACCGCGTGCGTCATGAGCGAGCCGACGATGTCGAGATGCTCCAGTACCATGGCGGGCGACCAGTAGCGCGAGCTGTCTTCGATGCCCGGGAAGCGGTCGATGAGCACGCGGCGCCGCAACGTCGCGGCGTCGAGCGGTTCGACCAGCGCAAGAATCTTCTGGCCCTCGCGCGCGAAGATCTCGTCGGCCTGTTCCCAGGTGGTGCGGCGGCAGAAGCGCGGGAAGGTCCAGTAGCGGGCCACCATCAGCTCCAGCCAGGGCAGACCAGCGCCGGGCGCGGCGAGTTTGGGTTCGGATTCGGCGGGCATCTCAGTATCTGCGCAAAACGGTGTCCACGCGGGCCAGCCGAGGATCGGTCTCGGGATGGTCGAGCGTGTAATGCAGCCCGCGACTCTCCTTCCGCGAGAGCGCGCTGTCGACGATCAGCGCTGCCACCTGGGCCAGGTTGCGCAACTCCAGGATGTCGGTGGTCACCTTGTAGCCCCAGTAGAACTCCTGGATTTCGGCCTGCAGGTTGCGCAGGCGAGCCGCCGCCCGCTTGAGGCGTTTGTCGGTGCGCACGATCGAAACGTAGTCCCACATGAGGCGGCGGATCTCGTCCCAGTTGTGGTAGATGACGACGAGCTCGTCGAGGTTGGCCGCATCGCCGCTCTGCCACGGCGGAATCGTCCAGGGCGCCGCCGTGTCCTGCCCCGGCGGCTCCTCGCGCAGCACGCGGGCGACGGCCCGGTGCGACATCACCAGCGCCTCGAGCAACGAATTGCTGGCCAGGCGGTTGGCACCGTGCAGGCCGGTGCTGGCGACCTCGCCGACCGCATACAGCCCGCGCACCGTGGTGGCGCCGTCGAGGTCGGTCTGCACGCCGCCGCATTGGTAATGCGCGGCCGGCACCACCGGGATCGGCTGCTTCGTGATGTCGATCCCGAGGGCCAGGCAGCGCTGGTAGATGTTGGGAAAATGCCCGCGCACGAAGTCGGGATCGCGATGGGTGATGTCGAGAAAGACGCACTTCTCGCCCGTGCGCTTCATCTCCGCGTCGATCGCCCGGGCCACGATGTCGCGCGGCGCGAGGCTGGCGCGATAGTGGTACTTCTCCATGAACGAGTGGCCGTGCGCATCGCGCAGCACCCCGCCCTCCCCGCGCACGGCCTCGGTGATGAGGAACGACTTCGCCTGCGGATGGAACAGACAGGTGGGATGGAACTGGATGAATTCCATGTTCTCGATGGCCGCCCCCGCCCGCCAGGCCATGGCCACGCCGTCCCCCGTGGCGATGTCCGGATTGGTGGTGTAGAGATAGACCTTCCCGCAGCCTCCGGTGGCCAGCACCACGCGGCGCGATTCGAGCGTGCGCACCTCGCCGCTGGTTTCGTCGAGCACGTAGACGCCGACCACCCGGTTCTCGGTCGCGTAGCCCAGCTTGGCCGTCGTGATCAGATCGATGGCCATCTGATTCTCGAGGATCTCGATGTTGGGCGAACGGGCCACCGCCGCCAGCAACGTGTCCTCGATGGCCCGGCCGGTGGTGTCCTTGAAATGCAGGATGCGGCGCTGGGAATGGCCGCCTTCCAGTCCGAGCGCGATCTCCTTCCCGCCCTCGGGCGCGGGCTGTTCGTCGAACTGCAGGCCCCAGTCGATCAGCTCGCGCACGCGAGCCGGTCCGTCGCTCACGATGGCCCGCACCGCGGCTTCATCGCAGAGGCCGGCGCCCGCTTCGAGCGTGTCGGCCACGTGCGACTCCACCGTATCGTCCTTGCCCCAGACGCAGGCGATGCCGCCCTGCGCCCAGGCCGTGTTGGTCTCCGCCTTGCCGCGCTTGGTGATGATGGCCACACGTCCGTGGGCCGCCGCCTTGATGGCAAAGGAGAGCCCCGCCACGCCGGAGCCAAGGATGACGAAATCGTACATAGGCGGAGCATCGCGCAAAGCCGCCGCTCGATGAACCGGAATTTCGCTGCGATGGACCTCAGGCCGCCGCCTCAGCCGCAGCCGGACGGCGTTCGTCGAACAGGCGCCGGATCACGTCCTCGATGGGCGTCTCCTGCACCTCCAGGTCCTTCACCCGATACTCCGCGAACATCCGCCGGCAGACCTCTGCCACTTCGGCCCGGGGGACCTGCAGACGGAAGGACGTCGGGGTGCGTTCGAGCAATTGCCCGCAACCAGCCGGCACGGCACGCTCCGGCTGCTGATCCTCGAACTCGAAGGCGACGATCTTGTCCTGCGCGAAGCGGGCCGTGATTTCGTCCAGCGGGCCGTCGAAGAAGAGCTTGCCGTGATCGATGATGATGACCCGGGCGCAGAGCTCCTCGATGTCGCCCATGTAGTGGCTCGTCAGGACGGTCACGATGCGGTGCCGCACGTTGTAGTCGCGCAGGAACTCGCGGACCTTTTTCTGCGAGACGACGTCCAGGCCGATGGTCGGCTCGTCGAGGAAGAGGACCCTCGGCCGATGCAGCAGCGCGGAGATCAGCTCCATCTTCATGCGCTCGCCGAGACTCAGCTCGCGCACGATGGTGTCGAGCTTGTCGCGCACACCGAGCAACTCGGTCAGACTCCCGACCACTTCCCGATACTGCGCCTCGGGGATCTCGTAGATGGCGCGGTTCAATTCCAGCGACTCGCGCGCCGGCAGGTCCCACCAGAGCGCGTTCTTCTGCCCCATGAGCAGACTGAACTGGCGCTTGAACGCGTTCTCCCGCGCCCACGGCGTGAAGCCGAGCACGCTGGCGCTGCCGGAGGTCGGGTTGAGCAGACCGCTCAACATTTTCAGCACGGTCGTCTTGCCCGCGCCGTTCGGGCCGAGGAAGCCGACGAACTCCCCTTCCTGGATTTGGAACGAGACCGCATCGGCCGCGCGCACCTCCTCGTAGCGGCGCGAGAAGAGACCCTTCACCGCGCCGGCGAGCCCGGGCTCCTTCTTGAACACGCGGTAGACCTTGGTGAGGTCCCGCACCTCGACGACGGCGGACATGGCGCGCGGCTCAGAGCCCGAGACGATCGAGCATGGAACGGATGACCGTCTCCGCCTCGAACCACTCGCGCGCGATTTCGAAGGCGGCGCGGGAATGGCGGTCGTAGTCGGCGTTGATCTCGCGCACGGCCTGCTGGATGTCGCCGACGTCGGCAAACGCGAACAGGCCCTCGCGACCTCCGTAGAGCCGGGTGAAGCCCGTCTCCTGCGTGATGGCCGGCCGGCCGGCGGCGAGGTAGCAGGCGGTGCGATCGCTGAACCAGCCGGTATGCAGGCGGACGTATTGATCCTTGGCCACCGTGAACTCCCCCTTCGACTGCTGCACGTAACGCACGTAGTCGCGGTAGGCCACGCTCATGGCATCGGGCGACAGGCTGCGCCAGCGCGCGCCGTGGAAACGGTCGGCCAGATCCTGCGTCTTGAAATTGGTGGCCAGCTCGAAGTCCTCACCGCATTCGACCGGCGCGAGGCGGAATTTCTCGAACTCCGGCAGCTTGCTCCAGAGGTAGTTCTCACCGCGCCACTCGATGTCCTTCTTCCCGCCGGTGGCCAGGTTGGCGATGCTGGTGAAGACCGCGCCCGCGGGCGGCGGCCCGTCCGTGCGCCAGAAATCCGTCACCACCGGCTGGCGGGTGGGCAGCCAGGTGAAGCCGTGCAGCGGCACCGGAAACTCGGGGCGGCCGATGTTTTCGCCGAAGGTGAAGAGCGCGCGATGCCGGCGCAGGAACTCGATGGTACCGGCCTCGCCCTTGTCGACCTTGATCTGCTCGACGCCCGGATCGCTCTCCACGTAGACGAGCCGATCGCTCAGGCAGAGATCCTCATTCAACTCGTGCGAGCCGCAGATGTTGAAGACCGCGTCGGCGCTGCGGTAGAGCTCGTTGACCTGCGCGCGGTTGAGCGGACCGACCGTTTCCTCGCGCGAGCGGTAGCGCGGCGAGAAGGCCCACTTGCCCTCGAAATCGAACTCGCGCGCGAGTTGACCGAGGATCTGCTCCACGTAGCCCGTCTCCTCGGTCAGGGTGTAGGCGACCGGGTCGTAAGGCACGCGCGAGGTGTCCTCGATATAGTACACGTCGTGCCCGAGGCGCTGCAGGCCGGCGATGTAATGCAGCGTCTGCCAGAGCACTCCGGCGATGGGGCAGTTCCCCATGAAGCTGCAGACGACGATGCGATGGCGGGTGGGTGGCATGCGGGGGTGGATGGGACCGGCACTGACGAGCGAAGCGAGGCGGATGTCGAGCCGAACTGTGCGACCGCGCTGTCATTGCCGCCGGCCCGGCCAGACGCCGGGGCGCTGCCCGCCGCGGCGCTGGGTGAAAGCGTGCTCTCTGGTGTTCCGCCGACGCGCCGGATCCCTAGCCGACCGGAAACTCGTCGCGGCCGATCCGATAGAGCACGCCGCGACGCTCCTCCTCGGACCAGGTTTCGCAGACCTCCGGCGGAAAGGCGAATTCCTGCTCCAGCCGCATCCCGAGCTTCTCCAACACGCCGCGGGACGGCCCGTTTCGGACGAGAGTGATCGCGATCACCTCCGGCGCCTCGAGCCGGCTGAAGGCGTATTCAAGAAGCGCCCGGGAGGCCTCCGTGGCGTAGCCACGCCGCCAGAAACCGCGCACCAGGCGGTAGCCCAGTTCGAGCCGCGGGGGAAAGCGTCGACTCTCGAAAAGGTGAAACCAGCCGACGAAAGCGCCGCTGGCGCGCTCGTGCGCGGCCCACCAGCCCAGTCGCGGCGCGAGGGCGGCGATGCGCACTTCGACGAACTGGCGGATCTTCTCCTCGAAGCCTTCCCAGGGCACCGGCGGCGCAGCGTTGATGTAGCGCATCACCTCCGGGTCGTTGTCCATCGCGTGCAACGAACGCGCGTGCTCCGCCACACTCAGCGCCCGAAATTCCAGGCGCGGCATGAGGCAGTCGCGGAGCGGATCGGGCGCGGTCGACATGGCGCAGGGAGGCTCAGCGCTTGCTTTCCTTCAGCTCCTTCACGAGCTCGGGCGCGCCGTAGACCTTGTCGAGCGCCTCGAGAATGATCGAGCTGTGCACGCTGACCGTGCGGGACTGGCGATCATCGTAGGCGAAATCGGAGATCAGGCTCTGGATGTTACCGTCGAAGACGATGCCGGTGAATTCGCCGCTGCGATTGACCACCGGCGAGCCGGACGAACCCCCGATGATGTCGTGGGTGCTGACGAAGTTGTAGGGGGTTTTCAGGTTCAGCTTGGCCTTGGCCCTGGCCCAGCTGGCCGGCAGCTCGAAGGGTTCGCGGTTGTTCTGCTCCGTCGCGCGATCGAACAGACCTTGCGCGACCGTGAACGACGGGATCGGCGTGCCGTCCTGTTCGTAACCCTTCATCACGCCGTAGCTGAGCCGCAGCGTGGAAGTCGCGTCGGGGTAGGTGTTGGCGCCGTCGAGCGCGAAGCGGGCCTTGGCCAGAATGCCCTGCGACTGGCGTTTCACCTCCTCGACCCACTCCGCGACGCGGCGCAGCTCGCGCGCTTCGGCATCGACGATCCGGGCCACTTCGATGAGCGGATCTTTGGCCGCATCGACCGCCGCCTTGCCGCCTTCGTAGAGGGCCTTCCGCACCGCGAGGTCACGCAGCTTGGTCGTCTTGATCAGCTCTCCGGCCCGCACGCGCGGCGATTTGCCGGCCAGCACCTGCTTGACCAGCGGGTCGTTCGTTCCGACCGCCTCCGACCAGGCCAGGAGCGAATCGGCCAGCAGGACCGTTTCGAGATCTTCGTGCAGCGGCTGCTCCGTGAAGATCTGCCGTTCCAGCGCCGCCTTGCGCGCGTCGGCATACTCGCGCAGCCGCTCGCCGTTCGGCTTCGTGCGCTCCTCGCCGGCCCGCAGCAGGCGTCGGGCGATGAAGAAGACATCGGCCGTGAAGGCGTGGCCCAGCTCCAGCCAGCGATAGCGCGGCGCGGCCTTGGCCATGGTGGCCTGCGCCTCCGCGATGCGATCGAAGGCGGCGCGAGCCTCGGTGGCCTCCGGGTATTCGCGGGCGATGCGGGCCTTGAACTCCGTCTCCGCTTTGGCGCGGAGCTCGTAAAAGGTCGGATCGTAGAGTGCGGCCAGATTGCCGTCGCGCACCTTGCGCGTGTTCTGCACGGTCTGGAGGAAGTCCTTGGCCCGGCGCTGGTTCTCCGCACTGCGCGAACCCCAGGCGAGCAGCAGCACCTCCAGGCGTTTCAGCCGCGCGTTGCCGGCCGGGAACGAGACATTCCGCTGGTAGTCCAGCTCGGCCATCGTGATGAGCCGGCTGGAGCGGCCCGGGTAGCCGGCCACGAAGCTGACGTCGCCCTCGACCGGACCTTCCTTGGACCAGCGCAGATAGTGCTCCGGCTTCGCAGGCTGGCCGTTCTCGTAGACCCGCAGCAGCGAGATATCGAGGCAGTAGCGCGGATACTCGAAATTGTCCGGATCGCCGCCGAAGGCGGCCGCGCCGGCTTCGGGCGCGAAGACCAGGCGCACGTCGGTGTAGCGCTTGGCGCGGTACAAATGATAGGCGCCGCCCTGATAGAGCGTGATGACCTCGCATTTCAGTCCGGTCTTCTCGGAGTTCTCCTTCTCGATGTCCGCGCTGACCTTGCGGCGGGCGGCCGCAGCGGCGGTCGGATCCATGCCGGGCGTCACAGCCGCATTGACGCGGGCCGTGACGTCCTCGATCGACACGAGTTGTTCGATCTCGAGGTCGGGACACTTCAATTCCTGCGCGGGCGTACGGGCGAGGAAGCCGCCTTTGACGAGGTCCTTCTCCTTGGTGCTCAGCTTGAGGATGAACTCCTGCGCGACGTGGTGATTGGTCAGCACCAGGCCGTCCGCGGAGACGAAGGAACCGGAGCCGCCCCCGCCGACCTTCAAGGCCGATCCCTGCACCCGCGCGAGCCATTCGTCGGTCAGCTCGAAGCCATACTTCGCCTTGATGGTGGCGGTCGGAGGGCGGTTGAACAGCCACATGCCTTCGTCGGCAGGCAGGGCGGCGGTGAAAGCCAGAAGGGCCAGAAGCGAGAGGAAGGTGCGGCGCATCGGGCCGGAATGGATGCAGCCGCGGGCCGCCGTCAAAGTCCGCGCGCAGCTTCGTGCGGCTCGCCCGCGGGCTGGTTCGGCTGCCGCGGCAAATCAGCAGTTTCGGGAGATGCCAAGCACCAAATTCCGCTGCCCAAATCGCGTCTTTTCCCGCGGCGCCCCTTGCGCCCCCGCCACCCGCCGCGGAGATTGTACCCCTATGAAGCTAGTGCAGTGGATGCGGTTCACTTGGGACCTCGAAAAACTCGGCGAACCGGCCACGACGAAGCTGCCCGTCAACACGGTCGTGCGGCCGGTCAACCGCCGGGAGGCTGAGGCGGTCCAGCACGTCATCTTCAACAGCTTTACCCTCGACAGCGACTGGGCCGAGTCCTTCGGCCGCATCCGCGAGGCACTCGTCGAAGGGGTCCGCCGCGCTTTTGCCGATCACGACAGCCCCGGCCTCGTGCTCGTGCATGGCCCGCGCATCGTCGGGGCTTCCATTTTCACCGACAGCGCGATGGCCGAGAACCATCTCATCTCCGGCCCCTGCATCCTCCTGGAGTACCGCAATCGTGGGCTGGGCACGGATATGCTCTACAAATCGCTCAGCCTTCTCAAGCAGGGCGGCGTGAAGAAGGCGACCGGCCTGACGCGCCGCGGCGTGCCGGCGGAGAAATTCGTCTATCCCAAGTTCGGCGGCGAGGCCGAAGCGGTGGACCTCCCCGCACCGGTCGAACACTGATCATGGAAGGAACCACGGTCCTGGCGGTCCGGGACGTCTCGAAGCGATTCCCCTCGCCCGATGGCGAAAGCGAACTGACGGTCGTCAGCCACGCCTCGTTCAGCGTGGCCGCGGGCGAATCAGTCTCCATCGTCGGCCATTCCGGCAGCGGCAAGACGACGCTGCTCGGGCTCTGCGCCGGGCTCGATCGGGTCAGCGCCGGCAGCATCGAGCTGGCGGGGCGCGCGCTCGAACCGCTGAGCGAGGATGCCCGCGCCCGTCTTCGGGCAGAGCACACCGGCTTTGTCTTCCAGAACTTCCAGCTCGTCCCCACGCTGACCGCGCTGGAGAACGTGATGGTTCCGGCGGAGTTGCTCGGCGCGCTGGGCGGTCCATCCCGTTCCACGCGGGAAATCCGGACGCAGGCGGCTAGCCTGCTCGAGAATGTCGGCCTCGGGGGCCGCCAGCAGCACTACGCCACGCAGCTTTCGGGCGGCGAGCAGCAGCGGGTGGCGCTGGCGCGGGCCTTCATCAATCGCCCTCAGATCCTCTTCGCCGACGAGCCGACCGGCAACCTCGACGGCGAGACCAGCGAGCGCATCACGGAGCTGCTCTTCAACCTGAACCGTGAAGCGGGCACCGCGCTCGTGCTCGTCACGCACAATCTCGAGCTGGCCGCCCGGACGGGTCGCCAGCTCCGGATGAAGGACGGCATTCTCGCCGCGTGACGATCAGCCTCCGGCAGGCATAATGTGACCGGTCCGTTCCTGCACGTGCCGAAACCTCCGCTTCCCTATGCGTCGTCTCCTTGCCCTTCCGCTCCTGCTCCTCGCCGGCTCCGCCTTCGCCCAGGACGTCGGCAAGCTGCCCTACGCCACCGTCGACGAGAACATCAAGCGAGTGGTGGGCGACGATAAGGGCAAGGTCGCCGTCCGCCTCACCGTCGCCTGCCGCAAGGCGGGCGTGAAACCGGAAGAGATCACGCTCACCCTCGATTCCAAGATTGCCCCCAAGACCTTCCGCCTGGGGCCTGACCGCGCGATCTACGATTTCCCTCAGACGGAGGAATTGTTGAAGGAAAACCCGCTTTTGGTCACCAACCAGCCCAGGGGCACCATCGACCTGAGCGTGGAAATCGGGGTGCCTGTTCCGGAGGCCACCTCGATTTCCTATGGAGCGCTCGTGCGCGGCTTGACCCAGCTGAACGAGACGAGTCGAAAGAGCCTGGGCACCCAGGGGGCTCCCTTGCTGAATGCCACCAAGCTCGCCGTTCACTTCGGCACCGACGGAGCTACCGTGACGGTGCCGGAGAAGGGCGGTAAGAAGACGACGCTGAAAGCCGACGGTCTCCGCATCGTGCTCCTGCCCATCGATCCCGCGCTCGACCAGGAAGGCGCTACGGTCACCTTCAGCACCCGCCCGATTTGGATCGCCGGATCAAAGTGATCCATCGGCGGTCCCCCGCGTTCCGCCGAGCAAAGGCCGCCAAACCAACCGAGACCCGATTGGCTTGGCGGCTGCGTTGATCGGAAAACCGGCAGCGGCTCGCGCAGTATCTAGTTGTTGGCCAGCGCGTCGCTCTGCTTCACGAAGTCGTCGCCGCGCCACTCGGCGTCGCCCTTGATCATGCCCTTGGCCGCGGCTTTGGCCGCGTCGGCTTCCTTGCGCTCCTTCTGGCGCCGGACGAGGTCGAAGTGGGTCGTGAAGTACGGCAGACTCTTGCCCTTGAAGTCGGCGATGGTCTCGAACTTGTGCTTCTCCATGAAGGCCAGGAGTTCCTCCTGCAGCTTCTTCACCATCGGATAGCCGAATTTCATGATGCCGGTGCAGACCTGCACGCTGTCGCTGCCCAGGAGGATGAACTCGGCCGCCTCACTGCCGGTTTCGATGCCACCCAGACCGCTGAGGGTGCGACCGGGGAACTCCTTCTCGATCACGGTGGCGATCTCCATGCACATGCGCAGGGCGATCGGCTTGACCGCACGCGACGAATAGCCGCCCGGGGTGGTGTAACCTTCGACAGTGGGCTCGGGTCGCAGCGTGTCCAGATTGACGCCGATCACACTACGAATGGTGTTGATGGCGCTGATGCCGTCGACGCCTGCGCGCAGCGAGGCACGGGCGGGTTCCTCGATGTGGGTGACGTTGGGCGTCATTTTGGCCCAGACCGGGACCTTGGCCACGCTCATGACCCAGCCACAGACCTCCTCGAGGATGTCCGGGTCCTGGCCCATGGCGGCACCCATTTTGCGCTCCGGGAGACCGTGCGGACAGGAGAAATTCAGCTCGAACGCATCGACGCCCGCATCCTGGCAGCGCGTGATGATCTCGATCCAGGCGTCCTTGTTGTACTCCTCCATCACACTGGCAATCAGCGCACCCGGCGGCTGAGCGTCCTTGCAGCGCTTGAATTCGTCCAGCCAGACGTTGAACGGGCGATCGCTGATGAGCTCGATGTTCTCCCAGCCGATGACCTCCCCGCCGAGACCGAAGTGCTTGCCGTAGCGCGGAGCGACATTGATGACCTTGGAAGCGTCCAGGCTGACCGTCTTGGCGATGACTCCGCCCCAGCCTTCCCGGAAGGCGCGATTGATCACGTTCATGTTCGTGCCGGGCGGCCCCGAGCCGACGACGAACGGGTTGGGCATTTTCAGTCCATTGACGGTACAGGCGAGGGTGCTCATGCGCGCGTTGTGACAAATGCGTTTCCCGCTGACAAGCGGGATTCGCGGGCAGCGAACAGATCGAACGAAATCGCCCCTCCACTGTCTCCGGACCGATGCATTTCGCCTGCCGCCTGCTCCTCGCCACCCTCCTGACCGGCATCGCCTGGGCCGGCAACGATGTGCGACTGACCGACGGAACCGTGTTCAAAAATGCGCGGATCCAGAAGATCGAAGGGGCCACCGTCTTCGTGACCCATCAGGGCGGCGAAGCCCGCATCGAATTGCGGCGGTTCGAACCCGAGCTGCAGCGCGAGCTCGTCAAAGCCAGCCTGGCCGCGATCTCGGAGTCGAGTTCAGTCGCGGCCAAGTCGGTCGCGAAACCCACCGAGGAGGGGGTCGTGGTGACGGCGCCATCTATTCCGTTGGTCGAGCCCTTCGCCCTGACTCCGGAGGATGCGCGGGCGCGGCGCTTCTTCGACGACATCGCCAAGAAGAAGAAGGCCCAGGACGCGAAGAAGGAGCCCACGATCTGGAACGTGAAGGCCTGGCGCTACCTTCCGCCTCTCATCAACGTCTCGGCCGAGGACCCAAACAAGCCCAGCATTCTGAAGTGGGATCTGCAGACGAGCAGCGCCAACACCTACGGCGCACCCGATCCCCGCACGGGAAAATAGCGACCAGTAGGCCCGCCGGCACGGATAGGGTAAGGCAGCTCGAAGCCCGGTGGCTTTGAGTTCGGCCGAGGTCAATTCCCGCGAGGCTGCACGGAGGTCGGCGCACTCTGGCAGTGAGTGCGCGTTCTCCAGCAGACCACCTGCCGCGACCGCTGGCGCTCCCGAGGCCGAAATCGCCGGCCTCGGGGTCCGCCCCGAAACCTACTTGGCGGTCTCCTTCTTCAGCGCCTCGAGCACTTCCTTCTCGCGCTCCGGGCTGATGCCGGCCTTCAGCTTGGCCTGCCGTTCGGCCGGCTGGGCGCGGAACCAAGTCAGGGTGTCGCGCACGGTTTCCGGCAGCGCGCGGAAGGTCATTCCGGCGGCCACGGCCTTCCTGTTGCTCACGCGCGAGAAGCCGGCGCTGTCGCCGATCGGCGGCACCCATACGGGCATGTCGCCCCAGGGCGTGACCTTCTGCTTCTCCAGGAAATCGGCCTTGGCCCAGACGAACTTGGCGTCGGACTTGGTCTCGGTTTTGCAGGTCTCCAGCAACTCGCCGATCGGCAGCTCGCGGTTCGGGCCGGTGGCGTTGTAATTCCCCACCAGCCCCTGCTCCACCGCTCGGATGGTCCATTCGGCCAAGTCGCGCGCGTCGATGATCTGCACGGGATCGGTCTTGTCGCCGGGAGCCAGCACCTCGCCGCCCTTGGAGACGCGCACGGGCCAGTACGTGAAGCGATCGGTCTCGTCGCCGGGGCCCACGATCAAGCCGGGACGAATGACCAGCGTCTTGCCCGGGAACCACTTCTCCGCCTCGGCTTCGCTGGCGGCCTTGAGCGGGCCGTAGAGCGCAAACTTCGACGCAATCAGCGTCTCGCGCGTCTCCTTCATGACGTCGGCTCCGGTGTACTTCGCCAGTGCGGCGGTCTCATCCATGCCCGGCTTGGAGTTGTCGGCGTACACCGAAATGGTCGAGATGAAGACGAAGCGCTCGACGTTGCCCTTCAGGACTTCGCCGACATCGCGCACCCAGACGGGGAGCGTGGTCGGATTGTCGATGCAGACATCCCATTTGCGGCCCTTCAGCGCGTCGAGCTTGCCGTTGCGATCGCCGATGAGTTGCTCGGCCTCCTTCGGCAACTCGCCGGGGTGCGTCTTGCCGCGATTGAAGACCGTCACGCTGTGCCCGCGGGAGAGGGCGTATTTGACCTGGTGCGGGCCGGTGAAGCCGGTGCCGCCGAGGATGAGGATCTTCAAAGGCTTGGGTTTGGCCTCGGCGGCGAAGAGCGCGTTCGGCAGGAAGGTGGCACCCGCGCCGGCGGCGAGGGAGAGTTTGAGGAAATCGCGGCGAGTTGGGTTCATGGCCGCGACCAACCCACGCCGCACGAGGTCTGCAATCGCGATTCGCCCATCCCGCAATCGTGGCGTGCGTCACCGCCCGCTCCTCGCAAGATCGACCGTCCCCGCCGGGAATCGAACCCAGATCAAAGATTTAGGAAATCTCTATTCTATCCGTTGAACTACGGGGACATCGGCGGACCGATGGCGCAAGAGAGCCGCGGCGTGCCGGAAGATCAACCGCGAGTTGGGGCGGCGTGGGCCGCTACTTCTTCTCCGGCGCGGGCGGGATGACGTCGGTCTGATTGACCCCCAGAATGATCCCGAGCGCGACCAGGATGAGCGGCACTTCGATGGCCACGCGCAGCGCCCCCATCTGCCGGAAGATGGAAAAGACCGCGCAGATCAGGAAGAAGGCGCCCCAGGGGAAGGTCTCCTTATGAAAGCCGCGTGAGGCAAAGATGCCGATCCCCGCGGCCGCCAGCACGAGCGTCCAGACGATTTTTACCGGCGGGATGAGCTCCAGTTCGTTGAGCAGCCAGAGCAGGCCGAAACCGATCAGGAAGCCGGGGACGATGAACTTCTGCATGGCGCGAATTCAGCCAACCCGGGCGCGGCTGGCGAGTCAAATTTGGGGCGCGCCACAGGTTGAAGTCACGCATGCGCGATGCTCGATCTGCCCGACGGCCCAGGCGGCGTGCTCCGCCACCAGCGGTTCGGGGTCGGCCGCGGCGCGGCGCAGCGCGGGGAGATCGTCCGGGCCGCCCACATTGCCGAGCGCGACGCAGACGTTGCGCAGGAAGCCGCGTCGCTTGATGCGCTTGATCGGCGAGCCGTGGAAGAGCAGCCGAAAGGTGTCGTCGTCGAGTTCGAGGTATTCGCGCAGCGGCCGCCCAGCCATGGCCGGTCGGAGCTGGAAGGCCGCCTCGCGGGAGCGCTGGGCGAAGCGATTCCACGGGCAGGCGTCGAGGCAGTCGTCGCAGCCGTAGATGCGATCGCCGAGCGCAGCCCGGAACTCGACCGGAATGCTCCCCTTGTGTTCGATGGTCAGATACGAGAGACAGCGCCGCGCCTCGAGCCGGAACGGCCGCTCAGGCGAAATGGCTGCCGTCGGACAGGCGTCGAGACAGCGCGTGCACTTGCCGCAATGGGCCGCCGCCGGCGGATCCGCCGGGAGTTCCAGCGTGGTCAGGATCTCCGCCAGGAAGAACCACGTGCCGAGTTCCCGGCTGAGCAGCATGGTGCTCTTGCCTTGCCAGCCCACCCCCGCCTCGGCGGCAAAGGACCTCTCGAGGATCGGGCCGGTGTCCACGTAGCACCGTTGCGCGCCGCCGGCTTCCGCCAGCACCTTGGCCAAGCGTTCGAGGCGCTCGGCGATCAGTTCGTGGTAATCGTCGCCCCAGGCGTACCGGGCGATTCTCCCCTGCCCTGCGGCCGAGTTGGGGCCGCCCTGCCAGTAGCTCATCGCCAGCACGACGACACTGCGGACGCCCGGCAGCACCAACTCGGGATCCGAGCGCTTGGCGCGACTGCGCTCGAGCCACGGACTCATGTCGCCGGCGTGACCAGCGTCGAGCCACGCCTCGAAGTGCGCCGACTGCTCCGGGGGATGCGCCGCGGCCACGCGACAGGCCGCGAAGCCGAGTTCCCGGGCACGCTCGCGGAGTTGATCGAGCAGTCCGGCGGCGTCGGCAGGCGCGGTCGCGGGAAACGTGGACACCCAGCAATGTCGCCATCCGGGTGACAGCAGCTAGTTGCTTTCCGCAGGCCTTTCGTGATTACCTCGACGCGTGCCGCACAGCTCCTCCGCTCCGCATGCCGTCGCCTTGATCGACGACGACTCGCCGGTGCGCGAGTACCTGCGCCTCCTGCTCGAGGCCTCGGGGCGATATCGCGTGGTCGCCTCCGTCGGCAGCGTGGAGGACGGTCTGCGGCTGCCGGCGAAACTGACCTTCGCGCTCCTTTTCTTGGACATTGGCCTGCCCGGCCTGCCTGGCTCGGCGGCGGTCAGCCAGTTCCTCGCCGCGCGGCCCGGCTTGGCCATCATCATGCTCTCGGCCAAGCGCGACGACGAAGCCGTGTTGGAGTCGCTTCGCGCCGGCGCCTGCGGTTACCTGCTGAAAGGCGACCCCTCCGAGTCGATTCTGCGTGCGGCCGATGACGCCATGGCGGGCGGCGCGCCCATGTCGCCCTGGATCGCCAAGCGCCTGCTCGGCTTTCTGCGCGCGGGCTCTGGCACCATCGCCAGCGAAGCCGAACGGCAGGAAGCGGAGAAGCTGTCGGCCCGCGAAACCGAGGTGCTGGCCTTGGCGGCGGAAGGCTTGGCCGACAAGGAGATTGCGACCCGCCTGAACCTGACGCGCTCCACCGTCAAAAACCACCTGGCCAGCGTCTACCGCAAATGGCAGGTCAGTTCGCGAACCGAGGCAGCGGTGAGGTTTTTGCGCACGAATGCCTGAGGCGACCAACTCTCAGAGCTTCTGGATGATGACTCCCGTCTTTTTGAAGTCGTAGAGCTCGATCTGGATCTTTGCCGCCCCCTTGGCGAGGTCGACGTACCAATTGGAGCGGCTCTGATCGAGTTTCAAAAGCGACCAACCCTGCCGTTTGAAGGCCTCGACGTAGGCAGCGAGAACGGCACGGCGATCGCCCTTGTGCTGGGCCTTGAACTGAGCCGGGCTGCTCGCCCAGACCGCGGCCCCGTCCTGCACGGGCAGGTTCAGCTCGGACCATGGCGCGGTCAGCGGCACCGCGCTGACGTTCGGTTTCAGCCGCAGGCGGTCAGCAGGCAGGCAGTCGCGGCAGCAAAAAAGAAGGCGGCAATTCTCATGCCGCCTTCTTAACCGAGGTGCCGACCAGGTTACCGGGCGGCGATCATTTGTCGCTCACATCGTCCTCGTTGCCGTCGATGCCGTCCGCCCCTTTCGAATAGAGGTCAAAGCCCTTTGGGTTCTTCTTCCCGGGGCACAGGTAGACATAGTCCTGTTTCCACGGGTCCTTCTTCACTTCGTCCATGAGGCGCACCCAGCGCGCCGGCTTGGGCGAACCGGTCGGCTCGCTCACCAGGGCGTTCAAGCCTTGGGCGGTGGTCGGGTAGAAGCCGTTGTTCAGGTAGTAGGTCTTGAGCGAGGTGCCGAGCGTCTTGATCTCGGCGCGGGCGACGGTGTCCTGCGACTGCTGAAAATAGCCGACGATGTAGTAGGCGCCGGTGCCGAGCAGCAGCATGATGATGGCCACCACGAGCATGATCTCGAGGAGGGTGAAGGCAGAGGTGAAGCGATGACTGCGAGGTTTGGGTTTCATTGCGTGGTCAAAAGACCAATGCGTTTTTGCTAGACTAACGGGTCAAAAGCGTCCCCGAGGGCGCAGGGGCAGAAAAAAGGGCTTCACGCACGCGTGAAGCCCCAGCGAACTACTTCTTGGCCGGTTTCTTGGCCGCCTTGGGATCCTGCTCGAAGAGCTTCTTGATCCCCTCCCATTCCTTTTCCGCGTGTTTGGCGAAATCCTGCGTGCCGTGCTCGAACAAAATCGTGAACACGAAGGTGAAGCCCAGGGTGAGTGACACCCAGAAGATCTTGCGGATGAGGCCCATGAAAGTGTGGGAGATTGGCGCTGAGAGAAGCAAGAGGCGCGCCGCGGGTCAATCCCGGCGCGCGAAGACTATTGCCAATTGCCGACGTCGTCGGGCGTTCCCTCCTGCCCGTCCGCTCCCTTGGAGTAAAGGTCGAATCCCTTCGGGTTCTTACGGCCCGGGCAAACGTAGACGTACTCATTGCCCCACGGATCCTTGGGCAACTGCGACATCAGCTGGTTCCAGACGCGGGGCTTGGGCTCGCCGCCGGGCTGGGTGACGAGGGCATTCAAGCCTTGCGAGGAAGACGGGTAGAAGCCGTTCACCATCTGGTACGTGCGCAGGCTGGTGGTCAGGGTGGAGATGTCCGCCTGCACCCGGGCAGTCCGGCCGACTCCGATGAAGTCGCCGAGGAAGAACGCTCCAGCGCCCAGCAGGAGCATGATGATCGCCACCACGAGCATGATCTCGAGGAGGGTAAAGGCCGCGAGGCGGCGGGCGGAGCGGAAGGCTGCTTTCATGATGGATTAACGGGAGGCAGAAGTTTGGACCGGAGCCAAATCAAGTTGTTCGAAAGGGTACTTCAGCTGGATGTCGATCCGGCGCACCGCGATTTCGCCGCCGTCAGACTTGGCCGTGACCTCGAGCAGGTTCGAGCCATTCGACAAAGCGAGGGTCGGCACCAGCCGGGTCGCGCGGATCCAGCCGGCGTAGCGGAAGCCCACCCCTGCCCGACTGTCTGACAGCTCTCCGCGCAGCGCGGGATCGGCCAGATCGGGCGCAGCATACTGCGCCTCGCCGAGATACCGTCCGTTCAGGCGGATCTCCGGCGGATGCTCCAGATCGGCTCCGAGGACCTCGAACGTGACCAGCGCCATCAGCGGCGCGCGCTCGATCTCAAAGGGCAGGCGCACCGCGCCGCCGGATTCCGAAAGCTTGAGCGTGCCTTCCTGCAACACCGCCGTGACCACGCCGTTGCGATAGCGGTCTTCGCCGTCGCCCGGACGCGCCTCGCTGCGCAGAGCCCGGAACGGCTCCAGCGTCGTGGGCGCACTCGTGACATCGAGCGGTCGCCACAGCTCATGGCGGGTGAGCCAGGCGATCTGCGCCCCGCGCACGGTGCGCCCGTCGCCCGGCACTGTGATTTCCAGGTAATTCAGTTTGGCCGTGGGGATGACGACCGCCTTCGCGTTCGGCAAGCCCAGTCCTTCGCCGAGCTGCCCGCTCTGCGCGATCTCATTGCCGAGTTCGTCCCAAGCCGAGATGGTCGGCGAAATTCCGGCCTGATCGTCGAAATACAGCCGCACGAGAATCGCTTCCGCATCAGCCACGCGGGTCACCCGCAGGCGGTGCACCGTGGCCGGCGCCGTGAAAGCGCCGTCCGTTCCGAGCAGCGGGAGCGAAATCGCCTCGGTCTCCAGCGCATCGAGCCAGGCCGGCACGGTCTGCGGACGCGCGCCGTCCTCGGCCAGACGCAAGTCGAGCCAAACGGTGTTGGGGGTCGATTCCTGCCGCAGCACCTGGCCGGAGGCGGACAGGCAAAGTGCGGCGGCGGCGGCGCAAACCGAAGCGCGCAACGCGAAACCGAAACGGACGAAGACCACGGGGAATCTGTACACGAAGAAATCCGTCTGGCGAGCGGGACTTATACGGGTGACGACTGAAGCTCAGGGGGGCTGCCCAAGCGCGGCTCAACGCAGCGCGATCGGCGCCGAAAGCAGTTCCTCCGGGATGCCGAAGGAATCGACGAGAGCGACCGCCTGATGGCGAATCTTCTCGCAGAGCTCGTCGACCTCGCGGCGGATCATCTTGGTCTTCTTCCCGCCGAGGTAGCCGTATTCCAAATACCAGCCGTCGTGCTTCTCGATGGTCGAGAGGCAGTAGAGATCGAGCAGATCACGCAGGACCGTGCGAATGGCCGGATCGACGACCTTGATCACCGACTCCGCGAAGCGCTCGGCGATCTCACGCTCCACGCTCGCCTCGGCCAGTTCGCCGAAGCGCACCTGGCACTGCAGGTAGGCCTGATAGGACTCGACGCCGGACTTCACCAGCCGGCGCATGCGCTTGGCCGCGCCTTCCAGGATGCGTTGCTCGCGGTAGCGGAGCGCGCTGAGATGGAAATCGGTGTCGCGCAGGTGATCCTTGTCCACCTTGGTCGTGACCAGCGGGTTCATCTCCGCCAGGCGGTCCATCGACTGCGTGCCGAAGAACTGCACCATGTCGAGCGTGCTCATCGACTTGAACTTGCCGCCGTATTCCATCAGCAGGTTCTTGGCGAGCAGCTGCATGAGCACCGTGTTGTCGCCCTCGAAGGTGGTGAAGATGTCCGAGTCCGCCTTCAGCGAAGCGAAGCGGTTGGCCGCGATGTAGCCGTCGCCGCCGCAGCATTCGCGCGCGATCTGAATGGCCGCGGTCGCGTTCCACGTCGACCACGCCTTCAGGCCGGCCGCGGTGGCCTCCAGCTGGCGGGTCTCCTTCTCGTCGCGGTTCGGCTTGGCGTAGAACTCGCCCAGCGCGCGGATGGCGAAATGCAGCGCGTAGACGTTGGCCAGCCGCGGCATGAGCCGACGCTGATGGGTCGGATAGTCGAGCAGCAGACACTCCTGCGGGTCCTTGCCCCCGCTGAACTGCCGCCGGCGCGCGCCGTAACGAATGGCGATGGCGAGCGCGCTCTTGGCCGCCTGGTTGCCGGCCGAGGCGATGCTGACGCGACCGCCGACCAGCGTGCCGAGCATGGTGAAGAAACGCGCGCTCTGGCTGGCGATGGGCGAGGAGTAGACACCCTCCGGCGAGACGCTGGCGAAGCGGTCGAGCAGATCGGTCCGCGGAATGCGCACGTGGTCGAACCAGATACGGCCATTGTCCACGCCCGGCAGGCCGAGCTTGTTGCCGTTGTCCTCGATGCGCACGCCCGGCAGCATGTAGCCCTCGGCCGAGCGGATGGGCACCACGAATGCGTGCACGCCGTGGCATTCGCCCGCCACGATGAGCTGCGCGAAGACGGTGGCCATGCGGCCGTGGCAGGCGGCGTTGCCGATGTAGGTCTTGCCGGCGGACTGCGTGGGCGAGTGGATCTCGAACGTCTGCGTGGCCGCGTCGTAGGTCGCGGTGGTCTCGATGTCGCGCACGTTCGAGCCGTGGCCGAGTTCGGTCATCGCGAAACAGCCCGGCAGCGCGCCCTGGCCGCAGGGCTTGAGGTACTTCTCGTGATGATGCTCCGTACCGAGCTGCTGGATCGAGCCGCCGAACAGGCCGAACTGCACGCCGAACTTGATGGTCAGCGAGAGGTCATGCAGGGCGATCGTCTCGAAGGCCGCGAGGAACTTGCGCGTATCGCCCTCGCCGCCCGCGATGGCCGGATAGCCCAGACGGCCGATGCCCTCGTGGGCGAGTTCGAGCAGCCAGTTGAAGACGATGGTGCGGTGCTCGTCCTTGTCGGTGCCTTTGTAGTAGCGGAATTCCGGGCGCGTCAGGATGGCCTTCACCCGGTCACGCGTCGGACGCATGGGGCCGTCGAGCAGCTCCTGCATCTTGTTCGGATCGAACGAGGGCGTGGCCGCGACGATCGGCGGATACTTGATGTCACTGGTCGAGGCGACGCTGCGGCCGACCGGGGCGGCAGCGGACTCGGGATTGGCCGGAGAGAAGACGGAGGTTTCGACAGACATGGGAGGAAGAAATTGAGGAGGCCGTGGGCGGAGCGCCGTCAATCTCGAAGCTCGCCCGGGGAAGGAAAGCCCAAATTCACCCCGGGAAAACCGGAATCGCAAGGGATTCCGCGCCGCTCCGGCCCGCCTCAGCCTTCGCCGCGCGGATAGCTCCCGAGGATCTTCACCAGGGTCGAGCGCTCGCTCACTTCCTTCAGCGCGAGCTGCATGCGCTCGTCGGTGTGGTGGGCCTCGATGTCGACGAAGAAGACATACTCCCACTGCTTCCGCTTGGAGGGCCGGCTTTCGATCTTGGTCAGGTTGAGCCCGTGCGTGCGGAAAGGCTCCAGCGCGTTGAAGAGCGAGCCGGAGGCGTCGGCCACCGCGAACATGAACGAGGTCTTGTCGTTCCCGGTCGGCGGGCAATCGCGCGGGCCAATGACCAGGAAGCGGGTCGCATTGTTCACCCGGTCCTGAATGCTGGTCTCGAGAATCGGCAGGCCGTGCACCTCGGCCACCAGCTTCCCGGCCAGGGCCGCGCCGTCGTCGGACTGCGCGGCCAGTTCCCCGGCCTTCGACGTGCTCGAGACCTCGACCAGTTCGGCCTTGGGGAAATTCACCCGCAGCCACTGCCGGCATTGCCCGAAGACCTGCGGATGCGAGAAGAGCCGTCGGATGCGCTCGCGCGGCAGGCGGCTGAGCAGGTTGTTCTCGATCTTCAGGGAGAGCTGCGCGCAGATGCGCAGGTCGCTCTCGATGAAAACGTCGAGGGTGTGATTGACCGCGCCCTCTGTGCTGTTCTCGATCGGCACCACGCCGTAGTCGGCCCGCCCGCGCGAGATCGCCTCGAAGACCTCGGCGATGCTGAATTGCGGCGCATAGCGGACGCTCGAGCCGAATTTGTTCCGCGCGGCCTGATGGGTGTAGGTCGCCTCGGGCCCGAGGTAGGCGATGGTGAGTTCCTTCTCGAGCGCCAACGAGGCGGACATGATTTCCCGGTAAATCGCGCGCACCGCCGTGTCGTCGATCAACCCCTGCAGCCGCGCGTTCCGCGCCGTCAGGGCTGAGAGCACCTTCTCCTCCCGCTCGGGAGCGTAGATCTCCAGGCCGTGCTCGCGCTTCAGCCGGCCGATCTCGTGCACGTGCGTCGCCCGCTCGTTGAGCAGCTGCAGCAGCTGGTCGTCGATGCGGTCGATGTGGGCGCGCAGTTCCGAGAGATCCATGGCGGCGGAGAATCCCGGGAGTGCGGCCAAGATTCAAACCCTAACCACGTCCCAGCCGGGCAAAGTCGCATCTGTCGCGCCGCCTCGCCGCGAATTGAGCCTTGATTCTTCCCGTCCGGCCCCTCTCTTCCGCCACCTCACACCTCATGAGCGCACGCATCGCTGTCTTCGGGGGCAGCTTCAATCCCCCCGGCATCCACCATCGACGCATCGCCGAGACGCTCAGCGCGGAATTCGACCAGGTGGTCGTACATCCCTGCGGCCCGCGGCCCGACAAGCCTTCCACCGCGGAGGTCGATCCGGTCTTTCGCGCCACCATGGCCGATCTTTGCTTCGCCGATGTGCCGAAGGTGGAGGTCTGCCTCGACGACCTGGAGCAGGCGCATTTCTCCCGCACGCACGAACTGCAGAATCGCTACGGCACGCGCGGTGAGGTCTGGCACGTCATCGGCAGCGATCTGATCGCCGGCGGCGCGGAGCGCAATTCCTTCATCCACCGGGTCTGGCAGCATGCGGACAAACTGTGGGCGACGCTCAATTTCGTGGTTATCGCCCGCCCAGGCTTTGAAGTCCGCCCGGCCGATCTCCCGCCGAAGTCGCGCGTACTCCCGCTCGACATCCCCGGCTCCAGCTCGGTCATCCGCGAGCACATCTACCACCGAGAGGCGGTCAACCACCTCGTCCCGGGCACCATCGCCGACTACCTCGAGCGCTACGGCCTCTATCGCGGCAGCATCCCCAATCGCTCGACCCGCCGCATCATCGACCACCCGCGCCTCATCATCGTGGCCGACGAGTGGAATTCCAAGGCCAAGGCCTGGGCCGAGCGCTTCCGCAAATACGAGGTCTCGCACGATGCCAACTGCATTCTCGTGATCGGCGGCGACGGCTCGATGCTGCGCGCGATTCGTAAGTACTGGCGCACCCGCCTCCCGTTCTTCGGGCTCAATGCCGGCCACCTCGGCTTCCTGCTCAACGACCCGGGCTCGGTCTTCGAGCATGGGCTGGAGATCGAGGAACTCACGCTGCGGCAGATGCCGCTGCTCTACGTCGAGACGAAATGCGCGGCCGGCGGCAACTGGCGCACCGACTACGCCTTCAACGAAGCGTGGATCGAGCGCGCCTCCGGCCAGACGGCGTGGATCGAGGTGAAGGTCGGCGCCCACGTGCGTCTGCCGAAGCTCGTCTGCGACGGCGTGCTGCTCTCGACCGCCGCCGGTTCGACCGCCTACGCCCGCTCGATGGGCGCCACGCCGCTGCTGGCCGATACACCCGCCTGGCTGCTGGTCGGTTCGAACGTGATGCAGCCGATGAATTGGAAGAGCGCCTTGCTCTCGCCCGAGACCGGCGTCTCCTTCCGTGCGCTGGAGAACGAGAAGCGTCCGCTCAACGGTTTCGTCGACGGCGTGCCGCAGGGTGAGGTCAGCGAGATGCACGCCCGCATGAGCCGCTCCGCCGCGGTCGAACTGGCCTTCCTGCCGGGCCACGACATGGCCGAGAAGATCGCGGCGATCCAGTTCCCGCGCGGCTTGGAGATGTTCTGACCCAAGCCCGCCTATTTTCCCTAGAAGACAGTTTGAATCTTCCGGCCCGATTTCTGAAGCTCCCCCCACCCGCATGCTACCCCTCGTCGAAAAACTCCTCGTCCTGCAAGATCGCGATCAGAAAATCAAATCGCACAAGGCCGCGGAGAAAGCCCTGCCCGCCGAGCGCGCCGCAGTCGAGGCCAAGCGCAAGGCCGCGCGCGACGCCTGCGACAAGGTCCGCGAGAGCCTGAAGGCGAACGAGCTGGAGCGGCGCAAGCTGCAGGGCGATGCGCAGACCAAGCGCGACGCGATCGGGCGGTATCGCGCGCAGCAAAACCTGACCCGCAAGAACGAGGAGTTCCAGGCCCTGGTCCATGAGATCACGCGGGCCGAGGCCGACGTTTCCGCGATCGAGGATCGCGAACTCGAACTGATGGAGGCCGCCGAGTCGCTCACCGTGCAGGTCAAGGAAGCCGAGGCCGAACTCGCCCGCGCGCTCAAGACTTGCGACGAGCAGGACAAGGCTCTGGAGGAGAAAGTGCGCAATCTGGCCGGCCGCCTCGACGGCCTCGTAACCGAACGCGCCGCTGCGGCGCAGGGCCTCGACGAGGACGTCATCTACATCTACGAGCGCGTGTTCAAGAACAAGGGCGACGCCGCCATCGTGGCCCTGGAGCACGAGATTTGCCAGGGGTGCCACATGAAGGTCCCCGGCGTGACCGCCAGCGAGGTGAAGGCCGAGCGCAGCTTGGTGCAGTGCCCCAACTGCTCGCGGATCTTGTACCGAAACTACTTGTAGTGCGCACTAGCCAGAGCCGACCGGCCGTCAGCTCTGGCTCGTTTCGCGCTGCGGTTCGGTCGCCTATGAAACCGTGGCGGCGATCTTCGCGTAGAAGACCACGTTGTTGGAGTAAGCCTCCGCGCGCGAGCCGGAGCCGTTGTATTTCTTGATGGTGAGACGGATCTGCTCAGCGCGGGCTTCGGTGGGAAAACGCGCGGTCACCCACTTCCAGTCGCGCGCCAGCTCCTGCATCACGCGCGACAGGCAAGCAGAAAAGTCGCCCCACTGCGCCTCCTCGAAATAGGCGCGGTCGGTGCGCACGAACTGCAAGTCGTACTGGAAGATGCCGTAGCCCTTGTAGAGCCAGTCGACCCGGTTCCAGCCCATGAGTGCGCGCATGCGGTTGCCGGCCTGGATGAGCTGCCGCGTGAAGTTCTCGCCGAACTCGGCGCGAAATTCGGCGGTATTGCGCGGAAACGCGGTCCGGCTGGATCCGGCCACGTCGCCGCTGCCGTCGAGCACACAGGCTCCCAGAATCTGGGCGACCGACGCCTTCTTGCGCCAGCCGAGCCAACGATAGGCGCTCTCCTGGCAGACGATTCCGCACAGGTGATTGGCCGTGAAGGCCGTTCCGTTTGCCGCATTCTGGAGCTGGTCCCCGAAGTTGCTTTTCAGCCACTCCGTCGCAGCCACCGCCGCATCCTTGGAAATGGGCAGGTCCATGGGCTACTTGAGTGTTTGGATGATGGCAATGAACCGCGCTCCGATCTGCTTGATCAAGCCGTTCTTGTCGAGGCGGACGAGCGTGCGCCGAATGGAGTCGTTCTCATTCCCGCCGACCGTGATGACGTAGGGGCCACCGCCGTCGGTGCCCTTCTCGATTACAATGGCCGAATGCGACGGGTAGTCCGAGTGCATGCTCGCGTGGGCGTAGTCGAAGGTGTTCCCGTTCCGGTTGTTCTGCACGATATCGCCGACTTCGGGAGCGTAATCCCCGATCTCCCGGCCGTGGAAGAGCCCGGTTCCGGCTTTAAAGTTCTTGATCGCCTGATGGAAGAATACCGAGTGGGCTGCGGCAAATTTGAACTCGGTCCGCGTGGCACCAGCACGTTTGACGCAGGCGGAGACGAAGACGGCGGACCAGGGCATACTCACACCGGGAAAGGCCTGGCCCGTATCACTCCAGAACTGCTTGATCTCCTTGGCCAGAGCCGGGTCAGACTCATGCATGAGGTGGTACTTGTCGTGCAACGCTTCCGCGATGGTGGCGAGTTGGGTGGTGAACTTTGACATGACGAATTTGGAGTTGGAGTGGATCTGCGTATCGGCACACGTCGTGCCTAACCAAGACACGCCAAACGCCTTGGGCGTGTGACACCCGGATTCGACAAAAACGCGACGAGAGACCGCGACCGGGTTGCTCCGGAGGCTTGCTTCTGGCCAACAGCAGCGATTCCGCGAGCTACCCGCCAGCACCGCCGCCGAGGACCGTCACCTTTCGATCCTGCGCCAGCTTGAGCACCGCCTCGCGATCCAGCAGCAAGGTTTTTCCCGCCTCCACCACGATGGTCGTGACGCCGGCCTCGGCGCAGGTTTCGAGCGTCCGAGTGCCGATCACCGGCACATCGAAGCGCAGGTCCTGGCGCGGCTTCGAGACCTTGCAAAGCGTCGCGCCTCCCCGTCCCAGCGCGCCGCCCCGGCGGATGCACTCGTCGGTGCCCTCGAAGGCCTCCACGGCCAGCACCGTACCCTTCTTCACCACCACGCTTTGGCCGATGTCCAGCCGGCTCGATTCCTTAGCGATGCGCATCCCGAACTCGGCGTCGGCTGACGCGCTCCGCCCGGGCTTCGGGCCGCCGAGATGTCCTGGAGTCGCCAGCAGATGCTCGAGATACGTCGTGGCCGGCAGTAGCGTCACCCCCACCCCCGCCATTTCGTCGGCGATGGCTCCGAAGAGCGTCTCCGCATTGCGCTCCTTCAGCCGCGCGAGGATGAAGAGCGCCCGAAAATCCGGCCGCAGATCGAAGAGATTCTTCGGCGCGATCTGCCCGGCCATAATGGCCCTCCGCACGCCCCAGGCGGTGAGTTGCTTCAGCATCTTCCCGAGCTGCCCCACGCGCAGCCAGACCATCTCGTCGACCAGCTTCGTCAATGCCGGATCCGTCTCGTTCTCGAACGCCACGACCTTGATCCACGGCACCCCTTCGCGGCGTGCAGCCTCGGCCAGCAGAAACGGATAGCGGTTGTTGCCCGCGATGAGCGCGAGCGGCTCGCGCCGGGAGGGATCGGACATGTGCGAGGCTAGCAGTCGGGTTGGCATCGCCCAAGCGCCAAATCGGAGACCGGGGATCGGAGGCCGGGGATTGGAGAATGGAGAGCTGGAAAGTCGGAGACCGCGTGTCTATATTTTTGCGGTTCTGTGTTAACCGAGGTCGTAACCCAGTCTCCAGTCTCCAGTCTCCAGTCTGCGAAATCACCTCGACTCCGCCGTCGCCCCACTCGGCGGTGCGGCGGGCTTCGTGGACGGCGTCGCCGCTGGTGAAGGCGCGAGATTCAGCGAATACGGAGACGGGACTAGCTTGCGGAACTCGCGCTCGACGCGGCCGTTGCGCACCAGCCAAACCGCGGGGAATTCACCCACCACCTCGTGCAACAGTTCGTGGGTGATCAACTGGACCGGGAAGGTGGCGTTAAATTTGCGACGGAATTCCGCCAGTTCCTCCTCATTGCCGGTAGCCACGCCAGTGATGCCTTCCACCGCCCCCAGCCGGGCAAAGGCCAGGATGTTCTCCATCGCGTTCCAGCAACTGTTGCAGTTCGGCTCGAAGGCCACCACCAGCTGCGAGCCCGGGCCGACCGGGGCGAAATTGGCGATCGGCAGGTTTTGATAACTCTTGCCCACATCGCTCGGTGCGGGTCCCCAGCGCAGTTTGCCGCTGGCGTAGGAAATGCCGGAAAGCGTAAAGGCTGCGCAGGTGAGGGCGCAGACCAGCCACCACGACGACCGCTGCAGAACATGGAGGATTGGCCCCGGCTGCACCGGACGCACGACGAGCCGGAGCGAGAGCAGCATCAGCACCGCGTTGCGCCCGAAGGAAACCATCGGCTGCGTTTTCAGAGCCTCGAGCGCGCCAAAGCAGCCGCAATCCGTCACGCCTTTGCCGAAGTAGGCGTAGGCGAAGGCCGCGGTGAAACCGATCAGGAGCAGCAGGCAGAGCAGCCCGATCCCCCGCGAGGCATGCCCCGTCAGCAGCGCCAGGCCGAGCAGCACTTCCGCGGGCGGGACCACGAGCGCCAGGAATGGCACCAGGCCGCCACTCAACCCGTAGGCCTTCAGCACCTCGATAAACCCCGGGACGTCGACGACCTTACCGACTCCACTGGCCACGAAAAAGACCCCCAGGACGAGCATCGATAGGAGGGACAAGGCCGAATTGCGCGGGTGTTCGTCGAGCCCGGGCGCATGCGACAAGATGGGTGAAGCGTAACTGAGCGGCACGCGCTTCGCTTAGGCTTGGGCGGCCCGATAGGCAAGCGCGGGACGGGAGGGACCGGAGGAGCGAGGGCGCTTACCCACGCGACGAAGGGAAGTGGAAGGAAGGCGAAAAGGGCGTTGAGTCGGCGCGACTGAGAGCGTGTCGAAATGCGACACCCCAGCGAAGTTCCTTCTGCCCTCATGCGACGCCCACCCCGCGTCACCCGTCCCAGAAAATGATAAAGCCTCCGCTCGCGCGGAGGCTTCGACCGAGCAGATCACGCTGGCGATCTGAACGTTAACGCCCTCCCTACTTGGCCTTGGCCTTCTTGGCTGCCTTCTTCGCCTTGCCGTCGGCCTTGGCCTTCGCGGCCTTCGCCTCGTATTTCTTCTGGGTTTTGGTCTTGGCTTCGACCGTGGTGGCGGTGCCGAAAGCGAGGGAGAGCGTGAGGAGCGCGAGGACAAACTTCTTCATGAGTTTTGGAGGGGTTGAGGTTGAAGCCCCAGCACGGCCGGAGCGCGCGGACGAGAGCGGCTGACTCGTTCCTGGTCAAGCTCGCGCCTTCGCGCGAGACATCCGCTGCTCCTCCGCTCCTGGGTCCGCTCACTTCCGTCCGCGCCACCAAAGGAACGGCCAACTGATCAGGGCTGCGATCCCGGTCAGCGCCGCGAGCGGGACGACGAGCATCGACAGAAACAGAACGAAGTAGCTGTTCCGCCCGAACTCCGTCTCCTGCACCAGAAACGCCCCGCCGAGCACCGCGGCGCAGGCCAGCACGAGGCGACCGGCCCGGCTCGCACTGGTGCGGCCACCACCGACGCCGCGTGCGACCAACCAGGCCAGCAGTGCGGTCACCCCTGCGATGAGGAGGAAGCCGGTCGTCACGATGACGAAGCTCGCTCCAGGCCCCGCCCCCATCCGTCCGGGTTCCGGTTCGTCGGATTGGAGGAGGTAGACACACAGCGCGAGGTAGCCCGCGAGGAGGACGAGCGCCCAGCCGAGATGGCGAGCCGAGCGGTGAAGGAGGGACATGGGGTGGTGCGGCGGGAAGCTACTCGCTTGGCGTACTGCTTTACGCCACGGGCCGGAGTGCGGAGCCAGGTTTTCCTGCTGCCACGCTTCGGCAGTTCGGGCCAAACCCATACGTCTGCCGTCACCGAGGCTCCTTCGACCGGGCCCCCACGGTTAGTTTGTTGTCATCGTGTGCTGCGCCTGTCAGAGGGGCTCAGGGAACGAAACTCGTCGGCGCAGAGTCGCCCTACTGACTTCGGGTCTGATCGAACCCAGTCTGGCAGAGTTGAATGCGGAGCGCGCGGACGCGGGCATCGCCGATTGGCTCAGGTTGTCTCCCATCGCTGGACCCTATACCACGATCGCTCCCCCCATTTTCCTTTCCCCCCGTCCGTCGCCGCTCCACATTCCGCGCATGCCCACTCGTTTTCGACTCGGCGTCGCCGGGGTTGGCCACATCGGACGGAACCATGCGCGGATTTATGGCGAATTGGCGGCCTCGGATCCGCAGCTGGAGTTTGCTGCGATCCTCGATGCGGACACGGAGGTGGCGCAGCAGATCGCGGAGAAGACGGGGGCCAGGGTCGTCTCGACGGTGGAGGAGTTTGCGGCCAGCGTGGATGCGGCCAGCATCGCCACGCCGACGCCTTCGCATTTTCCGCTCGCCACCCAGCTGTTGAAAGCGGGGAAACATCTGCTGGTGGAAAAGCCGATCACGGAGACGCCGGCGGAGGCCCGGGAATTGTGCGACCTCGCGCGGGCGCAGGGGTGTGTGCTGCAGATCGGGCATGTGGAGCGGTTCAATCCGGTGCTGACCGTGCTGGAGTCCTCGCAGGACCCGCCGCGCTTCATCGAGGCACATCGGCTCTCGCCGTATCCGAACCGAAGCACGGAGATCGGGGTGGTGCTCGACCTCATGATTCACGATCTGGAGGTCATCCTCCATCTCGTACGCTCGCCGCTGGAGAGCTTCGATGCGGTCGGCATCCCGGTGCTGAGCAAGGGGGAGGACATCGCCAACGTCCGGCTCCGCTTCGCCAACGGGTGCGTCGCAAATGTGACCGCCAGCCGCATTTCCGCGGAGCGACTGCGCAAGATCCGGGTCTTCCAGGCCAGCGGGTACCTCTCGCTCGACTACCAGAAGCAGGAAGGCTTCCTTTACCGGTTGACCGACGACTCGGCGGCGGAGAGCTCGCTCTGGAAGAAGCTGACCAGCGCGGCCAGCGAGGCGATCGTGAGCGAGTTCGCCGGACGAAAGATCGTGCGCGAACCGGTGCGAATCGAGAAGGACGAGCCTCTGAAGCGACAGCTGGCCAGTTTCGCCGAGAGCGCGCGGCTGGGGGCGACCCCCCGGGTCACGGGCGATCAGGGCGCGGCAGCGCTGGCGCTGGCCGTCGAAATCACCCGGCGGATCGCGCAGAGCCCGAGCCCGACGACGCCGGGCTGAGGGCCGATCTCGAAAAATTCGCCCGCTGGTGGGGCTTTCGGCGTCGCTCTGGCGCAGAATTCGCTTCACCCCCGGCGCAATCTCCCGCAACTTTTTTCCAGCAATGGCTTCCGACGACTTTGCCCGTGAAATGCAGCAACTGGCCGCGCAGGCGGAACGCGCGGTCGCTGCAAAACAGGAATCGGCTCCGCCCGCCAACCCCTCGCTCCAACCGGTCATCCTCGGGCTCGAGGCCCTCGGCCGGGGGGTGACGGAATCCTGCCGGGTGCTCAACAAGCTGAGCGTCGACCTGACGCCGGTCATTGCCGCCGCCACGACTCCGGTCGATCCGGCGCAGGACAAGACGGCCAAGTCGGTCGAGTGGATCCACACTCACCTGCACCGGCAGGGTCAGGTCGAGTCGGCCAACCAGAAGCTTTTCGACGCCATGCACGCGGAGCTGAAGAGCTACAAGGACGCCTTCCTCTTCGACGCGCTGCACAAACCGTTCGTGAAGGACCTGATCACGCTGGTCGACGACATGGCCCACATCACCGCCGGAGTGCAGGCGCGGATCGACCAGGCGGGCGACAGCGAACTACCGTTCCTGCGCAAGCTCTCGGCCAATCTGGAGAACTGCGGCGCGCACTTCGACGAGATCTTCGCGCGGCTCGACGTCGAGTCCTTCGAGACCAAGCCGGGCGCGGAACTGGACCGCCAGCGGCACCGGACCATGAGCACCGAACCGGCCGCGACCGAGGAGGAGGACGGCACCGTGGCGCGCTCCCTGCGGCGCGGATTTCTCTGGCGCGAACGCGTCATCCGCCCCGAGGAGGTGGTGGCGCGCAAGTGGACGCCCCCGAAACCGCCCCAGATCATTGAGGTGGAAGTGGGCGGAAACGCGCCTTCCGAGCGTGAAAAATCGCCTGCATGATGGACAATTTGTCACGCGCAAGACATTCTTAGACTTCACCAAACCCTTACGCCGTTTGGGGTCGCTCCCGACCCGCCGGTGGCTCTTCCATTTTCCCCTCCCTTCCAATGAGCGAACGCAAAGCGGTAGGAATCGACCTCGGCACCACCTTTTCGGCCATCGCGCACATCGACGCGTATGGGAAGCCCCAGATCATCCCGAACGCGGAGAGCGAGCGCATCACGCCTTCGGTCATCCTGTTCGACGGGCAGAACGCGATTGTGGGCACGCTGGCCAAGCAAAACTCGGTGGCCGAGCCGGAGAAGATCGTGGATTTCGTGAAGCGGGAGATGGGCAAGAGCCGCGATCAGTTTCATCGCGAGTTCAACGGCCAGTCCTTCACCGCCGAGGAACTCTCCGCGCTGATCATCCGCAAGCTGCGCTCCGACGCCGAGAAGTACCTCGGCGTGCCGGTGACCGACGCCGTCATCACCGTTCCGGCCTATTTCAACGACGCCGAGCGCACCGCCACCATCCAGGCCGGGCAGTTGGCCGGGTTGAACGTGCTTCAGATCATCAATGAGCCGACCGCGGCCGCGCTGGCCTACGGTCTCGACAAGCTCGATCAGGACCAGACGGTCTTCGTCTTCGACCTCGGCGGCGGCACGTTCGACGTGACCATCATGCGGATCGAAAACCAGAGCATCCGCATGGTCGCGACCAACGGCGACCACCGCCTGGGCGGCAAGGATTGGGACGACATCATCGTCAATTTGGTGGCCGAGGAGTTCGACCGTCTGCACGGCGAGAATCCGCTGCTCGATCTGCAGAGCTACCAGGACCTGCAGAGCCGCGCGCTGGCCGCCAAGATTCAGCTCTCCAGCCGTCCGCGCACCACGCTGGTGCACAGTTTCAACGGCAAGAGCATCAAGATCGAGCTGACGCGTGAGGACTTCGAACAGCTGGCCTCGCCGCTGGTGGAGAAGTGCAAGGCCATCACCGAGATCGTGCTGCAGGAAGCCCGCATGACTTGGGCGGACATCGACAAGATCCTGATGGTCGGTGGTATGACCCGCATGCCGATGATCCGGGAGCTGGTCGAGAAGGCTTCGGGCGGAGTGGAGATGACCGATCAGGTCAGCCCGGACGAAGCCGTGGCCATCGGCGCCGCCATCCAAGGCATCCTCTCGATGCTCGGCGAGGAGGACAAAAAGGGCCAGCGGGTCATCCCGATGGAAACGCGCGAGCAGTTCAGCACGCGCGACGGCGGCCTCATTCAGGTGACCAACATCACCTCGCACACCCTGGGCATCGTGCTCTGGGACGAAAACGCGATGGAGGAGTACGTCTTCCCGATGATCCCGAAGATGACCGCCATGCCGTGTGAGGTGAAGAACGCCTTCGGCACGGCCCAGCCCAACATGAAGCGGGCGGTCGTGCGCATCGTGGAGGGCGAGAGCACGGTGCCTTCCGAGTGTACTTCGCTGGGCACTTGCTCGGTCGAGCTGCCGCCGTTTTTGCCGAAGGGATCGCCGGTCGAGATTTGCTACCAGTACAACACCAATCAGGTGCTCAACGTCATCGTTGACGCCTTTGGCAAGCAGGCGAAGGCCACGCTGGAGCGCAATGCCGGCCTCAACGAGCAGGAACTGGCGCGCGCCACGGCGAATCTGTCGCTGATTTCCGTGGAGTAACGCGCGATGGCGCTTCCGAACCCACTCCCTGACGACCCCAGAAAATGGGACGGCTGGCGGCAGTTCAACTCCGCCAACCTGTATGAGCGGCTGTGCTTCACCCTGGAGGAGAACCCGAGTGACACGCAGATCGAGGACGCCTGCCGGCAATTGCTGGTCTGGTGGCAGAAGAAGCTGCCGCTGAAAAACCAGCCGGCCAATCCCATCTCACAGCTGGTCTGGACCGGGCTGGACGCCGCGCCCGGCATGTTGACGCAAGCCCGGGCGGAATTGCTCAAGCCGGAGGTGCGGCTGCGGCTCGATTCCGAGATCCGGCAGAAGCGCCGGGAAGCCGCGTTGAAGGAGTTCCAGCGCTTTCTCGATTTCGCCCTGACCGACCTCAAGCTGACCCGGGAGTCGGAGGTCAATCTCCGCAAACTCGGCGCCGAGAAGGGCCTGTCCGGTCAGGACATGGATGCGACCATCAACATGACGTTGATGCGCACGGGCGCGATGCGGGTCGAGGATCTGCCTCCACCACCACCGCCCCCGCCTCCACCAGCGCCGCCCCCGGTGGAGCCCCAACCCGCCGCGACCAAGGCGGAAACGCGGCGGGTGCGGTCGAACCGGGTCAATCTCGCGCGCGGTCCCGAGGACGAATTCCGCCGGATGCTCCGGCTCTCGGGATTGGACTCCGACTCGATGACCGACGACCAGCGCGACGCGTTCATCAATGTGGCCGAGAACCTCGGCATCGATCCCGGCGTGGCCGAGGACATGGTCGACGAGTATCTCGACGAGATGGAGGCCAAGGCCGCGCCGCCCCCGCGTCCGGGCGCTCCGGCTCCCGGGGCCAAGCCCGCGCCGTATCAGCCCTATCGCCCTGGCGGGGCGGCCACGCCGGCCCGGCCGAACACTCCGACCTCCACGCCCATTCAGCGACCGGGCACGAGCACGTCCACCGGATCCTCGACCGCCCCCACGCCGCTCTTCACTCCGGATGAGGAACGCGCGAAGTATCCGAACTTCTCCTCGTCCACTCTGCAGCTGCCCTTCGTGCTTGTGCCGAGCGGCTCGTTCATCATGGGCAGCGACGCCCCGGGTTCGCAGGCGAACGAGCAACCGCCGGGTCGGGTCAATCTGTCGCGCTACTTCATTTCCCGCACTCTGGTCACCAACGCGCAGTACGAAATCTTCGACCCCTCCCACAAGGCCAAGCGCCTGCCGCACGCCGGGGACAATCATCCGGTCGTCTATGTTTCCAGCCTGGAGGCGATCAAATTCTGCCAGTGGCTGAGCACGAAGGAGCGCAAGCGCTACCGGCTGCCAACTGAGGCGGAATGGGAATACGCTGCGCGCGGCAACGACGGGCGGACCTATCCGTGGGGTGAGCAGTTCGGCCGCGGCGATCTGGCCAATTTTGCCGATGCCAACACCAACTTCCCTTGGAGTGACAAGACGGTGAACGACGGCCATGCGGAGACCTCGCCGGTGGGCGCGTTTCCGCGCGGCGCCAGTCCGTTCGGCGTGGAGGACCTGGCCGGGAACGTGTGGGAATGGTGCGGCGACTTCTTCGAGCCCTACAAGGGCACGGAACGCAGCAATCCCACCGGACCCAAGGCGGGCGCTCAGCGGGTCCTGCGCGGCGGGAGCTGGAAATCGCGCTTCAATTCGCTGCGCGCCGCCGGCCGCAACTTCAACCAGCCGGCCTTCGCGGCCAACGACGTGGGTTTCCGGCTCGTCTGCGAGGCGGAGTGACGCCATCCGGCGCGATCCAGATCCAGGGATGAAGGGAACGACGGAGCGGCCGGCAAGAGGGCGGAAGCCGCGGTTCGCGGTTGCCCGCCACACGCACCCGCCGCAGCCGCCTCGAAGGAACTGAACCGACCGACGCGCCCCCGCCGCCGTCGTCCGCCGCCGCCATGCTTTTCGAGATCGTCCACGAAACCGCCTATCAGAACGCTGCGCCGGCGTCGGAGGCGTATCTGGAATTGCGGCTGCATCCGCCCGACACGCCGCATCAGACCGTGCTGCAGCGACGACTGCACCTGGACCCGTCCGCGCCCACCTCGGCCTTCGAGGATTACTTCGGCAACCGGGCCGAGTTCTTCTCGCTGCCCTCCAGGCATCAGTCGCTGCTCATCCGCAACGAACTGCTCGTGCGCACGCATCCGCAGCCGCCGCCAGCCGAGGCGCTGGGAGTGTCGGTGCAGGAGGCGCGGCAGATCTTCGCCTCCGCCGGCGACTTGGTCTTCGACTACCTCCAGCCGACCGAGCTGATCCCGCAGAGTCGCGAGGCCCACCAATGGGCCCGGCGCCACCTGCCTGCGCGGCTCGAACTCGGCCCGGGCCTGCTGGCGCTCAATCACGCGGTCTTCGCGGCCTTCCGCTATGAGTCGGGCGCGACCGACACCTCGACGCCCCTGGAGACGCTCTGGACCCAGCGGCGCGGGGTCTGCCAGGACTTCAGCCACATCCTGCTCAGCGTGCTGCGCTCCGCCGGACTGCCGGCGCGCTACGTCTGCGGCTACATCGAGACCGATCCCCCGCCCGCCCGGTCCGGCACGCCGCGTCGCCGGCTGATCGGATCGGTCGCGACGCACGCCTGGGTCGAGGTCCTGCTGCCGGGCCTGCATTGGTACGCGCTCGATCCCACCAACGACAAGCCCTGCGACGAGCGGCATGTGGCCATGTCGATCGGGCGCGATTTCCGCGATGCCTCGCCGGTCCGCGGCACGTTCAAGGGCAGCAGCGGCCAGCGCCTCAAGGTCCGCGTGCAGATGCGGCGTCGCTCCGAACGCGCCGGCACGCCGTTGGCGGCCGTAACCACTCCGTCATGAGCCTTCGCGTCCGTCTCCGTTATTCCGCGCAGTACGCCTACGAGCGGCCGGTCAGCTTCTCGCCGCACCTGCTGCGCCTCTTTCCGCGTTCCGAGCCCGGCCGCTCCGTGCGCGCGCTCGATTTCCAGATTTCCCCGCGCGCCGAGGTGCAGTTCCGGCGCGATGCCCTCGACAACAACGTGGCCCGCGCCTTTCTGCCCGACCACGCCTCGCTCCTGCAAATCTCGCTGCAGGCCGAGTTGGAGCTGCGCGAGACCAATGCCTTCAATTTCCTGGTCGATCCGTCCGCCGTCGAGTGGCCTTTCCGCTACAGCCCCGCCCAGGCGCTGCGCCTGGCCCCGTGGCTCGCGCCGCTCGCCGCGGAAGAAACCGCGCCGCCGCTGCCGTTCTTGCCCGAGCCTTCGCGGGCCGGCACGGTGGAGCTGCTGGTCGGCCTGACTTCCGCGCTGCACCGCGAGATCCGCTACGTCGCGCGGCCCCACGGCGCCGCCCTGACGCCTCGCCAGACCCTCGCGCAGGGGGCTGGTGCCTGCCGCGACACCGCCCGACTCCTCCGCGCCACGCTCCACGGGCTCGGCTTCGCCACGCGTCTGGTCAGCGGCTACCTCTGGGAGCCGCCCGCCGAGGTCGCCCCCGACCAACGCCGTGCCGAGGGCGCCTTCCACGCCTGGACCGAAGCCTTCGTCCCCGGAGCCGGCTGGATCGCCCTGGACGGCACCAACGGTGTCTTCTGCGACCACCACTTCATCCCCTGCGCCGTCGGCCTCGACGCGGACGACATCACCCCCGTCCTCGGCAGCTACTACGCCGACACCCCCGTCAATTCGACCATGCAATCCCTCCTGCACATCGACCCCCTCACCACCTGAGCGGTGAGGCTTTCGAAAGGTCACCCCTATCCAACTTCGCGCCTTCGCCTCCTTCGCACCTTCGCGCGATCCTCAGACCTTCCTCCTTCTTCCTTCCTCCTTCTTCCTTCTCTCCCATGCTCCCCCTCGCCGATGAAGTCGAACGCCGCCTCCGCGCCCGGGGGCTTGCGCTGACCATGGGCGGAGAGCCGACCTACGTGCCGGAAGACCCGAGCGGAGCCGAATGGAACATCACGGCCGTCGGCCCGACCAAGCTGCGCTGCGCCTACGCCTTGGCGCGCCACCTCATCAGCCACCGCCTGCCGCATGCCTTCACGCTCTTTTCCCCGGGCAAGCTCTACCCGGGCGAGACGAACCCGCGCTGGGTCGTCAACCTGCTCTGGAGGCGCGACGGCGCGTCCATCGCCCCGCTCTTCGCCCGGGAGAAATCGCGCGCTCCCAGCGCGGCCAGCGTCCGCACGCTCGCGGCGCGACTGAGCGAGCGGCTCGGTCTCGAGCCTGGCGCCTGTCTGCGCGCGCGCGACCCGTTCGATCCCCGCCGGCCCGTGGCCGTGCTGCCGCTCGACCACGATGCGGAAGCCGGGCATTGGCGCACCGACCGCTGGCTGCTGCACGGCCGGTCGATCAACCGTCTTTCCCTCACCACCGCGGAAGGTCCCGCGGGTCTGCGCCTGCCGCTGGGCGAGCTGCAGCCGCAAGCTCTGCGGCGCGCCCTCGTGCTCGAAGTCCGGGGCGGCACCCTGCGCGCCTTTCTGCCGCCCCTGCTGGTCGAGCCGTTCGCCGAACTGGCGCGCCTGCTCAGCGAGGAGGCGCTGGCGCTCGGGCTGGCGCGCGAGTCCCGCTTTTTTCTCGAGGGCTATGTCCCCATCGACGCCTCCTCTGACTGGGAGCGGCTCGGGCTCGCGGCGGATCCAGGCGTGTTGGAGGTCAACCTGCCGCCGTGCCCGACCTGGCACGATTACGACCGCTGGCTGCAATGGCTGGAGGAAGGCGCCCACGGCTCCGGCCTGCGCTCGTGGAAAGCCGACTCCGCGCGCGGCCTGCCCGGCGGGACGGGCGGAGGCAATCACCTGCTCTTCGGCGGCCCGTCGCCGGCGGAGAATCCGTTCTTCGCGCGGCCGGCCTGGGTGGCGTCGATCCTCCGGCTCTGGCAGGCGCATCCTTGCCTGGCATATCTGTTCACCGGCAGCTATGTCGGGCCATCGTCGCAGGCGCCCCGACCGGATGAGTCGGGCCGCGATCTTTACGATCTCGAGCTCGCCTACGCGCATCTGGCCGGGCTCCCAGCGGGCGACCACCGCCTCCGCATCGGCGAGACCCTGCGGCATCTGCACACCGATACCTCGGGCAACACGCATCGCAGCGAGGCCAGCTTCGACAAATTCTGGGACGCGAGCAGCAACGTCAGCCTCGGCCTGATCGAGTTCCGCGCCATCGAATCGCTCCCGCACGCGAGCTGGATGAGCGCCGTGGCTCTGCTCTGGCGCGCGCTGCTGCTGCTGGCGCTCGAGCAGCCCTCGCCACCCGCACTGCGGCGGCACGGCCAAGCGCTGCACGATGCGTTCTTTCTCCCCAGCGTTCTCTGGCACGATCTCGAGCAGCTCCTCGCCCGGCTCGACGCCGCCGGCCTGCCGACGGTCGAGCTGCGCCCGCCGCTGCGCGCGATCTGGGAGTGGCGTTTTCCCGTGCTCCTCGACCACGCCGGCCTGACCGTTCGTCGCGCCTGCGAGGGCTGGCCGCTCTTGAGCGAGGTCCCGGCCGAGGGCGGAAACACCAGCCGGTTCGTCGACACGTCGATGGACCGCCTCGAGTTCCGCCTCGCCCCGGGCACCCCGCGCAGCGGGCTCTCGGTCAACGGCCGCGAACTCGCCTGGCTCCCGCTGCCCGATGGCAGCTTCGGAGCCGGCCTGCGTTATCGCCGCACCGCCTGGTATCCCTCGCTCCATCCCGGCATCGCGCCGCAGCTTCCGCTGTTGGTGGCTTTCGTCGGCCGCCTGTTCGCCCTGACCGCTGACGATCCGCATCTGCAGGCGACCGAACTGCGCCCCGAGCCGGGACCACCCTGCCGGCGCGCCGACGCGGGATTGCTGACCTACGATCTGCGCCTCTGAGTTCCGATGGCCGAAGACTACCTCATGGTCCTGATCCGGCGCGCCGCCCAGGTGGTGGCGGACGTCCTCCGCGGGCGCCAGGACGAGAGCCCCGAGATCCTGCGCCAGAATCTGGCCGACGATTTCCGCCTCGTCTGCGGCGTCGATCTCGCCCTCCTGCTGCGCCGCACGCCGGAGGAGTTGGTCGATCTGCTCGCCGTCGGCGGCGACGCCCTCTTCGCCGAACGCGCCCTCATCCTCGCCGCCGTCCTCACCCGTCTCGCCGGCGTACAGGAGGGGCAGTCCGCCGTTCTTTCGGTACTCCAGGGTCAAGCGCTGCTCGACGGCCTGCGCGCCCGCTTCGGCGACGACCCCGCCCTGGAGGAGACGATCACCGCCATCGAAGCCTCGCTGAGGCCTCGCCAAGGCTCGGCATAGGCGATAGGCCATAGGCGATAGTCGATAGACGCGAAGAAGTCGGGCCCACGCTTGTGAGCCTGCTATGGCCTATCGCCTATCGCGTATTGGCTATGCCGAGCCTCAGCGAGGCTAAATCCCCTTGCCGCCCGGCGCTTTCGCGCGGACAAATCGGCCCCCGTCCGCATGGAATTCCTCCAGCAAGTCATCAACGGCCTTTCCCTCGGCGCCTTCTACGCGCTGATCGCGCTGGGCTACAC
>JAFEGM010000002.1:52856-53372 GCA_018240025.1 Verrucomicrobiota bacterium
CCACGGCGACGTCTTCATGATCGGCGCCTACTGCGGCTACTACCTCAGTCCGGCGCTCCTCCGATTTTGCGAAAAGTTCTTCGGCGGAGCGGCCGGTGTGATGGGCGTCATTCTCGTGCTGCTCTCCTCCATGGCCATCTGCGCGGCGCTGGGCGTGATCATCGAACGCCTGGCGTACAAGCCGCTCCGCAACCGGCCCAAGCTGGCGGTGCTGATCACGGCCATCGGCGTTTCGCTGCTGCTGGAATACGGCGGCCAGTTCGTCTTCGGGGCCGTCCCGCAGTCGTTTCCGGAGCTGATCCCCGACAAGCCCGTCGGCGATCTCGGCGCCCTGATCATCACGACCAATCAGGTGCTCGTCTTCGGCGTGACCATCCTGCTCCTCATTGGGCTCAACTACACGGTCAAGCACACCAAGATGGGCTTGGCGATGCGCGCCGTTTCGATGAACGCGACCGCCGCCCAGCTGATGGGGGTGAACATCAACACGGTCATCTCCTTCACCTTCGCCCTCGG
>JAFEGM010000030.1 GCA_018240025.1 Verrucomicrobiota bacterium
CGCCATGGGATGACTGTGAAAATTCAGCCCGCCTATCGCCTATTGCCTATCAGCCTATCGCCTATGCCGAGCCTCAGCGAGGCTGAGCGAGGCTACACCAGGATCTCCGAAAGGATGGTGCGCAGGTGGTGCAGTTCCGCCGGGAGGTCGGCCGGGTCCTGCACGGTCTTCTCGACCTCTCTCCGAAGCAGGTCGCCCAGCTCGCGGCGGAGTCGATGCACCAGCGTCTTGACCGCGCCGCCGCTCATCCCGAGCGCAAGTCCGGCGGCCTCGTAGGCTTCGGCGGTGCCTTCCTGACTGAGGAAGGGGCGGAGGCTGCGGAAGGCGGCCGATTTGCCGCGGGCCTCGGCCTGGGCGGAAAGGGCTGCGACCGACCGCTCCCAAACGGTGCGCGCCCAGCGCTCCTCGAAAGCGCGTTCCGGCGAACTGCTCGTGGCCAGCTCGGGCAGGCCACGCGATTCCATCCCCTCGGCATCGAGCTCGACGGGGCGCAGACCGCCGCCCCGTTTCTGCGCGCTGGCGCGTTCCCAGTCGTCGTAGAGATAGCGGCGGAAAGCTGTCTGCAGATACGTCCGAAAGCGGCCGCGTTCGGGATCGGCGCGACTCAGATTGCGCCGCTCGATCATCTCCAGCAGGAAGCCCTGCACCGCGTCTTTCGCATCGGCCGGCGCTTGGCCGCGGCGGCGGGCCAACGCGTAGAGCGGCGGCCAGTAGGCGGCGCAGAGCTCCGCCAGCGCGGCCGCGGCCGCAGCCTCGTCCGTGCGCTGACCCGTGGCCAGCACCAGGCCCCACTGGGTGCTTTGGAAATATGCCTGGGAGTCTGCTTCGGAGGCCGATCCGGATGCCACGCGCGGACGGTGGCAGGGCCGAGGGGCAGCGTCACGCGGATTTGGGGCCCCCGGGCCGGCGTGGGCCAAAAGTGTGACACCAGCGGCCTCGGTCTGCGGCCGGGGTTTCCCCCGGGCGAAAAATCCGTATAGGACGATCTCTCCGCCGCACCCCCCCGGCGCCTCCCCAACCCACCCGCCGCCATGTCCACCACGCTCACCCGCATCGCCGACGCTGTCGAAGCGCACAACACCTCGGTCCAGGAGACCATCGCCCGCAGCCGCCGGGACGAAGGCTTCGCTCAGGAGCTGACGCAGCGCTGGGAGGAAATCCGCGCCAAGGTGCCGAAGTCCAAGACGCCGACCGGGATCGAGCTGCCGCGCCTGGCGCTGCCGCATACGAACGAGCCGGGTGAGATCGCGCGCTATCTCTACGGCGAGGGGCTGCCGGGCGAGTATCCGTATCTCAATGGCGTCTATCGCGAACAGTATCTCGAGCCGCTGCCCGACGCCGAAGGCAAGGTCAAGCAGGCCGAGGAGCCGACCCGCCTCTTCGCGGGTCTGGGTCTGGCCGAGGATACGAACGAACGCTTCCATTTCATCACCAAGAGCCAGCGCTCGATCCGCCTGAGCACGGCCTTCGACGGTCCGACGCTCTACGGCATGGATTCCGACGCCGACGGCGTCTTCGGGAAGATCGGCGAAGGCGGCGTGGCCGTGGACACGGTCGAGGACATGGAGCGGCTCTATGCCGGCTTCGAGCTCGGCTCGAAGGACTTCTCCGCCTCGCTGACCATCAACGGTCCGGCTCCGGCCATCCTCGCGATGTACGTCGCGGCGGCCAAGCGGCGCTTCGGTCCCGAGGTCGTGCAGCACTTGCGCGGCACCGTGCAGGCCGATGTGCTGAAGGAGATTCAGGCGCAGAACGAGTGCCTGTTCCCGATGGAGGATTCGCTCCGCTTCCTCGCCGACATGGCCGAGTTCTGCACCGAGAAGATGCCGCGGTTCTACCCGATCTCGATCAGCGGCTACCACATCGCCGAGGCCGGCGCGACGCCCGTGCAGCAGGCCGCCTACACGCTTTCGAACGGCTTCACCTACGTCGAGCTCTTCGCTCAGCGCGGCATGAAGCTCGAAGTCTTCGGCCCGCGCCTCTCTTTCTTCCTCGATTGCGGACTCGACATCGAGTACCTCGCCCTCGCCCGCGTCTGCCGGAAGATCTGGGCCATCGGCATGAAGCAGGTCTTCGGCGCGGCCGAGAAGGCGCAGAAATTCAAGCTGCATACCCAGACGAGCGGCCGCTCGCTGATCGCGGCCGAGTTCCGCAACAACGTCGTCCGCACGGCCGCCGAGCTGATGATCGCCTACATGAATGCGACCAACTCCTCGCATTCGAACAGCGCCGACGAGCCGTTCACCACGCCCAGCGCCGACTACGTGCGTCTGGCGGCGCATTCGCAGGCCATCCTGCTGGAGGAGGCGGGCTTCTTCAAACACATGATGAACACCTTCGGCGGCGCCCACGGCATGCAGGAGGTCGAGCGTCAGGTCGAGGCCGGCATCCTGGCCGAGTTCCGCGAGATGGACCGCCTCGGCGGAGTGCTGCGGGCGGTCGAGCACCGCTACCAGCGCGCCCAGATCCAGCATTCGGCGCACCGCATGGAGCAGCAGATCTACGCCGGCACGCGCCCGGTCATCGGCCTGAACCGGCTCTGGAACGAGAACGAGAAGATGGCGGAGGTGGAGATGATCCGCACCGAGCGCGAGAAGAAGGAGCTGGCCGTGCAGCGGCTGGCCGATTTCAAGCGCCGCAACGCCGACAAGGCGCCCGCCGCGCTGCAGAAGCTGGCCAATTGCGTCGAGAGCGGTGGCAACGTCTTCGCCGAGCTGATCGAGGCGGTGGAAGTCTGCTCGCTCGGTCAGATCACCGACTGCCTGCACGACACCGTGGGGCATTTCAGACCCACCGTTTAGGAAGGCTCAAGCGCCAAGAGCTCAAGAAGCAAGACGTCTTGAGGGGAAAGGGTTGAGGACCAAGTCTCCCGGCACGATTCGTCTTCTCCTTAGTCTTAATTTTTAATCCATTTGGGATCCCTGAATCTTGGATTTGCCACCATGCTGACTCTTTCGCTCCCTGGAGTGACCAAATTGCGGTCCGGCAAGGTCCGGGAGGTTTTCGAACTCGACGAGCGGCATCTGCTGTTCGTCGCGACCGACCGGCTTTCGGCCTTCGATGTGGTCATGAACCAGCCCATTCCGGGCAAAGGCGCGGTGCTGACGCAGCTCTCCGCCTGGTGGTTCGGCTGGTTGCGGGAGCAGGGCATCGACAGCCATTTCGTCACGACCGATTGCGTGGGTTTCTCGCCCGCGCTGGCTCCGTTCGTTGAGGTCCTGCATAGTCGCGCCATGGTGGTCGAGCGCACCCAGCCGCTGCCGGTGGAATGCGTGGCGCGGGGTTACCTGGCTGGCTCCGGCTGGAAGGAGTATCGGGCCGGCGGGGCCGTCTGCGGGGTGCCACTGCCGCCTGGCCTGCGCGAGGCCGAGCAACTGCCCGAGCCGATCTTCACCCCGGCGCACAAGGCTGAACAGGGGCATGACGAAAATATTACCTGGGAGCAGTGCGCGGCCACGGTCGGGGCGGAGGTGGCGACCGAGCTACGCGCCGAGACGCTGCGGGTCTATGGACTCGGCCGGGCCCATGCGGCCGGGCGCGGCATCCTGATTGCGGACACCAAGTTCGAGTTCGGACGGCGGCCGGGAGGTGGCATCGTCCTGATCGACGAGGTGCTGACGCCCGATTCCTCGCGCTTCTGGCCGGCCGCTTCGCACGCGCCTGGCTCGAATCCGCCCAGCTACGACAAGCAGTTCGTGCGCGACTGGCTGGAGCAGCAGCCGTGGGACAAGACCCCGCCGGCGCCCGACCTGCCCGATGAGGTGATCCGTGGGACGGCCGCACGCTACGTGCAGGCCTTCGAGGCGATCACCGGCGAGAAGTTCCGTTTTTGAAATGACCATGCACGCGATCTGTCTGCACGGCGGCGCGGGCGCCATCACCCGCGAGATCATCGATGAAGCACTGGAGGCGAAGTTCCGCGCTTCGCTCGGGCGCATTCTCCAGGCCGGGCACGAACTGCTGGCCGGCGGCGGCAGCGCGCTCGACGCGGTCGCGCTCGTCGTGGGCCTGCTGGAGGAGGATCCGCTCTACAATGCGGGCGTCGGAGCCAACGTGAGCGCGGCCGGCGAGTGCGAACTCGATGCCTCGATCATGGATGGCCGCACGCTCGCCGCGGGCGCGGTGGCCGGAGTGCGCACCGTGCGCAGCCCGATCCGCCTGGCTCGCGCGGTCATGGAGCGCTCGAGCCATGTCCTGCTGACCGGAGCCGGGGCGGAGGAATTTGCGGCCGCGATCGGAGAGGAGCGGGTGGAGAACGCGCATTTTCAGACGCCGTTTCGTCGGGCACAGTGGGCCCGGGTGCAGGAGCTGGAGCAAGCGGCCGCGCCCGCGGTCGACGCCGCCGGCCGGCCACGGGTGACGTCGTACACCGCTGACGACAACGTGTTCTTCCGCGAGCTGTCTTTCGGCACGGTGGGCTGCGTCGCGCTCGACGCGCGGGGGAATCTCGCCGCGGCGACTTCGACGGGCGGCATGATGAACAAGCGTTTCGGCCGGGTGGGGGATTCACCGCTGATCGGGGCGGGCACCTACGCCAGCAACGCTTCCTGCGCGGTCAGTTGTACGGGCTGGGGTGAATACTTCGTGCGCGCCGCGGCCGCGCATGATGTGGCGGCTCGGATGGAGTACAGCGGCGCGCACCTGGGCTCGGCGGCAGCCGGAGCGATCGCCCGGGTGGGCGAACTCGGCGGCGAGGGCGGGCTGATCGCGGTCGATCGCACCGGCCGCGTGGCGCTGCCGTTCAACAGCGCAGGCATGTATCGTGCTTGGCAGACTCCGACGGACGGCCCGCACGTGGCGCTCTTCGGCGATGAGTGAGGTTCAATTCGTCGACGACCTCGGCCCGTGGGTGACCATGGCCGAGAAAGAGGTGGCTGCGCTCATCGCCAGTCTGCCGGCCGACGTGGCCCGCCAGGCCCGCAAAGTGCCGGTCTTTTTCGAGACCGATCCCGAGCGCACCGATGCCTACAAAGGCCTCGTCGGCCTTTTCGAAGGCGCCTCGCTGCGCGACGCCGAGCCGATGTCCGCCGACGATCTGCCCCGCATCACGCTCTTCATCGAACCCCTGTTCGAGGATACGCCCGATGACGACGCCTTCCGCGAGGAGGTGCGTGTGACCTATCTGCACGAACTCGGGCACTACCTCGGTTGGGATGAGGATGAAGTCGCCGCGCGCGGCCTGCAGTAGTCGGGGCTTGCCCGTCCGCGCCGCAGCCTGCAGCCTGCGGGCATGTCCACGGTCTCCAACGATCCCGCCGTTCTCAATGTGGCCGAGCGCGTGCTCGACCTGATCCGCGACGGCGACAAAGTCGGTCTCGGCTCCGGCCGCGCCTCGGCCGCTTTCATCGCCAAGCTCGGCGAGCGCGTGAAGGCCGGGCTGAAGATCACCGGCGTGCCGACGTCGAACGCCTCCGAAAAGCAGGCCCTCGAACTCGGCATCCCGCTCATCCCGCTGACCGAGGACGTGGAACTCGACCTGACCGTGGACGGTGCCGACGAGGTCGCGCCCAATCTCGACCTCGTCAAAGGCTGGGGCGGCGCGCTCGTGCGCGAGCGCATCGTGGCCGCGGCCTCGAAGCGGCAGATCATCCTCGCCGGTGAGGAGAAGCTGGTGCAGACCCTCGGCGAGCGCGGCCGCATACCGGTCGAGGTCATCCCGCTGGCCCACGGCTACGTCATCCGCCGACTGAAGGCCCTCGGCCTCACGCCCACCACCCGGCCGGTTGCGGGGGGCACGGAGTATTTCCACACCGACAACGGCTGCCTCACGCTCGACTGTGCCTGCGCCGAACCCCTGCGCGACGGCGCCATGGCGCGGAAGCTGGAGGCCGCCTTTCTCGAGATTCCCGGCGTTGTCGACACCGGGCTGTTCCTCGGCACCGCGGAGCGGGTGCTGATCGGGTACGCGGATGGACGGGTGGAGGTCAGGATGCCCTAGGAAACTCGAAGCTCGAAACTCGAAGCTCGAAGGAAGTTCGAAGTCCAAAGCTCGAAGGGCCGGCTTCAACCTCTTCCGGCCGCGACGTCGATGACAACACCGTCCCCTCCTAGCGGACTCTCCCGACCCCCAGAGACGCACCTCGGCACATGACGCGGGTTTCGGCAGTGATGCCTGACCGAGGCCTTCGAGTTTCGGCCTTCAGACTTCCTTCGAGTTTGCCTCTTTCTTGGAATCCAGGTTGAGAGGCCATCTCGCTGCGCTCGGTTCGAACTTCGCTCTTCGCGTTTTACCCTTTGAATTTCCGGTACAACTCGACCGTCTCCGCCGCGATTGCCGCCCAGCTGAACTTCTCGACCGCGCGCTTTCGCCCGGCCTCGCCCATCGCCTTTCGGCGGGCGGGATCGCGCAGAAGCTCGTTCACGCCGGCCGCCAGGTCGCGGGCGTAGGCTTCGGGGTCGGTCGCTTCGAACGGGCTTTCGGTCATCTGCTGCAAAGGCACGAGCAGACCGGTCTCGCCCGGGACGACGACTTCCTTGATGCCGCCGACGGCGCTGGCGACCACCGCCGTGCCGCAGGCCATGGCTTCGAGATTGATGATGCCGAACGGCTCGTAGATGGACGGACAGCAGAAGACTGCAGCATGGGCGTAGAGCTCGATGGCGGTCGGCTTGTCGAGCATGCCCTGCACCCAGGTGACTCCAGGCCGCTGGGCTTGCACGGCCTGCACGGCTTCCTTCATCTCGGCCGCGATCTCGGGCGTATCGGGTGCCCCGGCCGCGAGAACGACTTGCACGTCCGGATCGAAGTGCCGGATGGCGTGGACGAGGTGAATGATGCCCTTCTGCCGCGCGATGCGGCCGACGAACAGCACGTACGGCTTGGTGGGATCGACGCCGAGCGCGCGCACCCGGCTGTCGCCCTGGTTGGGATGGTATTCCTGAGGATCGATCCCGTTGTAGATGATGTGGGCCCGCTCGGGCGCGACCCGGAAGAGGCGCAGGACGTCTTCCCGCGTCTCACGGGAGACGCAGATGACCGCATCGGCCAGCTCGAGGGCCGTGCGTTCGACCCAGCAGCTGAAGTCGTAGCCGCCGCCCAGTTGCTCGCGCTTCCATGGCCGCAGCGGCTCCAGCGAGTGCACCGTGATGACCAGTGGAATGCCGTAGTTGAGCTTGGCCAGGATGCCGCCGAGGTGGGCGTACCAGGTGTGGCAATGGACGACCTGCGCATCGACCCCGAAGGCGTTCCAGGCCACACCGCGCGCGGCGGCGGCGAAGACCGAGCGCAGCGGCGCGGGGCAACCGAAGCCGGCGGCGTCGACCGGGAACCCGGTGGCGCGGAGGCTGCCGCTTTCGAGGCGCTGCTGGCCGAAGGTGCGGACTTCGACCTCGATCAACTTGGACAACTCGCGACTGAGGTAGTCGACGTGCACCCCGGCGCCGCCGTAGATGTTGGGTGGGTACTCGTTGGTCAGCAGCAGCGTCTTCATCGCCGCATCACCGCCGAGGCCAGCGCGAGCGGCAAGGAAAAGTTTCGTCGCGCGTCGGCGCCTCAGCGTGGCGCCAAGCCTTCTTCCGCGACGCGCGGGGCATCGCCCTCGCCCTCGGAGCGGAGAGGCTCGAACTCCAGCCCGGCATAAATCTCGGCCAGCGGAAGCTCGCATCCCAGCGAGCGCAGCGGCAGCACGGCGTCGAGGCCATGGACGTGATCGATGCGCCAGGCTCCGTCCTCGTCACGGTAGTACGACTCGATGACGGGCTCCTTCTGCCAGACCACCAAGTACTCGCGCATCGTGGGCAGTTCGAAGTATGCGTCCATTTTGATCACGCGATCGCACGTCTCGGTGGAGTCCGAGAGAACTTCCGCCACCAGGACGGGATTGGTGGCCGTTTCGGCATTGCCTTCATAGCGCTGCAATCCGCCGCAGATCACGGTCAGATCGGGGTGGAAGTACTTCGCGCCCTGCAGACCGGCTTTGACCCGCAGATCGGGGCCGTAGACCGCGCAGGGGCGACCGCGCAGACGCAAGCCGAGGGCAATGCCGAGCGACATTGCGATCAGGCTATGCTCCGGCTTCGAGCCCTGCAGCGTGACAACGACGCCATCGTATATTCCAGCCGCAGTTCCGTCGTCGCCTCGCGCCGAAAGTACTCCTGCTCGCTGACGCGGGCGTAGCTGGTGACCGATCCGAGCGACATGCCGAATCGTGACGCCAAAGGAATGTTAGAGCAAGAAAATAAGCCGGCGTTATCTGGTCAGGACCCGAGCTGCCGCAGGCCGAGGAGATCCTCCATGTCGTAGACGCGACCCGCCGGCTGCTGCACGAGCCAGGCGGCGGCGCGCAGGGCGCCCAATGCAAACGTCTCGCGCGAGCTGGCGCGATGGGTGAGTTCGACCCGCTCGCCATCGCCCGCGAAAAGCACGGTGTGTTCGCCGACCACATCGCCGCCGCGGACCGCATGCAGGCCGATCTCTCCGGCCGGTCGCGCGCCCACGATGCCCTCGCGACCGTGGCGGGCCACATCGGTCAGAGCGACCTCGCGCGCCTGGGCCAGGACTTCCGCCAATCGCACCGCGGTGCCGCTGGGGGCGTCGCGCTTGAGGCGGTGGTGCGTCTCGACGATCTCGAGATCGAAGCCGGGCCCCAGGATCAGCGTCGCCTGGCGGGCCAGCCAGAACAGCGTGTTCACGCCCACGCTGAAATTGGAGGCAAGCAGCAGCGGAATCTCCCCGGCGGCCGAGGCGATGAGATCGCGGGCCGCGAGGTCGTAACCGGTGGTGCCGATGACCAGCGGCTTGCGGGCGGCCCGACAGGCGGCCAGCAACTCATCCAGCGTGGCCGGGAGGCTGAAATCGATGACCACGTCCGCCGCCGCCACGGCCTCGGCCAGCGCGTCGGATCGCCCCGGCAGAGCCGCGAGGCGGAAGCGCTCGGGCTCGCGCCGCACACAGTTCTGGATGGCCAGGCCCATGCGCCCGGTGGCGCCGACGAGCGTGAGCGAAAGCGGATGCGACATCGGCCGATCTTCGGCTGCGGCGACGGATTGCCAAGGGCTTCTCCGCGGGTCGCGCTACTCGCGCAGCAGGCTCACCAAGTGCCGGATTTCGTCGTCCACCTCGGCCGGATCCGCCACCGTGCTGCGGACCTCGGAGCGGACGGCGGCGACGTATTCCTGCCGGAGTCGGAAAGCGGCGCTTTTCACCGCCTGCTCGGTCGTGCCGAGCCTGGCGGCGATTTCCGCGTACGGCGGCAGGGTCGCCGCGGAGTGCGGATCGAGCGATGGCTTCAGCGCCTGGAAAAGTGCGGCGCGATCGGCCCAGGAGCGCTCCAGGGCAGCGAGCGCGCGGGCGACGATCTCGCGGGCCCATTGACGGTCGAAGGCGCGCTCCGGCGACTCCGCTGTAGTTGTCGGCGCGCCGAGGCCGTCGCCCAACGCCTCCAGCGAGATGGGCTGCTCGCCGCCGCCGCGCTTGGCGGCCGTGCGGCGATCATACTGGTCCATCAGCCAGCGCTGCAGACTGCGCACGAGGAATCCGCGGAAGCGCCCCGCCTCCGGCCGCAGATTCTTGAGGAAGTCGCGACTCAGGAGATGGGCGAAGAAGCCCTGGGTGAGGTCGCGCGCCTCCTCGTGCCCGTGGCCGCTGCGTCGGACGAAAAGGTAGAGCGGCTGCCAGTAGGCGCGGGCCAGACGTTCGAGCGATTTCTGCGCGGCCGAGCCGCCGCCTTCGCGGGCCGAGACGATGGCCGACCACATGGTCGGCGGAAATTGCTCATCGGGCGTGTGCTGCTGGCTCATCGGGACGCGGGCTTCCTCGCAAATCCGGCCGCGAAGAGCAATCCTACTCCCGCGTCACGCAGCGTCGAATCCGCTCCTCGCCCGGGAACCTCGAGACGTAGAAGCGTGGTGGAAACATGCCGGCGTCGAGCAGCAGGTCGCCCAGCTCTTCCTGCGCCCGGGCCCAGGGTGCGCGGCCGAGCACGCGCGGATCCTCGGGTCGGTCGCAGAAGTAGATCTCGTCGGCCTGCGGGAGAAGTCCGGTCATCCCGTCGCCCCAAAGCGCGTACGAGCTGTAGACGCCCTGATCCGATCGCACGACGCCGTATCTTCCCACATGGAGATCCTTGCCTTCGGCGGCGTGTTTCTCTTCCAGCAAGCGGGTCTGCTCTTCGTAAATACCGAGCCAGGCCAGATAGCGCACTTTCTCGACCGCCTCGAAATCGGCCGCGCCCGCCGGCGGCCGATAGTCCACGAAGTGGCCGTCGCGCAGGACCAGCGGGACGGCATTCTGCGGCTTGACCGAGACGCTGAGGACCTGCTCGGCCTGCGCGAGCATCCGACAGATGCTCTCCGGATCCTCCGAGCCGGCCACGAGCAGGGTGAGCCGGTTGGGCAGACAGACCACCGGCGCCCCGCGCACCTCGAGTCTGGCCAGCATCTCGGGCAGCAGCACGCGCGAGCTGTCGTAATCGTCGTTCCAATCGCCCCGGAAGACGCCCTGTTCGAGACGGAACTTCGACTGGGTTGAATCCTGCAGCCGCTCGAGGCCCATGGCCCAGGCCTCCTCGAAATCCATGGCCCACTCGGTCAGATTCTCCTCGTTCACGTAGTGCGTGTGCGACGGGTAATCGAGCACCAGGCAGCGGGCGAAGAAGTCGGAGAATGGCGCATGCGCCGGGCCGCGCTGGCTGTCGGCCGGCTCACGGGTCTGGAGTCGCACGGCCTCCATGAAGAAGCGCTCGCGGACGACGGCGACGAGCCGGTCGCGCGCCTCGACCCAGCCCGGCGTCTCGGGCCCGCGGTGCAGATGGCGCATCATGTTGAGCAGATTGCCCAGCACGAGTCGCCGCTGCGACCAGGCGGCCCGCTTCCACTCCGTGTACACATTGCCGAGGTTGGCCACGATCTCCCCGGCCCGAAGCTGGAAATTTGCGCGGTCGTAGGCGAAGCCGGTCACGCCCTCGGCTTCCAGCGCCCGGAGCACGCGGCGGGCAAAGCGGTCGCGCGCCCATTGCTGGAGGAAGGCGAACATGGGCGCGACGGCGGCAGTTCAGGGAATCAGCGCCGCGTGCAGCACGCGCACGCTCTCGGCCAGGCGCGCGTCCTCCACCAGCCAGGTGATGCGGAAGGAAGAAGTGGCCAGCCCGCGCGGCTCGATGCCGGCCGCGCGCAGGACTTCGCTGCCGCGTAGCAGCGTGGCATGCGTGGCATTGATGCCCGCGCCGATCGCGCTGACCGCACCGCAGCCGTCGAGCAGCCGGACCTGATCGCCGAAACGCTGCGCCAGAGCGGCCCGCAGCTCGGACTCGTTGTGCAGATTCTCCCGCGAGAGGACCAGCGAGAGGCCATTCGACGCGGTGGCCTGCACCTGCTTGCCGGCCACGCCGTGCTGCTCGAGCGCGGCCAGCACCTCCTCCGTCGGGGCGGTGCTGGTGAGCAGGAGCACGCCGCTCTCGCTCACCACGGCGACCACCGAACCCGGCGCGCGGGGCGGATTGCGCCGCACGACGGTGCCTTCGGCCTCGGCCCGTCCGGTCATCGGCGCGGCGGCGGTGGCGCGGGCGTAGATGGCGATGCCGCGTTCCTTGGCGAACTCGACCGCCTGGGCGTTGAGCACCCGGGCACCGGCCTCCGCCATTTCCTGCGTCTCCTCGTGGCTGAGGACATCGAGACGGCGCGCAGCGGGCACCACGCGGGGATCGGCGGAATAGACGCCGTCCACATCGGAACAGATCTCGCACCAGGCGGCGTCGAGCGCCGCGGCCAGCGCGACCGCGGTGGTGTCGCTCCCGCCGCGGCCGAGCGTGGTCACTTCCTTGCGGTAGGAAACGCCTTGGTAGCCGGCCACGACCACGATGCGTCCGCGGGCCAACTCATCCTGAATCCGGTAAGGCCGGACTTCGAGAATGCGGGCGTCGGAGTGGCGGTCGTTCGTGATGATGCCGCTCTGCGAGCCGGTGAAGCTGATGGCATCGCCGCCGAGCTCGCGGATGGCGATGGAGAGGAGCGCCATCGAGATGCGCTCGCCGGCGGAGAGCAGCATGTCGAGCTCGCGGCGCGGCGGATTGTCGGAGAGGGCCTTGGCGTGGGCGAGAAGGTCGTCGGTCGTGTCGCCCATGGCGGAGACGACCACGCAGACCTCATGTCCGGCCGCTTTGGTGGCCATGACCCGCTGGGCCACGGCACGGAGTTTCTCGGGGCTGGCGACGGACGAGCCGCCGTATTTCTGAACGACGATGGACACGGAGGAAAATTCGGAAGGACGAAGGCGGAAGGATGAAGGGGCCGGTCGGCGGCGCAAATGCGAGCGTGGTGCTCAGGCGGGGCGGCGGGCGCGATAGACCAGCGCGGACATCGGGATCTGCAACTCTTCGCCGTGTCGGTAGCCGTCGGCTGCCTGCAGCATGGCGGTCCGGACGCGGACGAGGCGCTCCGGAGGTTGCGCGCGCAGGGCGCCGCCGGTGCGGGCGGTGCCGTCGTGGAAGGCCTCGAAAAGGGCGGCAGGGTCTGGCAGCCGCCAGCAAAGCTCGACCCGCTGCGCCGTGGCCTCGCCGAAGCCTGACTCTTTGAGCAGGTCGAGTCCGGCGTCGGGCTGGCTGTAGCGGAAAAACGGCGGCCCCGCCGGGAGGGCGACGGTGGCATCCCCGTGCTGAGCGAGCGCCTCCAGCGCGATCGCGAAGCCCCGCGATTCTTCGGGTGGGGTCCAGACCGACCACGCGTACCAGCCGCCGGGCCGCAGGACGCGCCATGCCTCGCGCGCGGCCTGCTCGGGCCGGGCGAGGTGGAGCATGCCGAAGTTCATGGTCACGAAATCGAAGGTCGCATCGGCGAACTCCAGCGCCTCCGCGTCGCCGACGCGGAAATCGACGGCCGTCTCGTGACCGAGCAAGCGCGCCCGCTCGATCATGGCCGCCGAGAAGTCGACCGCCACCACGCGGCAGCCCTGCGCGGCGAGGCTCAGCGCGATGTACCCCGGACCGGTCGCCACATCGAGAGCGTCGGCACCGGAGCGCAGCGGGAGCGCCGCCAGCAGCGCTGCCTCGACCGAGCGGGTCAGCGGACCGAAGTGGCGGTCGAAAGCCTCGACGGAGGCCTCCCAACGCTCGTGCTCGAACCGCGCGAAGGCCGCGGCATCCTGCGGGGCGCCCATGGCCGCTCAGTGGCGGAAATGGCGCTGCCCGGTGAAGAGCATGGCCGCGCCGCGCTCGTTGGCGGCGGCGATGACCTCGGCGTCGCGCACGCTGCCGCCGGGTTGGATGGCGGCAGTCGCGCCGGCCTCGAGTGCGGCCAGGAGGCCGTCGGGGAAGGGGAAGAAGGCGTCGCTCGCCACCACGCTGCCGGCCAGCGAGAGGCCCGACTGCTGCGCTTTCCAGATGGCCAGATTGACCGAGTCGACCCGCGCCATCTGACCGGCGCCGACGCCCAGGGTGCGGTCGGCCCCGCAGAAGACGATGGCGTTGGACTTCACGTGCTTGACCACGCGCCAGCCGAAGCGCAGCGCCTTGAGTTCGGCTTCCGACGGGACGCGCGAGGTGGCGCATTTTTCTTCCGCCACGAGAGAGCGGTCGCGCTGTTGCAGGAGGAGTCCGCCCACCACCGAGCGGACCTCGAGCGGCGCATCTTCGCGGGCGGACCGCAGCTGACGCAGCAGGCGCAGATTTTTCTTCTTCTGCAGCACGGCCATGGCCCCGGCGCTGAAGGCGGGGGCGATGATGACCTCGCTGAAGATCTCCGCGATGGCC
>JAFEGM010000031.1 GCA_018240025.1 Verrucomicrobiota bacterium
CTCTTGGTTCTGGGTTCGAGTCCCAGTCGACCCAATCCTCGCGCGCGCCACCCCAAGATCCGGTGCATTGGACTTCGAGCTTCGGGTTTCGAGCTTCCTTCGAACTTCGAACTTCATTCTTCGAGTTTTTCTACGCTACCCGCTCGACTCGGCATCGAAACGCACGGCTTCGCGCAGGAGCTCGGTCATGCTGGTCACGCCGAGCTTGTCTTTGATCCGGGCGCAGTAGGCCTGCACGGTCTTCAGGCTCAGATGCAGCATGTCGGCGATTTGCGGGGTGCCGCGGCCGCGACCGAGGAGGCGGAAGACTTCCAGTTCGCGATCGCTCAGGGTCTCGACCGGCGAGCGGGTGGCGGCGGCGCGGCTCTGCACGAGCTTGGCGGTCATCTGGGTGGCGAAGGTCTCGCTCACATAGATGCCGCCGGAGAGCACCTGGCGGATGGCGGAAAGGATGCGCTTGGTGGTATCGCGCTTCATCACGTAACCGCGGGCCCCGGCGCGGAGCACGCGCTCGGCGTAGAGCGATTCCTCGTGCATCGAGAGCACGAGCAGGGCGACGTTCGGATGCGCCGCGCGCAGGTTCTTGATCAGCTCCAGGCCGGAGCCGTCGCGCAGCGAGATGTCGATCACCGCCAGGTCCGGCGCCAGCTCGCCGATGCGCGTGAACGCCTCGCCGGGTTCCGCGCTCTCGCCGCAGATGACGAGATCGGTCTCGCGCGCGAGCAATTGACCGAGCCATTCGCGCACGAGGGGATGGTCGTCGACGAGGAAGATGCGGTACTGCCGGGAGGAGCGGGCGGGCATGGTGGAGGGTGGATCGAGAACTTCGAGCATATCAACCAGTGGGCCAGGTGCAGGTCACGCTCGTTCCGCCGACGGCACGGGCGCTGACATTGAGCGAGCCGCCGATCATGGAGGCGCGATGCGCCATGATGCGCAGGCCCATGCCGGGTCCTTCCGAGGCGTGCTCGGGCACGCCGCAGCCGTCGTCCTCGATGCTCAGCTGAATCCCGCCTTCGGCGTCGTCGAGCTTGATCAGCACCTGACTCGCGTTGCCGTGGCGGATGGCGTTGTTCGTCGCCTCCTGCGCGATGCGGAAAAGATGAATGGCCTCGGCCGTGTTGGGCGTGGGCACCGGGACTTCGCATTCGAAGCGGCATTGCACCCCGGTGCGAGCCTGCGTGGCGCGAGCGAATTCCTCCAGCGCCGACATGAGCCCGGCGCTCTCGAGTTCGACCGGGACGAGTCCGCGGGCCAGGCGGCGGGTCAGGTCGATGCCTTCCTCCACCAATCCGACCACCCGTGCGGCGTCCTCCGCCAACGGACCCTGCAGGCGCGCGGTCAGCACCTGCCCCGCCAGGGCGGTGCCGGTCAGATGCTGGCAGATGCTGTCGTGCAGCTCGTGGCCGATGCTCCGCTGCTCGCGCTCGCTGATGGCCAGCAGTTCGCACTCGAGCCGCTGGCGGACGGCCATTTCGTTGGTCAGAGCGCGCGTCCGTTCGCGGACGCGGGCCTCGAGACCGTCGAGCGCGCGGCGCAGGCGCACGACCAAGGTGGTGACGACCGAAAAAACCGAGAGCGCGATTCCAGTGTTCCAAAGCTGCGTGGGCAGTTCCTTGCCCGGTTCCGCCTGAAAATGGTCGGACGCGATGATCATGAAGATGGCCAGACCCATGATCACCACCGCTTCACGCAAGCCCAAAAACCAGGCCGTTATCCCCAGCGGAATGAGGTAGAAGACGAGCATCGAGCGTGAGGTGCCCGTCGCGTAATCGGCTGCACCCACCACAAATACCAGCACGACCGCCAGAGTAAAAACGCCCGCCCTCGGGAGGGAATCCAGGCCCGTTTTGATCCTTCCTAGGAGCGACATGAAGCTCCGCGTTCCACCGCGGGGCGCGGGAACGCAAGCGCGGATCGTTGCTGCTGGCATGCCGGATTCGGCGGTTGCGGAAGGAGAGTTTCGACCCAGCGTGCGCGGCACCGTTTGCACGGTGCCGCGCAGCTTTGGTCGCACCGGGCAACCGAACGGGTAGTGAACGCGCTCCTCAGGTTGTTCACCGCCTCGTCCGATTGCCGCGGGCGAGATGAACATCTCCGATCCGGCGTTTCCTCGCCAGTGGGAGTGTTGCCACCTGAACTGGCGGGCGAGGTCGCGGCGGAGCCGTCGGGCAAGACCCTACAGCGAGACTGGAGACCGGAGATCGGAGAGTAGAGATCTCCGATCTGCGCCTTCGCTCAGGGCCACGGCCCCAGCGCCAGCGCCGCGCTTCCGCCCAGCCGGACGACATGCGGTGTGTCTGCGATCGCGTGCTCGACGGGCCGGCCCTGCGGCGTCAGCACTTCGTGGGCGCGGCGCAGATTCCAAGGCGTGCGGCCGGGGTTCAGCGTCGGCAGCGAGAGCGCGGGAAGTCGCTCGAGCGCGCGGCTGATCTGGCTCAAATGCTCGCGCCGCAGGCCCACCGGTACGCCCAGGAAGCGACCGCCCGTGGCCACGTAGCCCGCGGGATCAGGCGGCAGGAGCGGGGGCACGATCACGAGGCCGTCATGATGCGGCCGCAGGGCGAAGCCGGCGTCGAGCAACACCGGCAGCGCGAGCCGGCCGTTGGGCGCGAGCGGCCAGGCGGGGTCGCGGTCGAGGCGCGGATACTGCATGAGGCATTGCTCCACCGGCACGACCTCGCCGAAATGCTGCTCGGCCAGCGCGAGGCCCGGCGCTCCGGCAGCGATGAGGAGTCGCTCCGCCTGCAGATCGGTGCGGCCGGCCACCACGACCTCCATGCGGTTGTTGACCGTCAGGCGCTCCAGGCGCAGGCGTCCCCCGCGATCCCAGGCGGCGCGGGCGTTGAGGCAGAGATCCGCCCCGGCGCGGACAGACTGCATGCCGTAGGCGTAGGCCAGCGCCTCGACGTGCACGAAGCCGGCGCCCTCATCCCAGGCGGCGCAGCGGTCGACCGAGAGATCGACCAGAACCTCGGCCAGCGGCCAGCGGCGTCGGATTTCAGCGCGGTCGAGCAGCGCGAATTCCTCCGGGTGTCGCTGCGCCAGCTCGACGTGCCCAGGCTCGAACGAAAGCACGCCGACCGGCTCGAAGATCCGCCCGTGCTGGGGAAACGCCGCGGTCAGCGCGTGTAATTCCTCGCGCCAGCGACGCGCCCGGTGGCGCAGTTCGGCGTCGTCGAAGAACGCGTGGTGCAGGCCCGGCGAGTATTGCGTCGCGCCTTCCTCGCTGGGAATGCCGCCCTGCTCGACGATGAGCGCCCTGGTCTGCGGCGCGCGGCGCATCAGCTCGGCGGCGGCGGCCAGGCCGATGAGCCCGCCGCCGACGAGGGCGACCTCGTAGTCCGAACGCGGCAGCGCCAGCTCGGCCCGATTCGCGACGAAGCCCGCCATGGCTCAGGTGGCCAGGCAGTCGTCGAGACAGGCGAGCAGATGGCCCACGGTCTCGACCGTCTCGTCGCCCATGTTGGAGAGGCGGAAAGTCTTGCCCTTGAGCTGGCCGTAGCCGCCGTCGATGGCTAGGCGGTGGCGCTTCTTCAGCTTGGAGACGAGGTCGGCCACGTCGATCCCGCGGCTGTTGGCCACGCAGGTGAGCGACTTCGAGCGGAAGCCCTCCGGCGCGAAGAAGTCGAAGCCCTGACGCCGCACCCAGTCGTGTACGAGCGTATTGGTCGCCTCGTGCCGCGCGTGTCGGGCAGCGATGCCCTCGGCGGCGATGTCCTCCAGCTTCGACTGCAGCGCGTAGATGTGACTGACCGAGGGCGTGGACGGAGTCATGTTCGCCTCCGCGTTCTTCTTGAATTCGAGCAGATCGAAGTAGTAGCCGCGTCCTTCGACCGACTTGGCGCGCTCGAAGGCCCGGTCCGAGCAGGTGAAGAGCGAGAGTCCCGGCGGCAGCGCCAGGGCCTTCTGGCTGCCGGTCAGGAGCAGGTCGATCCCGAGTTCGTCGGTCGCGATCGGCACGGCCGAGAAGGACGAGACCGAGTCGACGATCAACACCACGTTCGGGAACTGGCGGACCGCCGCCGCGATTTCGGCCAGCGGGTTCAGCACGCCGGTCGAGGTCTCGTTGTGGATGAGCGTGACCGCATCGAACTTCCCCGTGGCCAGCTTCTCCGCCACGGCCGCGCCGGTGATCGGCTGACCCCACGGCACCTGCAGCGCCTCGGCCTGCTTGCCGCAGCGCTGGGCGACGTCGAGCCACTTGTCGGAAAACGCCCCGCACATGCAGCAGAGCACGCGTTCGCGGACCAGATTGCGGATCGCGCCTTCCATGATGCCCCAGGCCGACGAGGTGGAGAGCATGACCATCTGCTTCGTCTGGAAGAGGTCGCGCAGCGGCCCCTGCAGGGACTCGTAGAGCTTGACGAAATCGCTGCCGCGGTGGCCGATGACCGGGCGAGCGAAGGCGGCGAGCGTCTTGGCCGAAACTTCGACCGGACCGGGGATGAAGAGTTTGGTATGCGTGTCCAAGGTAATGCGTGGTTGTGGCGGCCGACCCCGGGGAGAAGTGCGAGTGCCCTCCCACGCCCTGCGCCGGCCTCGCCGCATCCATCGCCCAACTGCGGGCGTTTGGCATCCGACAGTCGCACGAAACTTCGCGTTTGTAGGATTTCGCCCGGCACGAATCGCGCGGGGAGGGCCGGAAATGCAGGCTCGGCGACGAATTCCCGCTTTCCCCTGCGGGCCTCTTCGCTCAGTCTCCGCGCCAAATGTCCTCCCCTCAGAAATTCGAACCCTACATTCCCGCGGAGTCCAACATGCGGGAGTTCACGTTCCGGGCCGTGCTCACGGGCGCGATCCTCGGCATCATCTTCGGCGCGTCTTCGCTGTATCTGGTGCTGAAGGTCGGTCTCACGGTCAGCGCCTCGATTCCCGTCGCGGTCATCTCGCTGGCGCTCTTTCGCGGACTTTCGAAGCTGGGGGTGCGCGATTCCACCATTCTGGAGAACAACATCACGCAGACGGCGGGCAGCGCGGGCGAGTCGATCGCCTTCGGCGTGGGCGTGACGATGCCGGCCATTCTCATCCTCGGGTTCGATCTCGAACTGACGCGCGTGATGCTCGTCGCCGTGCTCGGCGGCCTGCTCGGCATTCTCATGATGATTCCGCTGCGGAAGGCGCTCATCGTCAAAGAGCACGGCGTGCTGAAATACCCCGAGGGAACAGCCTGCGCGGCCGTGCTGAAGGCGGGCGCGAATGCGGAGGACCGCGCGCAGGCCTCGCCTTCGGCCCGGCGCGAGATGGAAGCGGCCGCCGCGGCCGGCCTGGGCGCCTCGCCCGGCGCGAAGGTGATCTTCACGGGCTTCGGCATCGGCCTCGTCTACAAGGTGCTCAACGTGGCCTTCAAGCTCTGGAAGGACGCGCCGGCCAAGGTCTTCGGGCCGCCGCTCAAGCATGGCTCGGTCAGCATGGAGATCTCGCCGGAGCTCCTCGGCGTGGGCTACATCATCGGACCGCGCATCGCTTCCATCACGGTCGCCGGCGGTGTGCTGTCGTACCTCGTCTTCATCCCGCTGATCAAATTCTTCGGCGACTTCATCAACGGCCCCGTCGCGCCCGGCACGGTGCCAATCGCCGAGATGAGCCCCAACGGCATTCGCGGCGCCTACGTGCTCTACATCGGCGCCGGCGCGGTGGCGGCGGGCGGCCTGATCAGCCTGCTGCGCGCGCTGCCCACGATCTGGCACGGCATCCAGATGGGCCTGCGCGACGTGAAGCTCGCAGCGGCGGGCGAGAGCAATGCGAACGCGCCGCGCACGGATCGCGATCTTTCCATCAAGCTCGTCGGCATCGGCATCTTCGCCCTCGTCGGCGCCATCATGCTCTTCCCGTCGCTGCACATGAACCTGCTCGGCGCGATCATGATCGTGGCCTTCGGCTTCCTCTTCGTCACGGTTTCGTCCCGCATCACGGGCGAAGTCGGTTCGACCTCGAATCCGATCTCCGGCATGACGGTCGCCACGCTCCTGCTGACCTGTCTCGTCTTCCTCGCGGTCGGCTGGACCGGCGGCATCTACTACGTCACGGCGCTCTCGGTCGGCGGCATCGTCTGCATCGCCTCCTCCAATGGCGGCACGACTTCGCAGGACCTGAAGACCGGCTTCCTCGTCGGCGGCACGCCGCGGCACATGCAGGTGGCCATCCTGATCGGCGCGCTCGGGTCGGCGCTGCTGCTCGGCCCCATCCTCCTGCTCTTGAATGACGCCGCCACCGTCTACGTGCCGGCCAGCAAGGCGGCGCCGGGGCTGGTGACCGATGTCTCCAAGCTCGATGCGAAGCGCGAGGGCCTGAGCGGCCCTCAGGCCAAGGACGACAACAAGACGTATCGCGTCTGGCACAAGACCGACACGACCGGCGGTCCGGCGGGCAAGTATCTCATCGACGACACCGGCAAGGCGGTCTGGCTGGTCGATCCGGGCATCAACGGCACCGAGACCAAGCGCCCCGACGGCTCGGAGGTGCGCAAGTTCGACGCGCCCAAGGCGCTGCTCGTCTCCTACATCATCAAGGGCATCCTCGACCAAAAGCTGCCCTGGGCGCTGGTGCTGCTCGGCGTCATGATCGCCGTCGTGCTCGAGCTGTGCGGCGTGCCCTCGCTCGTCTTCGCGGTGGGGGTGTATCTGCCGATTTCCTCCTCCGCGCCGCTCTTCGCCGGCGGCGCCATCCGCTGGCTGGCGGATCGCTACTGGAGCCGGCAGCCGAGCCACGCGCACCTCAACGAGGAGCAGCTCCAGGCCGAGAACGACAAGAGCCCGGGCGTGCTGCTCTCGTCCGGCTACATCGCGGGCGGCGCCATCGCCGGCATCGTCATCGCCATCGTGCAGGGCGTGTTCACCGATTTCGATGCGGCCATCGGCAAGTGGGCCGAGAAGTCGAATCCGCTCTTCGAAGGCCCGTGGTCGGATCTGCTCTCGCTCTTGCCCTTTGCCGCGATCACGCTCTTCCTCTGGCTCGTGGCCCGAGAGAAGATGCTGAAAGCGCGCGCGTAAGATGAGCGACTACTACCTCTACCGGAACAACCAGCCCGACGGCCCCCACACGGTCGAGCGGCTGCGCGAGCTGCGCAGCCGCGGCGAGATCACGGATGACACGCCGTGCTGCCCGAACGGCGCGTCCGCCTGGGCCACGGTAGGGGCCATCGTGGGTCCGGCGGTGGCGGCCGGACCGCCCAAGTTGCCGCCTTCGCTCCCGCCGCAGTCGGCCCATCCGCCGCTGCTGCCGCGGGCACAGGCGCCGGCGCATCCGGGTTTGCACCCGGTGCGGCCGGGCGGATTGCCCCAGGCGCAGCCGGCCGGGCCCGACTTCGCGCATCGTTTCGCCGGCGCCAGCGCCGAGGTGGGCAGTCTGGCCAAGCTCTTCGCCAGCCGCATCCTCACTTCCAACTTCACGCAGGGCGCGGCGCGCGAGGACGAACGCAAGACGCTGGAGTCGGCCTCCACGCCCGTCCTCTTTCCGATCGGCCAGAACTACGCCGCCTGGCGTCGAGCCATCCTCTGGTTCAGCGGCGTCGGCCTGGCCATCGCGGCGCTCTTCCAGATCGGACCCACCGGCAAGCTCATCCTCGACGATCAGAATCCGTCCAAGGCCTTCAAGATCGCCGCGCTTGCGCTCTTCGCCCTGCAGGTGCTGGCCCCGGCGCTGGCGCTGCTCGGCGCGCTGCGCTGGAGCGAGATCCGCGAGTCGCGGCGTCACGCGCGGCTGGCGTATTTCTGCCAGCTGATCGGGCCGATGATCATTTTCTGCATTCCGGTCGCGACCATCTCGGCGCGTTCGCCGCAGGAGGCGAACATCCTCCGCACCTACCTCATCATCTGGGCGCTGGAGGTCCTCTTTCCCAAGATCTTTGCCTTGTTCCCGGGGCTCATCCGCGCCTGCCTGACTCTGCGCACGCTGCTGCCGGAATCGCTCATGCCGGGCTGGATCTGCATGTTCGTGGCGCCGCTCTACGGACTCTTCTGCATGGTCGCGGTCATCATCGGCGCGCAGTCGGGCAATCTCTGGGTCTTCCTCGGCTTCTGCTCGCTGCTGCTGGTGCCGGGCTTCGTGCTTTTCGATGCGAAGAATCTCTGCGCCCCGACCGACGAGGCCGGCATGAACAAAACGCTCGAGCCGCTGCGCATGCGGATCATGATCGCCACCGTCACCTGCGTGGTGCTGGTGGTGGTCGGCTCGATCGACGTGATCAAGCAGATGAACATCGGCGTCGCCAACATCACTAACATTGTGGCCATGCTCATCGGCAACATCTTCCTGCTCACGCTGGTCGCCTCGGATTTCCTCACGGGCGTCATTCGCAAGGCCTTCGAGGCCGACGCCGAGCTCGACGGCACGCCGCTGTACGATTCGCTGGCCGAGCGCATGGCGCAGCTTTCGAACGTGCGCCTGGCCGACGTCAGCGCAGGCGAGTCGATGGTGGTGCGCAACGTCGGCGCGCTGCTCGGGCGCAAACGCGATCACTAGCCACACGAACGGGGAGGCCGAGGAATCATGGGCAGTCGGGACCAGATCTTGCAACGCGTGCGCGACGCCCTCGCGCCGCTGCCGGAGCGCGCCGCCTATCCGGACTACGCCGATGACGCCGCCGTCATGCGTCAGCTCTTTCCGGAGGGCGCGGATCTTTGGGAGGTCTTCGCCGCCCGCCTGCGCCTGGTGAATGGGCGGCCTCTCACGCAGCCGGAGGAAGTCGCGCGCTTTCTCGACGAGCGCGGCGCCCACCACGGTTATTGCGATCCCGCGCTCTGGCCGCAGCTGCGCCACGCCTTTGGGCCGCAGTTCCAGGTCGAGCTGGAGTTCGACCGCACCCGGGTGGACGACTTCGCTTTCGGCATCACGCGGGCCGACGCCGCCGTCGCCGAGACCGGCACGGTCATTCTGCGCGACGCCACCACCTCCTCGCGGCTGGGCGCCCTGGCGCCGTGGATCCATGTGGCGGTCTTCCCGCGGCGGGCGCTCTTCGCCACGCTGCCCGAGGCCGTGGCCGCGCTCGGGAGCGATCCGAACATCGTCTTCGTCACCGGTCCCTCCAAGACCGCGGACGTCGAAGGCATTCTCATCGAGGGCGTGCACGGTCCCGGCGAGCAGCTCGCCCTGGGAATGTAGAGGGTCTTGGCCTCGGAGAACTCAAAGGGGGCAAAGAAAGGGCGGGGAAGTGAGCGTCGTTCGGCGCGCTGATGCGCGGCCCGTGGGCTCGGCTTCGTTCCCCGTCAGGAAGCGCCTACTTCTTCGGTCCGCTCGCCAGGACCGCTCCGGCCGGCTTCTCGAAATTTCCCGGCGTGGGCGCGGTCTCGCTGAATCGGACCTGGCTGAACTCCAGCGTGCCGCGCTGGGCGCTGCCGGGCTGACCGTCCTTCCAGTCGCGAAAGGTCGCCTTCTTCGGCACGACGAGGCCCTGCACTTCGTGCCACTCCTCGTAGACGATGGCATTCTGCCGCGCCTTGCCCTGCCGGGCGGATTCGCCGCCATCGAAGTAGCTGACGGTGTAACAGACCATCTTCAATCGGCCGCTCGGGCGCTCGAAGTAGGCCACGTAGGTGTCGTCCGGCGCATCGCCCGCGCTGGCCTTGAAGCGCACCTCGACCACCTCGTATTCCACGCCGCCCACGCTCTTTACACCCTGACTTTTGGGCATCGCGCCGGGATCGGCGAAGACAAATGGGAGCGAGAAGAAGTAGAACGGCGTCCAGAGGTAGAAGCGCGCCGGCATCGACCCGACCGCCTGCTCGTTCGGCATGACCCAGACCCCGTCGACGAAGCTGCCGCCGAGCGCGTAGCGTTCGCATTGAATGCGGCCGGCCCGCGTGACGAGATCGAAGAGCTGCCGATCCTCCAGCGGCATGGGCCCGCCGCTCCAGCGCAAATCGTAGGTCAGCTGGCGGAACTTGCGCCAGTGCTCCAGGCCGCCGTGGGCCTGCAGCGGTGCCGCAAGGGGGTCGGCTGCCAGCAACGTGGTGCTGAGGAGCAGGGAAAGAGAGAGAGTGCGAAGCATGCCGGTGGGAGCGCAGGAGCCGTCCGAAATTCCAACGATTACCTGCCAAATGGAATACAATTGCGGGGTGGCGCTCCCATTTCGGTGCCTCCGCTGCATTGCACTCCGTTGACTCCTTCCAGCCGAAGCGCGCCCGCCCCGACCGCGCGCGCTCGCCGGCCCTTTCCGCATTGACTCTGCGTCCGGGCTTCTGGTTTCGTTCCAGCCGGGCGCGTCGCCGCCCAAACCCTCATGTCCTCTTCCGCCAACCCTCTCCGCGAAGGCCTCACCATGCGCCCGCAGCCCAAGCCCTGTACCGTCGTCATCTTCGGCGCCACGGGCGATCTCACCATGCGCAAGCTCCTGCCTGCGCTCTACAATCTAGCGGCCGATGGCGACCTGCCGCCAAGCACCGCCATCGTGGGCTTCGCCCGCCGCGAGAAGACCGATGACGTCTTCCGCCAGGAAATGGAGACGGCGGTGCGGAAGTTCTCCCGCCAGACCGTGCGCGACGAACTCTGGAACAGCTTCGTGCAGGGGATCTCGTACCATCAGAGCGAGTTCACCGACGACGACGGCTATCGCCGCCTGGCCGAGCGGCTCGACCAGATCGATGCCGAGCGCGGCACGGGTGGACGCCGGCTCTTCTACCTCTCGGTCGCGCCGGCGCAGTTCGGCGAGATCGTGGAGCGTCTGAAGAAGTACAATCTGCACGTCGGCAAGGACGGCGGCTGGGCCCGCGTCATCGTGGAGAAGCCCTTCGGCACCAACCTCCCGACGGCCGAGGCGCTCAACAACGAGATCGCCGGCACCTTCCCGGAATCGGCGGTGTACCGCATCGACCACTTCCTCGGCAAAGAGACCGCGCAGAATATCATGGTGCTGCGCTTCGCCAATGCCATCTTCGAGCCGATCTGGAACAATCGCTACATCGACCACGTCCAGATCACCGCGGGCGAGACGCTCGGCGTGGAAAATCGCGCCGGCTACTACGAGACCTCGGGCGCGCTGCGCGACATGATCCAGAATCACCTGATTCAGCTCATGACGCTGACCGCCATGGAGCCGCCGACCAGCCTGCATGCGGACGCCGTGCGCGACGAGAAGGTCAAGGTCCTGCGCGCGCTGCGGCGGATGAATTCGCCCGCCGAAGTCACCGCGAACGTGATCCGCGGGCAATACGCGGCCGGGGCCATCATGGGCAAGGAGGTGCCGGCCTACCGCAACGACGCGAACGTCAATCCGCAGTCGATGACCGAGACCTACGTCGGCATGCGCATCTTCGTCGACAACTGGCGCTGGGCCGGCGTGCCGTTCTACGTCCGCTCGGGCAAGCGCCTGCCGAAGTCGGGCGCCGAGATCGCGGTGCAATTCAAGCGCGCTCCCTCGGTGCTCTTCAACCAGGGTGGTGGCGATTCCTCCAACAACCTGGTCATCCGCATCCAGCCCGACGAAGGCATCTCCATGCGCATGCAGGCCAAGCTGCCCGGCGGCGCGCTCCGCATCGAGCCGGTCAAGATGGACTTCCAATACGGCGCCAGCTTCGGCCGGCCCAGCCCGGAGGCCTACGAGCGGCTCATCCTCGACGCCATGGGCGGCGACGCCACGCTCTTCGCCCGCCGCGACGAGGTGGAGGAGGCGTGGAAGTTCGTCGATCCGATCCTCGACGCCTGGCACGGCCCCGCCGCCGACCAGCCGCCGCTCACGTTCTACCCGGCCGGCTCTCCCGGTCCGGTAGAGGCCGATCAACTCCTCGCCGCCGACGGCCGCGAATGGCGCCGGATCTGAGGCGACAGAGCTACCAATTTCCAGGTTTCGCCAGACTCCCCAATCGGATTCGCCAACTTCAAGCGGGTGCGTTTCGAGCTTTCGGTGAGCTAGCGGCAACTTGGAAATCCAGTCCGGCCCTTACCCATTCCCCATGAGCACCGCCACCATCACCCCCGCGTTCTTCGGCGACGGCATTCCGGCCGAGATCGGGAAGATCGACAAAGAGCTGAAGAAGCTCTGGCAGGAGCAGTCCACCGTGGCCACGCGCGCCTCGCGCCTGAACCTCGTCGTCTATTCGGCCGCCGATTCCTCCATCCGCGCCAACACCGCGATCATGCGCGAGCTGACGCGCGACCACGCCGGCCGGGTCATCCTCGTCGCGGCGCGGGCCAAGTCGCCCGAGAACCGCCTGCGCGCCTGGGTCAATGCGCATTGCCACCTGACCAAGGCAGGCGCCAAGCAGACCTGTTCGGAGCAGATCGCCTTCCTCATGGAGGGGACGAGCGCCAACACCAGGCTGGTCTCGAGCCTGGTCTTCTCGCACCTCGACAGCGACCTGCCGCTGTACCTGTGGTGGCAGGGCGAACTGCCGGCCGAGTTCGACGAGCGCCTGCTGGGCGCGACCGAGCGGCTCATCTTCGACAGCTCGACCTGGGCGAATCCGAAAGCGCAGTTCGAGCTCGTGCGCGCCATCGCCGCGCGGCCGGATCTCGACGCCATTCCGGGCGATCTCAATTGGACCCGCTGCTCGACGCTGCGCCTGTCGTTCGCGCAGTTCTTCGACGTGCCGTCCGCCCGCGCCGCGCTGGACAAGGTCGACCGGCTGGACCTGGAGCATTCGTCGCAGGGCCGGACCACCGCCGTGCTGCTGCTGGGCTGGTTCGCCGATGCCCTGAAGTGGGGCGCGCCCGAGCCATCCGGCACCTCCGGCCAGGAGTTCGTCTGCCAGCGCGAAGGCGGCACGCCGGTGCGCGTCGTGCTGGCCCGGAAGTCGGGAGCGTTCATCAGCCGGGTGACCCTGCGTTCGTCCGAAGGCAGCGTCTTCACCCTGACCCGCTCGGCCGATTCCGACCTCTACACGACCCAGTCCTTCGTGGCCGGGGCCGACAGCGTGGAGCAGTCGTTCCAGGCGGATTCGCACGAACCCAGTCATCTGCTGAGCGAAGAGCTGAGTCGCGGCGGCGCCCGGCGCGCCTACCTGCGAGCCTTGGAGAAGGTCAGCGGCATCCTGGGCTGAACGCGCGGTTTTCCGAGCAAGCCAGAGGACCTGAAGCGAGGTTCTCTGGCTTTCTGCGTTTTCGGCCTGACGCACGTGCTTCGGGATGGCCCGTTGCGTTCGGCCGTGAATAGATGAGGAAACGCGCATGCTCCGTCATCCTTGAGCCTTTCCGCCCTGGCCCTTCCTTGTTTCCTGGTTCTTACCTCTTGAACCTTTTCCTCCGCAATGCGTTCCCTCCAACTCACCGGCGACCTGGCCTCGGTCTGGCAGGAGGAGATCGCGCCGTGGTGTCTCGCCGCCACCGGCCACCTCTGCGCCAGCGGGGCGGAGAGCTGGCTGGTCTGCGGCTCGCGCGGCCAGGCGGATTGGGCCCGTGACCAGCTGCTGGCGCGGGGCGGGGGCCTGCTTGGGTTGCGTTTCCTTTCGCCGTTCGCCTTTCGCGCACGGCTGGCCGATGCCCTCGGCGTGCCCATCGAGACGACCGGGCGCGAAGTGCTCGACTTCGCGGTGCGGTCGCGGGCGGCGGCGCACGACGAGCTGAACATCGCGACCGACCCCGGCGGCTGGCTGGAGGCCTTGCAGGAGGCCGATGCGGCCGGCCTGCTCGAGGTGCCCTCCTTCCGTGATCGGCTCGTGCCGCGCGTGCTGGGTCAGTTCATCGATCTGCTGCGCGACGACGCTTCCTGGCTGCCGGGCGTGGATCGGCGCATCGCCGCCGCGGCCGAGGTGCATCCGCGGGGGCGCGTCCGGCTCGGTCTGCTGGGTCTCGACGAACGGCAGGCCACGCTGCTGCCGCTCATCCGCGCCGCCGCCGCCTGGGCCGGTGAACTTCGCCTCTGGCTGCCGCAACCGCGGCTCGTGGCCGAGAACGCCGGCATCGCTTGGATCGAAACGCTCGAGCGCGTGCTGGGGGTCGAGCACGAGATCCTGCCGCACCTCTCGGAGGGTCCGAATGCTGCGCTGGTCGAGCATCTCGAGCGCGCCACCAGCGACGCTGCGCTCACCCGGCCCGAGGTTCTGACCGGCCTGCGCGGTTCGGACGAAGTCGAGCTGGCGGCCGAGTTCGCCGGGCGCTGGCTGGCCTCGGGCGCGACCGGACGCTGCGCCTTCGTGTTTCCGAAAGCCGGCGGCGGCAGCGTGTTGCTGAGTCGACGGCTGCAGGAGTTGCGCCTGCGGCACGAGGATCGCCTCGGCGAGCGCCCCGAGCCGAGTGCGAATGTGCGGCTGCTGCGCGCCCTGGCCGCGTATCATCGCGAAGGGCAGAGCGCACCGGCCCTGCTGCGCCTGCTCGGAGTGCAGCGCGGACAGGACGATCCGGCGGGCCAGCTGGAGCTGGAAACCGCGCTGCAGCGTCGCTTCGTCGAGGTGCAGATCGCCCGGGCTGAGGTCTGCGCCCAGCGCACGCCGGTCGCGGGCCTGGTCAAGGCATTGGGCCGCTGGCCCGAGCGTGGCCCGGTCTCCGCCTTCCGCGACTGCTGGAATGCCGGCGCCGAGGCCGTGGGCGCGGGCATGTGGGAGCTGGAGGCTTTTTGGGACGGGATCGCGAAATGGGTGCCGGAGTCCCGCGAGGTGGAGGGCCGCGCGGTGCTCGGTGCGCTCGAAAGCGCGCTGCTCGCGGTGCCCAGCCAGTTCGCGCGAAATCCGCGGCACGTGCCGCATGCGCGCCTCGTGCTGACGTCGCTGCGCGAGGCCGCCGGCCAGACCTGGGACGCCGTCGTGCTGATGCACAGCGTGGAATCGGTCTGGCCGCAGGCCACGCCGCCGGCGCGGTTTCTGACCGAAAAACTGCGCCGCGAGTGGAACGCGCGCGGCGGGCTGCGGCTGCGCGAAGGGCACGACGCCATCGGCGCGGATGAGGCCGACTGGCTCGATCTGCTCGCCCAGTGCCGCGGCCCCGTCGTCTTCGCGGGGCGTCAGCGCAGCGCCGAGGCCGAGCGCGGCGAGCAGCCAAACGCCTGGTTGGTGCGTGCGCTCTCGGCCTGTGCCGTGCCCGAGCCGGTGAAATTCTGGGAGCATTCCACGCAGATCCGCGAGCTGCCGGGCGAGACGTTCGCCGCGCAGGAGGAGCTGCGGCGCATCCACGCCGACCGGCGCGATCCGAACACCGGCTTCGACCGCTTCTCGTTCAACTACTCCACTGCCTCGCCGCTGCCCGCGCTGATCTTCCGCCCGAGCGCACTGGACGAGCTGCTGCAGCATCCGGGCCAGGCCGCGCTGCGCCAGCTGTTCGCGGCCGAGGCACGGCGCGACCTCGACGCCGCTTTCGCCCGCAGCTTTCCGCAGGCGCTCGGCTCGCTCGTGCACAAATGGGTCTCGCGCACATTGAACGAGGCCGGGCAGAGCAATGCGCCGCTCACCCGCGCGGCGCTTGAAGAGCTGCTGGGCGAGCCGATCCTCAATCACGGCAGCCTCCTCGCCGCCCAGCTGCTCTCGCGCCTGGGCCGGCCGGTCGAGGGGGAACTGCCCCGCTGGTGGCGCACGTTGCACGCCGAGGCGGAGGGCTTCGTGCGGCTCTTCCTCGAAGGGTTGGCAGGCTCGGATTTCGTCGATCAGGGCTGGGCCTTCGCCACCGAGCAGGACATCGAGAACACCCAGCCGCCACGGCTGCGGGGCCGGATGGATCTGGCGCTGCGGCGCGGGCCCAACGTCGTCGTGATCGACTTCAAGACCGGCCGCAATCTGCACACGCCGCGCTCCGATCGCGGCGCCGGCCTCGAGCTCGTCGGCTACGCCTGGTGCCTGATGGAGCAGACGAGCGGCGAACTCGCGCTCGGTCTGGCCGGCAAGACCTCGGCCGTGCCGGTGCCGAACTTCACCCGCGCCAAGCTGGCCGAGTTCGAGCCCTGGCGGAAGCGCCTGGCCGATCTCCAGCGCGAGGGCTGCTACGGCTGGGCCGGTCCGCTGCAGTCTTCGCCGAATGCCAACAACGCCGAGGTGCTGCCGCTGACCACGCCGCCGGTGCCGGCGTGGGTGCTGAAAAAGAAGGCCGAGCATTCCGGCCTGCACATCGCCCGTGGGCTCGACGACCTATGAGCGCCGCGCACAGCGAATCCACGCTGCGTCCCGCGCCGGCCGATCAGGCCAGCCGCACGCATTTCGCGCAGCGCACGGACCAAAACCTGGCCGTCTGCGCCGGTGCCGGCACGGGCAAGACCACCGCCATCAGCGCGCGCATCGCCCGATTGGTGCTGGAGGATGCGCGCGACGGCGACGACGCAGCCGCCCGGTTGATCGTGGTCACCTACACCAAGGCCGCCGCCGCGGAGCTGCGCGCCCGGGCCTTGGCCGCAGCGCTCGCGGCCGTGCGCGACCCGGCGGCCGCGGGGCATGGCGACATCGCCCGGCCCGACGCGCTCCGCGCGCAGAAGGCGCTCGCCGGGCTGCAGCGCGCGTTCTTCGGCACGATCCACGCGTTCTGCCTCGAGCTCTTGCTGCAGCATGGCGTCGAGGCCGGGATCGAGCCCGAATACACGCTGCACGACGAAGGTTCGATCGGGGTGCTGGCCGAGCGATTCCGCCAGTCGGACGACGCCGAGGCGGTGGCCGTGCCGGCCGAGCTGCTGCGTTTCGTGCGCTACGAGGAGATCCTGGGCGGCGATCTCATCCACGTCCCCGCCGAGCCGGTGGCGGCGCCCGTGGGACCGCCGCCCAAACCCAACTTCACGGAGCTGTTCCGCCTGCCCGAGAGCGGCACGGGCAAGGCGAACATCATCAAATCCAAGGAGCTCGCGCGCCGCTGGCTGGCGGCCTGGGACGCGAAGCGGAAGTTCCTCGGCCTGCCCGAGATGGCGGGCGAATCGAAACGGGTGAAGGAGGCGCACGCCGCCGCGCTCGCGCCGCTGCAGGCGTGGATCGCCGCGGCGCTGGGCGTGGTGCAGCGCGATCTGGCGGATGAATTCGCCCGCTTCCGCCAGCGCGAGGCGGCACTGGTTTTCGACGACATCATTCGCCTGACCCGCACGCTGTTGCTGGAGGGCCACGTGCTGGAGGCCGTGCGGGCAGAGCGTCGGCTGGTCCTGCTCGATGAAGCGCAGGACACGAGTCGCGAGATGTTCGAGATCCTGGCCGAGATCGTGCGTCCGCCGGGCGCGGAGTGGGGGACCTGGCCGGCCGACCCGCGCGCGCCGGGGCCGCGGCCGGGGGCGTTCTCGCTGGTCGGCGATGACCAGCAGTCGGTGTACCGCGAGAAGGCTCGGCCGGAGGACTTCGCCGAGTATTCCGACGCCCTCGTGCGGCAGGGCGGCGCGCAGGTCGATCTGCACGTCACCATGCGCTGCGACCGTGCGGTGGTGGACTTCGTCAATGCGGTCTTCGCCGACGCCGAGTTGCCCATCGCGCACGGCGGCACGGCGCGCTTCCGCCCGCTGACGTCGCGCCCCGCAGCCGGGCCGGGGCGGGTCTGGCGGCTCCCGCTGCAGCGCGCACCGGAGGCCGATCCGCGCATCGCCGACACGCGTCGCGCCGAGGCCGAGGGCCTGGCCGCGTGGCTCGCGCGCACCGGGCCGGCTGGGCTTGGCGTGGAGAGCTGGGGCGACATCGCCGTCGTGGCACCGCGCAAGAACTGGCTGGAGTCGGTCGAATCGGCGCTGCGCCAGCGCCGCATCCCGGTGCGGTCGCGCGCCGCCGTGCGCATCGCCCGCACGCAGCCGGCCTGGAGCTGGCCGATCGCGCTGCTCCACGTGCTGGCCGAGCCGTGGGACCGTTTCGAATTGATCGGGGTGTTGCGCGACGTCTTCGGCATCAGCGACCCGGATCTGCTGACGGCCCATCAGCACGGCCTGCTCGGCTTCATCCGCCCGCCGGTCGATGCGCGGCTGGCGCCCGAACTCGCCGCTGCGCTCGATGCCCTGCACGAACTGCACCAGATCAGTCTGGAGACCGGCACGACCGGCGTGGGCATGCTCGACGCCCTCAGCGAGCGACTGTTGCTGCGCGGCCGGCTGGCCGCGGTCGAGGCCGCGGCCGATGCGCTGGGCGTGCTGCGCGAAGCCGCCGCGCTGGTCTGCCACACCGGGCTGCCATGGCGCAATTGGGTGCGCGACCAAGTCGCTGCGCTCGAGCGGCAGCCGCCCGAACTGCCGCCGCTGGCCGACGGTCTCGAGCTGATCGGCGCGCAGAAGGCCAAGGGGCTGCAATGGAAGGTGGTCATCCCGGTGGGCCTCGGCCAAGGCATTCACGAAGGCGGAAATGCCGTGGCCGACCTCCGGCCGCAGCGCGACGCCGAATTCCGCCGCTTCCTGTACGTCACCTTCACCCGGGCGCGGGAGACGCTCATTCTGCCCGACACCCTGCGCGACTTCCATCCGGCCCCGACCGAGGCGGCGCCGTCGTATGCCGGGCTTTTGCCGCATCTCGAAGCATGTGTCCGCGCCCTGCCGGAGGCTCCGCGCGGCGCGGCCCAGCCGTGGCACGACCCGCCGAGGGTGGTGCGTCCGGAGATCGACTGGGAGACGGCCGCCCGCGCGTCGCGTCCGCCGGCGCGGCGGTTGCGGCCGGCCGATACCTCCGGTTCGCGCAGCGCGCCCGATGGCGTCGAACCCTTGCTCGAAGCCGCGGGCGGACGCGACTACGGCACTTGGTGGCACGAGAGCCTGGCTGCCTTCCCCTGGCGCGCGGGCGAGGAGGGGCGGCAGGTCTGGCGCGAGGCGGCGCTCCGGCGCGCGCCCGAGCCGGCCATCCGACTGCGCGGCGAGGACGAACTGCGCAAGTTCCTTGGTAATGGCGACGTCTTCCGCCACGTCGCCTCGGCCGCACAGTTCGCCACCGAGGTTCCGATCGTGCACGCCTTCGAGCGACCCACGCCGCGCTGGATGGAAGGCGTGGCCGATCTCGTGCTCTTCGACGGCAAGGGCGGTGCGATCGTGATCGACTGGAAAACCGATCGCCCCGGCGAACGCGAAGCGGCGCCGGAGTTCGCGCAGCGCCTGCGCGCGATGCACCATCGGCAGATCGAGCTCTACGCCACTGCGCTGCAGGACGGCGCCAATCTGCGCGTGCAGAGGGCCTTCCTGTTTGCTACCGCCACCGGCGAGTTGGTCGAATGCCGGCTCGCGCCGGAAACGGAGCCGCGCGAGACGCCGCAACCGAAGAGCTTTGTACAGCTTGAGCTCTTCTGAAGGACGCCCCGCGCGGAGAGCGAAGACAGGAAACTCAGTAACCCGAGGTGGCCGCTCCGACGCCGCCGCCGATGAGGGCTCCGGCCGCGGCGCCGCGGCCGCCGCCGATGATGCCGCCCGCCGCAGCCCCGGTGCCGGCCCCGATGGCGGTGCGGGCGAGCGGATCGCGTGTGCAGCCGGTCGACGTGAGCAGCGTGAGCATGATGGCGGCGAGGGTGAGGATGGTTTTCATGAACGCAGATTTGGAGTCCGTGGTTGATCGTCCGGCTTCCTGCCGGGCTTCCTCCATGCTTCGTGGACGGCGACGAGCGCGGTCGTTTCGGGCGCCGGCGGCGGCTCGGAGTTGTTGTGTCAGATCACCGAGCGCGACGCGGCCGCCCTGGCGCACAGATTTGGTGGTTTTCCTGGCGAGGGTTGGTCTAAATGCGGCCATGCAGCACGCGCATTGTCGGGGTGAGCATCCCGTGGACGGCCCCAGCGGTTGCGGCAACGAGGCCTGCCGCGGGCGCAAGCTCTGTGTGCCCGACTGCCTCGGCTGCCCGGACAACTTCCTCGCGGCCTGTCGCGGTCGGCATCCGGTCGACGGGCCCAACGGCTGCGGCCACGAAGCGTGCCGTGGCCACGCGCGCTGCTGGTGTACCTGCCGGGGCTGTCCGGACGCGGCGGGCGGGGAGCCTGCGGGATTCTTCGGCGGGCGAGCCGGCCGGGACATCGTGCTCTATCTGGCCTGTCTCGCCGGCCCGGCCGACCCAAGCGAGCGCAACGACCTCCGCTTTCTCGACGAACTGCGCGAGCGTCACGGCATTCCCGCCGAGCAGATCTGGCGCTTGCTGGAGCGGCAATGCACCGAGCGGTCCATCCTCGCCACCTTCGCCGATTGCGTCGAGACCGTGGAGCCCGGGCAGATGCTCTTCGCCTATTTCGGCGGCCACGGCGACAGCGCTGACGGCCGGGCCCAGTGGTCGCTCGGGAGCCACGGCAGCACGCAGGGCACCGACTTGGCTCCGCTGCTCGCGCGCTGCCGCGGGGAGGTCTTCGTGGTGGCCGACAGCTGCCACAGCGGGGCCTTTCTGCGCGACCTGCAGGATGCACTCGAGGCCGCCGACGCCTGGCATCCCCCGCGCCTGACTGCGCTGAGCTCCACGCAGGCCTCCCTCAGCGCTCGCACCGGGTGGCGCCTGCTCGAACTGCTCATCGCTTGCGCCGCGGCCGACCGGACGCCGCGCGAGACGGCCCGACAGGTGGTGGAGAAGCTGCGTACGCCAGAGAAGCGACAGCGGGCGCAGTTCTGCTTCTTCGAAGGGGCGCGGGTCGTGGAGCGAACGGAGCAGGGGTGAGGCGGTCAAGATTCAGGATTCAAGATTCAAGAACCAAAGAAGGCTCAAGGTGGAAGCCTCAAGGAGGAAGGGATGGCGCGTTTTTGGCGACGAGACGCTTCAGCTTCCGCCTTGGATGTCCCTTGATGCGTAATTCTTGATTCTTGAAACTTCTCGCCCGCGACGCACCCTGAAGGGTGATTCGTTGGCAGACCATCTATGAAGCGCGCTGGATCCTGGCGGTCCTGCTCGTCCCGCTCCTGCTCGGCCTCTACTACCGCTACTACCTCGTGGGCAAGGCGGTGCTCGTACTCGGGGTCGGGCTGCTCCTTTTCGTCCTCTGGTTCTTCCGCGATCCGGATCGGCCGGTGCCGAGCGATGAGTCCCTGGTAGCCTCGCCAGCCGATGGCGTGGTGGCCGACATCAAGGAGATGGACGAGCCCGAGGTGACGAAGAAGCCCAGCCTGCGCGTGGGCATCTTCCTCTCGGTCTTCGACGTCCACACCAACAAGATGCCGCTGCCGGGCAAGATCGTGCATTCGCAGCGCCACGAGGGCCATTTCTACGATGCGCGCGATCCGAAGGCGTCGGAGTTGAACGAATGCTGGACCTGGGGCGTGGAGACCCAGCGCGCGGGCATCGTCGTGATGCGCCAGATCACGGGCCTCATCGCCCGGCGCATCGTGCCGTGGGCCAAGGTGGGTGACACCCTGGCGAAGGGCGAGCGTTTCGGCATGATCCGCTTCGGTTCGCGCACGGAGATTTATCTGCCGCCGGGCACGGAGCTGACGGTCAAGGTCGGCGACAAGGTCAAAGGCGCGGAAACCGTGATCGCGCGACTCAAGTAGCACGCTCAGATCGAACGCCGGCCGGCGCGCGCGTTTCAAAGAACTCTCGAACCGCGCGCCGTCTTCCGCCATGCTCGCGGCTTCGTCCTGCCCATGAAAGACCCCGCCGATCCCAAGATCTACCTCCTGCCGAACCTGATGACGGCAGGCAATCTGTTCTGTGGGTTCTGGGCTACCGTGCGTATTCTGGAGGGCTCGGTGCAGCGCGCGGCCGAAGAAGGCGGCACGCAGCATTTTCGCGAGGCCATCATCCTCATCCTGGTCGCCTGCATCTTCGATCTGCTCGATGGCCGACTGGCCCGCATGGGCAACCGGGAGAGCCCGTTCGGGCGCGAGTTCGACTCGCTGGCGGACGTCGTCTCCTTCGGCATTGCGCCCGCCCTGATGGTCTTCAAGATCGTCCTGCACGACCTGCCGGATCGGTGGGCGCTCATCATTTCTTTCATCTACCTTTGCTGCGGAGCGATGCGGCTGGCGCGTTTCAACTGCATCGCCGCCTCGCCGGTGGCCACGCCCGATGCGAGCAAATCGTTCAAGGGGCTGCCCATCCCGGCGGCGGCGGGGACCATCGCCTCGCTCACGCTCTTCATGCTCTGGCTGGAATCGGGCGAGAAGAGCATCGGCAACTGGCGCTACGCCCTGCCGGCCCTGCTGCTGTTCCTGTCGTGGATGATGTTCAGCCAGTTCCGGTATCCGAGCTTCAAGGTCATCAACTGGCGCACCAAGCACACCATCCCGGTGTTCCTGATGCTCCTCCTGCTGTTCGTCTTCACGCTGATCAACTACCAGTGGATGCCGTTCGTCCTGTTCATGACGTATCTGCTCTACGGCTTCCTGCGTCCGTGGATTTCGCGCAGCTGGCGGCGGGAAATCGAGGAGAGCATCGAAGGCGAGGACGAAGACGAGCCCGAGGGCGGCGCGGCCGGCGCCAGCGTGCCGACCGATGCCCCCAAGCCGGCCGGGCAGGGGTGAGGTAGCGCCTGTAAGCAACGCTCCCGCCGGCCGGCGTGCTCGGCTCGGCTTGAGCGTCCTGACGTAAGGAACCGTGAGCGACTTCCACCAGCACGGGCCGATCACCACGCTGCACCGCCTGTCCGAGGGGCGGGCCGGGGCGGCGGAGGAGCGGCTGCGCGCGGCGGCCCGGGAGGTCGACGTCCGGCTGGTGTTGCCTTGCCACGTCTCCGACCTCGGGCGCGAGCCGCTGCGGCGCATCGCGGCGGAACTGCGCGACGCCGACTGGCTGCGCGAAATCACCCTGGTGGTCAACGGCGCGCCGGGCGGCGTGGTCAAAGGCGCGCCCGAGGGGATGAGAATCCTGACGAGCGACGGTCCGGCCGCGACCGCGCTCGGACGCGACCTCGTCGAGCGAGGTCTGGCCTCGCCGGCAGCGGTACGGCCCGCGAAAGGCTGGAACTACTGGCTCGGCCTCGGCTCCGCCTTGGCGGAGGGCGCGCAGGTGGTAGCCACGCATGACGCCGACATCGCCAGCTACGAACGCGAGATGCTGGTGCGCCTTTGTCTGCCTGCGGTCGATCCCGACTTCGGTTACGCCTTCGTGAAGGGCTACTATCGGCGCGTGACCGAGGGGGTGATGTTTGGCCGGGTCACCCGGCTGTTCTTCGGTCCCCTCGTGCGGGCCTGCGTGCGGGTAGCCGGGCACCAGCCGCTGCTCGATTTCCTCGGCGCCTTCCGCTACCCGCTGGCGGGCGAATGCGCGCTGCGGGCCGAGGCCGCGGGCGGTCTTCCCCTGCTGCCGGGCTGGGGCCTCGAGACCGGGCTGCTCTGCGCCGCCCATGCGCAGCTGCCGCCCGCGCGCATCGCGCAGGTCGAGTTGGGGGCCAACTACGACCACAAACATCGCCCCCTCGACGACTCCGCCGGCGGACTTCCCCGCATGGCCGGCGAGGTGGCGACCGCGCTCTTCGCCGGTTTGCGCGCCGAGGGCATCGACTTCCCGCCCGAGGCCCGCCACGCCCTGCAGCGCGCCTACGCCCGCTGCGGGGCCGAGGCGATCGAGCGCCACGCCCATGATGCCCTCCTGAACGGCCTCAATTTCGACCGCGCGGCCGAGACGGCCGCAGTGGAGGCCTTTGGGCGGATCCTGGCCGCGCTCCCCGCGGCGGAAAGGCACCAGCTGCCGCCGTGGGGCGAGGTAGGGGAGGAGGCAAGGTTCAAGACTTAAGAATCAAGATTCAAACTGTATTAAAGAAAAAATCTAAAGGGTCTCCGGCGCCACCCGCTGCGACCTTTCCCTACCTCTTTCCCCTTGGAACAGTTTGAATCTTGAATTTTGATTCTTGAATCTTCTGCCCCCTAGGGCACTGCGCTGTCGATGCTCACGGTGCCCGGCCGCACCGGCGCAGGCGCGGGTGCATTGCCCAGCAGGCCCAGCATGGTGAACGCCTCCAAAGCGAGCGCGGCGCCGACGAGGAGCCAGCCGAGATAAGTCAGGCGCTGGCGTTTCGAGTGGTTCTCTTCGTTTGGCATGCCGGTAAGGACGGCGTGCGGGCCCGCGCCGGCCAACTGGTTGTCGTGACAAGATCGTCACACGGCGCGACCCCGAATTCGGCAGTTTGCCCGTGCATGTCGTGGGATTGGCGCTATCTGGCGCGACCCCCGCATCCGCCCGCATGTCTCTCGGAATCGTCGCCCTCTGCCTCGCGGTCGTCATCTTCATCTACTTCTACAACAACCCGTTGCAGCACGGCCCCTGGTTCCTCAGCCGGCGCTTCATCAACTGGTTCCCGCTCGGGATGACCTACGCGTTCCTTTACATGGGGCGCTACAATCTGACGGTCGCGAAGAACTCGCTCGGCACGCTGATGTCGAACGAGGACTTCGGCCTGATTTTCGCCGTCGGCACCGGCGTCTATGCCTTCTCGTTCCTGGTGAACGGGCCGTTGGTCGACCGGATCGGCGGCAAAAAGGGCATCCTCATCGCCGCCGTCGGGTCGTCGCTGGCCAATCTCGCGCTCGGCGCGGTCACCTACCTCGTGCTGACGGGCCAGTGGAAGGTGCCGCTGCTCTGGGTCTTCGCCCCGCTCTATGGGCTGAACATGTATTTCCAGAGCTACGGCGCGGTCTCTATCATCAAGGTGAAGGCCAACTGGTTCCACGTGCGTGAACGCGGCGTCTTCGGAGCCATCTTCGGCACGCTCATCTCGTTCGGCGTCTACTTCGCCTTCGACTGGGGCAATCAGATCATCCAGATGACGAAGGCCAATCCGACCGGGGAACTCAGCTACCTCCACCGGACGCTGCAGTGGCTCTTCGTCACGCCGGGCTCGAACATCGACGCCACTTGGGGCGTGTTTCTGCTGCCGTCGTTCATCCTGCTCGTCTGGGCGGCCCTGGACGCCTGGCTGATCAAGGAAACGCCCGAAGACGCAGGCTTCCCGTACCTGGACACGCACGACGCCTCGTCGGGCGAGATGCACCTGCAATTCAGCACGCTCGATCTGCTCAAGAAGGTCTTCCTCAGTCCCGTGATGCTCATGCTCGGCGCCGTCGAACTGACCTCTGGCATGCTGCGCAACGGGATCATGCAGTGGTACACCGTCTTCGCGAAGCAGGTGCCGCAGAAGGGCGGCGAGTTTTTCACCGAGAACTGGGGGCTCCTGCTCTGCATCTTCGGCATCGTCGGCGGCTTTGCCGGGGGCATGATCTCCGACAAGTTCTTCCAATCCCGGCGCGGCCCGCCGGCGGCGATCTTCAGCGCATTCATGGTCATGCTGGCCGCCACCATGGCCATGACACTGAAGACGAATCCGGTGGTGGTCGGAATCTCCGCGCTGCTCATCGTGGCGGCGGTCACGGGCGTGCACTCCCTCATGTCGGGCACGGCCGCGGCCGATTTCGGCGGGCGCAAAGCCACGGCCACCGCCTCGGGCATCGTGGACGGCTGCGTCTACCTCGGCAGCAGCATTCAATCGCTGTTGGTCGGCTATCTCACCACGAACACCGCCTGGGGCTGGCACTGGTGGCCGCTGGTGCTCCTGCCGGCGGCTTTCCTCGGTGGGATCATGGCGTGGCGGATCTGGCACGAACTGCCGGCGGCGACGAAAAAATACATCGCGGAGAACGAGACCGCCAAGACCTGAGCGGCGAGGCCTCGCGCGTGGGATGAAACCCGGTACCCCATCGAGTGTAGTTTCCGCTGGAGGCGAAGGTGCATGCTCGCTTCGATATGGCATGCTCTCGCCTTCCCGCCGCTGGCTGCCCCCGCTGCTGCTTGTGCTGGCGGCGCGCCCGGCGATGGCGGGCCCGCCGCTGACGGTCGACGACTCGGAGACGCTAAAGGCGCGCGAGGTAGAGCTTTTCGTCAGCGCTCAAGTCACTCGCACTCGCGGAGGTGGAACGACTTGGGAAGCTCCCATGGAACTCACGATCGGTCTCGGCCAGGGCTTCGAATGTTCTCTCGCGACGGGGTGGAGCGACGTACGCCTGGCCTCCGGAGGTGGCGAGGCGCGCGGCGTTCTGGCCCTCGATCCCGGCTTAAAATGGTCCTTCCGTCCCCCGACCGAAGGCCGCATGTTTTCCGCCGCGCTCGGATTGAAGCTGCACGTGCCGATCCGTCGCGCAGCCGTGCTCGCTGGCGTGGGCGGGTACAGCATGACGCTGAATCTCGCCACCACCTGGGACCTCGGTTTCGCGAACGCGGATCTCAACGTGGGCATCGGTCACGTCACTGCTTCTGCGGGTGCGCGGGCGCGGCAGGAGATTCTTCTCGGAGCCGCGATCCGGAAAGAACTGGTGCGGGAGCGCTGGACGGTCTTCGCGGAGGCCTACGCCACGCAGGATCGAAGACGCTTCGCCTCCGCCGAAGTGCGCGCCGACCTGGGGGTGCTGCTGGATGTCTCTCCGAAGCTGCGCTTCAGCCTGCTGGCGGGTCGTGGCTTCCGGGACGACGGCGCCGACTATTTTTGTAATTTCGGGATCCTCTTCAGTCTGGGATCGAATGCGGTCAAGCCGGCGGTCATCCATGCTGCCGAGTCTTCGAGCGGAAGGGATTGGCAAGCCAAGGTGCGGGCTCCCCAATGAGGGCCAAAAAAAACGCCCGGCGAACCGGGCGTTTCGGGAAAGATGGGCAGGCAGCTCAGGCCTTCGCCTCGACGGTCTTGCGGCGCCGCTTGCGCCAGACTTCGCCCACGATGGCGAGACCGACCACCGCCGAGAAGATCATCCCGGTGCTGACTTCCGGCACCAGCGTAGGACGCGGGTTGGCCGAGAACAGGCCCGAAGCCGTGGCGGTGAACGAGTCGATGAAGCTGTTGGTCAACGTGACGCCCGGAGGAGCGTCGATCGAGTCGAAGGAAAGCGAGACCGAGCGAGAAGTCGGCGTGGAATTCGAGAAGTCGAGGAAGTCCGAAGTGAAGCTGACCGAGCCGAGCGTCGAGGTCGCGCTGGCCGCGTTGTTTCCGGCCGTGGCCGTGAACGTGTAGGTAAACGTAGCCGTGAGCAGGTTGGCACCCGCGGTCGCACCCGTGGTTCCGATGAAGGAAAGGGTCGAAACCACCGTGACGAACTGCTGGCTCAGATTGGTGGTGCCGGTCGCGGCTGAAGGCGAGGAGGAGGTAAAGGTAGCCATCGCATCCAGGCTGCCCTGCAGGAACGACGGGAGCCCGGAGAGGCCCAGATAGCTGAAGAACACCGGAGCGGCGCTCGGAGTGGAGAAAGTGGTGGTGCCCGACACGTTGGTGTCGTTCATGACCCAGTACTCACCCGAGTCCTGCTGGGTAAAAGTGGCGAACGTCTGCGCCTGCAGACTGGACGCGCTCAGGGCCAGCCCAAACATTGCCAGGGCTCCGAGAATTCCGAAACGACGCTTCATGGGTCGCGAGTGTGCTGGTCGGCCCCTCGGCTGTCAATGGCCAATGCCTGCCGGATCAGAGAAAGTGCGGCCGCCCGCGCGGCTCACTTCTGCCAGCTGCGACGCAGCAGAATCGACTGCTCCTCCTCCGGCAGCAGGGCGACCTCCTCGGGCTTCAGCAGAGGCGGTTCCGGCGGCTGTCCGCGCAGGCGGCTCTGCACCACCGAGGCGCGGATTCGCTGAAGCAGCGGGGCGGATGGTCCCACCGCGGCCTCCTGCAGCAGCTTCTCGGCCTCGGCCGGCTTCCGTTCGACCAACCGCAGATAGGCCAGCGTCAGCCGCTCGGCCGGGCCGGCTTCGGGCCGCCGTGCGGATTGTTCGGCGGCCGAGACGTGGGTGTCGCGGGCGGCGCCGATCATCAGCGCGGTCCAGACGTACATGTCGCGCAGGAATACGTTCTTAGGGTCCGCCTCCGACATGCGCTGAAACACCTGCTGCAGGCGGCGATTGTCCCGGGCCTGGTCGTACTTTCGGTACAGGCGTGGCAGGGCCAGCCGGGCTGGCGCTCCTCCCAGGTCCGCGAGACGCCAGAGGACGTCATTTTCGGCCTCGGTCCAGTTCCACTCGCGAGCGAGATCGGCCAGCGCCTGCAACCGGGCCGGGCGGCGTCCGGTCTCAACCACCGCCAGACGCCAGAGACTGTTGACGGCGTTCGGCGAGCCTTCCTTCCCGGCGCGGGCCCGGGCCAGCAGCGCCAGACGGAGATGCTCCAGCATGCCCCAATGCACGCCCTCCCGGTTGGTCCAACGCTCCAGCGCGGGCCAGTCAGCCAGGACGTACCGGCAGCGCGCGAAGCCCAGCGACGGCTCAGGTTGGCGCAGTATTTCAGGGCCCAGCTTCTCCGCCCAGGCCAGCGCCGCCACCGCCTGGCCGTTGGAGGCCATCCAGCTGGCGAGTTGCCCGACCGCGACCGGACGACCGGCCACCTCGACCTGCAGGGCCTGGAGTTCCTTCTCGGCCTCGCCCGGCTCCAATTTCTGCAGCAGCGCGAGCAGCGCGACCCGGTCCGTCAGCGAGGCATTCTCGTGCTGCCGCGCCTGCCGCGCCCACCGCAGCCCGGTGCGCAGGTCGCCCACGCCGCCCAGATTGTCGCGCAGACTGCGCACGGCCAGGAGCGAGACGCGGGAGGGCTGGGCGGCCAATCCCTCGAGCTCCGCCACCGCCTTCGTGCGCTCATCGGCGGTGCCCAGCGAGAGCCGCGCATTGGCTACGTTGAAGCGATGCACCGGATTGCCCGGTTCGAGCGCGGCCGCCTCCAGGTATTTGGCCAGAGCCTCGGGCCGCTTGCCGAGGGCGAAGAGCAGGCCAGCCTGATTGATCAGATAGCTGCTCGACTTCCGCTCGGCGGCCGGCACTGCCTGCAGGGCGCTTTCCGCCACGCCGAGATTCCCAAAGATCAGGGCGGCGGCGGCGAGTTCGAGGTGAATGCCCGGATAGTTGGGGTCGAGCTCCACGGCCCGCTGCCACCACGGCAGGGCGCTGGGATCGCCCTCGTCCTGGACCAGTCGGGCCGTCGCCCGCGTGGCCTCGGGGCTGTCGGGATCGATCTCCAACGCACGCTTCAGGTGGATGAAGGCCGTGCGCAGGTCCTTCTTCGCCGCGGCTTCCTCCGCCCGCTGACTGAGTCGGCGCGGCATGCTGTAGCGATAAACCCTCCAAGCACCCAGCCCCAGGGCGCAAAGCAGAAGGAGAGCGCCGAACCAAAGAGTCGGCTTCAGCCAGGGGCGAACGACCGGGCGGGGCGGGATGAGGTCGTCGGAGGAGGGAAGCGGCGGCCCGGACACGCCCGAGCCATCGCGGCGGGCGCGGTTCCGCGCAACTGCGATCGCGGAGCGCGGAGCCTCAGCTCCCGGCCGGCGGGTCCGTGCGCGGCGGCAGGCTGACGGGCTTGATGTTCTTGATCAGCTGGGTGAAGCGGAAGTTCGAGGTCCGTGGGCGTTCCTGCGCCGGTGGATCAACCGGTGCGGGTGGGGCCACCGGGGGCGGCTCGGGCGCGGGAGCCGGCTCGGGCGCAGCCACCGGCGGAGGCTCCGGTTCGGCGGGAGGGACCAGATTGGCGACCGGATCTGCGAAGGCCGGCCGCGCCACCGGCAGCGAGATGGTGCGGGTGCCGGTCAGTTTCTTGGCCGCGGGGGAGGCCGTCGGCAGCGGTGCGGGCAGGGAGCCGGCCTGGCTCTCCGCCAGCCGGATGGCCGCAGGCCGGATCGAGGGTGTGGTGGCCGGCGGAGCGCCCGGCTCGCGCGGAAAAAGCGGGGCATCGCTCCGGCGCACCTGCGGGGTGACCTGCGGCGGCTGGGTGGGGGCCGGCGCCTGGAAGAGCGCACCGGGGCGGGGCGGCGCGGGCGCGGCCGGCGCCGCAGGAGCGGGCGAGGGGGCGGCGAAAAGCGGGGAGTCGCGCCGCTGCACGAGCGGCGTCTGCGCGGGCGGAGCCACCGCTGGCGGAGGTGCCACCGGCGTGACCGGGGCGGGCGGAAGGGGAGCGACCGGCTGGCGCAGCGCGTGAAGGGCGGAAATCACCTGCACGAGCAGGGCCTCGGTTTCCTCGAGCGAGGTGGGCGGCGCGACGATGAGCCGGGCGCCCGCATTGAGATAGACCGCCCGCTGGGTGCCGTTCGGCGCCGAGTCGAGGACCGCGATGAGCAGGTCGGCCCGCTCGCGGCGGATCTCCTGCATCGTCTCGAGCAGGTCAGTGCTGCCGAGATTGGCATCGAGCAGAACGATGTCGCAGGGCGCCCGGGTGGCGAAGACCCGGGCCTGCGCCAGGGCCGAGACGAGTCGCGCCTCCACCCGCCCGCGACCCGCCGTGACGAAGGCGTCGAACACCACATTGCTGAGGTGCGCGTTCGCGCTCGCGAAGAGGAGTCGGTATTGCTCGACGGACATGGCGCAGGAACCCGCTGCGAAACAGCGCGCGGGGTTCTTCAACCGGATTCGGCACGCCAGCGCAAGCCGGAGAATCGAAAAACGGACCCGGTCCCATCGCACTGCGACGGAACCGAGTCCTTTGGTTTGCCTGTGTTTGCTGCCTATCCGAGTCCGTGGCCCACCCTACTGCCTATCGCCTATCCGCCTATTGCCTATGCCGAGCCTTGGCGAGGCTGCGTGCCTCGCGGTGGATCTTCTTCCAGCGTTCCTTGCGGGCATGTGCGGCCCGCGGATCGCCGCGTTCCGCCAGCCAGGCCTGCTCGCGCTCGAGCTTCGCCAGGGCCCGCACGCGGGCGGGGTCGAGCCGGCCTTCCGCGAGGGCCGACTGCACCGCGCAGCCGGGTTCGCCGGCATGGCGGCAGTCGCTGAACCGGCAGCGCGCCGCCAACTCGACCACTTCGGCAAAGACGTCGGGCAGGGCGGCGTCGCCGGCCGGAAGGCGCAGCTCGCGCAGGCCGGGTGTATCGATGACCACACCGCCACCCGGCAGCAGGAACAACTCCCGCGTAACCGTGGTGTGCTGGCCGCGCGCCCCGTGGGACGAAACTTCCAGCGTCGCCTGGCGGGCTTCGCCCAGCAGTTCGTTCACGAGGGTGGATTTGCCCACCCCGGACGAACCGACGAAGGCGGCGGTGCGGCCGGGGCCGATCGCGTCGCGAATGCGCTCCAGCCCGAGGCCGCTGGCGGCGGCTGCGGCGAGCACGCTGACGCCTGGCGCGAGAAGCTGCACTTCGCGCACGGCGGCCGGCCAGTCGGCCCGGAGGTCGGATTTGTTCAGCACCACCGCGCACTCGAGGCCGGCGCCACGCCCGAGGGCGAGGAAGCGTTCGAGGCGGCGGAGGTTGTAGTTGGCGTCCAGCCCCATGACGATGAAGAGGATGTCGAGATTGGCCGCGAGCGTTTCCTGCTCGGCGCGCTCGCGACCCCCGGTGCGGGCGAGGACGCTGCGGCGCGGCAGGACGTGATGGAGATCGGCCAGCGGTTCGTCGGGTCGCGGCCGGAGGGCGACCCAATCGCCCACCACCGGCAGCTCGCCGGCCGCGCGCAGGCGGCCGGTGAGTAGGGCGGGGGTGGAGTGGGTGTCGAGCGCGACCAGCCAGCGGCCGCGGTGGACCGCCGTGATGCGGCCGGGTTGAAGGTCGGGCGTCCCGAGGGACGTGAAGGCTTGGGCGAAGTCGGAGCTCCACCCGAGGTCGTTGAGATTCATGGGAATGCGTTTGCGGGCAGCGTCGGTCCGCCGAGGCGAGCGGGAGCGCGGTCCGCCGCGCGAAGGCAGGCGGCGGAAAAGCAAAAGGCCGTCCGGACGGACGGCCTGCGGACGGCAAACGCTGACGCGAACGTCAGCCGGGCACGCAGACTCCGGCACGGAACGGCGAGACGACGAGAACAATGGTCTTCATGGGGCGTTTCGGTGAGGAGTGGAAGTGGTGCCAGGGGGGAGAATCGAACTCCCGGCCAAGGGCTTATGAGTCCCCTGCTCTACCTCTGAGCTACCCTGGCGTGGCGTAGCGGGACGGGGATTGTAGCGGGAAACGCCCGGAACGCAAGGAGCGGGAAGAAACTCGGAACTCGAAGTTCGAACCGAGCGCAGCGAGATAGCCTCTCAAATTGGATTCCTCGAAAGAGGCTACCTCGCTGCGCTCGGTTCGAACTTCGAGTTTCGAGTTTCCCCCGTCCCCTATCTCATTGCCCCCGGCCGGCGCCTCGCCATGCTCCCCGCTCGCATGCACACGGCGCGACCCCTCCGCGAACTGCAGGCAGCGCTCCGCGCGGGGGCGCTGTCGGTGACCGACTTGGTCGAGAATGCCCTCACCACCGCGCTCTGGCGGCGGGCGCAGGGGTCGAAAGTCTGGCTGCAGCTCGACCCGGCGGCGGTGCGCGCGCAGGCCTCGGGGGCCGATGTCTCCGCTCCGCTGGGGGGGCTGCCGATCTCGGTCAAGGACTGCTTCGATACCGCCGGCGTGCGGGTCTCGGCGGGATCGAGCTTCTACGCCGACACGCGCCCGACCCCGACGCAGGATTCCTGGTATGCGGGCCGCGCCCGGGCTCAGGGCGCGGTGTTGCTCGGGCAGACGAATCTAAACGAATTCGCCTTCGGCATCACCGGCGAGAACGCGCATTTCGGCAACTGCCGCATCCCGACGCAGCCCGATTGCCTGACGGGCGGATCGAGCAGCGGCGCGGCCGCCAGCGTGGTCGAAGGCTCGGCAGTCATCGGACTCGGCACCGACACCGGCGGTTCGTTGCGCGCGCCGGCTAGTTTTTGCGGCCTGGTCAGCTATCGCGCCTCGCACGGTGTGGGCGACGTCCGGGGCTGCTTTCCGCTGGCGCAGTCGTTCGACACGCTCGGCTTCCTGCTGCGACATCTGGCCGATGCGCCGCTGGCGGCGGAGGCCCTGCTGGGCATCGCGCCGACCGATCTCTCCGCGCCGCCGCGGCTGGGGGTGACCGACGGTCCCTGGCTGGAGGCCTGCGATGCGGAAACGCGGGCAAACTACGAAGCCTTCGGCCGCCGTTTGGGCGACGCGGGCGCCACCGTCGGCCGTTTCGACTCGACCGCCTGGAGCGAGGCGACCTCGCTCTTCATTCCCATCCAGGCGCATGAGGCCTACGCCAATCACCGCGGCTACCTGGACCAGTATCGCGACGGCTACGAGCCCGCCGTGCGCGCGCGGATCGAATTCGGCGCCACCATCTCGGACGAGGCCTACGCGCGCTATCAGGAGCGCCGGACCGCCTTCCGCGAGGCACAGAATGCGGCGCTGTTCGAGTCGTTCGACTTCCTCGCCGTCCCGATCACGCCAGTGCGGCATCTGCCCGCGGACCAGGATCACTCCGGCTTTCGCTCGCGCATTCTGACGCTGACCACGCCCGCCTCGGTCTGTGGCTGGCCCGTCCTGACCGTGCGCGGCCGCGGCCGTGGCCCCGAGGATCCGGAATCGCTCGGCTGCGGGATCGCGCTGATCGCCCCGCCCGGCGCCGACGCCCGCCTCCTCGGCCTCGCCCACTGGCTGGCCGAACGCGGCTTCTGAGTCGCCGATCGCAGTCCCTTCTACCTTCCTCCTTCTTCCTTCTTCCTTTCATGATCGACTCCCCCGACCTCCTCGAACGCTTCCTCCGCTACGTCCAGATCGACACGCGCAGCGATCCGCATTCCACCAGCACTCCGAGCACGCCGGGGCAATGGGACCTCCTGCGGTTGCTCGAGCGCGAGTTGGAGGAACTCGGGGCGGCCGACGTCCGCCTGACCCCGCAGGGCTACGTGCTGGCCACTCTGCCGGCCACCTCGACCAAACCCGTGCCGAAGCTCGCCTGGTGCGCCCACGTGGACACGGCGCCGAATCTGCCCAGCGCGGCCAAGCCCATCGTGCACCGCGCCTACGACGGCCGCGAAATCGTGCTGCCGGACGATCCTACCCAGCGCCTCTCGCCGGAGTCGATGCCGCATCTGCGCGAGGCGATCGGCCAGGACATCATCACCGCCAGCGGCAAGACGCTCCTCGGCGCCGACGACAAAGCGGGCGTCTCGGCGGTCATGTCGGCCGCCCGACATCTGCTGCGCCATCCCGAGATCAAGCACGGGGTCATTCGCCTCTGCTTCAATCCGGACGAGGAGATTGCGGCGGGCATGCACGCGCTCAATCTCGACGACCTGGCGGCGGACGTCGGCTACACGCTCGACGGCGAGCTGCCCGGCGGCATCGACTACGAGACCTTCAGCGCCGACGCCGCGCTGCTCGAGATCACCGGCATCGCCGCGCATCCCGGCTGGGCCAAGGACGTGCTGGTCAATGCGCTCCGCCTGGCCGGTCGCTTCCTCGATGCCCTCCCGCGCGAGCAGTCGCCCGAGCGCACCAGCGACCGCGACGGCTTCATTCATCCGGTGGAATGCAAAGGCTCGGCCGAGCACGCGACGGTGCGGCTGATCATCCGCGATTTCGAACTCGAGGGCCTGGCGCAGAAGCGCGCCCTGCTCGAGCGCCTCGCCGCCGAGCTGCGCGCGACCGAGCCGAAGGCCACGATCACGCTCGCCTTCAAGGAGCAGTATCGAAACATGCGCTACTGGCTGGAGAAGGACATGCGGCCGGTCGAGTTCGGCCGCGAGGCGCTGCGCCGGGCCGGCTTCACGCCGCATTCCACCGCCATGCGCGGCGGGACGGACGGTTCCAACCTGACCGCCCGCGGGCTGCCCACGCCGAACATCTTCTGCGGCATGCACGCGGTGCATTCCGAGCGCGAGTGGGTCAGCCTGCAGGACATGACGAAGGCCGCAGAGACGCTCGTGCACCTGGCGCAGGTCTGGGAGGAATCGGTCTGACAACGCCATAGGAAGCACGCAGCGCGCGAACCGAGCTGGCGGCGGCGGGTCTGCCTCGGGGCCAAGTTTCCGGTTTCGGCCCGCGGCATTCTCCGCTTCCTTCGCGCTCGCTTTTCCCGCCCATGGACGTCGCCCGCGCCCGCGCTCTGCTTTCCTCGCTGCCCAGCTGCCGCATCCTCGTGATCGGCGACCTGATGCTGGATGAATTCATCTACGGCAAGGTCGGCCGCATCTCCCCGGAGGCGCCGGTCCCGGTGGTCGAGGTCACGCGCCAGCAGTCGTATCCCGGCGGCGCGGCCAACGTGGCGCGCAACCTGCGCGAATTCACCGACCGGGTCGCGCTCATGGGCGTGGTCGGAGCCTGCGAGCACGCGGCTAAGCTGCGCTCGTTGCTGGCGGGGCAGGGGATCGAACTGGGCGGGATGGTGACCGACCCGGAGTATCAGACGATCGTCAAAACCCGCATCATCGCGCGCCAGCAGCATGTGGTGCGTGTCGACCGCGAGCGCCGCGGCGCGCCCGCCGCAGCTTCGCACGAAGCGGCCCTGCGCTGGCTGGAGGCGCACATCGGGGAGTTCGACGCAGTCATTCTCGAGGACTACGCCAAGGGCTTCCTGACCCAGGACTTCGTGGACCGCGCCAGCGCCCTCGCCCAAGCCGCCGGCAAGGTGCTGACGGTCGATCCGAATCCGAACAATCCGCTGCGCTGGCCCGGCGCCACCGCCATCAAGCCCAATCGCAGCGAAGCCTTCGCGGCTGCCGGCCGTGCGGCCAGCGAGCCCGTCACGCCCGTCGAGGAAGACGCCGCCCTGGCCGAGGTCGGCGCGGCCCTGATGGCGAAATGGAACTGCCCGCTCCTGCTCGTCACGCTGGGCGAGCAGGGCATGATGCTGTTCCGCCGCGAGCAGCCGCCCTTCGCGTTGCCGACCCGGGCGCGCGAGGTCTTCGACGTCTCCGGCGCGGGCGACACGGTCATCGCGCTCTTCACCCTCTGCCTCGCTGCCGGGGCCACGCCTGCCGAAGCCGCCGAGATGGCCAATCACGCAGCCGGCGTGGTGGTCGGCAAGCTGGGCACGGCCACGCTGACGCCGGACGAGTTGCTGGCGAGCTTCGAGGAAGAATAGGCCGGCGCGCGCTGCGGATCAGGCCTCGCCCCGGCGACGGTCGAAGACCACCGACGAGCCAGCCCAGGGCCGCCATTCTTGCTTCCCTTGGTGCGTCCAAGGGAAGGGACTTGCCGTGTTACCTTGGATTGTCTAAGGAAGCGACATGGCTCAGAAATCCGACCTGCTGCAGGGGAGTCTCGACCTCCTCATCCTGCGCGTGCTCAGCCGCGGCGAACTGCACGGCTGGGGCATCACCCAGAAGCTCGAGCAGCTCTCGAAGAGCGCGCTGCAGGTGGACGAAGGCACGCTCTATCCCGCGCTCTATCGCATGGAGGCCAAAGGCTGGCTGCAGGCCGACTGGCGTCAGACGGAGAACAATCGCCGGGCCAAGTTTTACGCCCTCACCCGCAGCGGCCGCAAGCAGCTGAGCCAGGCTCAGGAGGACTGGCAGCGCATGTCGGCCATCGTCGACCTCATCCTCGAAACCGCCTGACCATGAGCTTCTTCCACGGACTGAACTTCCGCCTGCGCGCCCTCTTCCGGAAGCGCGACCTCGAGCGCGAGATGCAGGAGGAAATGCGCTTTCATCTCGAACAGCGAGCGGCCGAGCGCGCCGACGAGGGTCTCTCGCCCGAGGAGGCGCGTCGCGCCGCGCTGCGCAAGTTCGGCAACGTCGGCAGCCTGCAGGAACGCGGTCGGGCCGCGCGCGGCTGGACCTGGCTGGAAAGCTTCGGCAAGGACCTGCGCCTCGCGCTCCGTGCGCTGCTGGGTTCGCCTGGCTTCGTCCTGCTGGCCGTGATCACGCTGGGGCTCGGCATCGGGGCGAACACGGCCATGTACAGCGTCTTTCTCTCCATCGCGCGCCGTCCGCTGCCGTATCCCGAGGTCAGTCAGCTGGAGCGCATCTATCGGAGCACGGCGCAGAACAAGGAGGGCGAGTTCTCGGCCGCCGACTACCTCGATTTCCGCGCCGCCGGCGGAGCCTACCAAGTCGCCGCCCAGGCCCGGGCGGAGTTCAATCTCGCCGATGCCGGCCGGCCGCCGGAGGTAGCGGCCGCTCTGCGGATCTCGGCCAATCTGCTCGGCCTACTCGGCGTGCAGCCGCAGCTCGGGCGCGATTTCCGGCCCGAGGAGGACGCTCCGGGGCGCGAACGGGTGCTCGTGATCAGCCACCGCTATTGGAAGAGTCGCTTCGGCCAGGCGCCCGACATCATCGGCCGCCAGGTGCGCATCGACGGCGTCTCGCACGAGATCGTGGGGGTGCTGCCGGCCAGCTTCAACGACTGGCGGCATCTCGGCTGGGTCGATGTCTTCCGCCCGCTCGCGCTGACGCCCGCGGAAGCGACCGACCGCGTCCAGCCGCGTCTGCGCTTCCTGGCGCGGCGTTCCACCTCGGTCACGCCCGAGCAGGGCGCCGCCTTCGTCAGCGCCTTCGCGCGACGCCTCGCGGCCGAGCACCCGGCTGAGAACGCGGAGAGCAGCTGGTGGACGGAGTCGCTCGCGGAGAGCGTGGTCGGCAACAACGGCCCCATGACGCTGGCCATGCTCATCGGCCTTTCCGGCTTCGTCCTGCTCATCGCCTGCTCGAACCTGGCCAACTTCCTCCTCGCCCGCACCATGGCCCGCGCGCGCGAGTATGCGGTGCGGGCGGCCCTCGGCGCTTCGCGCCTGCAGCTGCTGCGTCCGCTGGCGGCCGAGTCGCTGCTGCTGGCGCTCGGCGGCGGCGCCTGCGCTTTGGGGGTGGCCTACGTCTTCCTGCATTGGATGATGCTGCGCAGCACCGGCGACAACGGCGAGATGGTGCCGCTCGGTCTCGACTGGCCGGTGCTCACCTGGGCCTTCCTCGCCTCGCTCTTCACTGCGCTGGCCTTCGGCCTCGCCCCGGCGCTCTTCGCGCTGCGACTGAATGTGCAGGCGACGCTCAAGAGCGGCGCGCGCGGCTCGACGGGCGGACGCTTCCAGCAGCGGCTGCGGCAGCTGCTCATCGTCGGGCAATTCGCCCTCGCCATGATCCTGCTGGTCGGCGCCGCGCTCTTCGTGCGCGGGCTGGCCGAGTTGAACACGCGGCGCGCTGGGTGGGAGTCGGACGGGCTCGTCACCGCCACGGTCTTGCTCCCGGGTCGGGAGTATCCGGGTGCGGCAGAGATCGATGCCTTCCAGCGCGAGACCCGCGCGCGGCTGGAGGCGCTGCCCGGCGTGCAGTCGGTCTCGCTCTCGGGCACGATGCCGTTCTTCGGCTTCGGACTGGCGCGCAAGTTCGTCGTGCAGGGCCGCGAGCTGCCCAAAGCGGGCCAGGAGCCGGCGGCGGTCACCAATGCGGTCAGTCCCCGCTATTTCGAAACCGTGGGCACGCGCCTGCTGCAGGGGCGCGAATTCGCCGACTCCGATCAGCCCGACGCGCCGCGCGTCTTCATCGTCAACCAGGCCATGGCGCAGGGCCTCTTCCCCGGCGAGAGCGCGGTCGGACGCCGCCTCGGACGGATGCAGGGCAGTGCGATCGAGTGGGGCGAGATCGTCGGCGTGGTGGCCGACGTCAAGAGCGTCTATGCCGAGAAGGATCCGGTCGCCTATCAGCTCTATCAACCGGTCGCGCAGGAGGCGCCCAAGCTGCTCGAGATCGGCGTGCGGGCGCGCGGCACCGCCGCGGCTGCGCTGGTCGACCCGATCCGCGCCGCCATGACCGAGCGACATCCCGACCTGCCGCTGCGCCGCCTCCAGCCGGCCAATGCGCGCATCGAGCGGGCCAACTACCAGCTTGGCGTGCTGCGCGATCTGCTCGGCTGCTTCGCGCTCCTTGGGCTCGGGCTGGCCACGCTCGGCGTCTATGGCGTGATCGCCCGGACCATGGCGCAGCGCGCCCCGGAGTTCGGCATCCGCCTCGCCCTCGGCGCGCGGGTGCGCGACATCACCCGGCTCGTGCTCGCCTCCGGGCTGAAGCTCGCGCTGCTCGGCGTGCTCTTCGGACTGGCCGGCGGCTACGGCGTCTCGCAACTGCTCGCCTCGGGCTATCCCGGCATGCAGTTGGAGAATGGCCCGGCCATGGGCGGCGTGGCGCTCCTGCTCGTCTGCGTCGCGCTGCTGGCGAGCTACCTGCCTGCCCGCCGGGCCGCCGGCATCAACCCGATGGAAACGCTCCGGGCCGATTGAGGCGAGGCCCGTAGGTTCTCCACAATTCGTTAGGAAACGCTCTGCACGTCCGCGAGCAGCCCAGGACATAGGTCCGCCCACGACTTGGTAGGGATGCGCTCCCGCGCGTCCGCGAGCCGCCCATGACCCCCGCGTTCGCTCACGACTTGGTAGGGACGCGCTCTGCGCGTCCGCGAGCCGCCCAGGACATAGCGTCCGCCCACGACTTGGTAGGGATGCGCTTCCGCGCGTCCGCGAGCCGCCCAGGACATAGCGTCCGCCCACGACTTGGTAGGGATGCGCTCCCGCGCGTCCGCGAGCCGCCCAGGACATAGCAGCCGCCGACACCTGGTAGGGATGCGCGTCGCGCGTCCGCGAGCAGCGCAGGGCATAGCCTAGGCCGAGATTTGCCCCTGGTGCCTTCGGTCAAGGCGGCATCGATTTCACGCTCGCGGACGCGCAGAGCGCATCCCTATCAAGCCGTAAGCGAACGCGGGGGTCGTCGGCGACTCGCGGACGCGCAGAGCGCATCCCTACCCGTCGTGAGCGAACGCGGAGGTCGTCGGCGACTCGTGGACGCGCGGAGCTCGTCCCTACCAAGTCGTGAGCGAACGCGGAGGTCGTCGGCGACTCGCGGACGCGCGGAGCGCATCCCTACCGCACGAACGCGAACACCTGCGACGGTTTCGGCAGAGGACGACTTGTCTGCAGCACGAAGGTGGCTCGCGAGGGCGCGGCGGTGCTGTCGGGCGTGATCTCGATCCGATACCGGCCCTTCGCCGGCTGCGGCAGGAGCGCGACGCGATACCCGGGATCCTTCGTCTCGACGCCGGTCAGCTCCACGCCGGCATCTGGATGCACGTGGACCTCGAGGTACTTGGGGCCTGCCTCCTCATTCTGGGTCCAGCTGACCACGCGCGGCGCGATCTCCAAGGGCTGCGGGATGTCGAGGTGCAGATGCAGCTGTTGCACTTCGGCTCCGGCCTCGGAGGTCTGGACGTAAATGACGCTGTGCTGCGCGCCCTGCCGATCGCCGATCGTGTAGGTCGCCTTGATCACGCCGCCTTCGCCCGGGGCATACTGGCGCTTCTCCAGCTCCGGCACGGTGCAGCCGCAGCTGGCGCGGACGTTGAGAATGATGACCGGCTCCCGGCTGTCGTTGCGAAACGGAAATTCGGCCACTGCCTTCTCCGCCCCGAGCGCGATGGAAGGCGACCGCACGGTCGCTTCCCACGTCAGCCCCGCCACCGCCGACGGAGCCACGCAGAAGAACGAGGAGAGCAGCAGCATGAACAGGGGGGCGCGCATCGAAGCAGGCATCACGCTGAGGCGACGTCCGATTACTTGAGCGAGAATCCCACTCGCCAGAATCGCTTGCTCCCGCCGCTCGGCGGCAGCGTCAGCTCGAACTGACCGGGCAGCGTCTGCAGGAACTGCTCAGGCGTGTTGGCGAAGAAGCCGCCGGCCAGGTCAGGCGTGGTCTGGAGCTGGAACTGGAAGCGATTCGCGTAGATCGCCGGCAGATTGAACATGAGCTGGCTCATCCCGCCGCCGAGGGCGAAGAGCTTGGGCTGCGGCAGGCTGCTGAGCAGCACGGGCAGGCCGCCGTAGCTGGCGAAGTTCTGCGGATCCTTGCCGTCGAGATAGATCTGCAGGAACGACACGCCGGCCCCCGGCGCGGTGGCGAAGGGATCGACCCCGAGCTGGCCGAAGAAGAACAGCTGCCAGTCGTCCGGCAGCAGGCCGCTGCTGGCGAACGGAGTGGGCACCGGGATGCTCACGATCTCCGACTGCGGCACGCCGGCCACATCGACCACCTCGACCTGCGGTCCGCAGGGGCCATTCGGCAGGTCGACATAGGCCGTGACCGTCAGGCGCGTGCCGGGGGCCAGACTGATGCTGGCCGGGAAGGCGAACGGCGCGCCGTCGTAGTTGACCAGCGCCACGCTGCCCGCGTTGCCCGGGAAGGCATCGACGACGGTGCAGCTCGGCGTGACTCCGCCCGCCTTGACCAGGAGATCGAGCGTGGCGGTCGGCCGTGCCGGCACCGCGGCCAGCACCTTGCCCAGGCCGGCGATGGCGCTGGTGTATTGGGCGTCAGTCAGGGAAGCATACGGCGCGCCGGGCAGCGGCGAGGCGGGCGGCTTGTTGCCGTAGCCGGGCGGGACGGCACCGGTGGCCAGGAATTGGCGCAGGGCGCCGACGGGCGGATCGAACGCGCCGCGCACCTCGTTGGCGTAGCGCGAGCTGATCCGGTAAACGTCGTTCGTGACGGCGCGCAGTTGGGCGATATCGGCATCGGCCGAGTTGCGCAGCGTGTTCTGGATGGCCGCGATGACGTCGGTCAGGCGATAGGCCGCGCCCGGCGGCGGCACGACCTGCAGCGCGCGCAGCTGCTCGGCGGTCGGATAGACCGCGCCGCTCGGCGTGGCATCGATCGGCCGCGCCGCCTCGCCTGCGCGGAAGCCGGTCAGCGAGAGATAGTTCGTCGGCGTGGCGGGCGGATTCGCCGCATTCGGCACCGGCGGGGTGTAGCTGCCGGGGAGGAAGCCGCGTTCGAGGCAGCGCAGGAGCAGCCAGCGTTCGAAGACGAGCAGCGCCATGCTGTCGAGCGAGTCGATGGTCACGGCCACCTGCGGCACGGCTGCGGCGGAGTTGTTGTAGAACGCGATGGCCCCCGCGATCCAGGCGTTGGCCTCCGCGATGTCGGAGCCGCCTCCGTAGTTACGCACGTAGTAGCTCGGCGTGCGGGCCGGCAGCGGGCAGAGCCCGACCAGCTCGCGGCCGATGGCGCTCGGGTAGTTCGCGGCCGGGCCGGGGCCGCCGATGGCGAAATTCACGCGACTGCTGAGGACGGTGAACCCGCCGTTGCCCTCGCCCGAAAGCGAGGTGAGGCGCGCCGACGGGTCCGTGAAGGGCACCATCCAACCCTGCAGGCCGCCGTTGTCGCCCTGCGCGAGCAAGGCGCCGCCGAGATCGTAGGCAAAGATCTGGTTGCCCGGGGCCGGAGTGCCGTCGGCCTGCGGGGCGCCGGCGAGCAGGCTGGCGGCCGATTGCAGCGAGTAGCCGTTGAGCGATTGCGGACAGACGAAGAGTTCGACCGCCGAGGGATTCAGCCGGCCCGGGACGGCGACCAAGTTCGCGAGAATGCGGTTGAGGAAGCTCCCCAGCTCCTTCGGGTCGAGATTCGGCGGCGGCTGGAACGGGTTGTAGTGCAGGCCAATCTTCACGTAGTCCGGCACGCCGTCGTTGAGCGAGCTGAGCGCATCCGGAGAGACGCTGAAATCGAACTTGGCCGTCTTGATGGCCGTGCGCTGGCTGCCGACCTGGCCGTAGTACTCGACGATCGAGTTTTTGAAGCGCAGCAACGGACGGAAGGTCAGCCACCAGGCCTCGTAGGCGGCATCGCCCGGGTTCGTCGCTGGCTGCGCGCCGGGCGGTGCGTAGAGCGTCCAGGCGCCGCCCTGATCGCGGTAGTAGACCGACATCCCGGCGGGTGCGCTGAAGGAGAGCTGCACCGTCTTGGCGAAGAGTCCGCCGTTGGGCGAGATGAACGGCTCGCCGATCGACGATCCGGCCGCGCGGCTGAGCGAGAAGAACGAGAGGTTGGGCCGGTATTGATTGAGCAGCACGTTGGTGGCGCCGGCGGGCGGCGCGCCCAGTGCGACCGCGGCCGACCCGCCCAGTCCTTGGGTCGCGCCGCGGTCGATCTCACCAGAGACATCCAGATTTGCCGGCGGCACGGGTGCGTTGCCCGAGCTCCAGTCGCGCGCATTCAGCCGCGTGAGCAGCTTGGCAGTGGGCGAGACCAGCGGCTCGCCGGCGAAGACGAGCACGTTGCCGGCGCCGGCGCGCTTGCCGACCAGGCCGAAGGTTTGTCCGCCGACGTCGGTGAACTTCCCCGCGCTGCCGCTCCACTTGAAGTAGCGCGAGGTGGCCGTGCGGCCGTCGCCGGCCGGGCCGCGCAGCAGGTGAAAGCCTTGGAACGCCGCCAGCGCCACGGCGCCCGTGAACTGCTCGCCGGCGGGCGCGTTCAGCGTCTCGATCGGCGCGGAGAGCGTGGTGCCGTTGAAATCGAAATAGGCCGCCGTCGCGCCGTCCTGCGAGATGGCCAGCAGTCGCGGCGTGCCGCTGGTCGGGACGACGACGAGCTGGCCGAGCGGGAAGCCGACCGCGAAGGTCGCCGGCGCCGAGAGCGCGTAGGAATTCGCCACCGGCTCCGAAACCGTGCGCGAGGCGAAGCCGGTGTCGCCCGGCACCCAGGTGAGCAGGCAGGCGTAGGTCGCGGCGTTGAACGGCGCCAGGATCCAGGCCGAGCCGGCGGGCAGACCGGCCAGCGAGAGTCGCACCGGCGCGCCGACCTCGGCGGGCGAGAGCACGCGGAAGGTGTCGCTCGCGGCCAGCCGCTCCATGTAGCCGAAGGTGCCGCTGAGCGAGGTTTTCAGGACCGCGTTGTTGGTGCGGTCGAAGTACCCGGTGGAGACCCCGCGATTGAGGCTGAACGAGAGCGAGCCGATGGGGTTGTTGACGAACTGATCGAAGCTGCCGGCATTGGGCGCGGAGTTGAAGGCCGAGCCGATCCAGAGGTCGTCGGCCGAGATGGTGCCGTTGAGATTCGAAGCGGCCAGCGAGACCGGGCCGATCGGGTTGATGAAGAGCGCCTGCGGCACGACCGCACCGCCCAAGGTCGGCGCGAGCAGGTTGATGCGGTTGGCCTCCGGAGCGGTCACGGCCAGGGCGTCCTTGGTCGTGGCCAGCAGGCGGCCCGCGGCCACGCCGGTGACGTCGCCGATGCCGCTGGCCTTGGGCTCGTCCCATTGGAAGACGCCGGCGGAGGTCTGGTAAGCGATGCGGATGGCGCCGGAGACCTTGTCGACGATGACGACGTCGGGCAGACCGTTGCCGTCGAGATCGGCCCGGCCCGAGAATTCGGCCGCGGTTTCCTGGAAGGCGATGGGCGGCAACTGCGCCGAGGCATTCCCGAGCGGAACGGCGGAGGCCGCGAGAGCGAGCGCCGCAGCGGCGCGCAAAGAGCGAACGGATTTCATGGCGGAGCGGGGCTGGAGCTGGGCGAAAAGGCGCTCAGGGGATGTCGATGGGCGCCAGCGGGAGAACGCGTTCGATCTCCTTCGTGACCGGATCGAGCAGCACGAGCAGATAGACGTAGCGCGCGCCGGAGACGACCGGCGTGGTGTCCTTGAGGTAGAAGGCGTTCAGGCGCGTGCCGGCGAGATTGACCGTCTCGACGTGGATGAACGGATCGTAGATCGAGACACCGTTGCCACCGCCCGGATAGGCCTCGGTGGCCGTGGCGATCGACTCGATCAGCGGCGAGACCTGCACGATGTCGCCCGGGACGGTCGGGAAATTGGCCAGCGGCTTGCTCGGCGGCGCCGGCAGGTCCGGCACCTGCGTGCGGTAGAGCAGGCAGGGCAGCGCGTGGCGCGTGGTGTCCGGATTCTTGAAGTCGGCGGTGTAAAAATACGACTCCACCGGCTGCGTCCCCTGCAGCTGCACCACCTCGCGTCCGAGCTGGGTGAAGGTGCGGGAATTGACCTGCGTCTGCCCGAGCGCGATTCCGACCCAGCCGTTCTGGCCGAAGTAGAACGGCGCCACCGGACCGCTGAAGGCGGCGGCGCTGCCTTGCGCCGGCAGCGGGCGCTGGGGCCAAGGGACATCGGGGCCGGTGAAGGTCGGCGCGGGCGCCCAGGTGTAGGTCTCGACGTTGCTGAACGGACCGTGGTCGCCCGCCTCGGAGACCGCGCGAATCTTGACCCGCAGCTTCTGCCCGAGCGCGACGGGGAACTGCACCGCGAAGATCGCGCCGCCGTTGCCGAAGGCCGGGCCGAGGCGCTCGGTGTTGTAGATTTGGTAGGTGAAGTTGTAGGAGAAACCGCCGCCGATCTTCTCCAGCGACATGCCGGTCGGCGTGGCGCCGTCCTGATTCAGCGTGGTCGCGAGCTGCGGCGGGAGATCGCTCGGCGAGCTGCTGATCCAGACGTCGAAATGGTCGATGCCGACCGGCGGGCAGAACCACTGGATCTGCGCCTGCGGCGCGGCCTCGGTACCGCCGCTGGCGATGGGCGCGAGCATCGGCTTGGCCAGCGGTGCGGCGCCCTTGAAGGTCATGCAGCCGAGCGCCGTCATGGGGCTGGGATTGCCGTCCACGTCGAAGACCTGCAGGTAGAGACAGACCTGCGAAGTCGCGGCCGGCAGCAGATCGCCCACCACTTGCAGCAACTGCCCGGGCGGGAAGTTCTGCGAATCCTCCTTCATCAGCGTGAGCGGCCCGTTGTCGACGCGAGCGTAGAGCTTGTATTGCTTCGTGCCGGTCGGCGGGACGAACTCCACCAGCACGCCGTTGCCATTCGGCGCGACCACGCCGCTGTCGGCCGGCGGCGGCGTGTGGGCCGAGCAGCGGCCGCCGCCGACGAGCGGATTGAGCGGCACGCGCACGTAGTTGGCCGCGACGACCCAGTTGCAGCGGGCGATGAAGCCGGCGCTGAGATCGCCGTAGGTGATGCTGGCGAAGGCCGAAGCGTCGCCGTTGGCCGTGACCGCGCGGGCCCGGACCGTGGCGCCGGTCGGAATCGTGCCGACCGCCCCGCTCCACTTGCGCGTGACCGTGGTCTCGCCGCCGCTGAAATGCACGCGGCCCAGCGGCGTCCAGACGTTGTTGAGCTGGGCCTCGAAATCGACCGCCTCGATGTTGGTCTCGTTCGCCAGGCGGGTGGCAATCAGTTCCACGTAGCGTCGGTTGGGATCGAGCGTCGGATCGGCCACGCGCACCGCGCCGATCGGCGCGATCGCGGGCACCGGGCAGAGGATGCTGACGATGCCGGTGGGCGCCGCCGGGCCGGTGCGGCTGCGGAGCGTGCCGTAGGCGGTCGGGCTGTTGGCGGAGAGATTGCCGCCGAACGGAGGCACGTTGCAGAACGGTCCGCCCGGGGCCGCGTCGAAGGAGCCGTTGTCGATGGCGCGGACGGAATACCAGAACGTCTGGTTGAGGTCGGTGCTGGTCGACGGCGCGCCCGCGCCGGTGTCGTCGTAGCTGAAGGTCGCCTGGCCCTCGACGTGCGGAATCGGTCCCGCGATCATGAAGGCGAGCGGGTCGCGGCTGACCGGCAGGCCCGGATTGCCCGTCAACGCGAGCGGACCGTCCGGCGTGGTCCAGCGATAGACCACGTACCCGGTGGTCTTCTTCGCGCCGCTGTTGTCGTTCGCCCTCCAGGTCAGGCGGAGGAACTGCTTGGCGGCGCCGTTGTTGTAGCCGTACTCATTCGTGACCTTGAGGCCGGTCGGCGTGTCGGGCATGCCGCGATCGCAGAAGGTGGCCAGCACGCCGGGCGAGGCCGCGCCGGCCGCGTCGCGACCGAGGGCGTCGCGGGTGGTGACGAAGTAGTAGTATTGATCGCCGTTCTTCGGCATCTGCGGGGCGTTCGGATACCCCGGCATGCGCGAGACATCGTCGGTGAAGAACTGGTCGCCGGTCTGCGCCGTCATGACCTCGGCGACGGTGAACGGCTTCTTCGGCACGATGGCGGCGCGATTGACCCGGCCGACGCCGGTGTTGTTGCCGAGGGCGAGCGAGGCGAGCTGCGCAGCCTGCGGCGCGTTGTTCTGCCAGCCATTCTGCTCGGCCACGCTGCGCTTCACGCGGAAGAGATTGAAGCCCTGGGTCAGCGGCAGCACGCGGCGGAGCGCGTCGGGCGTGTCCCAGACGAGCTTGACGTTGAGGCTGTTGAAACCCTGCTGCGTGGAATCGGCCACCTGCCGCACGAGCGTCGGCACGGGCAGCGGCAGCGGCGTGGAGGCGTCGAGCGTGACGCGGCCGAGCGTGGCCACATCGGTCTTCGAAGCGGGCGAGTATTCACGCACCTCGAAGGTCACCGGGCCGCTGCTCGGGATCTTGGCCGCGTAGGCCTGGCCGACCGAGAGGCAGATGGTGGGATGATGCCGCGAGGCCAGCACCAGCGACTGCAGCTGGCGCGGATCCGCCGTCACGCCGCGCAAGACCGCGCTGATCTTGTGCGGCAGCCGCTGGGCCGCCGGCACCTGCGTGAGGGTCGGCATGAGATCGCCGAAGAGCGCGCTGACGGTCTGATCGAGCGCCACCGGATCCTCCCCGAGTACCGCGGTGGCGCGTTCGAGGATGCCGGAGACGGCGCTCGGATCGGACTGCAGCGTGACCACACCGATGCGGGTGAACGCATTCGCCGAGTTGGCATCGCCCGACTTCTGCCAGATCGAATAGGTGCGGCTGCGGAGCAGGTCGAGCGAATCGGTCTGCCAGAACAGGTAGGCCCAGGCCTGGCCCGAGGATTGGGTGGTCACGCCGCCGACCATGACGGTCTCGCTGACCGGCAGCCCGGACTGGGAGCGGAGCGGGGCGGCGGCGAAGAGCGCGGCCGCGGCGGCCAGCGCAAACGAACGGAGGATCGATTTCATGGAAGACGTGCTGGAAGGGGATACGCAACCGCGGCTCAATGGGCGTCGCCCTTGCCCTTGAGCGAGCCGTCCGACTGCACGGTGGTGCCGATCTCCACGTCCTTGCAGACATCGATGAACAGGATGCTGGCGCAGAACTCGCCGCGGCCGGCGAGCTTGGTCTTGCCGTTGACCTTGCCGCCGATGAGATCGACCCGGCCGGAGATGCCGAGGATGCAGAGCACGTGGCCGTCGACGCCGAGGGCCATGCGCGCGCCGTAGGTCGGTCCTTCGGCGAAGACGAAGAATCCGACGCCGGCGTCCGCATTGATCTCGAAGAAGCACGTCGCCGGAATGCCAAGGAGGACCTCGGAGACCGGGATATGCACCTCGCCGTAGACGTAGATGCCGCTGAAGGTCGGGTTCGGCTCGCCGAGCACCTTGGCCGCGAATGGATCCCAAAGTTTGATCGGGGCGATCGAGCAGGTGCGGCCGAAGAAGATGCCGCCGGTGGCGCCGTAGCTGCCCATGCGCAGGCCGAGGGCCGCGCTGAAGTAGTTCTCGGTTTTGCCGAAGGCGATGCCGACGGCCAGCTTCGTAATCTTGAAGGCCTCGTAGTTGATCGGCCCCTTGACCATTTCGAGCCCACCCGCCAGGCCGACCGGCTGGATATTGCCCTTGCCGCTGCCCTGCGTGACGAAGCTGAACTTGGCGTCGAGATTGATCTTCACGCCCGGCGTCAGGAAATCGCAGGGCACGTTGTGCGCGCCGATGATGACCTCGGTCAGGGTGTCGTTGCCTCCGGGCTGATAGCAGCCGGGCGGCTTGTCCTTCGAGGTGTATTGATTGATCTCGAGGAAGGCTTCGACGTTGGTCGGATCGGGCACCTTGAACTGGAAGCGCCCGTCGAGGCGCAGCTTGCGCAGCGCGTCGCCGTTGAAGGTCGCGTAGCCCTGGACCGAGCCGGAGCCGACGTAGTCGGAGAACTCGCCGATGACGCCGTTGATGGATTCATCGACCTCGGCGAGCAGGCCCGAGATGGTCTTCTTGATCAGCTTGTTGACCTCGCCGAAGGCGGAATCGAGCCCCGAGCGGATGGCCACCTCGACGTCCTGCAGACGCTGTTTGAGAGCCGTCTGGATCTTACCGATGAGCTGCGTGCCGAAGAAGCGGTCGTAGATCGCGTTCTCGATCTTGGCCCGGATTTCGGCCTCGCTGCGGGCGAGGAAGTTTTTGCCCGGCGTGGCCTTGGCGAAGGTGTTGAGCAGGAAGTTGCGCAGCTCCGTGCGGGCGCCGTTGGTGACCGCGTCGATCTCCGCGGCCTGGGCGTTGGCGATGGCCACGAGCTCGTTGGCGAGGTCGCCGCCGAGATTGGCCGCCTGGCGCGCCTGGTCGACCAACGCCTTCAGCTGCACCAGCGCGGTGCGCAGATCGAGCAGCGACGGCTGCGCGTCCTTGAGCAGCGGATCGAGGATGTCGCCCAGCTTCTGGTCGATGCCCGCGCCGCCGATGAGCGAGCCGAGCGTGCCGCCGATCTCCTGGCTGAGCACCTTGATCAATTCCCGCGCCAGATTGCGGGCCAGCGGCAGGTCGCCGTTGCCGTTGGGCGTGAGGAACTGGTTGTTGATCGCGTCAAGCGCGGCGCTGGTCTTGTCGAGGTAATTGCGGATCTGCTGCAGCTGGTCGGCCGCGCCGCCCACGCCCTTGAGCGCGGCCTTGATGCCCGACGTGGCCGTGCCGACCGGCCCGAAGATGTTGTTGAGGAGCGGATCGATGGTCGTCTGATCCCACACGCCGGCGCCGTTCCAGACGCCCTTGAGCGAGAGGTAGAGATTGCTGCTGATCGGCTGCACCAGCGGATCGAGCGCGGCATTGAAATAGTCGCGCAGCTGGTCGTTGAGCATCTTGGACAGCGACTGCAGGCCGTCCTCCAGCGTGTTGAAGAGCGCACCGCAGCCCGCCTGCGTGGCGGCCTTGAAGACGCCGCTGGCGTCATCGAGCTGGTTCACCACGAAGTTGGTCAGATTGATCTTCGGCAGGCCCGAGTAGGACGCGCCGAAGGTCAGCTCCGCACGCTCGGCGCTGAGGTAGGGCAGACGATGGTCGATCTTCAGAATGACCATCTTCTGCGCCAGGTCGGCGTCGGCCTGGTTGTCCTGGCTCTTGCTGGCGTCGAGCGAGGCGAAGGACCGCGTGGAGGAATTCCACTGCAGCTTGTATTTGAATTCGATCGACCCGCCCAGCCACCCCTGCCGCGCGATGGTCATGTAGTTGGGCGAGGTGAAGTAGGTCTGCAGCGTCTCGCCGGTGCCGCCGGCGGATACCGGATAGGGGTATCCGCGATTCCAGGTGTCGTGGTAGTTGCTGGCGTCGAAGTAGCTGGTGGTGTTGGCGCCCGTGTCCCACTTGCCGTTGGCGATGTTGATGACCGAAGTCTGCCAGGCGCTCGGCTGGCTGGGATCGGCCGGGGGACGATTCGCCGTGGTCTGCAGATGGATCTTCGGCGACTCGAAGAACGAGACCTTGAGCCGGCCGCCGAAGTTCCAGAACCCCTGCGGCGCGCCGGCTGGGTTGTGCGCCCAGTTCGGCGCGGTGCCGGTCACGTTCAGGTAGGCATCGACGACCGGCGTGAAGAGATAGTCCTCGAAGCCGCCCTGCGTCGTCTGGCGCTTGGGGCCCTGGAACTTGACCTGCTTCGGCATCTTGAAGCGCGAGTCGAGCCCGAGGAGTCCGCCGCCCTTGGCGTCGGAGAAGGCCTTGTTGATCAGGTTCCCGTTGCTGAGGAAGCCGGCCGTGCCGGAGAGCGTGTCGGTGATGTGCGAGCTGTAGCTGAGCAGACCGAGGGTGAGGTAGCCCTCGGAGACGCTACAGGAATCGGGCTGCAGGAACTGCAAACTCTGGATGTCGATCGGCGCCTGCCAGTAGGCCAGCGTCTGCGGCGGTGTGGTGTTGGCGATCTGCGCTTTGTCGAGCCCGCCGTTGCAGAAGAACTTCAGCTCCGCGAAGTCGACGAAGATGTTGGACGGATCGGGCACCACGACCTTGCCGTTCACGCGCGAGTCCTGCACGCCATTGTCGAGGAAGGAGAGGCCGAAGTTGGTCAGCGTGAACTTGTAGCCGTAGAGCGTAATGTTCTGCGCCGGGCCGGCGACCTTGTCGTGAATGCCGGTCACGCCGCCGGGGCGGACGTACCATTTGCAGCGGTTCTTGAGCGCGTAAGGGCCGTAACTGACGCCCGCCAGCGTGCTCTGGCCCTTGATCCCGGAATCGTTGGCGTCATTCGCACCGAGGCTGAGGTTGTAGCCGGCGTACTCGGCGCGGCCGATGGCGTAGGCGGCGGTGCCGGGGCGCTCGGTGACCGCGCCCGTGGAGGGATCGACGCCGGCGAAGAGCATCGCGGCGGGTCCGTCGCTCGTGCTGGCGACGTTCAGATCCGCGCCGCGCAGGAAGTAGCCGCCGACCGCGAAGGTGCCATCGGCGAACGGCGTGGTGACCCGGTGCGCATAGACACCGAGCGAGGGGATGAAGCCCCATTTCAGATCGAGCGTGGAGGCGAAGCTGCCCTTGGCCACCAGGCCGCCGTCGGCCGTGACGCGGAGCGTGCCGCCGTTCGGCGTGAACGTCTGGGCGGTGCTCGGCGCGCCGGACGGGTCGCACGAGGGGTCGAGGCAGCCGTTGAGCCACGGCATGGCGACCGTGGTGCTGCCGGCCGCGAGCGCGAGCGTGCTGTTCGCGCCGTCGATGACGTCGGCCGCGAAGACGATCGTGCCGCCGCCGAAGGTCATGGTCGCATCCCACGGGAAGTGCGCCCGGTAGACCTGGCCCGAGGCGTTGGAGACGTTGAACTTGCCGCTGAACTCGGCGCCGCCCTGCAGACCGGCCTTGATGAAATAGCTCGTGCCGGCGCTAAACTGCGCCCAGCGCCAGTATTGCTCGTTCGAGCGTTTGTAGAGCAACGCCGCGGCCAGCGGCGAGCCCTCGAGCTGGGCGTATTCGGCGCTGCGGACGTAGGACGGATTCGCGACCGCATTGAGATCGAAGCGGCCGGTCGCAGTCGTCCACGCGACGGAGGTCACGCGCATGGCCATCGGCTTCGACTCCTCCGTGACGAACGCGCTGCTGCCCGACGGGAACCAGGTCAGGCTGCTCAGCGCGGGATTCAGCTGCTGATTGAGCAGCACCGAAGTGAAGCTGAAGCGCGGATTGAGCGTCTTGTTCGTGGCCGACGAAGCCCAGCCCATGCCGGCCGGGAGGATCGTGCTGAGCGTGGCGGCGGTGCCGCCGTTGAGATCGAGCGTGATGCTGCCGCGGTCGAAGCGCACCCCGCCGACCGTGGCGCGATCGGGCGTCGAGGGCGGCGTGAGCGTGACGCTGGAGCTGCCGCGAATGATGGCGTTGCCGTTCGAGAGCAGCGAGACCGTGGCGGCCGGATTGGCCGTGTAGGTGTGCGTCGTACCGTCGACCGTGGCGCCGGCGATGAGCAGCGAGGTGTCGAAACGCAGCGGCGGACCGGCCGCGACCACGCCGCCGATCTGCGGATTGTTCGTCACGCTGGTCAGCGTGGTGTTGATCGGATTGGCCGTGTTCGGGCCGAAGGTCAGGCGACCATTGAAATGCAGGAAGCGCGTCGAGCCGAGCGTGCGCGAATTGCCCGTCAGAATCAGCGGCGTCAGCGGCGGGACGCCGAGGCGCTCGACGTGCTCGATCGTGACCTTGGCGAAGTACGTCTTGCCGGGAGAATCGAGCTGCACGCCCGCGGCCGGCCGGAAGCGCAGTGTCTGCGTGCCGGTGACGACCGTGGGGATCTGCAGAAAGGCCGTGCTGTACGACGGCATCGGGACGATCGCGACCGTCTGCGGCTGCGCCAGGGTGATGGGTGTGCCGGGCGCCGCGCTGTCGAAGAACTCGACCGTGAAGCGGACGCCGATGTTGTTCGACTGCGGCACCGTCTGCGGCTCGTCGAAGCGGTAGAGCGTGTAGGGCGCGTTGACGATGAAGTCGTCGTTGGCCGGATCGGTCTGGACCAGATACGTCTGCCCGTAGGTCGGCGTGTTCTCGAGGTAGGTGATGACGTTGTAGTTGAGGTCGGTGCCGTTCGGTCCCGTGAAATGCGCGAAGCGGAAGGTGTTGCCGGTGTTCTGGCTGGCGATGGTGCCATTGCGGCCGGAGGTGGTGATGGCCTCGACGCGGTAGAAGTCGTAGGGATCGAGCTGCACCGTCGGCACCAGGTTGACCGTGCGCGTGGTGCTGGTGGTGCCGAAGCCGCCGCTGAAGACGAAGGAGGCGTCGGAGACGTAGCCGCTGGCGTTGGCATTCTCGCACGGGACCGTCACGCCGGCCGAGTTCACCAGCCGCATGCGCACCTGCACCGTGGTGGAGAACGGCCCGCTGGCCGAGGCGCTCAGGGTGGTGGAGCAGGCGACGTACCAGCGGGCGAAGAACGGATTGGAGAACTCCGGCACGTCATTGGCGCGGTCGGCATCGATGACGTAGCGCGGGCCGCTGGCCGGGTAGTTCGCGACGGTGGTCCCGCTCATCGAGTACGTCTGCGCAGAGAGCAGCGGGGCGAAGGCGAGAAGGCACAGGAGCCCGAGCACTCGGGCGAAGACAGTACGGTTCATGGAAGCATCGGCCCCGGCCCGAACGGAGCCCGGTGCGTCCTCGGAGGTGGAGGGGAGGCGCGCCGGAACCTGGGCATGGAGGAGGTTGTGCGAGGGGTTACGCAATCGCGGCGGGATGGATTCAACCGGCGCGCAGAATTCGCGGCCCCGGCAGGTCGCGCCTTCGGCTCGCCGGTTGGACGCCCGCCGCGACGCCGACGATGCTCCCCGCATGAGCAACCACGAATTCACCGCCCACGTCGTCTGGTCCGGCAACCTCGGCTCCGGCACCTCGGGCTACACCGCCTACGGGCGCGACCACGTCATTCGCATCGATGGCAAGCCCGACCTGCCGGGCTCGAGCGCGCCGGCCTTCCGCGGCGACGGCGCGCGGCACAATCCGGAGGACCTGCTCGTGGCCGGCATCTCGAGCTGCCACATGCTCTGGTACCTGCACCTCTGCGCCGATGCCGGCATCGTGGTGGAGGAATACCAGGACCACGCCCGCGGCACGATGGAGGTGCCGAAGGCAGGCGTCGGCAGGTTCACTCGCGTGGTGCTCGATCCCACCGTCCGGATTCGTGCCGGCGGCGATGCGGTGAAGGCCCAGGCGCTGCACGCCGAGGCCCACCACCGCTGCTTTCTGGCCAACTCGGTCAACTTCCCGGTCGAGATCGAGGGACGCGTGGTGGAGTAGCGAGAGCGGCGGTCGACGAAGCAACCGCTCGGGCGTTCATTGCCGCGTGCGCCAACTGTTGTTGAACGAGGAGATCTACGACCGAGTCATCGAGGAACTCGTGCCCGCGGCCCGGCGCTTTCTTTGGATCGTGACGGCCGACATCAAGGATCTGCACGTCGTGCGCGGACGCCGGGCCGTGCCGCTGCTTAAAATCCTCGCCGGGTTGGTCGAGCAGGGCGTAACGGTCCGACTCGTCCACGCGAAGGAACCCGGCCCGCGCTTCCGGCGCGATTTCGATCGCTACCCGGTGCTGGCGCAGAGCGAACTCTTCGAACGCGTCCTCTGCCCGCGGGTGCACACGAAGGCGGTCATTTGCGACGGCCGCCGCGCCTTCGTCGGCTCGCCCAATCTGACCGGCGCCGGCATGGGCGCGAAGAATCCGGATCGCCGCAACTTCGAAGCCGGTTTCCTGACCGACGAAGCCGAGGACCTGCACCGGCTGATCGAATGGGTCGATGCGCTTTACCTCGGCCAGTTCTGCGGCCGCTGCCGGCTCCGCGCGCAATGCCCGGACCCGCTCGATCAAGGATGAAGGAGGAAGGAGGAAGGAGGAAGGAGGAAGGAGGAAGGAGGAAGGAGGAAGGAGGAAGGAGGAAGGCGCGTTGGGGGCGGAGGGCGGCGCGGAATGGCGAAAGTCGCGTGTCACTTCGCTGGCGCCGCGCGTCTTCCCTTCTTCCTTCCTCCTTCATCCTTCTTCCTTCCATGAATCTCGCCCAACGCCCGCCTCGCAGTCCGCGCCTCCGCCTCGGAGGTTACGTCATTCTTCCCCGCATTCTCGACAAAGGCCGCGCGGCGGCGGCGGGGACGCTGGGGGACTACAAGTTCGCGGGCAAGGGGCTGGACCGGCACTTCTTCGCGTTCACTGGGATCGCCTTCGAGGAGTTTCGCGACGAACTGGCGCAGGGGCGCAGCGACAGCGAGATGCTGGCCTGGGTGCAGGCGCGGGCGAAGAATGCGGAGCCTTGGACGATCGCAGCCTGGAGCGCCTACCACGAGCAACGGGGGCCGGACAGCGATGCCGAAACGCTGGAGGTATTCCGCGAAATGGTCGGGAAGAACTCGACCTCGCGGGAGGACATCCGCACCTGGTTCGATCTGCTGGATCTGGACGATTACTGCTCGTTCGGCGGGAAGCCGTGAGCCGTCGGCGCGGAATGAAATTCCCTGAGACGCCTCGAACCGGTTCTCACGCATGGTGACGAACGCGAGCTTGTCGGCATCCGCCGAATGGGCTCGCGTCGAATCGCAGAACCCACTACCTAATCCTCCATGAACTTTCGCTCTCTCTTGTTCGCGGCGGCCGCGGCGGCCGTGCTCACCCTGCCGGCCCAGGCGCAGATCGATTCCGCGTACGGCCCGCTCCTGAAGAAATACGTCACGCCGCGCGGCGTGAAATACGGCGCCTGGAAGGCCAACGCGGCCGACCTGGCGGCGCTCGAGAAGGTCGTCGATTCCATCGCCAAGGCGCCGGCCTCGTCGGCCGCGTCGAAGGAACAGCAGGCCTTTCACCTCAACGCCTACAACGCTTGGATCCTGCGCGAGAAGCTGCGGGAGTACCCGGGCAATCAGCGGTTCAGCGTCCTGTCCGTGCTGCCGTATTTCAACAAGGCCGAGCGCATCACCGTGGCAGGGAAGAAGATGAGCTTCAACAATCTGGAGAACGACATCATCCGCCCGCGCTACAAGGACCCGCGCATCCACGCCGCCCTCAACTGCGCGGCCCAGAGCTGCCCGCCGCTGCTCAACGAGCCGTTCACGGCCAGCAAGCTCGACAGCCAGCTCGACGGCGTCGTCCGCCGCTGGGTGGCGATGGAAACCGGCGGCGTGCGCCTCTCGGCCGACAAGAAGTCGGCGGAAGTCTCCAAGATCTTCGATTGGTTCAAGGACGACTTCGCGGTGGTCGGCGGCGTCGTGCCCTTCATCAACAAGTATCGCCAGGAGAAACTCCCGGCCGACGTGAAGCTCAGCTATCAGTCCTACGTCTGGAATCTGAACGAGGCGAAGTAGGCCCCGCGCGGTTCAGTTCGATTTCGCCCGGGCGTCGGTGGCTGCAGCCGCCGGCGCCCGTTTGCTTTCCGCCTTCGCGGCGGGCTCGGGCTTCGGGCGCGATTCATTGAGCCGGCGGACGACGGTGGCGGTGAAATCGAAACCGGGCCGCGCCGAGAGGAGCAGGGGGACGCCGTTGAAGCTCCCGCCGCTGAGGTCGAAGACGAGGTCGTAGCCGTCCTGTTTCACCTGCTCCTGCACGACCCGCAGGATTTCCTCCACCAGGCCCTGGCGCAGGCGGGACGATTTCCCGGCCAGCTCCCGTTCGCGCGTTTGCCGCAGTTGGCCGAGCTCCCGCTCGAGTTCGCGGCAGGCTTCGATCCGCCCATCGCGCTCCTTCGTCTTCGCCTCGAGCTCGCTCGGCGGCGCGCTCGCCAGCGCACGGTTGAGCCGTTCGATCTCCTCCAGGAGCCTGCGCCGCTGCTCCAGACGCTCGTCCAGTTCCTTCCGGGCGGCGTCGCGGGATTCGAGCACGCGCAGTTCAGCGTCCCTGGTCTTGTGGAATTCGGCGAGGGCTCGGTTCAGATCGAAAGTTCCGACCTTGAGCTCCGCCCGGATCTGCGGGGCGACGAGCAGGAGGCCGGCGGAGAGGAGGCAGAGACGGAGGTTCATGGGCTGTAGTGCGCGACCCGACGCGACGGCGCGCCGGGGGCGATGGGTGGTTGCATCCGCCGGCCGCGCGAACTCGTCAGAGTCCGCGGCCGCCGAGCGGTTGGAGGGGGCGGACCGCGGGCCAGCCCCCGTCCTGGGGAAGATGGAAGGACAGCGTCGGCGCCGGCACCGTGGCCACGAGTTCGAGGCGGATGTCGTCGTCCTCGAGCAGCGAGGTTTCGGCGCGCGGCGTGAGCAGCAAAGGCGAGAGCGAAAGCGCCTGAGGCCCGCTCCCGGCCCAATGCGATGCCGGGTCGGCCCGGCGCGTCCCGAACTGCTGCTGGAGGGCGCCGCAGGCCAGACAGATCACCGCGGCCACGGCCAGGAGCAGCCGCATTCCCTGGGCTGCCGCGGGCGTCGGCGTGGGCGGCAGTTCGGCCGCAAGCGCCCGCAGACGTTCGAGTCGATGGGCGGGAATCCCGCCGACCGGACCGAGCTGTGCATCGCGTCCGCGGGCGGTCTGGCGGAGCCAGGGCGTGAGCGAGTCATCCGTCATGGCGCGTGAGATGGCGGCGTCGCAGGTGCACGAGCAAGGCCCGGCGCGCGCGGTGCAGGCGGGTGGCGACGTTCTTCGGGTGCAGCCGACAGACCTGCGCGATCTCTTCGCAGCTGAGGTCTCCGAAGAAGCGGAGCTGAATGAGCTCGCGTTCGGTCGGCGGCAAGTCTTCGAGCGCCTCGTGCAGGATCTCGGCCCGCTCACGGGCGGAGAGGATCTCGTCCGGCGCCGGCTGCGTGGAGGCGTGCAGTTCGACCTCGAGGTTCAAGGGCTCCACGCGGCCCGCACCTCGCTTGGTCGCGGTGAGCGCCCGATGGTGGTTGGACGCCTGGCGGGCGGCGATGCCGAAGAGCCAGCCGCGGAACGGTCCGCGGCCGGAAAAGGTGCCGGCGCTTCGCATCGCCGCCTCCAGGGTCAGTTGCGCGACGTCCTCCGCGTCTGCGGCCTCGAAGCTGCCATAGAGCCGATGCACGAAGCGGACGAGCAGCGGCCAGATTTGCGGAAAGAGTTCCTCCCACGCCGCCGCCTCGCCCGCCCGGCACCGCAGGCCAAGCGCCTCGATTTCGTCCAACGCCCGATCGCCCGCCCGCTCGGTCGCGTTCGGAGACCACCACGGCTCGAAGAAGGCGGCGAGCGGAGTGAGCGCGGGTGCGGCGGAGGGTGACGTCATCCTGCAGGTGAGTAGGAATCGCGCGCGGAATGATTCAGCTTTTTTTGCGCCAGCAGGACGCAGCTGGATCGGACCGCTGGTGAGGCCGCCACATGCCCGGCGAGTTGAGCCGGCCCCGGCCGCATCCACAATCAACGCTCGTGTCATCGGCTGCCCGTCAGTCCCGGCTTGGCAATCTCGTCCGTTCCCCCCAAAAGAGCACTCATGCCGACCGTCGAGCAGCATTTTGCCAAAGCCGAGCCGACGGTGCGCGCGATCTACGATGCCGTGCTGGCGGCGGCGGCGGAGCTGGGGCCGTTCGAGGAAGATCCGAAGAAGACCTCCATCCACCTCAATCGGCGCAGCGCGTTCGCTGGCGTGTCGACCCGCCGCAATGCACTCATTCTGACGGTGAAGTCGCGCTCCCAGCTCGGCAGCTCACGTCCGCACAAGCAGGAGCAGGCGTCCGCAAACCGGTGGCATGTGGACATCCGTCTGACCGCGCCGGCCGAGGTCGATGCGGAGGTGCGGACCTGGCTGGCGCATTCCTACGCGGAATCGGCCTGAGGTTCGCAACTCCCACCGGGCAGGGGTGCGAAAATCCGTCGACTCCCCCAGCCGCTCCGCGCAGGGTATCGGGCCACCGTTTGGTCTCCCCCTTCCGCAACCATTCCACGCACTCGCATGCTGCCCCGACTCCTCCCCTACGTTCTCGCCGCCGCCGCGGTCGCGCCCCTGCGCGGGGCGGACGCGCCGTCCTCCGCTGCCATCGACGTCCGCAACATGGACCTCAAGGTGAAGCCGTCGGACGACTTCAATCGCTTCGCCAACGGCGGCTGGCTCGACACGCACCCCATCCCGCCGGACCTCGTTTCGTGGGGCGCGTTCGATGAACTGCGCGATCGGAACGTCGGCATCCTGCGCGACATCGCCTCCGAGGCCTCGACCAAATCCAAGGACGCTCCGGCCGGTTCGCGGCTGCGCGTGATCGGCGACTTCTACGCCAGCGGGATGAACGAGGCGCAGCTCAAGTCCGAGGGCGCCAAGCCGCTCGATCCCGAGTTCGCCCGCATCGCCGCGGTCAAGGACGCGGCTGGGCTGGCCGCGCTCTTCGGCCATCTGCGGCAGCTCGGCGCAGACGTGGGCTTCGCCTTCTTCGGCGGGCAGGACGCCAAGGATTCGACCCAGGTCATCGGCCAGTTCGCGCAGGCGGGACTCGGCCTGCCGGATCGCGACTACTACGTCAAAGACGACGCCGATTCCGTGAAGCTGCGCGAGGGCTACCAGGCGCACATCGCCAAGATGCTGGCGCTCCTCGGCGACAAGCCGGAAGCCGCGGCCGATGCCGCCAAGCGGATCGTGACGCTGGAGACGGCGTTGGCCAAAGCCTCGCGCACCCGCGTGCAGCGGCGCGACCGCGAGGCGAACTACAACAAGATGACGGTGGCCGAGCTGACCGCGCTGGTGCCGGAGTTTCCGCTGGCCAAGTTCATCGAGAGCGCGCAGCCGCCGCCGCTCGGCCCGGTCAACGTCGGCCAGCCCGACTTCATGAAGGCCTTCAACCAGCTGGTGAAGGAGAGGCCGCTGGCGGATTGGAAGGACTACGCCCGCTGGCACTTGCTGCGCGCGGCGGCGCCGTATCTGAGCGACGAATTCGTACAGGCCGACTTCGAGTTCTACGGCCGCACGGTGACCGGCGCGAAGCAGCTCAAGCCGCGCTGGAAGCGGGTGGTCGAGAGCATGGACACCGGCATCGGCGAACTGCTCGGCCAGGAATACGTGGCGAAGACCTTCCCGCCCGAGGCCAAGCAGCGCGTGCTCGCGTTGGTCGAGAATCTGCGCGCCGCGCTCAAGGAGCGGATCGAGCAGCTCGACTGGATGACGCCCGCGACCAAGCAGGCGGCGCTGAAGAAGCTGGCCGCGTTCGGCGTGAAGATGGGCTATCCGGACAAGTGGCGCGACTACTCCAAGCTCGTCGTCGACCGCGGTCCGTACGTGCTCAACGTCCTGCGCGCCCGCCAGCATGAATACAAGCGCGTCGTCTCGCGCATCGGCCAGCCGGTCGACCGCACCGAGTGGGGCATGACCCCGCCGACGGTCAACGCCTACTACCGCTCCTCGCTCAACGAGATCGTCTTCCCCGCCGGCATCCTGCAGCCGCCGTTCTTCTCGCTCTCGGCCGACGACGCGGTCAATTACGGCGGCATCGGCGCGGTCATCGGCCACGAGATGACGCACGGCTTCGACGATCAGGGCCGCAAGTCCGACGCCGACGGCAACCTCAAGGACTGGTGGGCGCCGGAGGATGCCAAGGCCTACAACGAGCGGGCCAGGCGGGTCATCGAGCAGTTCAATGCCTACAAGGTGCTCGACGGCCTCTCCGTGAACGGCGAGCTGACGCAGGGCGAGAACATCGCCGACCTCGGCGGCCTCAAGGTCGCCTACGCCGCCTTCCAAAAAGCCCAGGCCGCCAAGCCGGTCGCGGAGCGCGAGAAGAAGATCGACGGCTTCACGCCCGCGCAGCGCTTCTTCCTCGGCTACGCCACGCTCTGGCGCCGCAACCTGACGCCCGAGAACACGCGCCTGCGGATCAAGACCGACCCGCATTCGCCCGCCGCGCTGCGCGTCAACGGTCCGCTCTCGAACATGCCGGAGTTCGCCGCCGCCTTTAATGTGCCGCCGGGCAGCCCGATGGCGCGCCCCGAGAGCGAGCGCGCCGCCATCTGGTGAGCCGCGCCGACTCCGCGTTCGCCCACGACGTGCGGGACGCGCTCCGGGCGTCCGCGAGTCGCCCACGATCTCCGCGTTCGCTCACGACCTGGTAGGGCTGCTATGTCCTGGGCTGCGCGCGGACGCGCGGGAGCGCATCCCTACCGAGTCGTGGGCGGAGCTATGTCTTGGGCTGCGTGCGGACGCGCGGGAGCGCATGCCTACCGAGTCGTGGGGGGAGCTATGTCTTGGGCTGCGCGCGGACGCGCGGGAGCGCATCCCTACCAGTCGTGGGCGGAGCTATGTCTTGGGCTGCGCGCGGACGCGCGGGAGCGCATCCCTACCGGTCGTGGGCGGATGCGACTTCGTTTCCACCTGTGCGGAGGCGCGAAGACACGTCCTTCGCAAACAAGACGGCGCAGCCGTCCCTGCTAGACGACTGCGCCGCTCTGGACTTCCGGCCGTGGACAGGCGGCCGGATCACTCACTCCAGATCGTAGACCTCGACCAGAGCCACGCCGGTGGAGCTGCCGACGCCCCGCACGAGTGCGGTGTAGGCGCCGGGCGGCAGGGTCAGGATGACGGCGCTCTCGGCGTCGTTGGTCGGGGCGAAGCCGCTCGCCGCGATGGAGGCCTGTTGCGCGCTCTTCCAGTCGTCGTTCGTGCCGATGGTCGCGCCGCCCGCGTCCTTCACTTCGAGCGTGGGATTCGACAAGGCGCCCTGCACGCCGAAGCCGGTGAGGCTCGGACCGATCGCCCGGACGATCACGCGGCGTTCGCGCGCGCCTTCGACGACGAAGCCGCCGATGAGAATCTGATCGCCGGTCAGTACCTTGGCGCGCGTGCTGACATTGAGCGGTCGGGCGGACTCGCGGCCCCCGCGGTCGAGATCGTACACCTCGACCAAGGCCACGCCCTGCTCGCCGCCGACCCCGGCGACGATGGCGGTGTAGCTGCCGGGACTGAGCGTCGCGACGATGGCGGATTCGTTGTCGTTGGTCGGCGCGAAGCCGGAGGCCTGGATGTCGGCCTGCTGCGCGCTGCGCCAGTTGTCGTTGCTGGCCAGGTCCGCGCCGGTGGCCGAGTTGACCAAGCGCAGCGTCGGATTCGAGATCGCGTTGCTCACGCCGAACGGCACCAGACTCGGCCCGAGCGCGCGGACGATGACCCGCTTGCTGGCGGTGCCGCCGATGACGAAGCCGCCGATGAGCACGTTGTCGCCGGTCTCGACGCGCGCGCGGGTCGAGATGTTGATCAGGCTGGTGCTGGCGGGTGCCGCCGTGATGGTCAGCGTGACATTTCCGCCGCTGGCGCTGAGCGACCCGTTCACGCCGGCGGGTAGCGTGAGGCTGGCGAAGTTGCCGTTGCGCGTGCCCGCGCTGACGAGTTGGAAGGTGTCGCCCACGCGAAAGCGAAAGCCGTTCACGAGCTGGACGACCACATTCCCCGCGAGATTGGCCGTGCCGTCGACCTTGAGCACGCCGAAGGCGCCGTCGGCCGTCCCGCCGACGTTGACCGTGAGCGTCGCATTCGCGTCCTGGGTAAAGCTCTGCTGGAAGCGCAGCGAGGTGGGGCTGCCGTCGGTCGCCCCGAGCGTCAGGTTGCCGCTGTTCGTGACCGACGTCTGGAAGCTCCCCGTGCCGACGATCGCACCGCCGGTGAAGACCAGCGGCTGACCGCTGGCCGTCTGCGTGCTGCCGTTCGGGCCGAATTGGAGCACGCCGGCCGACTGACGATAGCTGCCGAACTGCTGGAAGCCTTCGAGGTAAACCGTGCCCGTATTCTCGAAGGCCACCTCCGCCTGCATGGTCGAGAAACTCGAGCCCGTGCGGGCGAAGCGGCCCGCATTTCGGAAGGTGCCCGTGCCGCTCAGGCGCGTGCCGCCGACCGAGTTGAAGGTCGCGCCCGCCTGATTGAGGAAGGTGCTGCTGCGGAACTCCTGCTGGGCGTCGGTCAGCGTCGTCACGCCGGCGCCGGAGTTCGTCACCGTGCCGGCGAAGAAGCCGGACGAGAGCGTGAGCTGACCGGTGTTGACGACGTCGCGGAGCACGCCGCCGTTGAAGAAACCGTTGAGTCCGAGCTGGATGACGCCGGAGCCCGCCGTGGCCAGCGTGCCGTTGCGGATGACGGCGCCGGAGCGGAGCTGCACGGACGAGCCGGCGAGCGCTTCGATGCGTCCGTCGGTGTTGTCGTAGGTGCCCTCGTTGTTCACATCGATCCCCGAGAGGACGAGGATGCCACCCGCACTGGCGCGCATGGTTCCCGTGTTGGTCAGGGTGACACCAGCCGTGTTGTTCATGACGATGAAGAGGCCGCGCGCGTTGACGTTCGCATCGAGCAGGCCGGCGTTGGCGAGCGAGAGGTAGCTCGACGACCCGAAGCCGCCGTTCTCCCCGCCGTAGCCGAGGCCGCCGGTGCCTTCGATGATCGCGCCGCTCGGATTGGTCAGCGTCGGATTGCCGTAGCCGCTGACCGTGCCGAGGTCGCTGCTGGCCAGCACGAGCCGGCCGCCGCCGTTGAGCGTGATGGAGCTGCGAAGGAAGAGCTTGGCCGAGATCAGGCTGGTCGGTGTGCCGATGCGCACGGTGCCCGAGTTCGTGAAGCTGTTCACGAGCGAGAGGTTGTCGCCGCCGGAAGTGGGATCGCCCACCTGCAGGAAGCCGGTGTTGGTCACGTCGCGCAGGAAGGCCGAAGCCGAACGGACGATACCGGAGCCCGTCGTGGCCAGCGTGCCACCCACGACCGTGACCGCATTATCCAGACGCACGGTCGAGCCGTCGAGCGCCTCGAAGCGACCGCCGGCGTTCTGCAGTGTGCCCGCGCCGCCGAAGCAGGTGAGCTGCAGGGTGCCGCCGTTGCTTGCTCGGAAGATGCCCGTGTTCGTGCTGGGCGGCGCGGTGAAGGAGCCGTTGAAGTTGTTGCCGCTGGTGATGACGATGAGCGACTTCCCCGGCAGGTTGGCGTCGAAGAGTCCGCTGTTAGTGAAGGTGGCCGCGAAGTTGGCGCCGCCGCGGATCTGCCCCGCGCCGCGCACCGTCACGCCGGCGAGATTGAAGGCGGTGTTGAGATTGTTGCCGCCGAGGGTGGAATCGCCGAAGACGCCGTCGGCCGGACTCATCGTGATGGTGCCGCCCCCGGAGATGGTACCGGCGACCGCCATGGAGAGGTATCCGCCGGCGGCGAGGCGAATGTCGCCGTGGTTCTGCACATTGCCGGCACCGGAGAAGGTGGCGTAGCCGGTGGCGGGCGTGGTGGTGAGAGAAAGCGTGCTGTTACCCTGCAGGGTCAGGCTGGTGCCCGCGGCCAGCTCGAGCCGGCCGACCGTCCAGGAGGACTGCGGCTCCAGGCGGCAGTTCAGCTCGCCGGTGATGGTTTCGCCGAGCGTGCCGAGGCTCGATTGACCCGGGTCGATGACCACCCAGTCCGAGCCCGTGCGCGGCCGGGTGATCGGCGGGGCGGGGGTGTCGTTCGGGAAGAGCAGCCAGTTGCCCGTGAGCGCGCCGCCATTGCGGGAGTTGGCGCTGCCCCAGGTGTCGACCGGGTTGTCCGAACCGACCCAAAGCCAGCGCCAGGGCGGCGTGGTCGGCTGCACGACCTGCGCGCGCAGCGAGGAAGGATGCGGCAGGGCGGCCAGAAAGGCGCCGACCGCGGCGAGGTTGCGTAGGATGGCTTTCACACCATCCATCGGCCGCGGGTGGCGCGCCGTTACGCGGAATCTGCCGAGAATTTGCGGGATGACCTACGGTGCCGCGGTGGCGCGGGCTCGCGCGAGAGCTTCGCGGGCGGTTGTCAGCAGCGGCGACTGCGGCTGGCGCAATGCCAGCACCGCCACCAGCTCCGTGAGCACCGGCTCGGCCTCGGCGGGGCGGCCGGCCTCCAGCAGAGTCAGGCCCAGTGCACGCAGCGGATGAAAAAGCTCGCGGGCCTGCGGAGCGCTGACCGATCGCAGGATGGCGAGGGCCTCACGGGCGTTGCGCTCGGCGGTGACGAAGTCGCCGCAGTGGCGCTGCGTCTGGGCCAGCCGGGCCTGTCCGATGCCGGCGGACTGCGAGCGTGCGCCGTGCAGCGCGGAGCGCAGCCGGTAGCTCTCCTCCGCCGCCGCGGCGGCGCCGGCGCAGTCGCCGGCTTCGGCGAGGTCCTCGGCCGAGTTGGAAAGCAGCGTGGCGAGATTCTCCCGCAGCTGAGGATACTGGCGGGCGGCGCGCACCGCCTGCTCGGTCAGCGCGCGGCCCTCGGCCTGGCGCCCGACCGCCTCGTAGCAGGGCGCCAGATCGCCCAGCACCACGACCCGATGCAGGCGGGCCGCGAGGGTGTCGCTCCGCTGCGCCAGCGCGAGCGATTCCTCCAGCGCCGGAATGGCCGCGCGCTGCTCGCCGCTGTGGATGCTGACCGAGGCGAGTGCGTGCAGCGCCAGCATGAGATGTTCGTGGGCCGACGGCAGGTGGCGGCGGAAGATGCCGACCGCTCGCAGCAGGGACTCGGCCGCGGCCGGCTGGCGGCTGGAGAAATTGTAGAGATCGCCCAGGGCCTTGCGCACGCGTCCTGCGGGGACGGATTCGCTGCCGAAGGCGCGCTCGGCGTCGCGCAGCGCGGCCTGCAGCAGAGGTTCCGCCTCCGCGTATTGGCTGAGTTCGTAATAGGTCGTGCCGAGCGTGAGCAACACCTCCCAGCGCGTGGCCGGGTCGTCCGCCAGTTCCTGTTCGGCGCGTTCCCGCGCGGCGGAGAGCACCTCCACCACGCGGACCTCGCGGCCGCCGACGCCAGGCGCCGGCGAGTTCAGCACCGCGAAGAGGAAGCTCTTCACCTTCTCGGCCCGATCGCGTTCGAGCCGGGCCTGGCGGGCCTGCTGCAGGCTGAACGCCGCGGCGCTCAGCAGGCCAAGCACGAAGACGCTGGCCAGCGCGAGCGCGAGACGGTGCCGGCGCACGAAGAGGCCGGCGCGATACCCCTGGGTCGGCACGCGGGCGGTGATCGGCTGCAGCGCGAGGAAGCGCCGCACATCGTACGCCAGCGCAGCCACGGTCGCATAGCGTTCGTCGGGTGCGCGGGCGAGCGCGCGGCGGCAGATCGCGTCAAGATCGGGATCGATGCGCCGAGCGGCCGTGCGGGCGCTCGGCGGCGGCGGCTCCTGGCCGCGCAGGACGCGCAGCACCTCGGCGCGCGAGGCGTCGCGAAAGTCGTGTTCGTCGAACGGCGGGCGCCCCGCCAGCATTTCGTAGAGCAGAGCGCCGAGCGCATACACATCGGTGCGCGTGTCCACTTCCTCGCCCGCGGCCTGCTCGGGGCTGATGTAGAGCGGCGTCCCGACCATGGCCGGCTGCGAACGCCAAATGGCGGCATCGGCGCCCGCATCGCCGCTGGGGCGAGCCAGGCCAAAGTCGATCACCTTGGCGGTGCTGCCGCCATCGGCGGTGCTGACCAGCACGTTCGACGGCTTGAGGTCGCGGTGCACGATGCCGCGCTCGTGCGCGTGCTGGACGGCCTCGGCGACCTGCAGGAAGAGCGCGAGTCGCGCCGGCAGCGGCGGATCCTCGACGCGGAGGTGATCGTCCAGCGGCTGCCCGGCGATCAACTCCAGCGCGAGATAGGCCTGGCCATTCCGACTGATGCCGGCTTCGAAAACCCGGGCGATCCCCGGATGCGTCAACCGCGCCATCAGCCGCGCCTCGCGCTCGAAGCGCTCGAGGAAGTCGTCGCTCTCCAACAGCTCGAACGGCAGCAACTTGAGTGCGATCTCCCGGTCGAGCGCCCGCTGGCGGGCGCGGTAGACCACGCCCATGCCGCCGCGGCCAATTTCTTCGCCCACCTCGTAGTCGCCGAAATCGTCCGGCCGCGCTGGCACCGACGGTGGGGCGAAGGCGCGCCGGAGCATGCATCCGGGACAGTCGCCGGCCGACGAAAGCCGCAGCGAAAGGACCCCGCCACAGGTGGGACAGCGGGGCGGCAGCGCAGACATCGCCTTCTCCATCGGCCGCGCGTCGGGCGGCGTTACACACGAATCGGGCGGAGCGGCGGACATGCTGGCGGGGCGCTCAGCGCAGCAGGGTGCGGAAAAGGTGGTCCAGCTCGGCCTGGAGCTCGTCCGCATTGGTCACGCTCTCTGCCACCTGCGCCTCGATCTGCCGGCGGAAATCGTGCCGCAGCCGATGCACCGCCACGCGCAGTGCGCCTTCGCTCAGGCCCAGATCGCGCGCGGCCGCGGCCACCTCGGGCTCGCCCTGCTCCCAGCTGAGAAAGGCGCGCAGCCGGTGAAAATGCTGATGGCGGCCCTTGCGCACGCATTCCTGCTCCAGGGCCCGGAGCGCCTGGGCGACGATCGATTCGGCCCAGTCGCGATCGAAGCGCTCCTCCGGCGAGGCGACCGATTCATCCGCGCGCAGCCACGCCTCCGCCTGGTCCTGGTCGAGCGACAGCACCGTCTGCCCGCCGCCGCGACGCAGACGCTGCTCGTGGCGATGTCGCTCCGAGAGGTGCAGCTTGAAGGCACCGATGAGGAACGAGCGCAGGCGGCCGCGTTCGCGTTCGACCTTCTGCAGCAGCCCGCGGGAGACGAGCAGCGCGAAGAAGCCCTGGGTCAGATCCTCGGCGTCGGCTGGCGCGGCCCCGGCGCGGCGCGCAAAGGCGTAGAGCGGATACCAGTATGCCGCGCAGATTTCCTCCAGCGCCTGGCGCGCGGCTTCGCTGGCGGGGCTGCCGTCCTGAGCCCGGAGCACCAGGCTCCAGCGCGTTTCCGGAAAGGCGGCAGGCGGGTCCTTCGACATCGGAGCCACGAGATTCGCCCGCGCGAAGCCGGCTGCAAGGCGCACCACCGGCGCGGACGAGCCCGGGTCCGGGCCGCTGCGATGTAGCTCAGCGAAACAGGCGCGAGAGCCCGTCCATCATCCGGCCAAGCAGCGAGCGCGGAGGCTGCTGCAGCCGCACGCGGCCGAGCTCGGCGCCAGGCCCCGAGGCCTCGGTCCCAGCCGTGACGGCGATGGGCGCGAGCGCATCGCTCTCGGAGAGGCGTCGTCCGAAATCCGTGCGCTCATCGGCCCGGCGCGGCCGCACCAAGCCTGCCAAGCGCAGCCGATGGAGATGCCAGCGCGCCTCCAGCGCGGTCACGCCGGTACTGCCGCTGAGCTGCAGCGGCGCGGCGCCGAGCTGCAGATGCACGTAGGCGCGTTCCCAGAAGAGTTGCAGATCCTCCGGCAGGTGAAGTCCGTCCCGTCCGGTGACCACGAAGACCGTCAGCGCACTGGGCAGCTCGGCCGCCGCCAGATCGCGCTCGCTCAGGCTGCGCAGCGTGCTGGCCACGAGTTGGTCGATCGGCGCATAAAATTGCGCCTCGCCCCGCTGCTCCAGCGGGTGGAATTCGAAGGGCCCCGACTTGGCCTCCAGCAGTCGGCCGAACCGGCTCGACAACGCGAGCACATCGCTGGTGCGCAGGCCGTCGGCCAGGAAGTTGAGGACGAAGCCGTTCTTCAATTGAACTTCCAGCGCCTGCCCGGCTACCTGGGCGGCGAGTACGCCCGTGCGCCGGCCCACGGCGGTCAGGACTTCAGGAGGTGGAATTTCGGAAAAATCGCCAAAGATGGCCATGCAGTTTGTAAGGGGAGGAGCGTTCCGTCGCCACCCGACCGCAGTGCGAGAGAACCGTGCTGCTGGACCCAAGCTCGCGGGTGACGCCAACGCTCCCACGATCCCTGAGCCGGTCAGCGACGACCATACGACACTTGGGGGATGGTCGCCGCCGGGAATGATCTGTCTTGCCGCGCGCCGCCCCATCCGGCCGCGCGCGGACCTTCACCGAGCCGCGGCTAGGCCTCCGCGGCTGAACCTTCCGCCACGCGCGAGGTGGCCTGCGGGAGCGACGCGAGCTGCGGATCCTGCAGGCGCTCGTCGTAGATCTCCGACCATTTGCGCTCGTTCATCGAGCACATTGGCACGGCCACCCACTCGCCGTTCTGCTTCACCGCGCCCTTGAAGACGCAGGAGTCGAGCCGGCATTTGATGACCGGGTCGACGTCCGCGCGAGCCACGTTGGCGGCGCCCATGAAATTGTGCATCCCGATGCCCACCGTGTGCACGCGGCCGCCGAGAATGGCGCGCCACATGCCCGGCGTGATCTCGCGACGGAACGTCTTGCCCACGAGGCTGCCGAGGAGGCGGAAGAGCAGGCCGACGTTCTGGCTCAGCAGGCCGAGCACTTTATACATCGGCGTGCCCGAGCTGTCGTTGACCAGGGAGACGCCGGCCACGCGATCGAGCGCGGCGAAGAAGAGCTCGCCCTCGCGCTTGCCCGACGGCGTCAGCGTCATGTGCTCGCCGGAGGGACGCGCCACGAGCAGCGACGTCCAGCTGTTGCAATCGGGATGACCGAAGATGGTGGCATCGCGCGGCACGCGGCGGCCGACGCCCTCGCAGATCTTCTCCCAGACATCGTCCGGCGTGATCGGCTTCTTCGAGAAGATGGTCCGGCCCGTGTCCGCCTCCGGCTGGAAGCTGAGCATGCGCCAGACGTGCGTGCGGGCCGGATCGGCCAGGAACCAGCGGATGATCTCGGGCACGCTGTCGATGTTCCGCTCGGTCACGGTGCAGTTGTGCGCCATTTCCAGCAGGTGCCCGGTGCGGCGGCGAATCTCGAGCGCGAGGTCGGTGAACTTCTGCCGGACCGGATGCAGGTCGGCCTCGCAGGTGACCTTTTGGATCGGATATCCCTTCCGGCCCGCCTGGGTCATGTCGACGTGGACCGCCAACTGGCGCAGGCCGCCCTCGGCCACGAGCCGCTCGAGGAACTCGGGATGCTCGAAGAGCGTCTGGCCGTGCGTGAAGAGCATCGGGATGAGCCCGGAGCGCACGGCGTAGCGCACGATCTCGACCAGTTCGTCCTGCCGGCCGCTGCGCCAGTAGGCATCGGCCACGTCGCCGCCGGTGATCTGCAGGCCGGCGCCCGGACCCTGCAGACGGCGGTTGGCGTCGATCTGCTCGCGCATCTGCTCGAGCGACGGGATCGGCACGCTGTTCGCATTCTTCGGCAGGTAGCAATGCGTGCAGTGGAACGAGCAATAGCTGGCGCCGAGCGTGAAGGCGCAGTGCGTCAGGTAGCGGCCGGAGATCTGGTTGGGCGTCTTGAGCTCTTCCGGGAGCTCGGCCCAGCGGCGTTCGAGGTAGGCCTTCTTCTCGCCGCTGGCGGGATTGCGGAAGGCCCGCCAGCGGGCGCGCCAGTGGTCGGCTTTGGTCAGCGGTCGAGGAGCGTGCATGCGTGGAACATCAGGGGACTGCGTGGGAAAAGCGAGACTACGAACGGGCCGGGCCCTCGGCGTAATACCAGCGGTGCAGCCGGGCGGGGTCGACCCCCAGCTGAAAGAGCAGCAGGAGGCTGGCATTGCGCAGCGTGGTCCGCCAGGCGCCCTGCTGCAGATGTTTGCGCGGGGACGAGGCCATGGGCGGATCGAGCAGCACCACCGGGCCCGAGCGGCGCAGGCGGTTGGAGAAATCGACGTCCTCCATCAGCGGAATGCCGGCGAAGCCGCCCAACTCCTCGAACACGCTCCGGCGGACGAAGACGGATTGATCCCCGAAAAGCGTGCCGTGGCTGCGCGAGCGCCAGCGCTCCACCTGCTCCAGCCAGCGCAGCCAGGGATGACGTTCGTCGAACTTCCGGTAGAACGCGCCGCCGCGAAAACCGGGCGCTTGCGTGTCGAGTTGCTGCAGCGCGGCCAAGTGCTCGGGCGTGAGGATCGAGTCGGCGTGATGAAAGAGCAGAATGTCGCCCCGTGCCTCGGCCGCGGCGGCGTTGAGCTGCTGGCCGCGACTCGGCCGCGGGCAGCCGGCGAAGCGTCCGCCGCCGGCGCGCACGGCCTGCGCGAATTCGGTGCGCTCGGTCAGGCCGCCGATGCAGACATCGACCACCCACGGATGCTCCCGCCAGCGGGCGAGGTGGGCCAGCGCCGCCGCCTCGTCCTTCCAGCACGGGATGACGAGGGAGAGGCGCGCGGTGGCTTTCGCCCCATCGCGAACCGACGCCGACGCCGGCGGCGCGGAGGCGGCGGGCGGGTCGACGAAATGGGTGGGATGACTCATCGATCTCGGCGGGCCCTTTGCCTGCCTGTCTAGAACTTGAACGGGTGCACTCCGCAAGCGTAATTGCGCGCCGCGAGAGCTCAGGTTTTCCGCGGGGCTGGCTGCCGGCCGCAGTCCGACGCATGCTGTGCCCGCATGCTCCGCCGAATGCTCCTCCTCCCGCTGGTCGTGGGTCTGGCCATGCCTGGGTTGGTGCGCGCGGGCACGGAGGTGTGGATCGACACCGACTGCACCCTGCAGCGGTTGCGCGATGTCGACGACGCCTTCGCGCTCGTGCAGGCCCTGCACGCGCCGGAGCTGTCGATCCGCGGGTTGAGCGCGACCTACGGGAACAGCAGCGTCGAGGCCGCCCTCGAGGCCACCGGGGAGATCGTGCGCCGCTTTGGCGGACCCGCGGGCGTCGCGGCGCTGCCGGTGCATCGCGGCGCCGCCTCTGCACGTGCCTTGGGCGAACGCACCCCGGCGACCGAGGCCCTGGCGGCGGCCCTGCGCGAGCGACCGCTGCATTACCTCGCGCTCGGCCCGGCGACCAATCTGGCCACCTGCCTGCGGTTGCATCCCGAGTTGCGCCCGCGCCTGCTCGGCGTGGTGCTGATCGCCGGCCGGCAGCCGGGCGAGCGCCTGCGCATCGGGCCGTGGAATCCGTATCCGTTCAGCGACGCCAATTTCATCAAGGATCCCGCCGCCGTGCGCGAGCTGCTCGAAGGCGGCACGCCCGTGCCGCCGCTGCTGCTCGTCCCCGGCGGTCTCGCGCGCGATTGCCAGCTGCGCCCGACGGACCTCGAGGAACTCGCTACGCTCAGCCCCGACTGGGCCTGGCTGGCGGCGCAATGCCGGCTCTGGCTGCGCACCTGGCGCTGGCTCTTCGGCGTGGAGGGCGGGCTGCTGTTCGACTCGGTAGCCGTGCTGGCCGTGACGCATCCGGCGCAGGTGCAGGCCGAGCCGCGGTTTGCGCGCATCGAGGCCGCCGACGGACGGCCGCGGCTGGTGGCGGCGCCGGCCGGTCCGGGGGCGCCGGCGCGTCTGGTCACGCAGCTCAAGCCTGGCGCGGCGGACAGCGTGCGCGCTCGACTGCGGGGCCGTCCGACCGGCGCCCGGTGAGCGGGAGAGGTGAGAGGTGAGAGGTGAGAGGTGAGGTGAGAGAGGGCCGGAAGCTAGGAGTGCCTTGTCTATCGTTTGGTCACCTTCGCGCCCGGCTGGCAGAGGCAGGAACTGCTGATGCGGACGTCGGCGCGGGCCCAGAAGCGGCGGAACTTGAGGTCGGCGGCGGCGATCTCGCGGGGCGCCTTGCTCTGGGCTCGCAGGCTGGCGGCGAGGCCGTAGAGCGACCAGCCGTTGTTCGGCATGCGGCGCAGATCCCCGCGGTAGACGGCCTCGGCTTCGGCGAAGCGGCCGGCTTTCATCAGCGTGGCGCCGATCACATGGCGGAGCGGGATCATCCAGCCGGGGGGCTCGTCGTAGCGCAGGGCGTCCTCGATCTTCAGGGCCGCGGCGAGTTCCTGGAGGGCCTCCTCGATCTTGCCTTCGGCGACGAGGATCTCGCCTTCGAGCATGCGGGTGGTGAGCTCGAGGATTGTGGCGCCCGGATTGTTGCTGATCATCGTCTCCTTCGGTACCAGCGCGCTCCGTTCGCGGAAGAGCGCCTGCGCCCGGCGCGCCTCCTCCGGCTGGCCCTTGGCGGCGAAGGCGATCGCGCGGGCTGCCTGGTGGAAGGCGCGCGAGAAGTACATGTAGTCAGCGTATCTCTCGGGCTCGGCGAGGATGCGATCCCATTGGCCGAAGCGGACCATGATCTCGAGCGGGAGCGCGTGGACGTATTCCAGCAGCGGTGCGGACTGCTGCACGAAACCGGGCGGCAGATCGCGCAGCAGCTGGCGGACGTTGAGCAGCGCGACGCGGCTTTGGCCGGTCATCATGGCGGCGTAGGCCAGCATATGTTGATTGTGCGCGGCGTAGACCGGGAAGAGGCCCGGGTCGCGCCCGCGCAGGCTGCGGCGGTAGTTCCGATCCGCCTCGATGGCGCGTGCGTTGGTCTCGATGGCCAGCTGCCAGCGCCCGCGCCGGATGTCGATGTGCGACGGCATGTGCACATTGTGCGCCAGGCCCGGCTGCAGACGGCGGAGGCGGGCGGCGGCGCGATCGGCCCGCTCGGGGTGCGGCGAGGCCTCGACGGCGTGGATGTAGAGATGGTTGGCCAGCGGATGGTCGGGATTCAGCCGCAGCACGGCCTCGAGCGTGGCCAGGATTTCTTCGGTGCCTGGATTCGCCTGCCCGTCGAGCGTCCATTGATTCCACGGCGAGAGGTCCATCATGGCCTCCGCGAAGAGCACGCCGACATCGGCATCGCGCGGAAAGCGCTTCCAGACCTCGCGCATGGCGTCGGCATAGGCGCGGTCGAGGGCGGTGCGATCCTCCGGCTGCGGCGGCTGCACGTAGCGTTTCGCCAGCGCCTCGAGCAGCGCGCGCTCGGCCGGCTGCGCCTTGCTGGCGTGCTGCTGGGCCAGCGTGAGATGCTTCCAGGCCAGCTCGGCCATGGGCGGCGGCACGAGCGGGAAATTGATGTGGGGACCGGCGGCGAGAGCGATGCCCCAGTGCGCCATGGCACAGGAGGGATCGGCCTGCGCGGCGGCCTGGAACGAGCGGATGGCGGCCGCGTGGTTGAAGCCGTGGAGCAGGGCCACGCCCTGATCGAAGTAGCGCTGGGCGAGCGGACTGGCTGTGGAGATCGGACGGCGGTGCGAGCCGAGGCCCGGATAGAACGGCTCGCCCGCAGACGCCGCGGGAGGGCTGGCGCTGAGCAGGAGAACCGCGAGGGCGGTGCGAAGAAGGCGGAGGAGGAGCATGCAGGCAGAATGACGAAAACGGCTGCGCCGCGGAAGCGGGAGCCTTTCTCAATGCGTCATTCGACCGGAGCGCGGGCGCAGCTTTCTCGTCCGCCGACCGCGGGCTGCGGCCTACTTCCGACCCTCGACCAACGCATAGGCGTTGTGATTGTGGATGGATTCGAAGTTTTCCGCCTCAACCCTGAACCAGGTGATGAGCGGATGCTCCTGGCACTTCGCGGCCACCGCGCGAACGAGATCCTCGACGAAGACCGGATTTTCGTAGGCCCGCTCGGTCACGGCCTTTTCATCGGGGCGCTTGAGGACGCTGTAGAGCTCGGAACTGGCGCAGTCCTCGACCAGGCGGATGAGATCCTCGATCCAAACCGTTTCGTTGAATCGCACCGCGCAGGTGACCTGACCGCGCTGGTTGTGCGCGCCGTATTTGCTGATCGCCTTCGAGCACGGGCAGAGCGTGGTCACCGGCACGATGACCGTGAGGATGAAGTCGAACTCGCCCGAGCGCTTGGCCCCGGCCTCGAACTTCACCTGATAATCGAGCATCCCCTTCATGCCAGTGACCGGCGCGGCCTTTTCGAGAAAGAAGGGAAATTCGATGTCGATCTGCGCCTGCTCGGAATCGAGCCGCTCGAGCAGATGCTTCAGCACCACGTCCATCGAATTGACCTGGAACACCGGGCCGTGCGCGTTCAGCACCTCGATGAAACGGCTCATGTGCGTGCCCTTGAAGTGGTGGGGCAGATGCACCGTGAGCGCGAACGTGCCGACCGTGCTCTGATGCGTCGTGCCGTGCAGGTCGCGCACCTGCATGGGGTAGCGGAGCGCCTTCACGCCCACTCGGTCGATGGCGATGCGGCGGTGGTCGGGTTCGTTCTGCGTGTCTTTGAGAGTCGCCATTTGGGAGCGGAAGTTGGGAGACTGGAGATCGGAGACTGGAGACTGGAGAGCGGAGACTGGGAGAGCGGAAGCGGGGAGGGGACGAAGCCACGAACTCCGCGGCGGGCCAAGAGAGTTCAGGTCGGAGTTGTGTCAGTGGCCCCAGGCGGGAAACAAAAAGGCCGAAGCTTTCGCCTCGGCCTTCGGGAAATCGCAGCGGGTGCGCTTACTTCATCAGCAGGGCCGCCCGGGCGCGCTTGATCTGGCGCGTGATCTTGCGGTGCAGCTTGGCCGAGACGCCGGTGGTGCGGCGCGGGAGGATCTTCCCGCTCTCGGTCACGAACTTGCGGAGCAGGTCGGGGTTCTTGTAGTCGATCGCTTCCACCGGCAGATCGAGCCGGCGACGCGGCATCGACTTGTTGTGGCGGCGCAGGCGAATGCGGCGCTCGACGGTCTTAGGGGCAGTCGTTCCAGTCATGATCTCAGCTTACTTGGTCTCCCGATGCAGCGTGTGCTTCCGCAGGAAGGGGTTGAACTTCTTCTTTTCCAGACGGCCCGGGGTGTTCGGGCTCTTCTTATTGCGCGTCGAGACGTAGCGCGACGCGGGAACGCCGGCGGCCTTGGCCTCGGTGCATTCCAGGGTGATGATTTCTCGTGCCATGTGATGAAGGGATTGGGGCGAAAGCGCCGGGAGATCCGGAGACGGAGGAACCTTGCTTGCTACTCGCGCTCGCGCGGCTCGGCCGGAGCCGCTTCCTCGTCGTCAGTATCATTACCTTCCTCCTCGGTCAAACCGAAGAGTGAAGTGACGGTCGGGCGGACCTTGGCGTATTTGCTCTGCTTCTCGATCTGCGCCTGGCACTCGACCGTGTAGCGGGTGAACGGGATGGCCTCGAGACGGGCCTGCGGGATCAGCTTGCCCGACATCTCGCAGATGCCGTAGTTGCCGCCCTCGATGCGCTTGAGCGCTTCGTCGATCTCGTAGAGCGCGTCCTGTTCCTGCGAGAGCATGGAGAGGGCGAAATCGCGATCGTAGGCATCGCTCCCCGCATCGCCCTGGTGCATGCCGAAGGCCGACGCGTCCGAGCTGTCGGCGCGGGTGCGCAGATTGTCCTGCGCCATGCCCTGCATGGAATCGAGCAGCGTGTCGCGCAGGGCGAGCAGGCGCTCGCGCTGCTGGCGGAGGAACGCCTGCGGGTGCTTGCCCACCGGCGCGGCCGGAGCCGGCTCGGGCTTGGTCGGCTTGGCGGGCGGCGGCGTGACCCTGGCCACCGGCTTGGCGGCCGCAGCGGGCTTGGCCGGGGCCGGAGCAGCCTTGGTTGGCTTGGCAGGGGCAGCCTTCGCCGGAGCCTTGGCCGGGACCTTTGCCTTGGGCGCGGGTTTCGCCGCCGGCTTGGCCTTGGCGGGGGTCTTCGTCTTGGCGGGCTTGGCCGCGGCTTTGGGCTTGGTCTTGGGCATGGCTGCTTGGGGAGCGGGGGCGAAAATGAGGGTCGATGGATAACAAGGGCGATGGGCGGCGCAAGCGGCTTTTGCCCGAATGACGGGCGCGGAGATCGGCTCGCGCCGCTCATTGACCGGACTCGGCGTCGCAGCTATCGAGCCCGCCAGCCTTTCGCAGCGACCGCCGCCCCCGGCCGTCACGGTGTTCGGCGCCACCCCCATGAGTGAACTCCCACCGCCGGAAATCGGGGCTCCCGCCCCACGCCGGTCGCTTCAGTTTGTACTAGTCTCCGGGCTGCCCCGCTCGGGGACGTCGCTCATGATGCAAATGCTGGCCGCCGGCGGCTGGGCGCTGAAGCACGACAGCGACCGCCCGGCCGATGCGGACAACCCCGAGGGTTACTTCGAGTGGGAACAGCTCAAGCAGCTGCGCACCCGCCCGGACATCCTGCGCGAGGCGGAGGGGCGGGTGGTGAAGGTGATCTCGATGCTGCTGACCCTGTTGCCGGCCAAGCACCGCTACCGGGTCATCTTCATGCGTCGGCCGATCGAACAGGTGGCCGAGTCGCAGTTCCGCATGGTCGCGCGTCGGCGCCACCGCGAGGGGATCGACGTCCCGGTGGAGGAACGCTCCGTCCTGCTGGAGCGCCTGCGCAGCCACCTGGTGTGGATCGAGGAATATCTGCGCACCTCGCCGAATTTCGAAGTGCTGGAGGTCGACTATCCCAGCCTCGTGGCCGATCCACAGGACTGGGTCGAGCGCATCGCGGAGTTCGCCGGCCGTCCGGAACTCGACCGCGAGGCGCTGGCGCGGATGGCGGCGGTGGTGCGGCCGGCGCTGCACAGGAGCCGGTAAGTAAGGATCAAGATTCAAGAATCAAGATTCAAAACGGGATAAGGGGGAAGATCTAAGGATGGTCCTTGCCGGTTTCGTGTCTTTGTCCGAAGCGGCCAAATCTGCTTGGAAGTGCTAGCGATCAGTTCGGTGTGCTCCCCATCCTTAGAGTTTTCCCCTTATGACGGTTTGATTCCTGACTCTTGAATCTTCCCTTCGCCGCTTCCCATTCGGCGTCCCATTCCTCCGCTGTGGCCTTCGCGGGTTCTTTCCCGGCGGCGCGCAAGGCCGTTTCGGCGGCGCGGAAGCGGCGCATGAACTTCTCGGTCGCGCCGTGCAGGGCGACGGTGGCATCGACCCCGGCGCGGCGGGCGACATTCACGGCGCTGAAGAGCAGATCGCCGGCCTCCTCCTCGATGTGCCGGGGCTCGCCGGCGGCTACGGCCTGCTCGAGTTCCTGCATCTCTTCGCGCAGCTTGGCCAGCACGGGCGCGAGCTCGGTCCCGGGCCAGTCGCAGCCGACGCGCGCGGCCTTGGTCTGCGCCTTCTGCGCGCGCAGCAGCTCGGGCAGGGCCTTGGAGACTCCGTCGAGCACGGAGGCCTGCTCGCCCGTGCCTTTCTCGCGGCGCTTGATCTCCTCCCACTGCGTGAGGACGGCGCCGCTGTCGTTGAGCAGCCCCGCCTTGTCGCCGAAGACGTGGGGATGCCGCCGGATCATTTTTTCGCAGGACATCTCGGCCACCGCGTCGAGGTCGAAGCCACCCTGCTCGGTCTCGATCTGCGCGTGGAAAATGACGTGCAGGAGCAGGTCGCCGAGTTCGTCGCGCAGGCTGCGGAGGTCGCCGCTGTCGATCGCCTCGATCACCTCGTGCGCCTCCTCCAGCAGCGCGCCGCGGAGCGAGGCGTGGGTCTGCTCGCGATCCCACGGGCAGCCGCCGGGTGCGCGCAGGGTGGCGACGATCTCGACCAGGCGTTGCACCTGACTGAGCGAGGAGGCGGGCGAGGGGACGGCGGACATGGCGGCAGGAATCAGGCGGGCAGGGCGGCGAAACTGGCTGCGTGCTGGCGCCAGTCGTAGAGCAGGGTTTGGAAGCCGAGTTCGCGGGCGGAGGCGATGTTCGGCGCGAGGTCGTCGAGATAGAGCGTGCGGGCGGGATCCAGGCCGAAGCGTTCGATGGCCACGCGGAAGATGGCCGGGTCGGGCTTGAAGAGCTTTTCCTCGTGCGAATAGACCGCGCCGGCGAAGCGCCCGAAGATCGGATACCGCGCGGTGAAGTACTCCACGTGCAGATCGTTCGTGTTCGAGAGGAGATACATCGGCCGGCCCGCCGCCGCCTGTTCCTCGATGAAAGCGTCCATCGGCGGATTGGGCGTGAAGATGTCGGTCCAGATGGCCGCGAAATCGGCCTCCTCGCCGGCGAAGCCGACCGTGTGGCGTACGGCGGCGAGAAAGCCGGCGCGATCCAGCGTGCCCGATTCGTAGCTGATCTTGAGCGCATCGAACTTCCGCCAAGCGGCCGGATCGGCGCTGCGGGAGCGGGCGCGCAGGCGCTGCACGGCCGGCCCGAGATCGAAGGGCAGGATGACGTTGCCGATGTCGAAGAGAAGCGCGGAGTAGGAAGCCAAGGGACCGAGGGTTGCGGGCCGCCAACAAACCCCGGATTCGCCAAAGTCCAAGGCCGGGCCGGGTCAGCGCTCCAGCGTCCGTCCGAGCGCCAGCCAGCGGGCGGCGCGGGCGGCCGCGGCGCGGAGCAGGTCGCCGCCGCGCGCGACCGAATCCTCGAAGCGGATCGGGCCAGGGGCGATCGGCAGCACGGCATCGAAGACATGGCGCAACTCGGCCTCGACCGAAGGCACGATGCGCCCGCCGAAGGCCGCGCAGCGCCGCCCCAGCCGCCGCGCGAGCAGGCCGACGCCGGCCGGGCCTTTGCCCTCGAGCGTCTGGCCGTCGAGGCTGCCCTCGCCGGTCAGGACGAGGTCGCATTCGCGAATGGCCGCCTCGAGATCGATGAGGTCGGCGATCAGCTCGAAGCCCGAGCGCACCTCCGCGCCGCAGAAGGTCAGGAGGCCGAAGCCGAGGCCGCCCGCGGCGCCCGCGCCGGGGGTGTCGCGCCGCCGTCGGCCGAGATCGCGCTCCACGATGTCGGCGTAGTGCGCCAGCGCGGCCTCGACCGGGGCGCGCTCCTCGGGGCGCAGGCCCTTTTGCGGGCCGTACACCGCGGTGGCGCCGCGATCGCCGAGCAGCGGATTGGTCACATCGCTGGCGATGAGAATCGGGGGGACGGCGAGATCGGGCGGGCGTTCGATCCGCGCAAGCGCCGGCAGGTGGCGCGGGGAGGGGGGAATCTCCTCGCCGGCCGCGTCGAGCAGGCGAAACCCGAGCGCCGCAGCCAGTCCGGCGCCGCCGTCGTTGGTGGCGCTACCGCCGAGGCCGAGAATGATGCGCTGCGCGCCGAGTTCGCGGATGGCGTGCAGGAGCAACTGACCCGTGCCGCGCGTGGTCGCATCGAGCACCGAGCGCTCTTCGCGCCGCAGCCGCCAGAGGCCCGAGACTTCGCTCATCTCGATGACCGCGGTGCGCACGCCGGCGTCTTCGAAGGAGGCGTAGCGGGCGCGCACGCGGCGGCCGAGGGGATCTTCCGCGGCCAGTTCGATCCAGGTTCCGCGCCGTGCGTTGCAGACGATCTCCGCGGTGCCTTCGCCGCCGTCGGCGATCGGCAGCAGGCGGACGGTGTCGCCGGGGAAGACACTGCGCCAGCCGTCGGCCAGGCACTGCGCCGCTTCCAGGCCGGTCAGCGAGGCCTTGAATTTGTCCGGAGCGGCGAGCACGCGCATCGCCGCAGTCTCAGCCCGCCCACCGCAGTGGCAAGGACTGTCCCGCGGAGGCGCGACTACTGGCGCAGCCGCTCGACCAGCGTCTGCAGCGCAGCGCTTTGGCGGGCCCGCTGGGCGTCGCGCTGGAGAATGCGCGGTTCGCAAGCGCGTTCGGCGCAGTCGGGGATCGGGCAGCGCTCGCAGGTTTCGCCGACCACCCGATCGGGGATCGACGGATCGTTCCAAAACCGGACCTTCTCCTTGAAGGCATCGGTCATGGCGAAGCCGAGCGTCACGCAGGTGCTCACGCCCTCGCGCAGGTGCGACGGCTGGGCCAGCGAGAGGCTGAAGTAATCGCTCCCGCTCTCCGGGAAATGCGAGCGTTGCGCGCCGACCAGGACCGTGTGCGGATCGACCGGCTGGGGCAGTGCGGCCACCTCCTTGAGCAGGCGCATCGTGACCCAGCGGCGGCAGTAGTGCTCGTTCACGCCGATGCTGTGGGTCGAGTGCATGCGGGTGAAATGCAGCTCCTTCGCGGCGCGATAGCGGTTGGTATCGGCGTAGTGCTCGAAGCGCAGGAAGTACATCTGGTTCAGCCCGAAAAAATGCGGGAGCAGCTGCGAGAGTCGGTGGAAGAACATCTCCGGCGTGGCCCCGAAGCGTTCGGGCAGTTCGCGCAGCGCCTCGGGTTCCCATTTCCGCTTCATGAGGAACGGCCCGACCGCCTCGCAGACCGCGGCTTGGTCGAAGAGCAGCGCGCCGGCGAAGTAGGAGGCGCGCTGGTGATTGAGATGCTGGTCGAAACTGGCCGATTCCTCCGGCGATCCGGTGGCCATGCGCGACTCCATGCCGAGGCAGCGATAGCCGATCTCGCGGGCCAGCACGAAGGTCCGCTGGACGGGTTCGAGCGCCGGATTGAGCAGCAGCCGCTTGCGCGAGCCGGCGATGAAAACGGCGCGGTGCACGCGCAGATCGGGGTCGGTGCCGAGCGTCGTCTCGTCGATCTCGTAGTCGTGCTGGCGGATGAGATAATCGCGCATCCGCTGCGCCAGATCGACCCGGTTGACCCCCGCGTGCTTGAGCCACTTCTCGCTCTTGCGGAACTTCTCGGCCGCCTCCTCGAGGTCCTCGAAGTAGTTGTTGTTCATCTCGAGGTACGAGCGCATGGCGGTGAGCAGCAGGTGCTCCACGCGCATGTCGTAGCGGCGGACGATCTTCTGAATGGTGTCGAGCAGCGCGCTGAAGCGGTCGGGCGCTCCCGACATCATCTCCATCAGGCCGGACGAGTTGACCCCGAAGATCTCGAGCGGGAAGTCCTGCAGCGTGCCGGTCTTCAGCATGCGCTCCAGCGACGACATGTTGGCCCCAAGGTTGAGCGAGACGAGGTCCTCGTATTTGACCTCCAGGGCCTCGGCGAGGGCGAAGATCTTCTCCGGTTTGGGGTACTTTTTGCCCTTCTCGATTTCGTTGAGGTACGAGATCGACAGCCCGGACAGCTCGGCCAGGCGCTTGAGGGGAAAGTTCTTTTCGCGGCGGAGCTGGCTCAGTTTGAGGCCCAGAATGAACTTCAGGTTCTGACCTTTGGACGGGGCGGAGGCCATTCCGGCTCGCGCGGCGACGGCATCGCCGCGGGGCGCTGTTTCAATCATCGCGCGAGCCTAGAAGCCGCCTTTCGGGGTGGCCAGCGGATTTTTCGCTATCTGCGTAATACACGCGACCGGCGAAAAGTGGGGTCTTGGGCCTGGCTCCGCCGATGAAGGGGTTTCGGCCTCAAAGAACTCAAAGAACGCAAAGAATGGTCTGTGGCTCGGCGGGCCTCCAAGGAAGGCGCGTTTTTTTGTGCTCTTTGAGTTCCTTGAGGCCAGGAACTCAGCTGGGCTCCATCCCTCGCGCTGCGGCTCGGTCCGGATTCCGCCAGCGCGCCACTTGAAACATCCGTCCAGCGCGGCTCCCTTCGCGGCTCATGTCCGGCCGCGTCCCCGCTCAATCGCTCTCCTTGCTCGAGACGATCACGGCCTCGACCGACTTCCTGACGCGCCACGGGGTCGAGTCGGCCCGGCTCAATGCGGAGCATCTGGCGGCGCACGTACTTAAGAAGCGGAACCGGATCGATCTGTACTTGGAATTCGACCGTCCGCTCGGCCCGGCCGAACTCGGTCCGCTCCGCCAGCTCGTCCAACAACGGGCCAAGGGCGAGCCGCTGCAGCATCTGCTCGGCACAACCGAATTCTACGGACGCGAGTTCGCCTGCGACGCCCGGGCGCTCATTCCCCGGCCGGAGACGGAGCAGCTCGTGGAACTCGCGCTGCGTCGCCTACCGGCCGACGCCCCGTTGCGCGTGGTCGATGTCGGGACGGGCAGCGGGATCATCGCATTGACCCTGGCGGCGGAGCGTCCGGCGGCGCGGGTCGAGGCGGTCGACGTCTCGCCGGCGGCCCTCGCGCTGGCGCAGGAGAATGCCGCGCGGCTCGGACTGGCAGAGCGGGTGACCTTTCGCGCGGGCGATTTGTTGGCCGACGCGGCGCCCGGATCGCTCGACGGTATCGTGGCCAATCTCCCCTACATCCCGAGTGCCGAGATCCCGACGCTCTCGCGGGAGGTGCAGCACGACCCGCATCTCGCCCTCGACGGCGGCCCCGACGGTCTGCGTCTGGTCGAGCGCCTGCTGGCCCAAGCGACCCGGGCGCTGGTCCCGGGCGGTTGGATCGGCCTCGAACTGGCGCTCGGCCAGGCGCCGCAGGTCGAAGCCATGTGCCGGGCCGCCGGTCTCGTCGGACCGACGACCTCGCCCGATCTGGCCGGCATCGAACGATTCGTGTTCGCGGAGCGGGCGCGGTAGCGCGCATTTTTCTCGTAAGATCTCCCCTTCGATGGGTGATGGCACGTAGGCTCGTCTCGCCTTCGTCCCATGCCTTCCTCTCTCCGATGCCTCGGGGCGCTCATTTGCGCCAGCCTGCTGTTCGCCGCCTCCGCCGCCGCGCAGGTCCCGCAATTGCTCAACTACCAGGGCCGCGTGGCGGTCGGCGCGACCAACTTCCACGGCGCGGGGCAGTTCAAGTTCGCCCTCGTCAATACCAACGGCAGCGTCACGTTCTGGAGCAATGACGGCACCAGCAGCGCGGGGTCGCAGCCGACCGCGGCGGTCCCGCTGACCGTGACGCGCGGGCTCTATTCGCTGCTCCTCGGCGACACCACGCTCGCCAACATGACGGCCATCCCGGCCAGCGTGTTCGGCAATCCGGACGTGCGCCTGCGGGTCTGGTTCAGCGACGGCGTGAACGGGTTCCAGCTGCTCACGCCCGACCAGCGGGTGGCCGCGGCAGGCTACGCGATCATGGCGGGCACCGTACCCGATGGCGCCATCACCAGCGCGAAGATCGCCGCCGGGGCGGTCGGCACGGCCCAACTGGCGGCCAATGCGGTCACCTCGGCCAATCTCGCGGCCGGCGCGGTCGGGTCCGCGCAGCTGGCGGCGGGCGCGGTCGGATCCGCCCAGCTCGCGGCCGGAGCGGCGGTGGCCAATCTCAACGCCGCGGGGCAGAGCGGGGTGCCCACCGGTGGCACGCTCCTTTCCAGCAGCGGGGCCGACCCCAACCTGCTCGCAGCCGGTTACGTGCGCCTCGGGCAGATCGACCTCGGCGACGCCTGGACGCGCGGGGCCTCCGGGGCTTCGCCCAGCGGACGCATTTACCACAGTGCGGTCTGGACCGGCAGCGAGATGATCGTCTGGGGAGGGCGCGCCATCCTAGGGTATCCCTCCGGCGGCGGACGCTACAACCCGGCGACCAACAGCTGGTCGGCCACCGCGACCGCCGGCGCGCCCTCCGGGCGGGAAGCCCATGTCGCGGTCTGGACGGGCGGGCTCATGCTGGTTTGGGGCGGCACTTCCTTCGCTACCGACCTGAACGACGGCGGGCGCTACGACCCGGTGACCAACAGCTGGTCGGCCCTGAACGCGACCGGTGCACCGAGTCCGAGACGCGCCGCCACGGCGGTCTGGACCGGATCCGAAATGCTGGTCTGGGGTGGACTTTCCTCCGTCTCCACGGCACTCAACAGCGGGGGACGCTACCATCCGGCCACGAACACCTGGGCCAGCGTGAGCGGCCTCGGGGCACCCTCCGCCCGCTATGGCCACACGGCGGTCTGGACGGGGAGCGAGATGATCGTCTGGGGCGGATTCGACGGCAGCGTCGACGTCGCCAACGGCGCACGCTACAGCCCGGGCAACAGCTGGACCGCGCTCCCCACTGCAGGAGCCCCCAGCGCGCGTTCCGGGCACTCGGCGGTCTGGACGGGGAGCGAGATGATCGTCTGGGGCGGCGACTTCGGCACCGGCCCGCTCGCCACCGGGGCGCGCTACAGTCCGGTCGCCAATGGCTGGACGTCGCTGGGCACCACCGGCGCCCCCGCGGCCCGCACCGCCCACGCCGCGGTCTGGACCGGCTCGGAAATGCTGGTCTGGGGCGGTACGGCGGGCGGTAGCGCTTATCTCCAGGACGGCGGCCGCTATCAGCTGCAATCCGATGTATGGCTGCCTTTCTCCACCGCCGGCGCTCCCACGGCCCGCGGGGACGAAACGGTGGTCTGGACGGGCAGCGAGATGATCGTCTGGGGCGGTGGCTTCTACCTGGACGACGGCGGCCGCTATCACGCCACCGCCGGCACTTGGACGGCGCTGCCGACGAGCCTGGGACCATCCGCCCGGACCGACCACAGCGCGGTCTGGACCGGCACGGAGATGATCGTGTTTGGGGGCAATGACGGGGGCGTGACCAACTACTTCGCGGACGGCGCCCGCTATAATCCGGCGATCAATTCCTGGAGCGTTCTTCCCAGCTCGGGCCTCGCTGCTCGGGGTCGGCACACCGCGGTCTGGACCGGGACCGATATGCTCATCTGGGGCGGCAGCGGTCCCCCTGCGACCGGCTCCACCCAGTACGCCAACGGCGCGAGCTACCGGCCCGGCGCCGAATCGTGGACCGCCCTGTCGACCACCAACGCTCCCAGCGGGCGCTCCGGCCACCGCGCGGTCGTCACGGCCACCGAGATGATCGTCTGGGGCGGGGTGAACAACGTCTCGCCGCTGAATACGGGAGGGCGCTTGAACTTCAACAGCAATACCTGGGCGGCCACCACCCTGACCAACGCCCCGCAGGCACGGGTCGGCCACAGCGCGGTCTGGACGGGCACGGAGATGATCGTCTGGGGCGGGAGCAATGCCGGCTCGCTGGCGACGGGCGCGCGCTACAATCCCACCTCCGACGCCTGGCTCACGCTGCCGGCCGGACCCGACGCGCGGAGCGGGCATACTGCGGTGTGGACGGGCAGCGAGATGATCGTCTGGGGCGGCGACGACCTCGACACCGGGGCGCGCTATAACCCGGTTTCCAACGGTTGGACGGCCACCAGCACGACCAACGCCCCGCCCGGACGCACGCGGCACGTCGCCGTCTGGACCGGCACGGAGATGATCGTCTGGGGCGGCGCGTCCGGCGGCGCGCGGTACCAACCATCGTCCGACCGCTGGTCGGCCCCGCTCACGCTGATCGATGCTCCGCCGGCTCGGATCGATGCCACGGCGGTTTGGACTGGCAGCGCGATGCTCCTCTTCGGCGGCACGGACGGCAGCGCGGTCTACGGGGCGCCGCATTCCTACGTCCCACAGCGCACGCTCTACCTCTACACCCGGCCATGAATGCCCGCGCCATGGCTCGCTTTCTGACTCTGCTGCTGGCCTGCGCTCTCGGCCTCGCACCGTTGGCTGCGCAGGTCCCGCCGCTCATCCAGTACCAGGGCCGCGTCACGGTCGGTAACGTCAACTTCGACGGCGCCGGTCAGTTCAAGTTCGCCCTCGTCGACTCGACCGGCACGGTCACCTACTGGAGCAACAACGGCTCCAGCACGGCCGGCTCGCAGCCCACCGCCGCGGTCGCGCTCACGGTCACGAAAGGGCTCTATGCGGTCCTGCTCGGCGACAGCGCGCTGGCCAACATGACGGCCGTGCCCAGCAGCGTCTTCGCGCAGCCCGACGTCCGCCTGCGGGTCTGGTTCAACGACGGCGTCAACGGCTTCCAGCAGCTCACGCCCGACCAGCGGGTGGCTGCCGTCGGCTATGCCATGGTCGGCGGCACGGTGCCGGATGGCGCCGTCACCAGCGCCAAGCTGGCCAACGGGGCGGTCGGTACGGCCCAGCTGGGCAATGCGGTCGTGACCTCCGCCAACGTGGCCGCCGGCGCGGTCGGCAGCACGCAACTCGCGGCCGGCGCGGTCGGCGGCAGTCAGCTCGCCAGCGGCGCGGTGGCGACCGCGCTGGCCTCGGCCGGACAAAGCGTGGTGCCCAGCGGCGGCACGATTCTTTCCGCATCGGGGACCGATGCGGCTCTGCTCGCCGCCGGCTATGTACGCGTCGGCCAGCTCGATCTCGGCGATGCCTGGACGGCCCGCGCCAGCGGTGCCTCGCCCTCGGCCCGGGCGGCCCACACCGCGGTCTGGACGGGCGCGGAGATGATCGTCTGGGGCGGTCGCGATGCCACCGCCACGGGGCTGGCCAGCGGCGCGCGCTATCATCCCGCCACGGATACCTGGAGCGCGGTCAGTGCCACCAACGCGCCATCCGCGCGGCATCAGCACACGGCCGTTTGGACGGGCGCGGACATGATCGTCTGGGGCGGGCAAAACCTCGGCACGACGCTGAACACCGGGGCCCGCTACAATGCCACGATCAACGCCTGGGCGCCCGTCAGCACGGCCGGCGCGCCGGTCGGGCGATATCAGCACACGGCCGTTTGGACCGGCGCGGAGATGATCGTCTGGGGCGGCGTCGGCTCGTCGGCCAATCTCAACTCCGGCGGCCGCTACACGCCCGGCACGAACAGCTGGGTCGCGCTGACCACCGCCAGCGCGCCCGCCGCGCGAAGCTATCACACGGCGGTCTGGACGGGTTCCGATATGCTCGTCTGGGGCGGCACAGGTGGCTCGGCGCTCAATTCGGGCGGTAGCTACAACGTGGCCGCCGGCACCTGGAGCGCGCTGGGAACGAGCGGCGCGCCGACCGCCCGGCAGGCCCACACCGCGGTCTGGACGGGCGCGGAGATGATCGTCTGGGGCGGGTCGAGCCTCGCCGGCAGCCTCGCCGACGGCGGGCGCTACGCGCATCCTGCCGGCACCTGGACGGCACTGCCGGGGAGCAATGCCCCCTCCGGGCGCGACACGCACGTCGCCGTCTGGACCGGCGACGGAATGCTGGTCTGGGGCGGCTTCGGCCCCAGCGGTGTGCTCGGGAGCGGGGCGCGCTACACGCCGGCCGGCAACACCTGGACGCCGCTGGCCGCCGCGAACGCGCCGGTGGCGCGCGGATTCCACAGCGCGGTCTGGACAGGGGCGGAGATGATCGTCTGGGGCGGGTTCGGCACGACCACGCTGGACGACGGCGGTCGCTATTTCGCCGCCGCCGACCGCTGGCAGGCGCTGCCGAAAGCCGGCGGACCTTCCCCGCGCACCCAGCACGCGGCGGTCTGGACGGGGAGCGAGCTGATCGTCTGGGGCGGCACGAACAGCACGGTCGATCTGGCCGACGGCGCCCGCTACGATGCGGCCACCAACGTTTGGACCGCGCTCCCGGCCAGCGGCGCGCCGGCCGCGCGCAGCCTGCACAGCGCGGTCTGGACCGGCAGCGAATTGATCGTCTGGGGCGGCCTCAGCGGCAGCACCTATCGCAACGACGGCGCGGTTTATCGGCGCTCGACCAACACCTGGCTCGCGCTCGCCAGCAGCGGCGCGCCCACCGCGCGGGTCAACCATAGCGCCGTCTGGACCGGTAGCCGCATGCTCGTCTGGGGCGGCACGTCCGCCGCCAGTTACGAGGCGGTCGGCGGCCAGTACGTTCGCGCCACCGACACCTGGAGCGCCCTGCCCACGTTGAACGCCCCCACGCCCCGCGCCGGTCAAACCGCGGTCTGGACGGAGCGCGAGATGATCGTCTGGGGCGGCAACGACGGCAGTCCGCTGAACACCGGCGCCCGCTACGATCCTGCGGCGGGAGTCTGGACCTCGATGTCGGTCTTTCTCTCCGGCCGCTCCGGCCACAGCGCCGTCTGGACCGGGAACGAGATGATCGTCTGGGGCGGCGACAGCCTCGCCGACGGCGCTCGCTACAATCCGCAAACCAACGCCTGGATTCCCCTGAGCGCCGCCTTCGCCCCCAGCGGCCGTGATCGGCACACCGCCGTCTGGACCGGCCGCGAGATGATCGTTTGGGGGCCCGAGTCCACCGGCGCCCGTTATGAGCCCGCGGCCGATCGTTGGAATGCGACCACGCTGGTGGGCGCTCCGCTACCCCGCATCTCGCACACCGCCGTCTGGACCGGCTCCGCCATGCTCGTGTTCGGTGGGACGGACGGAGTCGCGTTCTTCGGGGATCTCCAGGCCTACACGCCGGAGCGAATCCGGTACCTCTACGGTCGGCCGTAGGGCCTCGGTACGAGCAATTGCAACCTCGCTCCCACTCCGACTCCCACTCCCACTCGCACTCCCACTCGCACTCCCACTCTCACTCGCACTCGCACTCGCACTCGCACTCGCACTCGCACTCGCACTCGCACTCCCTCTCCCACTCCCTCTCCCACTCCCTCTCCCACTCCCTCTCCCACTCACACGACTTCCAGCTGCGATCGCTCAGCGCTTGGCCACCCCGCCGCACTCGGAGAGTGCGGACTACTCTCGTGAACTCCTCCGCTCTTCTTTCCTTTCTCCTCCTTCTTCCCTTCTCCGTCAGCGCCCTGGCGGGATCGCGCGCGAGTGGGAGCTACGCAGTGCCCACGGACGTCACCGACACGGGCGGCCGGCGCACGACCAGCGCGCTCTACACGAACGACGGGAGCCTCGGCGGCCTGGCCGGCTCCTCGACCGCCGCGCCGGCTGAGACGCTGCGCGGGGGCTACGTCGGGCAGCTCTACGAGGTCACGGGCGTGACGGTCACCTCCGGTTCCACGACCGTGAGCGAGGGTGCCACCTTGCAACTCGGAGCGGCGCAGGTGCTCGACGACACGAGCCTGCTCACGCTCGCGCCCGCCGCGGTGGCCTGGAGCGTGACCGGCGGTCCGTTGACCGGCATTTCCAGCGGCGGACTGGCCACGGCCGGACTGGTCTTCCAGAACACTCCCGCCACGGCCCGAGCGGATTTCGGCGGCTTCAACGGCACGCTCAATCTGACCGTGCTCGACGCCCTGCCCGACAACTTCGGGAGCTACGCCGGCGACGGGATCGACGATTCCTGGCAGGTGCAGTATTTCGGCCTGAACAATCCGAACGCGGCACCCGGCGTCGACTTCAGCGGCACCGGGCAGACGAACCTCTTCAAATTCCTCGCCGGCCTCGATCCGCTCGACGCCCGCTCGCGTTTCGTCGTCAGCGCCGCGCCCGTGGTCGGCCAGCCGAGCCAGCGCGTGCTCACGTTCAACCCGGTCGTGGCCGGCCGCACCTACACGGTTCGGGCCAGCGCCGACCTCACCACGCCGGGCTGGACCACGCTTTCCGGTCCGGTGCAGATCAATGGCAACCAGGGCACCTTTACCGATCTGAATGCCACCGGCGCGCGCCGGTTCTACGAGGTCCAGATCACCAAGCCCTGACGCCCACGGGCTCAAGCCTCGCGGTTCAGCAGCTCGTACGAAAGCACGCTCAGGCAATACAACGCCGCCGTCTCGGTCCGCAGGATGATGGGGCCGAGCGTGATCGGATGACAGCCCGCGGCCTTCGCCAGTCCGATCTCGGCCGGCGTGAAATCGCCCTCGGGGCCGACCAGAATGAGTGCCCGCCGCGGCGTCGGGTGATCGCGCAGCCAGACCCGCGGATGCTTCGCGTCCGGCTGGAGCGAGGCGATCAGCAGGAGGTCGAAATCGCGCGCGCGCTCGGCCAGAAAGTCCTTCGGCGGGCGCGGACGGCCGATGGTCGGCAGCCAATTCTGGCCGCATTGCTTGGCCGCCTCGATGGCGACCTGCTGCCATTTTTCCTGCTTCGCGGCAGCCTCAGCGATGTCGTCGCAGCGGGCCACGGTCCGCTCGCTCAGCAGCGGCTGGATCTCGGCCGCGCCGAGCTCGGTCGCCTTCTGGATGATGAGGTCCATGTTCTTCCCTTTCGGGATGGCCTGCGCGAGCGTCAGGCGGCAGGCCAGCGGCGGCGACTGCTGGGAATGCAGGACTTTCAGCGGCACCGCCCGCTTGCTGGCGCCTTCGAGAATCTCAGCGGTCGCCTCCCGGCCCGCGCCGTCGAAGACCACCACCCGCTCGCCGGCGCGCAGGCGCAGGACGTTGACGGCGTGATGGGCTTCGGCCTCTTCGAGCGCCAGCGACTTGGCATCCCAAGAGCCTGAGGGGAGGTAAAAACGGTGCACGGGTCGATGGAATCAGCTCCGGCGGAAAGGAGGTCGAAAGTACAACTTCCTTCGCCCTTGCCGCCTTGTTCCTTCCTTGAATCCTGAATCCTGAATCTTGAACTTCAGGAAAACAGTTCCTTCGCCTTGTCCCAGAAACTCCGCTGGTGCGGCGAATTCTCCTCCCCGCAGCTGGCGGCGAAGGCCTCGAGCTTGGCGCGCTGGTCGCCGTTGAGCTTGGTCGGCACCTCGACCACGACGCGCACCATGAGGTCACCGCGTTCGCGGGCATTGAGCACCGGCATGCCGCGACCGCGCAGCCGGAAGGTGGTGCCGCTCTGCGTGCCCGACGGAATGCGCAGGGCAGCCGGACCGTCGAGCGTGGGAACCTTGGTCTCGCCGCCCAGCGCGGCCATGGAGAAGGCGATGGGCACCTCGCAATGGAGATCCTCGCCCTCGCGCTGGAAGATGCGGTGCTCGGCCAGATGGATGACCACGTAGAGATCGCCCGCGGGACCTCCGCGAATCCCGGCCTCGCCGTTGCGGCTGGAGCGCAGGCGCGCGCCGTCCTCGATGCCGGCGGGAATCTTCAACTTGATGCGCGAAGTCTTCTCGTGCCGGCCCTCGCCGCCGCACTTCTTGCACGGCTTCTCGATGATGCTGCCAGTGCCGCGGCAGCGCGGGCAGGTTTGCGAGACCTGGAAGAATCCACGCGAGGAAATGACCTGGCCGCGGCCTTTGCAGGTGGGGCAGGAGACGGCCTTGCTGCCGCTCTCCGCGCCGGTGCCGGTGCAGGTGTCGCAGACGTCGAGCTTGGTGATCTCGATCTCCTTCTCCACGCCGGTCGAGGCTTCCTCGAGCGTGATCTGCAGATCGTACCGCAGGTCGCTCCCGCGTTGGCGGCCTTCGCGATCGGTCCGGGCGCCGCCGCCGAAGAACTGCTCGAAGATGCCGCCGCCGTCGCCGCCGAAGCCGCCGCCGAAGACCTCGCGGAAGATATCCATCGGGTCGACATGCGTGCCGCGACCGCCCGGGAAGCCGCCGCCGCCGCTGAAGGCCGCGTGGCCGTAGCGATCGTACGCGGCCCGCTTCTCGGGGTCGTTCAGGACTTCGTAGGCCTCGCCCAGTTCCTTGAATTTCTCCTCCGCGCCCTTGTCACCCTGGTTTTTGTCGGGGTGATACTTCACGGCCAGCTTGCGGTAGGCCTTCTTCAAATCGTCGGGCGAGACCTCGCGGGAAACCCCCAGCACCTCGTAGTAGTCACGCTTTTGAGTCGTTGCCATGGAACATCGAAAAAACTGATTGGGAACCTGCCTTCATTCGGCCGCATTGCCAGCGGGTTCTGTGGCAGCGCGGGGAGGATCAAACACCGAATAGCTTCCGAATCCAGCTGCGTTTGCGCGGCGGTTCGGAGACCCGGCCGCCGCCCACCTTGCTGCCGCTGACCACCCGTTCGATCGGACGGATCTCCCCGGGCACCACGATGGGGGTGGGGCGGGTGTGGCCGGTGGGCACATGAGCGGGCGGCATGACTTCGGTCACGATCTCGCGCACCAGCATCGGTACCGGCTCGGGCTCCGCCTCCGGCTCGAGCGCGGATTCCCCCACCGCCACCACGCCGCTGACCGGCTGCGGCTCGGATTCGGGCTCCGGTGCTTCTTCGAGCCAGGCCTCGGCGGCCGCTTCCGCCTCGGCTGCGGGGGCCGGAGCTTCGTCGCCTGCGACCTCGCTGGCCTCCCAGTTTTCCGCGGGCGGCATTTCGGGCGGCTCGGTCGAAGCCACCTGCCATTCGCCGGCGGGAGTGGCACCCTCCGCCGGCGCAGGGTCGGGCGCCGGATCCGTCGACGGTGCCGGCGCTGTCACGGTCTCATCCGGCACGTAGGGGATGAAATTCGTCCCACGGAAGGCCTGGAACGGCGCGCGCTCGAGAATCGGCGCCGGTTCCGGCGGGCGCGACGGCGGTGGCGTCTCGGGTTCGGGGGAATCGTCCCAGGCGAGCGGCGTTTCGACCGGCGGCAGCGTCACCGGCTCGTCGTCGGGGGGCGGCGGGAGCGGGACTCGGTTGGTCGGCGGACGTTCCGAAAGCGGCGGCCCGAGCGGCGTGGGGGTCGATTCCCCCCGCGGCCGGCGCAGGAACATGGGCGAGGAGACCGGCGTGGTGGGCAACGGCTCGCGCGGCGGTGCTTCGGCCGGTGGGTCGGGCACGAGGCGCGGAGAGGGCGGGGGAGGCGGCTCCGCCGTCGGCACGGGGGGCGGCGCGGCCGGGAAGGTGGTGGTTGAAATCGGCACCCGGTTGGTCGGCGGGCGCTCGCGCGCTTCGAGCCGGAAGCGACCGCTGGCGTCGGTCTTGCCGACGATCGGCGGCGGCGGCGCGGTCGGGCGCGGGACCGGCGGCATCGGGAACGGAATGCGAGCGGTCGGCGACTTCGGCTTGAGTGGCTGCGGAATGATGGGCACGCGCTCGGAGGGCCGCGGTGGGGCCACCGGTGGGAGCGTCAGCGGACGGGCGGGGATCTCGCCCAGCCCCGGCACGAGCGTGGGCGGCGGCGGCACCAGCGGAAGCGGGGCCTCGGGCGCGACTGGCGCCAGCAGCGGAGCGGCCGGACGCGGCGCGACCGGCACGGGGGGAGGCTCGGGAGCTGCGATCGGCTCGGCGGCGGGCGGGGGCAGCTCGGCGGCGACCTGGAGTTCGGCCGGCGGCGCGACGGGGAACGGCGGCAGCGGGGCCGCCGGGGCCGGTGCGATGGGCTGGGTCGGACGCGGCCTCGCCGGCACCGGCGCGGGCTCGGGGGCAGGTGCGGGCTCGACCGGGGCGGGCGTTGCTTCGGAAGCCGAAGCCGCCGCCGCCTCCGAGGGGGCCTCGGTCGGCGGCTCGGGGCGTTTCGAGAACGGCCGGAACGGCGGCAGCGGCGCGACCGGACGGATGGCGGGGAACGGTCGCATGGCCGGCACCGGCGGCGCGGGCACCGACTGCTGCACCACCGGGATCTCCAGCGGGCGGGGCTCCGGTTTGACCTCCGCGACGGGCTCGTCGACGACAGCGACCGGTACGGGTTCCGCCACGTCGGCGACCGGTTCGGCCGGGGCGATGGATGGCTCTACGACAGCCTCCTCCAGCACCGGCTCGGCGGCCGGCCGGGCGGGTTCCTCGAGCGCGTCGGGCTCGGCCGCTGGCACCGGTTCGACCGGAAGCGGCGGCGGCACCGGGGACGGCGCAAGCGGGGCGGCAGCCTCGACCTCCGCCGCGGGAGCGGCTGGAATTGCGGCCGAGGCCTCCGGCAGCGGCGGGAGCGGCGGCGGCTGAGGGGCGACCGGGGCCACCGGGGCGGGCGCGGCGACCGGCAATGCAACCTCGGGGACCAGCGGTGGCTCCGGGGTGGGGCGGGACTCCGCGGCCGGAGCGGGAGCGACGGACGGCGCCGGCTGGGGAGGCGCCTCGAAGAGCCGGGCGAGTTGCTCGGTCGCGGCCGCGAGGCGTGCCTTGGCCGATCCCGGGGCCGGGGGCACAGGCGGCGTCTTGGCGGGCGACGCGACGGGGGGGGCGACCGCCGGAGCCGGCGCGGGCAAAGTCGGCACCGGCTTCGTGGCGATCTTGGTCGCCACGGGCTTCGTCTCGCGCTTCGGCGGCGTCGGCACGCTCGGGGTGGCTTCCGGAATCGGAGCCGGCGTGGGCCGCGGGCCGATCCCCCGCGAGACGATGGCCGCATCGCTCTGTCCCTGTCCCCGCTCGACGGCTTGGCGAAGCGCTTCGGCCGCAATCTCCGCCGAAGGCAGGTGCAGATTCTGAGCGGCGGCACTGGCCAGCGCGAGTTGCAGTCCGGTGAGCGTGTGGCGCACCGGCGGGCCGCCCTGGAACTGACCGGTCGTCATGGCCTCGAGCTTCTCCGCCGCCAGCGCCGAGCGGGCCGGGTCGTCCTCGAGCGCGTCGAGCAGGAGTTCGTCGGAGAGTCCGCCCGCTTTCCCGACCGCATGCATTTCCGCCACGGCCTGCACGGTGACGGCGGACAGCGTCTGGGTGGCCAGCTTGAGCATGGACGCATCGCCCACGCCGCCGGCATGGAGAATGCGACGCGCGGTCGTCTGCAGGACCGTGCGGACATCGCGCAGGGCGTCCTCCCGGCCGCCGATGTAATAGACGAGTTTGCGCGCCTCGGCGTCGGCCCGGGTGCCGACGATGGGGGCATCGAGATAGCGCGCGCCGGCGGCCTCGACGATCGTGCCCATCTGCCGCGCCACCTCCGGCGGGACGGTGGCGTGACCCAGAATGATGTGTTGCGGGCGCAGGGCGGCGCAGAGCGTGCGCACGACTTCATTCAGCGACTTGGCGTCGGGAACGAATAGCTGGACGATATCGCAAAGGTCGGCCACCTCGACCGCCGAACCGAGGAAGTTCGGCTCGGCGCGCGGCGAGCGATTCCAGACGTAGACGGAGAACCCGCCGCCACGCAGCCCGGCGGCGATCTTGGAGCCGATCTGCCCAAGGCCGATCACTCCCACGCGGTTCCTCGTCTTGCGCGTCATGCGGAGTGCAGCGGGCGACGGCCGGTCACTTCGGCGGGAACAGGACCTCGATCTTGGCCCGCGAGCGCATCTCGCCCATCAGTCGCTCGATGGCGGCCTTCCGGTTCTGGGTCAGCAGGAGCTGCCGGATGCGTTCGCGCACTTTGTCGAGCGGAATGACCTCCGGCGGACGCTGCCCGGTCTTCAGCACGATGTGAAAGCCCAGCTTCGAGCGCACTGGCGCCGAGATGTCGCCCACCTTCATGCTGAAGATCGTCTTCTCGAGCGCGACCTCGCCGGAACCGGCGGCGAACCAGCCCAGATCGCCGCCCTGCGCGCGCGTGCCCTCGTCTTCGCTCAGTTCGCGGGCGTGCTTGGCGAAATCGGCCCCCTTCGAGGCCACCAGTTTCTGTACCGTGGCGTCTGCCTTCTTCTGTTTCTCCGCGATCTCCTCCGGCTTGGCGCCAGGGTCGACGCGAAAGAGAATGTGGCTGGCCCTGACCACCTCGGGGTTCGTGAAAGTGGCCTTGTTTTCCTCGTAGGCTTTCTTGATCTCCGCCTCCTCCACCTTGAGCAGGGGTTCGATGCGGTCCTGCATCCACTTACCCTGCCGAATGGAGGCGGCGAGGTTTTCGCGCAGGCCGCTCTCGGTCATGCCGGTCTTGGCCAGGGTCTCGAGGAAGGCCGACTGGGAACCGTCCGGCGCCTGCTCGTACTTCTTTTTGATCTCGTTGAGGCGGGCATTCACCTCGGCCTCCGTGACGACGATATCCTTGGCCGCGCGGGCGATCAGCCGGTCGTTGATCAGCCCGTCCAGCACCACCTTGTAGCCTTCGCGTTTCGCCTCGTCGTCGAGCGCGGAAGGAAGCTGGCCGCTCGACAGGATGACCGCATCGAAGGCGCGCAGGACGTCGGCCTTGGTGATGGATTCGCCATCCACCTTGGCGCAGACATCGGGCAGCTCGACCGAGGCGGGGAGGGAGCCGAGACTGGAGGCGAAAACAAACGCCGCGGCGAGCGCGGCAGACAGACGAGGCATAGGGGGCCGATCATTGCATTGCACGTGCCAGATGCACGGGAAAATCGTCCGGGCCGGCCCCGAAGCGACGAATCCGCTTGGCGGGGCGCGCCGGGCGCGTTACACGCATTTTCATGACTTCCCTCCGCTTCCTCGTCGCCGGATTCCTGGCGCTGGTGCTCGTCACGCCGCTGGCGCGGGCTGATATCCAGGCGCCGCCGGCTTCGGATCAGGGACCGACCCGGAAGCTGGGTCGCGGCATTTCCAATGTCTTCTGGGCGACCAACGAACTGGTGGAAACGGTTCGGCTGGTGGACGAAGCCGAAGGCAACGACGCGCTGGGTTATGGCACCGTGAAGGGTCTGGGCCGCATGTTCGCGCGCATGGGGGTCGGCGTTTTCGAGATCCTGACGTTCCCGTGGCCGACTAACAAAGGGAAATACACGCCGCATCTGCGTCCGGCGATCCCCTGGATTTACAGCGGCTACGAGGAGTTTCCGCCGGAGCTGGGCTGGGAGAGCCGCTATCCCTACGCGCGCGCTCTTTCCGTTCCCTGAGCTCGCGGCGCCTTCCGGCGCCTTGCGGTTGAAATTTCGGCCCGGCCCATGATCCTCGATCACTCCCGATGAGCGGTCCCGTTCCCGAACCTGACGCGCCCTTCCCGGCTTCGGCCGAGGACGGGCCTAAAATCTACGTCTTGGCCGGGGCTCCGGCCAATCAATACACGCTGCGCTACGGCTCGCTCCTCCTCGGACGGCTGGCGGAGGCGGATTTCCAGATCGATCACCCCGAGATCTCGCGCTACCACTGCAAGGTCCACTGGGACGGCGCCAACGCCCAGCTGGAGGACCTCGGCAGTCGCCGCGGCACGCGGGTCAATGGCACGCCGCTCCCCAAGGGCGCGATGGCCACGCTGCGTCCGGGTGACCGGATCGAAGTCGGTCCGGTCATCCTGCAGTTCGCGCCCAGCACGCCGCCCGCGCCGTCGGCCGTCGCGCCCGGCTCGGTGCCGCGGGCCGATGGCGTGGGCTCCTCGCCGGCGGTCGGACCGTCCCGGGTCCTGATGGGGGGACGCGAGGTGCAATCGATCCCTCTGCGCTCGAAGATCACCTTCGGCCGCGCGAACGAGTGCGACGTGGTCCTGAACGACGCCGGCGTCTCGCGCCAGCATGCCTCGATCGAGCCGGCCCCCACGGGCTACCTCGTGACCGATTTGCGCAGCCGCGGCGGTTCGTTCGTCAATGGCCACCGCTTCGAGCGCCACGAACTGGTCATCGGCGACCAGCTGCAGATCGGGCCGTTTTTCTTCCGTTTCGACGGGGTTCAGCTGGTCCGCGCCCGCGGTGGTGCGGGTGTGACCATCGAGGGCCAGCGGGTGACCAAACAGGTCGGCACGCTGACCATTCTCGACAACGTCAACATCCGTATCGAACGCGGGCAGTTCGTCTGCATTCTCGGACCGTCCGGCTCCGGCAAGAGTACGCTGCTCGATGCGATCACCGGTCTGCGTCCGGCCACGGGCGGTACGGTGCTCTACGACGGGATGGATCTGATCCGCGAGTACGATCAGCTCCGCTCGATGCTCGGCTACGTGCCGCAGGACGACATCGTCCATCCCGAGCTGACAGTCCGCATGGCGCTGCTCTTCAGCGCCAAGCTGCGGCTGCCGGCCGGCACGCCGATCCACGAGATCGAAAAGCTGGTCGACCAGACGATCCTGCAGCTCGGCCTTTCCGAGCGGGCGAACATCCCCATCGGCCGGCTCTCGGGCGGTCAGCGCAAGCGCGTCAGCGTGGGCGTCGAGCTGCTCGGACGCCCCAGCGTGCTCTTCCTCGACGAGCCGACCAGCGGTCTCGACCCCGCGGCCGAGTTCAAGATGATGGAGCTGCTGCGCCATCTGGCCGACGGCGGCTGCACGGTCGTGTGCACCACGCACCTGATGGAGAACGTCTACCTGGCGGACAAGCTCTTCGTCATCGCGCAGGGCAAACTCGTCTTCTCCGGCGGCCCGCAGGAGGCCCGCAACCACTTCGGGGTGCAGAAGCTGACCGCGCTCTACGACCGTCTGGCCGAGCGCCCGGCGGCGGAGTGGGAGCGCGACTTCAAGAAGATGGACGCCGAACGCGCGCTGGAAACGGCGCCGTCGCCGTTCTCGGTCGGTCAATCCAGCGTCGGCGCGCTGCCGGTGGCGGCGACCGCCAAGGGCAAGCCGTCGCCCGCGCTGCCGATCCTGCTGCTGCGGCAGTGGGCGATCCTGACCTCCGACATCAAGAATTTCCTCATCCTCTTCGGCCAGCCGGTGGTCATCGGCCTGCTGGTCTCCTGGGTCACGAACGAGAGTTCGCTCTGTTTATTCTTTGCGTATCTGTCAGCACTCTGGTTCGGCTGTAGCAACTCGGCGCAGGAGATCGTGAAGGAGATCGCGATCTATCGGCGCGAGCGCATGGTCGGCCTCGGGCAGCATTCCTATCTGCTGTCGAAGTTCTTCCTCGTGGGCTCGCTCACGGCGCTGCAGTCGCTGCTGCTCTACCTCGTGCTGCAGGGTGGGCATTACGCCTTCCACGACATCCAGCCGAACGATGCCAAAGGGCACGAGTTCCTCATGGGCCTGCCCATCTGGCAGGCCGGCGCCTTGGTCGGCATCTCGCTGGCCGCGGTCGGCGTGGGGTTGGCCATCTCGGCCCTCTCGCGCACGGCGATGCAGGCGGTGATGGTCGTGCCGTTGGCGCTCATTCCGCAGATCCTCTTCTCCGGTTTGGTCGTGAAGGCGAGCGAGATGAAATCCTCCGCCTACGCGGTCACCCGCATCGTCCCGAGCTACGCCGCCCAGACGATCATGGACCTGAGCTGCTTCCACAACGAGCGGATCACGGGCGACCTGAACAAGAAGAACTATCCGGGCTTCGAGCACGTCAGCTTCCTCAATCGTCGCGAGACGGGCGAGCGGCTGAAGAGCAACGCCATCTTCAACGCCGGTCTGCGCGGCTGGCTCTCCGGCGCCAAGCTGCTGGTCTGGACGATGCTGGGCTACGCGGTCGCGTTCTTCGGCCTGCGGACCCGGGAGCGCGGCTAGGCGACGAGCCACGCTTGCAGTCAGGGCTCGGCGGCCAGGGCGCTCTGCCAGCTGCGCGGCGGCTGGCCGAGCAATTCCGCCAGGCGACTGGTGTCGAGCACCGTGCGCGGCGGGCGCGGGGCCCGGAACATGGCCATGGCGGCCAGCGGGGTGGGGACGAGCGGATCGTGGGTCACGGCTGGCTCCCGCTCACGCAGCTGCCGCAGGACTTCGCAGGCGTATTCGAGCCAGCTGCAGCCGCCCGCATTGCAGAGATGGAGCACGCCGCCGGGCAGGCCCTGCGCAAGGAACTGGGCAACCCACTCCGCGATGTCCGGGCAGGAAGTCGGGGTCGACCACTTGTCGACCACCGTGCGCAGCGTGCCGCCCGTCCGCGCCGCCTGCCGGACGGTCTCGGGAAACGCCGGCTTGTCGGGTCCGTGCAGCCAGCAGACCCGGGCCACCAGATTCGCCGGATCGCACGCCAGCACGGCCTGTTCGCCGGCCAGCTTGCTGCGGCCGTAGGCGGAGATGGGGTGCGTCGGGTCCGACTCGCGCAGCGGGGTGCCATCGCCGTCGCCCGCGAAGACGTAGTCGGTGCTGAAATGGAGCAACCGGGCGCCGCGCGCGCGGGCCGCAGCGGCCAGCGTGCCGACCGCGGTGTGGTTGAGGCGATCGGCCTGGGCCGGGTCGAGCTCGCAGGCATCGACGTTGGTGGCGCCGGCGGCATTGACCAGCAGTTCGAAGTCGTGTCGACGGAGCGCCTGCTGGATCTCGCCATCTCCCTGCGCCAGATCGACCTCGCCGCGGCCGGGCGCAGCGACCTCGTGCCCGGCCCGGTCCAGCCGCCGTCGCAGCGCCGCGCCCAATCGCCCGGTGGCGCCGAGGAGCAGGATCTTCATCGCGGCACGGGCGCGGCCGACGCCGGCTGCTCGGCCAGGGTGCGATGGACCAGCGCGCGGACCTTGAAGATGTCGGCCAGCATCTTGGCGCCGTCGCGCAGCGGGCGCAGGGTGGAGGCGGGCTCGTCGCACCAGTCGACCGGTAGGTCCTGAATGCCAAGACCCAACCGGCGGGCGAGCAGCAGGATCTCGAGATCGAAGGAGAATCCGTCCAGTTTCTGACGCGAGAAGATCGCCTGAGCCGCGCCGCGCCGGAATGCCTTGAAGCCGCACTGGGTGTCGGCACAGCCGGGCAGGATGAGCGCTTGCACCACGAGGTTGAAGGCATCGCTCAGCTTGCGCCGGAGGAAGCCCTGCCGCACGCCGATCACGCTCTTGGGATGGCGCCGATTGCCGATCAGCACCTGATGCTCGGGGTGGGCCGCGAAGTGCGCGCAGAACGCCTCGATCGATGCGAGGGGCGTGCTCAGATCGGCATCCATGAAGAAGACGAACTCGCCGGCGGCCCGCAGCATGCCGCAGCGCACGGCGTAGCCTTTGCCGCGCTTGACCTCGTTGGCCACGATCTGCACTTCGGAGCGCCCGCTCACCGCCGCGCGGCAGGCCTCGACGGTGCGATCGGTACTCTTCTCCACCACCACGATGACCTCGAACCCCTCCGCCAAGCGCATGGCGTCGAGATGCGCCAGGAGCAGGGGCAGATTCCCCGGGAGCCGGTGCTCCTCGTTGTAGGCGGGGATGACGATCGAGAGCATCGCAGAGGTCGGGGGGAGAGCAGGATTCGGACGGGGGACCGCGGCAGGTGAAGAGCGGGCCTCGTCCATCTGCAAGCCCAGTGTTCGCCGGGTCGGAGAAAAACTGCAAATGCGTTCGACGGGATGAGCACTGGACGAGGTGCCCGGTTGGAGACAAATCCCGCTCTTCCTCCCCGCGGCCTTCCCTTCGCTCGCCCACTTCGTCCCCGCTCCCATGTCCGCCGCCCGACTCGTCACGCTCGCCATCCTCGCGCTGGCGGTGGTGTCGCGCTGGCTTTGGCTGGACCTGAAGCCGCCGCATTTCGACGAGGGCGTGAACGGCTGGTTCATCGACCAGATCCAGCGAAACGGCTCGTTCAAATACGACCCGACCAACTACCACGGGCCGCTGCATTTCTACGCCCTCTTCCTTTTCAAGGTGCTCTTCGGCCGCAACCTCTGGGCGCTGCGCGCGCCGTTGGTGCTGGCCGGGCTGGCGACCGTGGCCCTGCTGCTCTGGCGGTTGCCGCGCTACGCCCCGCGCGGAGCGGCCTGGCTGGCGGCGTTGGGCATGGCGGTCTCGCCGGCCTTTCTCTACTACCAGCGCGATGCGATTCACGAGTCGTGGCTGGCCCTGTTCCTGGTCGCGTCGCTGCTGGGCGTGCTCGGGTTGTGGCAGGATCGGACCAAGCACGACCTCTGGCTGCTGGTGGCGGGCCTGACCGGGCTCGTGCTCACGAAGGAAACGTACATCATCCACGTCGGCTCGGCTCTGCTCGCCTGGGGCTGCGCGCGCATCTGGGGGATCGCGGTCGATCCGCACGTGGTCGTCGTGCCCGAGCGGCCTCCGCGGGGCTACGACCGAGCCGATGTGGCCCGGGCCACGGGCGTGGCCGCGCTGGTCATCGTCTTTTTCTATTCGGGGAATCTGTTCCGCTTCGAGGATCTGAAGGGCCTCTACCTCACCTTCGCCGCCTGGGCCAAGACCGGCGCGACCAACAAGGGGCACACGAAGGACTGGTACTACTGGCTGCAGCTGCTCTTCCGCTACGAGTGGTGGACGCTGGCCGGCCTGTTCCTCTCCTTCCGCTGGCTGCGGCCCGGGGCCGATCTCCGCTGGCGCTGGCTGAGCATTGCGGCGCTCGGAACGCTGACGGCCTACACCATCATTCCCTACAAGACGCCGTGGTGCATTCTGGCCATCGCCGTGCCGTTCGTCGTGCTCGCGGGGGTCGGGCTGCAGGAGGCCTGGACGAAATGCACGCGTCTCTCGGAACGGGCGGTGCTGGTCGTGGCGGCGCTCGGCGTGCTGGGCCACGACGGCTGGAAGGCCGCGCGCCTGAGCTACGTCGATCCGGCCGACAAAGACGAGGAGTACGCCTACGTCCAGACCTACCACGAACTGGCCAACTTCACCGAGCCCATCCTCGAACTGGCCCGGCGCGATCCGCGCAAGCTGCAGCTCCGCGGCTACATCGTGGGCGACAGCTCGCATCCGATCCCGTGGATCCTGGGAGAGTTTCCGCGGGTCGGCTACTACCGCGCGAAGATGTCGCTGCCGAAGGAGCCGCCGGATTTCGTGCTCGTGACCGAAAAGCGTTTGGCCGAGATCGAGGGTCGGCTCGACGAACCGTACTTCAAGGAGCGCGTGATGGTGCATCCGGCCTATCCGACCGCCTTCGCTTTCTTCCGCGTGGCCGAGTTCGGCGCGGTCATGGAAGGTCGCACGCCCGAGTTCATCCCCGGCCGGCCGGTCGAGCCGGAGGAAAATCTGACCCCGGAGGAGGAAAGCGAAGAGGACGCTTCCAACATCCCCAAGCCCTGAGGCCATGCTGTTTCGACTTGCCACCGGCCTCCTCGTTTTCGTCGCGACCTCCACGTTGCTGGCGTTTGCCCTGGCGCTGAGCGAGGGACGCCTCACCCCCGGGCTGGCGCAGGTTGGCCTGTGGCTCGGCCTGGCGGCGGGCTGGGTCGCGGCGGCGCAGACGCGCGACGACGCGCCGCGGCGGCGGCTGACCGGCTGGGAATGGGCGGCCTACGTCGGCTTCGCGCTCTTCGCCCTGCGCTCGTTCTGCTGGCTGCTCTTCTACGACAAGGACGTGCTCAAGGTCGGCGCGCCGAACAACCTTGGCGACATCTGCCGGCATCTGCTCTACGCCCGCATGTTCGCCGACGGCGAGCCGCTCTGGCCCGAGCATCCGCTGCACGCCTGGGCCCTGCTGCGCTACTACCCCGGCGCCGATTTCTTCCAGGCGCTCTGGCTCTCGCTCGGCTTCGACGACCTGCGCCTGCTGGCCTGGAGCGGCCTGGCCGGCTCGCTGCTCGCCGCCTTCTTCCTGCGGCGCTGGGGCGGCGCCTTCACCCTCGGCGCCTTCCTCTGCGCGGGCGGTCTGGCAGGGTTTCAATTCATCGCCAGCGGAGTGCTCAAGGACTACCAGATGGAGCTGGCGTGGAAGCCGCTGGCCACCGCCATTTTCGTGACCCAGCGCGGCTTCCTCTTCGCCCTGCCCGCGGGGTTGCTGCTGTTGCTGAGCTGGCGGGCGCGCTGGTTCCCGATCGCCGTGCGGGCCGATCTCCCCGCGGTGCCGCCGCCCGAGGATTGGACGCGCCGCTGGCTCGAGAAGGAGCCGCCGCGCGAGCCCGAGGCCGAGCTCGTGCCGCCGCCGCCGGTCGAATGCGCGGATCGGGTCACGCTGCCGCTCTGGGTCGAATGGCTGCTGCTGGCCGGCCTGGCCTTCTTCCAGCTCTACGCCTTCCTCTTCTTCATGGCGCTGCTCGCCGCCTGGCTGCTGGCCTGGCAGGCGCTGCCGCCCAGTCGGGTGGAGGGCCGCACGGCCTGGGGCACGGAACCGTTCTGGCTCTTCGCCTTGGCGATGGCGGGGATCAGCCCGCTCGTCCTGCTGATGACCAATTTCGGCGGGGGCGCCTCGTTCATCCACTGGGCGCCCGGCTGGCTGCTGAAGGACGGCGAAAACCCCTTCGGCTTCTGGCTGCTCAATTTCGGCCTCTCGCTGCCGCTGGCCGCCGCGCTCTGGTGCTGGCTGGTGCATCGGCGCTGGCTGCGGCCCGAGGGCGCGCCGGACGCGGCCGAAGCTTTCGTGCTGCCGGCCGGCGTGGCCTTCGCGATCTGCTGTCTGGTTTCGTTCGCCCCCTGGCCCTGGGACAACACCAAGCTGATGATCTGGGCTTATCTTGCGACGGCCCCGTTCGTCTATTCCGTGATTCTCACCCGCCTGCCGCCCGGTCCCCGCACGCCGCTCATCGTGGCGCTCTTCCTTTCCGGCGCGGTCTCGCTGGCAGGCGGCCTGCGCGACGGTCAGCGCGGGTTCGAACTCGGCAAGCGCAGCGAACTGGAGGAGGTCCGGGCCGTGGTGAAGGACCTGCCCCGCTCCGTTCGCTTCGCCTGCTCGCCCGACTACAATCATCCGCTCGTCCTCCTCGGCCGGCGCATCGCCATGGGCTACGATGGCCATCTCTACGGCTACGGGCTCGAATACAAGGAGCTGCGCGTGGAGGTCCAGCGCGTCATGTTCGGCGCCAAAGGCTGGCGGAACGCGGCCCGCCGGCTGGACGTGCGCTACGTCTTCTGGGGTACGCGGGAGAAAAAACGCTACGCGAAATCGGTCACGCCCTGGGCTCAGCCGGAGGCCGTGGTGGCCAGCGGCGAGTGGGGCACGGTGTACGATTTGTCGAAGGTGCCGTAGCTGCGCGGACGCCCCGCGATCCCGCCTCAGACGATTTCTACAGTCAGTAGGTCAGAGCAAAGTGGAGTCATCCAGGACCCGGCTCCGTCGGTGGGATGGAGTGCCACCTCCACCGACGGCACCTGGATGACGGTAGGTCGACGAAAGTGAAGCCATCGGCAGCGCTTCCGATCGTGTGCTGCGCCCAGTGGAGACACCTCAAAACCGGCAATCGTCGGGGGAGGTGGAACTCCACCCCACCGACGAATTCCGCTCACTCGACGGTAGAAGTCGTCGAAGCTCAGGCAAAGCTCAGTCGCGCCTCGCCGATCGTGATGGCCGCATCGCCCGGCGTGAGGGCCGAGCTGGCCGGCGGATTAAGCTGATTCGCGCCGCCCCGCCGCAGGCCGAGCAGGAGGTGGCCCCGCTCGCGGCAGCGCGTCGTAAGGGCCGAGACATCGGCCAGCGCGCAGTCGGCGGGCAGCGGCGTGATGTAGATGTTCTGGCCCTGGAGCGAGGACATCAGTTCGCCGACGACTTCCTGGGCGCCGGGATTGAGCAGCTCCTGCGAGAGGAAGGTGGCATCGAACCGCGCCGAGCAGACGATGCGGTCGCAGCCCGTCTTGCGCAGGAGCTCTTCCGAGTTCGGATCGACGCATTCCACTACCGTCTGGATGCCGCGGTGATGCGCTTCGAGCGCGAGCGCGATGGCCACATTCCGGTGGTCGGACTGCACCTCGCCTGGCTTGAGCGAGAGGATGACCGCATGGCGGGCGGCGGCGGCATTGGCGCGGCGGAGCGTTTCGTCGCGCGAGGGATCGCCCCGGACATAGAGGATGTCGCGCGTGGCCAGATCGGCGGGCAGTTCGGGCAGATGCTCGTCCACCAGCACGAAGCGGGTGCCCGCGCCGATGGCGGGATCGGAGCGCAGCTCCTCCACCACGCGCTCGACCTTGGCCAGGCCGGGGAAATTGAGGATCAGGATGTGGTCGGTGCAGCGGTGCGTGGACATGCCTTGGGCTTCCTTGGTGCGGGAGGTGACGAAGGCCGCGGCGGCGGCGGAAAGGGCGTAGCCGAGGAGGCTGATGCCGAAGAGCATGAGCGGCACGCCGACCAAAAAGCGGCCGCCGGCCGACTTCGGGAAGAGATCGCCGTAGCCGACCGTGGTCATGGTGACGATCGAGTACCAAAGCCCGTCGCTCCAGCGCAACTCGGGGTTGTTCGGCAGTTCCCAATAGAGGAAGCCGGTGCTGCCATACGCCAGGACCGCGGCCAGCAGCAGCCCGATCTTCCAGCCCTGGCCGGGATGGAGCACGAACTGGCGCAGCGTGCGTCGGTAGTTGGCGAAGAAGACGATCATGGGGAGGACTGCCGCCATTCGCGCAGCAACGTGGCCGCCCGCGCCGCGACGGCCGGGTCGGCCCAGAGCCCGCGGCGCTGCTGCCGGGCGATCTCCTGTTCGCGCACGTAGCTGGGCAGGGCCGGAAACGGGTAGACCGGGTACACCAGCACCAGGCCGCGGCGGATGAGCTCGAGCCCGATGTCGCTCTCGCCGTCGAACAGCGTGGCGAGCGTGCGTCCGTGCCGATCCTTGGCGGGCGTGTGCAGCAGCAGGCGAATGGGCTGATCGACCGTCAGCTGCCGTAATTCGGCCTCGGCGGCGTGCGCAAAGGCCGTCGATTCATCCTTCTGCAGCCGCGTGTCGAAGGCCTTGATCCCGAGCAGGCGGATGGTCACTGGCGCACCGCCCTCCTTGCGCGCGAGGACCGTATCGCCATCGACCGTTTGCACGACCGCGACCACATCACCGGTCGCGACCTCCCCACCCGCCTGCAGCACCTGGCGCGACTGCTGGGCGGCCCCGACGCCATAGAAGACGGCGGTCGCCAGCAGACCGACCGTGGCCAGCCAAAACAGCAGGACTCCGCGCTCCATGGCCCGATTGCTCCATGACCGGGCCGGGGCTGTCAACGTGTAAGGTTTCGCCCTACACCACCGCGGGCAACGTCAGGCGCCAGCCTCTTTGAGGCGCTCGTCCATATCGCTCTTTTGCAGGGCCTCAATGATAGGGCCGAGCTCGCCTTCGATCACGCGGTCGAGATTGTGCAGGGTCAGGCTAATGCGGTGGTCGGTCACGCGGTTCTGCGGGAAATTGTAGGTGCGGATCTTCTCCTCGCGCCCGCCGCTGCCGATGAGGCTTTTGCGGTGCGCGCTGTATTTCTCCGCCTCCTCGCGCTGCCGGGCTTCGAGCAGACGCGAACGGAGCACGCCCAGCGCCTTCTCCTTGTTTTTCTGCTGCGAGCGTCCGTCCTGGCAGCGGACGATCAGGCCCGTCGGAATGTGCAGGATCTGCACTGCCGAGTCGGTCGTGTTCACGCCCTGCCCACCGGGGCCGCCAGCGCGACAGACCTCGATCCGCAGCTCCTCGGGCTTGATGACCACATCGACCTCCTCCGCCTCGGGCAGAACCGCGACGGTGGCGGTGCTGGTGTGAATGCGGCCCTGGGCCTCGGTGGCCGGCACGCGCTGCACGCGGTGCACGCCGCTCTCGTAGCGCAGCCGGCGGAAGACCTCGTCCCCGGTGACCTTGAAGACCACCTCCCGGAAGCCGCCGAGATCGGCCTCGGAGGAGTCGAGCGTCTCGACTTTCAGGCCGATCGAATCGGCATAGCGCAGGTACATCCGGTAGAGATCCGCCGCGAAAAGTGCCGCCTCGTTGCCGCCGGTGCCGGCGCGGATTTCCATGATCGCGTCGCGGTCCTCGTTCGGATCGGGCGGCAGCAGTGCGTATTGCACCACCTGCTCGAGCCGGGCGATTTCCTGCTCCAGACCCGGGATTTCAGCCTGGGCCAATTCCGCCATGGCCGGGTCGTCGTCCTTGGCCAACGCCTGATTGTCGGCCAGATCGGCGCGCGCCTTCTCCAGGGCGGCCCAATCGACGGCCAGTTGCTGCAGCCGCGAGCGCTCACGCAGCGCGGTGCGGGCGCGCCCGGAATCCTCGAAGAAGCGCGGGTCGCTCACTTCGCTTTCGAGCTCGCTCAGCCGGGTGGCACGCTGGGCGACGAGAGTTTCGATGTTCATGGACGCAGGCGGCAGGATCTGGAGCAGACGGGGCGGGGGACAAAACGAAAGCGCGAACCCTCGCGGGTTCGCGCTGCAAAGCTGGAAAGGCGCGCCGCAGAGCCGGCGCGCTGGAAACTAAGCCGAGGCCGTCTTCTTCCCGTAGCGCTTGGTGAACTTCTCGATGCGCCCGGCGGTATCGACGAACTTCTGCTGACCCGTGAAGAACGGATGGCAGTGGGCGCAGATGCCGATGGTCAGGTTCTTGCGGGTCGAACCGGTGGTGTACACCGTGCCGCAGGAAGCGCAGGTGATGGTGGTCTGGTTGTAGTCGGGATGAATGTTGGCTTTCATGGGTGCTGGTCCCGCTGTGTTTTGGCAGCGGAGCAAAGGGCCAAGATCATAGCGCCGAACGGGCGCGGTGCAAGCGCATCCGGCCTGTCAGGCCCGGTGGGCGTTGCGGAGGCCCGGTGGAGTCTCGCGCGAAGGCGCGAAGGAAGAAGGGATGGGATGTTCGAGCAGGTCGCGAACTCGCGTACCTTGGAGTCCGACAATGGAGGATCGCCCTTTCAAGAGTTTTCACGCTTCGCGCCATCGCGACTTCGCGCGAGTCCCTGCTCGGTCAGCGGGGCGGTCCGGGCGCTGGCCATCAGCATGAGGTGCTTTTGCCGCCGGAACGGATTGGCCGGCTCAGCTGGCCGGTTCGGCCAAATCCGGGGAGTCCGGCTCGACGATGCCGGAGATGAAGAGCGCCGGCAGCAGAGCTACCCCGCCCTGATCCCCTTCCACCGCGACCCGGCCTCCTCTGGGCGGAAACCAGACGTGATCCAGCGTCGGCACGGCGTACTCGCGTCCATCGACCATCCGGATGAGAAACGGACGGAAGGGAACCTGCGACACACGCTCGCGGAGCTCGGCGATCATGACTCAGGAGCGTAGTCGATCCCCGCAGTCGGTCAAGCGCAGACAAAAGACAACTCTACGCTCTGTGCCCAAAAGAAAGCGCGCGGCCGGTCGGCCGCGCGCTTCTGGAAGGAATGGATGGAATGGATGGACCGCTTAGGAAGCCCCGGCCGGAGCGGCGGGCTCGACCTCCGGCAGCTGCGGCGGCGGGCTGACCTTGAAGACGAGCTTGGTCTTCGCGTCCTTCAGATCGCCGTCCCGGGAGACATCGACGAGGTCGCCGGCCTTGACCGTGCCTTTGAGGATCTCCTCCGCGAGCGGGTCCTCGAGGTAGCGCTCAACCGCCCGGCGCATCGGACGCGCGCCGTAGGTCGGATCGTAGCCCTTCTCGATGAGGAATTCCTTGGCTTCCTGGCTGAGCTCCAGGTGGATCTCCTTGTTCTTGATGCGGGTGAGAACCTTGTTGATCTCGAGGTCCACGATGCGCAGCAGGTCGGGCCGGCCGAGCGTGTGGAAGACGATCAGATCGTCGAGGCGGTTGATGAACTCCGGCTTAAAGGCGCGCTTGGCCTCGTCCATGATCTTGCCGCGCATGGAATCGTAATCGTGCTCGTCGCGCGGCGCGCCGAAGCCCATCACGTTGTTCCGCTTGATCGTCTCGGCGCCCACATTGGACGTCATGATGATGATCGTGTTCCGGAAATCGATCTTCCGGCCGAGCGAGTCGGTGATCTTTCCTTCCTCCAGGATCTGGAGCATGAGGTTCATCACATCCGGGTGCGCCTTCTCGATTTCGTCGAAGAGCACGACCGAATAGGGCCGGCGGCGCACCGCCTCCGAGAGCTGTCCGCCCTCTTCGTGGCCGACGTAGCCCGGAGGGCTGCCGATCAGGCGCGAGGAGGTGAATTTCTCCATGTACTCGCTCATATCGATCTGAATGAGCGCGTCGGAATCGCCGAACATGAACTCGGCCAGCGTGCGGGCCAGGAACGTCTTGCCCACGCCCGTCGGGCCCAGGAAGATGAACGAGCCGATCGGGCGGCGCGGGTCCTTCAGGTCGGCGCGCGAGCGGCGCAGCGCCTTGCTGATGGCGCTGACGGCTTCGTCCTGCCCGATGACCTTGCCCTTCATCTCGGCCTCCATCTGGAGGAGCTTCTGGGTCTCCTTCTGCTCCATCCGGGTGAGCGGCACGCCGGTGAACTTGGAGACGATGTGCATTATGTCGTCTTCGGTCACCAGCACCTCCTTCTCCTCCCGGGCTTCCCGCCATTCGGAGAGAATGCGCTCCAGCTTGTCCTTGGACTGCTTCTCGTTATCGCGCAGCGCGGCCGCCTTCTCGAAATCCTGCGCCTTGATGGCGGCCTCCTTCTCGGAGCGGATTTCCTCGATCTGGCGCTCGATGTCCTTCACGTCCGGCGGCCGGGTCATGGCGCCGATGCGGGCGCGGGCACCCGCTTCGTCCATGACGTCGATCGCCTTGTCCGGCAGGAAGCGCGCGCTGATGTAACGCTCGCTCAGCTTCACGGCGGATTCGAGGGCCTCGTCGGTGATCTTCGCCTTGTGGTGTGACTCGTACTTCGGCCGCAAGCCCTTCAGGATCTGGATGGCCTCCTCGATGGTCGGGGCCTCCACCTTCACCGTCTGGAAGCGGCGCTCCAGCGCGG
>JAFEGM010000032.1:0-255483 GCA_018240025.1 Verrucomicrobiota bacterium
CAGATCGCACGCTTCCAGCGCGAGAAAGACCCGCAGACTGCCCGTCCACGTCAGCACGGTCGGCCTCCCGCGTTGTCCGCCCCGCGCTCCAACTCGCGCAGCAGCGCCGCCGCGAGGCGCAGTGTCGCGGGCGCGCCGTCGAGTTCGAGCGTCGCCCCGCCCGGCAAGCGCACGCGCAAGCGGGCCGCGTCGTCGGTCGCGCCCACGTCCCCGGCCGCCGCCGCCGCCGGCGCGCTCACCACCAACTCCGCCCAAGCCACCCCGCTCGCGCTCGCCGTTGTCGGAGCTGTCGTCCTCGGTGCCACCAGCGCCGGCGCACTCGCCCGGCGGCCGCCGTAGTAGCCGTTGCGCCGCTGCTGCAGCCACCCCGCGAAGGTGGGATACTTGATCCCCGCCCAGCGCGCGAACGCCGCCCCGCTCATCCCGCTGCGATCGAACTCCGCCAACAACTCCGCTCGCCGCTCCCGATCCACCCGCACCCGCCCACGCTCATCCATGCGCAGCAGTCGGCTCATCGAACTCGTAGATCTCATAGCCTCTCGCTATGACCTCGATGCTCATGTAATCCAGAGGGGCTGGCTGTAACGCTTACGACTAAAGCTGCATCCCGTCTATTCGAACGCGAGGCAAGGTAATTGAATTCGAGACGCTCGCACATTGCACTCCGGAACTCGTGGTTCGATCCGAAAGCGCTTGGCTTCAGCAGCCGGATTGTCACACTCTGAAGAATGGCAAGTCGGAAGAAGCTGTCCTGGGCTGTTGTTGTCCCTGTAATCGTTGGCCTGCTCGCATTCATCCTCGGGGTGATCAACTACCTCAGGCCGTCACGCCCGCGCATTTCCTGCGAGGATGCTACGATCGCCTTCTCATCGGCGTCATCTGCATTGATAGAATGCGAATACGAAGTCCGTCGCCTTTACCTGACGAAGCAATCGACGGCAGAATGGAGCCCGAGGGTCACCCCTGCACTGGCCGATTTCGATAAGGCGAAAACGGCGGTCGCAATTGCGTGCGGCAGTTCGAAGGAGGCGATGATCGATGAACTGCGGGTGCTGCTCGCCAAAACGATGCCGAAGGAGGGCGATCTCCAGCAACTTGGACGGCTGCAGACGCAAGCGTATAGCTTGAGGGATAGAATTTTGAACTCACCGTAGATTGCAGCCTGTTGCGCACTCGGGGTTAGCCGACGTGGCGGCCTCGATGACCTCGGTTTAACTGCTTCGGACCGCGCACCGAGCGGCGCGACCAGTTATTCGAAGAAGTCGGATGCCCTCGCGATTGTTTTGCTGGAAATTATCTAGATCTCGTAGGCTTTCTGATAGATTTCGGTCATTCCGTTTAAGCCGGCTAGAATGACAGGCCGCCCATCCTCGCTGTCCCATAGCGCTTTCAGTGCGTTCGCAGTGGAGTTCGCTGGCAATTCGGCCAGTGCAGCCAAATTCTCCGCGCTCGTGTGGAAGGGGCCCCAAAGGTGAATGAAGTCTCTACCAAGGAGCTGGGCCTTTGCGGAGGCGTCGGAAAGCCTCTGCCTGATCGCCTGGAACTTACCCGGCTCAAAGAAGCCCCCACCCATAGTTTCAAGCACCCGGGCAGTGTCCGAGACTACTTGATAGACCTCCTTGAGGGCAGTGCGGCGTTCATTGAGAGTCGCTGAAGCAGCATCTGACTGAACCTTGAGTCGCGCCTGAAGTTCCGCCACATCAATGTCGGACTGCTTTTTCAATGCAGCAGTCTCCCTGGCCAATTCTATCGCCCATTTGGACTTTTTCCTTTCCAGAATGGCGGCTGCAGTAGTCGTCAAACACACACCCAAAAAGGCGCCAACGGTAGGCCCAATCTGACTGAAGGCGTAGGCGTTCAACGACCAAATGAGCGACCCTAATCCAAGAAGTGCGCCCAGGGCGAGTAGGATAAGGGTTGTCACGGGACGTTGATGGATTGTTTGGGTTCGCGATACTTGCACCTGCCATCCTCACACCAGCAGTGCGGTTGACTCGGACAGTAGCCGATAGCTTGGCATCTGCCTGCGCACTCCGGCTCCGTGTACGCTCGCGAATCCCTGACCTTCTGAGGAATCCATTTGAATGCTGCGGCGCCACCACCTTCTCCCATTAGTAGGCACTCGGCGTAAGTGATGTTGTGGAAAGCTACGCTTTGGAGAAATGGAAACACCGCGGCGTTGGGGTCGAGAACAAGGAATAGGCCGGTTCCCCGGGTGTCGGCCTCGTCGTTGGATTTCGGGATCCAGGCTGGCGTGGTCTGATTCCGGGGGATGTAAGGAAAACGATCAGGTATCGTTGGCATAGAAATGCCAGTTGGTACGAAGTGAGGTCATTTGGCGAGCTCAATTAAGACGAGAGAGATAACCCGAGGATCTACAAGTAATTTAGGAATGGGGGACTCATCTCCCGCTTCAGTTGGGGGCCGCTGAAACCGCGAAAGCACACATGGACTTGGAATCGTTGTGGAACGTGACCCGCAAGGAGGAGCCTGGTGACGGGATCGCCTGCAAACGAGTGGCGTAGCGCGAGTAGAAGTTTCCCCTCCTTCCTGAGGGGATCTGGGATGGGAGAAAATTGATCGCCTGCGACTGAGCGACTTTACCGGCCGCGTTGATGACCTCGACGTCGACGTGCGAACCAATGGAAGCCTCGTGCGCGCCGCGGCCGATGAGCCCGCTCACATAGGCCTCGCGCCTGAAGACTCGGACGTGCGCGGTTTCGACGTTGCCACCGCTGGATGAAATGCGCTCGACCGGGAGGTTCAGTTCGGTGCCCGGCTGGCCGAAGAGAAAATCGAGCAGGCCGTCGCTGTTATCCGCTCGCTGTGCTACTGCAGTCGAACATCCCGCAAGCCCAAGTCCGATGGCAACAAGAAGGGCAGGGAGAAGCTTCATGAACGGGCAATCCACTCCCTGAACGCTCACTTGCCCTCTCGTCCCTCATCCGCAGATGTTCGGCTACTTGACCTGCAAGCGCGTGGCCTCCGAGTGGATGCGAAAGAACGGCAAGCTCTGGTTGGCGTGATCGTAGCCGGGCGTGATCACCCGCTCAACGATCAGGTCCCAGAAAACCTCTTGGGCGACCAGGGTGTCGGTGTCGCTCAACGCGATGCGGGGCAGCTCGATGGAGTTCGGGTCCGCTGCCCGCGGCTCGCGCCGCTCGAGGACTTCCGCCACTCCCAAGAAGAGGTTCTGCTGACAATAGGGTTCGAGCGAGGTGTGTTCGCGTCCGGCCAGGATCTCGAGAATGATGGCGCGTAAAACTGATTTCTGATGGTCCATGGGTTTGGTCTTTTCGGGAATGCACCTGGAAGAGCGCAGCCGGAAGGGCGGAATGTCGCCGGCAGCGAGATGGTACCTGGAGGCAAAGCCCAGGAAGGGCGGCATGAAGCTCTGAATCCGAACAGTCCGCTTCACCGAGTCGCAGACGGCGATCTGACCCTCCAGGAGTTCGAGTCCGTAGGTTCCGCATTGGGAGACGCGAAAGACATGGCTCAGGCAGCCGAAGAGCTTGAGGGCGACTAGCGGAGTATTCTGCTGGAAATTGCAGATGGTGATGGCGTGCTCGTGCGGTCCGAGGTCCGGGAGCAAGGCTGCTTCGTAGAGGACCTCGGCCGGCCCAAGCGGCATGAAAGCGAGCTCCGAGCGAGCGACTTCTGCCGTCGAGCGGGCTCCGATCAAGTTTCGCCACTCTTGGTTGAGTGGGTCGTCCAGGAACTGATCGCCCAGAAACTCGAACACAGCCAAGTAGGCGATCCTGGCAATGCCGGCGCTGACAGCGGCCAATTCGTGAGCCGGGAGCCCCTCGAACGGATTCCTTTTCACCAGGCCAAAACTGTCCTGGCCCCAGCGACCCGCCGCAGCGGCGGTGCCAGGCCCGTGCCGCATACGTAACATCAAGAGGAGCGCATTGTCACCAAAGCTGCGGTCGTCGCTGCTCGGGGCGCCCGCAACGGGCTGACGATCGACCAGCACGTCGAATTCGGCCGGCCCGCCCAAGCTGAGCGGTAGGATTGGCTCGCTCCGCAGCTCAGCCACGTCCGCCAGCGGCTTCAAGGTGTAGGGACACCGAAGCTGAGGGTGGGGGCGGACGCCAAAGGACGTCACGGGCTAGAGCGCTGCTTTGGCCGGTGCTTCGACAGCGTGCCGAGCGCACTCGTCCGCGACAGCGATGCAGGCCTCGCGGCAGCTGTTGGAAAGGTCGTGCTGGTTGTCCGGTTTCTCGCACTCGGCCGCGCACAGCCGGGCAACCTGGGCGCTGAGCCCGCAAAAGAGCGGATGCTGCGGCGACTGACGGACAAGGGCCGAGGCGGTCGCACGGCAGCTCTCGGCGACATCAAGGCAGAGGATGGCCAAAGGGGTCCGCTCGGGTGCTTTGAGTCGTGCCTCTTCTGCGGCGCACAGGTCGGCGACCTGCGCGCATTTCTCGCAGATTTCCTGGCAGAGCTGCATGTCTTTGACCTCGGTATTGGAGGCTGGGGGAGTCGGAGTCATAGCGGGGGTTTGCTGGGGTTTTGAGATTTCAGATCGGTTCTATTCGTGAGCGTCCATCGAATCGGCCGGCTCCTCGGGTTTCTGCGCCTTGGTCGAACGCTGGGCGGCGTCCTTGGGCAGGAGCGCGGCGATCTCCCGCCGGTGCCGAGCGTTTTCTTCGGGCGTCGGCGGCGCCGGCGCCAAGAGTCCGCCGGGACCGTGGAAGCCTTCCTCGAGCGCTCGCAATCGGGCGAGTTCGGCTTCCGTGAGGAGGTATTTGACCTTCCACCGTTGCAGGCGCCTTTCGATGGCCGCCGTGTGGAGGCTGGTAGTGCGAACCTGGAAAAAGGCTGCGCCAAAGACCATGATGAGGAGCACCCAGCCGATGGCCTCCCAACCGAGGCGGTTTGAGACCGGCGGCGGCACCGGCTTCTTGGTCTTGTGAGGTTTCACAGCCACTGACGTGCTCAGCACCGCGAGCAACAACGAGCCGACCGGACGAGCACCACGCGGCTGACCGTGGCAGGCCCAAAGAACGGCCGGTGGTAGGTAACTCGAACCAAGTTGCCGGCCTTCAGCGCCGTTTTGGCGTCGGTGAACGAGGCGCCCCGCACGAAATCCGTGCGGTTGTTCCATTGGAAGGAGAGCTGCCGCTGATCACTCGTCTGAGCGATCATGGCGTTGCGCTGAGTGAATTCGACCCGGACGACCGAGCCATCTATCTGGCGGCCGCGTTGGCTTAAGGCGGATGCGGTGGACGGAGTCAGCAGGCTCAGGGCGAGAGCGGGGACGCCGGCGAGAAGCAATTTCATGGTGGTGGGGATGTAGTGGATGGGATGGAGAGGGGGCTTGGTCAGCGCAGCAGCCGCAGGGCATTGGCGATGACGAGCAGCGTGGCGCCTGTGTCCGCGAGGATCGCGAGCCAGAGGCTGGTTTGGCCGAAGAGCGCCAAGCCGAGGAAGATGGCCTTCACCGCCAAGGCGAAGCCGATATTAAAGCGGATCATCCGCCGGGTGCGGCGACCATGCGCGATCGCGTCTGCAACCTTGGTCAGGTCATCCTGCATGAGTGCGACGTCGGCCGTCTCCAGCGCTGTATCGGTGCCGGCCGCACCCATGGCGATGCCGACCGTGGCGGCGGCNNGCGTCGTTCACGCCGTCGCCAACCATGGCGACCGATCCGTATTTGGAGACCAGCTCTTTGACGCGCGCGGTCTTGTCGTCGGGTAAGAGATCGCCCTTGGCGTCATCGATTCCGACCTGTTTGGCGATGGCCGAAGCCGTCCGCTGGTTGTCGCCACTGAGCATCTCGACATGCTCGATTCCAGCCTCGTGCAAGGCCTTGATGGCGTCTGAAGCATTCGAGCGAATGGCGTCGCCCACGGCAAAAATGGCGAGCGCAGTGGCCGCGCGGCTGCCGTCGGCGAATTCACCCAGCACTACGACGGAGAGTGCGCGGGCCTCGATCTCGGAGAGCTGCTTTTCGAGCTCGGGCGAGCAAGCGTCTTGCTCGTGAGCGAAGCGATGGTTGCCGACGAAGAACCGGCGGCCTTTCACCCGTCCTTCGGCACCGCGACCCGTGTGGGAGCGGTAGTCTGTCGCCGAGGAATAGCGGACACCTTTCTCCTTCGCGTAGGCGCAGACCGCGACGGCCAGAGGGTGGTCGGAATTGGCATCGATCGAGGCAGCCAGTTCGATCACGCGCGCTTCGTCGGCCTGGTCGAGCACCGTGACTTCCTGAACCTTGGGTGTGCCCTCGGTAATCGTGCCGGTCTTGTCGAGCGCGATGGCCCGTAGTGCGCCAATGGATTCCAGGTGGACGCCGCCCTTTATCAGGACGCCGCGGCGCGCCATGGCGGTAAGCCCGCTCACGACCGAGACCGGTGTGGCAATCACCAGCGCGCACGGGCAAGCGATGACCAGAAGCACTAGCGAGCGGTAGAGCCAGACATTCCACGATTGGCCGGCCAAGAGCGGGGGGAGAAGGAAGACGAGCAGTGCGACGACCATCACGGCCGGCGTGTAGATGCGGGCAAAGCGATCGACGAAGCGCTGCGCCGGCGCCTTCTGTTCCTGGGCGTCTTCGACCAAGCGGATGATTTTCGAGAGTGTCGAATCCGAAGCGGGCTTGGTCACCTTCACTTCCAAGGAGCCTTCGCCGTTGATGGTGCCGGCATAGACGTCGTCTCCTTCCTTTTTCTCGACCGGCATCGATTCACCGGTGATGGGCGCTTGGTTGATGCTCGAAGTGCCCTTGCTGACCACGCCGTCCAAGGGCACGCGCGCGCCGGAGCGGATCATGATCGTGCTTTCGACGGCGACTTCGCCGACCGGCACTTCCCGGGTTTGATCGCCTTCGAGCAGGAGTGCGGTCTCCGGAGCAAGCTTGAGGAGCGAAGAAATCGCCCGGCGCGCACGAGCGACACTCCAACTCTCGAGCAGCTCGGAAAACGCAAAGAGGAAAACGACGGCGGCAGCTTCGGCGAATTCGCCGATCGCCAGCGCACCGGCCACAGCGACCGTCATCAGCACGTTCATGTCGAACGAACGGTGCCGCAGGGCATTGACGGCCTTCGGCACAATGAGCCAGCCGCCGGCGAGAATGGCTGCGACGTAGCAGTTCGTCTGGAACAAGGGCGGCGCGAGCTTGAGCCAGCCGAGAAAGAGGCCCAGACCGGTCAGACCGCCCGATGTGCAGACCAAGATGGTGCGCCAGGACGAGGAACCTTCTTCCTCCGCCGGTGCGCCGGCCTCGGCCGCCCGGGCCGTGAGCCCTGCGTCTGCCTTAATGGCCTTGATTAGTTTCTCGGCGTCGACTTGATCGCCGTGCTTCACGGTGACCTGGCCGGCCAAAAGGTTGACCCGAACCTCGCGCACGCCTTCGACCGGCTGGAGGGCGCGCTGGATCGAGGTGACTTCTTCCGCGCAGTCCATGCCCGAGACGGCGAGCACCGTTTCACGGTTACCCGCCGCCTTCGGGTTGAGGACTTCGGATTTCGATTCCGCAGTCCCAGCTTCGCTGCGGCACGAATCGTCTGCATGGTCGTCGTGCGAATGGTGATGTTCGCCCTGACCAGAGTGCGTATGCCGAGGAGCTGGCTTGCGTGAATCGTTCATAAAGGAAGCGAGGTTATTTCTTGGCCTTCTTTTGCTCGGCACACTTGCAGATCCACTCGGGATTCTTGCAGTCGCCGCAGACGGCTTCGTCGTAGTGCAGGCGCCCGGTCCTGCCCTTGGCCGCGGCGTCGTCCTTGAGCGTGAGGATCAGCCAGAACTCTTTGCCGTCCGGCTTGGCCACGGTCCACTTCCCGTCGACGAGCTTGGGTTCGAGTTTCTTGCCCGACTCCTTGTGCACGATGCTCAGGGTTTGGGCGGCCGTGGCCGGCACGCTCTTTTTGGCAGCCTCGTCGTAGAGGCTGATGACGAAGTTGGTGCCCTGGAGGACGACTTCCGCGGAAGGCGCTTTGCTGCCGAGATCGACGACGCGGCCGCCGTTGGGTCCGATCTCGACGTCGCCATGAGCGAAGGCGGCGGTGGCGGTGAGGGCGAGCACTGCGAGGGCGCTAAGGATGCGTTTTTTCATGGTGGGTTGGATGGGGTGGTTGGTTTGGCTAGTGAGTGGCTGGCGCATCCAGGCGGATGGCCTCCGCGGCCGCCTTGCGGCCAAAGGTGTAGAAGACGGTGGGAGTGACGCCCAAACCCAGCAGGGTCGAGGTGATGAGTCCGCCGACGATGACGACGGCCACCGGATGGAGGATTTCCTTGCCAGGCTGATCGGCGGCGAGGACGAGCGGAATGAGGCCGATACCGGCGCTGAGCGCCGTCATCAGCACGGGGATGAGCCGCTCCTTGGTGCCGCGGATCACCATCGCCTTGGTGAAGCCCTCGCCCTCATGCCGCATGAGGTGCAGGTAGTGGGAGATCAGCATGATGCTGTTGCGCGCGGCAACGCCGGCGACGGCGATGAATCCCACCAGCGTGGCGATGCTGATATTGTTGAGCTTGAACCAGGTGAAGACGAGCCCGCCCACGAGCGCGAGCGGGATGTCGGCAAGGACCTGGCCCGCAAAGAACGGCGTGCGAAAGTAGCCGTAGAGAAGGAAGGCGATGACGACGAAGACGACCGTCGAAAGGACCGCGATGCGCAGCGTGGCTTCCTTTTGGGCCTGGAACTCGCCTTCGTAGGAAATGAAGTATCCCTCGGGAAGCTTGACGGTTTCAGCGACTTTGCGCTGCAGGTCGACCACCAGGCTGCTCACGTTGCGCACGCTTGGCTTGATCGCGATGGCGAAACGCCGCTGGCTGTTTTCGCGGAAGATGACGTTGGGACCCTTGGCCTGGCGGACCTCGGCCACGAGCGAAAGCGGGATGCGCTGGACCGAGTTGTTACCGCTCGAAACCTCGATCGGCAGTTCGGCCAGGCGTTGAGGCGATTCGCGCCAGGCCGCCGGCAGACGGATCGCCACATCGACCTCGCGCTGGCCTTCACGCAGTGACGCCACGTTCTCGCCGCCCATGAGTGTGGCGAGAGTCGAGTTGAGCCGGCCAGGCGTGATGCCGTAGGCCGTTGCGCGATCGCGGTCCACTTCGATCCGCAGCTGCGGAATGACCGACTGCTGATCGAGCTTGGCGTCCTGGAATCCAGGAATCGTCTTGGCCACGTTTTGCACCTCGACGCCGATCTGGCGGAGGCGATCCAAGTCGGGCCCGAAGATCTTGACCGCCACCGGTGCTGAGACGCCGCTGAGCATGTGCCCGATACGGTCAGCCAGCGGCCCGGTGACGGCGCTAAAGGTGCCGGGGACTGAGCGGACCTTGGCGGCGACGTCGGCCAGAATTTCGGCGCGCGGGCGTGTGGCCTTGCCCTTCTCAGGCACCCGGAAGTCGATGTCGAATTCGGCCGTCGATACTGGCACGACGTGATCGCCTCGCTCCGCGCGACCGATCCGCCGACCGACCTTGCGAACCTCCGGAATTGCGAGCAGCAGCCGCTCGATCACGTCGCCGATCTTGTTCATCTCCTCGAGCGAGGTGCCCGGCGCTGCCGTGGTCGACACGAGCGCGGTTTCTTCGCGGAACGCCGGCAGGAAGTCTTTGCCCATGCGCGGGTAGAGCGAAAACGCTGCGATCACGATGAGGGCGACCGGAATGAGGAGCAGCGCCGGCTGGTTGAGTCCCACGCGCAGGAGCGTCCCTTCGAGGACGCGTTTCATGGCCCGCGCGAGCCAGCCGTCGCCATGTTCCTCGCCGGCCTTGGGCTTGAGCAGGAGCGAGCAAAGGACGGGGATCAGCGAAAGCGAGACGATGAACGACGCCAGCATGCTGATGATCGTGGCGACCGCGATGGGCGAGAAGAGGCGGCCCTCGACGCCGCTCAGGCCCAAAAGGGGCATGAAGACCAGGATGATGAGGAGCGTCGCGTAGAGGATCGAATTTCGGACTTCGCCCGAGGCGGTCGCGATGACCTCCAGGGTGGGCTTGGGCGCGCCTGCGGCCGCGTTCTCGCGCAGGCGGCGATAGACGTTTTCGACGTCCACAATCGCGTCGTCGACCACCATGCCGATGGCAACGGCCAGGCCGCCCAGGGTCATCGAATTCACCGAGACGCCCATCCATTGGAAGGTCAGGAGCGTGACGGCAAAGGATGCCGGCATGGCCATGAGCGTGATGAAGGTCGTCCGCACGCTCAGCAGGAACAGGAAGATGACGATGGTCACCATGACCGCGCCCTCGGCGATGGCGCTCTTGAGGTTGCCGACGGCGTTCTCGATGAAATCGGCCTGGCGGAAGAGCAGCGTGGCTTCTACGCCGGCTGGCAGCCCGCGCTGCAGCTCGGAGATCGCGTCCTCGACGCGCTTGGTCAAAGAGAGCGTGTCGAAGCCCGGCGACTTCGTCACGCTCATGATCACGCCACGCTTGCCGTTGACGCTGCCGTCGCCGCGCATGGGCTCCACGCCCCAGGTCACCTCGGCGACGTCGCTGATCATGATGGCCCGATCGCCCAGGCGTTTGATCACCGTGCGCGCGATGTCCTCAAGCTGCACGCTCATGGCGAGATTACGCACCATGATCTCCTGCGAGCCCGAGGTGATGAAGCCGCCCGTGGAATTGCTGGCCGCTTCCTTGGCCGCGGTCTGCAGCTCGCCCAAGGTCACGTCCATGGCCGCCATGCGGTTGGGATCGGGAAGGACCTGGATCTGCTTGATGCCGCCGCCCATGTTGAGGACTTCGGCGATGCCCGGGATGCTCTGCAGGCGGGGGCGAATGACCCAGTCCGCCAACGAACGCACGTCGCGCGCCTCCATCTTGCCGTCGCGCGAACTCACGCCCACGAGCACGATCTCGCCCATGAGCGAGGCCACGGGTGTGAGAAACGGCTCCACGCCTTGCGGCAAGAGCGAGCGGGCTCCGGCCAAGCGTTCTTGGACCAATTGGCGGGCGCGGTAGATGTCCGTGCCCCAACTGAGTTCGACGTAGACCAAGGAGAGCGCGACATCGGAATTCGAGCGAAGTCGCGTCAGTCCGGAGACGCCCAGGAGCGCTCGCTCGATGGGCTGGGTGACGTTGATTTCGACTTCCTCCGGAGCCAGACCTGGCGCTTCGGTGAGCACGACCACCGTCGGCTTGGTCAGATCGGGCAGCACCTCCACGGGCAGCTGGGTCGCCACCTGCGCTCCTGCGAAGAGGATGAGGAGCGTAAAGGCGATGACCACCGCGCGCTGCGCGAGGGCAAATCGAATGAGGCGATTGAGCATAGGAATGCGGGCGCTGCTTGGACTAGGCGCTGAGGGTGTCGGCCTGGCCGGCGGGCGAGGCACCGCCTTCGGAATCGTTGCGCCGCCGCACGAAGAGGAAGCCCACGAGGAGCGCGTTGGCGGCGAGTGAGAGGATGGTCAGCAGCGACATGCCTTCGCCTTGCGAATGGTCGTGCCCGCCGGCGCCGCCGGCCCGGGCAGCCTTCTGCTCAGCGGTGACCTCCGTGCCGTCTTCGTTGTGTTCATGGCCATGCGCCGCGTCCAACGCCGCCTTGAGGCTCACGCTGCCTTTGCCGGCGAAGGCCAGAGAATAGGCGCCCTGCGTGACGACCTGGTCGCCCGGCACCAGACCGAAAACGATCTCGACGTAGCGGTCGTTCATCATGCCGACGCGCACGGCCGTCTTCACGTAGGCATTCTTGAGTTCGTAGTCTTTGACGTAGACGAAGCGATCGAGGTTATCGCCTTGGAGCGCCGCGCGCGGCACCGTCATGACGCCGTCGCGCTGCGCGAGCACGATCGAGAACTCGGCGCGCATCCCCGGCCGCAGGCTCGTGCCGCGGCTCGCGAAGCGGAAGACCGCGTCGACCGTGCCGCGCTCGCGATCGGCCGAGGTGCCAAATCGGATCAATTCGCCTTCGAACGTTTCGCCCGGCACCGCCGAAACTCGGATGTGCGCCTTGCTGCCGACCGAGAGGCGCGCGGTCTGGTGTTCGGGTACGCGCGCAATCGCCAGGACCTGCGTGAGGTCAGTGATCTCCATGATCACCTTGTCGGGCTCAATGGGTTCGCCCTGGCGTGCTTCGGTCACCGTGACGATGCCGGCATTGGGAGCGCGCAGCGAAACGACCGGCGGCGGATCGCCGGGCTGCCGACTTTCCAGGCGCGCGACGATGTCGCCCGCAGCGACGCGATCTCCGGCCTGCAGCTTTAGCTCTATGAGCCGGCCTGGGATGCGGCTTGTGACCACGCTGCGGCGCAGCGGTTCAGGCTCGATGCGGCCGAGAGCAAAGACCGTCTCTTCGAAGGCCTGCTCTTCCACCTCGGAGGTCGCCAGGCCCAGGTTGGCGACGCCGTTTTCGTCGAGCAGGACCGTGTTGGCGACTTTTGCCGGATCGGGTTTGGCCGCGAGGCTGCCAAGAGCCAAGGCTAGGAGCGGGAGCAGGAGCAGGGAGCGATTCATTTGGAAGGACGACGGGTGGGAGAGGGCGGAACGTCAGCGCTGGTGGCTGCCAGCAGACGGGCACGGGCGAGCTGCCGGTCACGCAGCGCTTCGAGCCGCTGGGCCTCGAGCTCGAAGCGCTTGCCGCGGGCGCGCAGCACCTCGACGAGCGAGGTCTGGCCGGAATTGAAGACGCTGTTGAGAAGCTCCTCGATCTTGCGGGCTGAAGGGATCAGGTCGGTCTCGAAGGCGTTGACGACACGGTTGGCCGCCGCCTCCTCTTGCTGCGCCGTGGTGATCTCGTTGGGAACACGGGCATTGAGCGCGTCGAGCTCCAAGGTCGTGCGTCGCAGGGCGGCATCCGCAGTCAGCACCCGGCCCAGGCCTTGGTTCCAAACGGGCAGGGGAATGCCGATTTTGAAGGAAAGGCCGCTTTGGCGATCGAGCCCAAAGGGGGCGTCTTCGGAGCGAGCGCGTTCGAGTCCAAAGCCCAAAGAAAAATCGCCCCACCGCTCTGCGCGCGCGAGCGCGGAACCTTGAGTGGCTGCTTCCACGCGGGCCGAGCCGGCCTGCAGGTCGCCTCGCTGGCGATAGTCACCATGGCGGCCGCTGGGCAGCGCCTCGAGCGAACCCGCGACCTGCAGCGGACTATTGCGGGCGAGCCCAAGCAAGATCCGAAGTTCGCCGCCGAGCGTGGCCGACTCGTAGTCCAGCCGGCCGGCTTCGGTCATCAACTGCCTGGCCTCCAGGTCTGTCTGGAGCGTATCGATTTGAGAGGCCTCGCCCAAGCTCAGGCGGCGCTGGGTAAAGGAGGCAAGTTCACGGCTGTTTTGGAGTTGGCGTTCGCGCAGCTCACGCAGCGACTGCAGCGCCAAAAGTCGGATCGCTGCCGTGCGCGCCTCGAGAGCCAAGCGCCGCGCTCCGTCGGCCACCTCTGCCTCGGCCGCGGCGAGTTCTGCGCGTGCCACCGCTCGTTCCAAGGGCAGCCGCGCCGTCAGAGGAAAGCGCTGCGTCAGCGCGACGTTGGCCGTGAATTCCCCCGTGCGCCGGGTGCGGCTGTACGAATACTCGAGCTCCGGATTGGCGAGGCGCCCGGCATTGACCACGCGTCCCCGCGCTTCTTCGATCCGCCAGCGGGCCGCGCGCAGCGATGGGTTTTCGCGCAGCGTCTGCGCCACGATCTGGTCGACGCTGAGCGTCGCTGCAGAGGCGGAAGCGAGGGAAAAAAGGGAAAGGAAGAGAAGAGAGACGAGCCGCATGAAAGAGCAGAAGCCACACGCAGGAAGGGCGGTGCGTGTATCCGCCGGGCGAGAAACCAACCAGGTCTCGCCGACCGTTTTTTGGGCTCCGCTCGCGCTGCGAGCAGGTTCCCTAGCCGAGGAGATTTGGACCGCGTGCCGGCAGGCAGCGTGTCGACGTTCGTCGCAGCCAACTGATCAGTGCCGGATCAGGGGGCGGATAAGTTTGTGGCAATTGCGCGAGAACAAGAGGCGCCCGGCTTTCGGTCCAGACGACTTGCCAGTCGGCTGCGAATTCTTGGCACACGGGCGGCTGCGGCACGCCGTTCTCGGCCACCACATCGACCGGCGTGGCACAGCCGGCGCAGGCTTGGTCCTCCTCACCGGCGCATTTGTCGGCGCAGGCCACCTCGGCCAGATGCTCGCCAAGAATGAGGCAGGCTTGGGAACTCCCCAGAAACGCCAGCAGCCCGATGAGGGCGATGCAGAGGCGGAGGAGTTTCATGTGAGTTCTACAACGACGACCTTTTGCCGATCCCTCAAAACTCCTTCGAAAATCTTCCATGGGACCGGTGGCCTGAGTGAAGGCTGCCGCTCCGCAGCCGGCAAAAGGTGGAGCCGGCTGGGTTTTCGGAGCGGCAGCAAGGCGAATGCACCGCGGGCTAGCCGCCGCTGCCCTTAGACGCCATCCTTTCCTGCCACGTCTGCTCGGGCTCAGGCCTCGGCTTGGGCACCGCTTCGGCGCGCACGCCCGGGCGGACGCGCGGGACACGAGCGTGCAGGCAGCACTTGGGTGCGTCGCAGCTGGGGACTTTGGCTTTACGGTTGGGCTCGCGAGCCGAGGCCTCGGAAGCCGGGAGAAAGGTGGCAGCGAGCGTGAATGCGATGAGGAGCGGTTTCATGGTTTGGGGTCGAGCAATGCTCTGTCTCCCAAACGCCCGGCGGGCCGCTTGCCCCTCATCGATAGGCTCTGCGTCGCCAATCGAATCGTCTTGCCAAGGTCTAAGAGTGCCCGGTTTGTTCCCTCACTCCCATGCCCGCTCCAGACGAAATTCGCTTCGCCAAGAATCGTCTCCACCTCAACGACCTGCTGGTGGAATGCATGCACACGCTCGACGCGTGTTTAGGGCTCGAGTGGAAATCGATTGGGGGCCATCTCGACAGCTTCACTGGCCGCCTGCTCGAACACACGATCGCCAATCAGCATTTGAGCCACGAGCGCGTCTACCTCAACGGGGAAAAGGTTGGCTTCATCATCGGTGCCGATCCAAAATGGAACCCCGTGGTCTTCGTCACGACCTCCCGTGCAGACCCTGCGCTCTTTGAACTGGACGCGGACCTGGACGGATACGAGCGCGTTCGAGCGGCGATGGTCGCCGCGCTCAGGGCCGTGCGAGAGCGTTCATAGGCCTCCGCCAGATTTGGCCTCAAGCGGCCCGTCGGAATGACCACCTCGCCATTTTGTTCCGGTTGGTCGAGATGCGAACGCCTGGAGCCAAATCGGTGGTCCCAGCGCCTCCGAACTCCGTGGGGGTTTGAGTACCCTGCAGCGTGGTGTGAAGCGCGTCGACGGGACCAAAAACCGGACTGCGGCAGGCTGCAGAAGTGCAGACCCAATTTTCGTGAGGGTTGCAAGGCTAGGGGACCGTTATGCCGAAAGACCCCACAGCCCGCCCTGCTATGAAGAAGCTCCCGTTCGCTTTCGCTCTCCTGGCGGGCACGTCTCTCAGCCTTCCGGCCGGCACCTTGAGCAAATTTTCCATGGCTTCAGCCGGGTGTGAACCGACGCGGTGTTTGCACGTCTCGGTCGAGCGACCGCGCCAATCTGCCGATGCTCAGCCGGTGCCGCCGGCCAAATCACCGGACCGGAGCTGGCAAGAAATGTGGGCTTCGCTCGGCCGTGGAGGTTGAACCGAGTCTGTCCACCACCAGCCGCCGCTCCCGAAGACATGCACAGCGATTCCAGTGCATGCCCAAGGGGGCGGCGGTCTCTGCTTTCCGAACTCTTGATCCCCCAATGAGCAAACAAGGAATCACCCGAACAGGCACTGATATTTCCACGACGGCCAGGATAGCCTCGGAGGAAAGCTGCATGGATCGACGAGCGCTACCAATCCATGAGCGCGCTTAGCACCGATCAGTGGATCCTGCTGGTCGAAGACGAGGAAGCCGTTCAGGTCATTCTGAGCCGCTACCTGCGGAATCTCGGATTCGCTCCATGCGTGGCCGCTAACGGGCAGCGAGCTTTCGATATCCTGGCCAGTCGCTCAGATAGCGGGTTGGTCGCCATCTTTGTCGATGGCCAGATGCCTGTCATGGATGGCAGCCAGTTCCTTGAAGAGCTCAGCCGCAGGCGGCCCGCGCTCCTACGAAAAACCATTTGGATTTCCGGCTGCAATCTGGCGGAACCTACGGGGCGAGCAGCGGCCTCGGTGCCAAAGCCGCTGTGGCCCAAAACGATCAGCGAGGCGCTCGCGAAAATTGGGGCCCTGATCCCAGCTGCTTGAGGCTTCAAGCGCTGCCGGCGGTTTCGGAGTCGGTCCCCATTTTCAGCAACCGCTGCAATGTGGGCGTAGACGCGAAATCACCTTGCAAACATAGGCAAGATGTGATATATTTGCTAATTGGTTGTTTCGTAAATGACCATTTAGAAATATATGAATAAACAATACTACCCAAACTTAAACAAAAAGTCCGCCAAAAGACCAAAAACCAGCCTGAGTGACCCGCACTGCCTGCCGGTTGGCCTGCAAGATGCGCTTCCCGTGCGCAAGCAAACGGGAGAAACCCAAGAACAACTCGATCAGGCCGATATGATCTCGGAGGTGGCCGACAAAGCCTGGTTGACGTCTCAAGGCTGCTTCTAGAAGCAAATGGGCGCTGAGCGCCTCGCGACAGCGGACACACGATGTCCGCTGTCGTGAGAAGCTTCCGAGCCCCTGTTCGGTGGATCGAAGAAAATTGAATTCATTTTTGAGGGCAACTACAGCCCCTCGAAGTCGACCGGTTCGTCGCACCGCGTTACCCGCAGGTAGCGCGATTTTGAAAAGTGATACAGCTGAGCGAATTGGCCTATGCTTTGTCGCAAAGCTCTCACGCCCAATGCCCGCGCGCCGCATCCGCCCCAGCCACACGAGTTTCACCGGCCAATACGCGATGAAGCGCGTCGGCGCTTCCGTGGAGTTCGAGTCCTTGATCGAGCGCAATTTCATCACGCTCATGGATTTCGATCGCGACGTGGTCGCGGTCGATGCCCAGCCGCTGACCATCGACTGGAAGGACGCGAGCGGGAAGGCGCATCGCTACGTGCCGGACTTCTTGGTCAATTTCTGCCACCCCTCCGAGCTCTACATCCCCTGGACCCCGACCAAGCTGAGGCCCTGGCTCGTGGAGGTGAAATCCAAGGAGATGCTGCAGAAGCGCTGGAGCGAATATCAGCCGAGGTTTCGGGCTGCAGCCAAGTTTGCCGCCGAGCGGAACATCCGTTTCCGCATCTTCCATGAAGGCCGCATTCCAAACATCCTTTTGCAAAACGCTCAGTGGCTGCTGCGATTCATGCACCTGCCGGTGGACTTGGCTCGGAAGACGGCGCTCATGGAGACGCTCGCTGGCGCCGATGAACTCACGGGCAATCAGCTCATCGCCGCGATCTGCAAGGATCCAATCAATCAGCGCATGCTCTTGCCGGAACTCTGGCGCCTGATCGCCTGGCGCGTGATTTCCGTCGATTTGGCGAGTCCGGTCACCATGAATTCACCGCTTTGGATCGAACAGTGGAGCGCTGGCATCCCTTACGCCGAGGAGCAACCCGACGATGATGAACTCAACTGAGATTGACCTCTACCCGGGGGCCGTCGTGACGCACAAGGGGCGACGCTGCCGAATCAAGCTGGAGCTCGACCTACGCCAAGTGCTGTTGGAGCCGCTGGATGATCCTGGCGAGCCGTTCAGAGCTGACATTTGCGATCTGCGCCCCGGCGTGGAGACGCGCGCGGACGAGCAGAAGAGGGCAGAGGATGTTGCTTCATTCGCTGGCGAACCCCTCGCCATCGCCCAGGCGCGAATGGCGATCATTCTGCCGTTGTTAAAGGGCGGCCCCCGTTCGTTGGCCGAGATCGCCAAGGAACATAATGTTGATTGTTCCACCATCTATCGATGGCTTGCCACTTATCGAAAGAAGAGGCGGCTCTCCGCATTGATACCGCGCTACGCAGAGCGCGGACACCCAGGTGATCGTCGGCTCAACGCCGACACTGAGGCTGAGATCGAAACGACAATTAAGGATGTATATATGACGGCGGAAAGGCCGTCGATTTCAAAAACGGCGAAAACAGCGGCGGACGCCTGCAAGGCGAAGGGTTACCCGATACCCAGCCTGACGGCGGTGCGCGCCCGTATTCTAGCGAAGGACCCGAGACGATTGGCTGAGGCGCGCGACGGCGCCAATGCGGCCATGAAACTGGATTCTTCCGGCAAGTCGCTTCCCGGCGCTGAGCACCCTTGGGCGATCGTCATGATGGATCACACGCCGCTGGACCTCGCCATCGTCTCCCGGGACACGCGTCTGCCGATTGGCCGGGTCTACGTGACGATTGCGGCTTGCGCCTACACCCGCATCTGCCTGGGCATCTACCTCTCACTCGATCCACCGAGCGCTAATTCGGTCGGCATGTGCCTGGCTCGCGCCATGCTGCCCAAAGAGCAGTGGCTCGCCCACCTTGGCATTCCGGGTGATCTGCCGGTTTGGGGAAAGCCGGAAGTACTTTTGGTCGACAACGCAAAGGAGTTTCGAAGCAAAATGCTGCGGCGGGCCTGCGAGGAGTTTGGGATCACCCTGCAACATCGTCGCGTCCGGAAGCCCAAGGATGGCCAGCGTGTCGAGCGGATGTTCCTGACCATTGCGCACGAAGTCCATACCCTGCCGGGCACCACGTTCAGCAATTCTGAGGATCGCGGCGAATACGACTCCGAGAAGAACGCGGTCATGACGCTCGACGAGCTCGAGCGCTACCTGGTCGATTGGATCGTGAACATCTATCACCAGACGCCGCATGCCGGCCTCAATGGCCGTCGCCCGATCGACGTTTGGAACGACGAGTCGCTGCGCTTCTCACGCGAGACCGGACTCGGGCTGCCTCCCCGCCCGGTCGACGAGCACGCCATTCGTCTCAGCCTACTGCCCATGGAGTTGCGGACCGTGCAGTGGTACGGCGTGTCCTGGGATGGCATCCAATATTGGAGCGAAGATATTCGGCGCTGGATCGACGCGCGCGAGCCAGACAGCCGGAAGCGTCGGCGGAAGTTCATCGTCCGGCGTGACCCGGACCGGATCGATCGGATCTACTTCTATGATCCCAAACTCAAGAAGCATGTCGAAGCCCCCTACAGGGACGCGACCAGGCCGCCGATCAGTCTTTGGGAGCTAAGGGTGGTGCAGCGGCACCTGCACGCGCAGAACAAGAAGAGGGTCGATGAAGCTGCGCTTTTTGCTGCACGCGAGCGGTTGCGAGCCAGTGTTGTCCAAGCGACCGAGGAGACCAAGCGCACGCGTCGGGAACGGGAGCAGGAAGAACGGCGTCGTGAGCAAGCCGAGCGGCGAGCGAAAGGCAAGCCCACCCCGCCGCCAAAAGCCCGGCAACTCGACAACCAAAAACCCGAGGGACAAGTGGACTATGAACCGTTTGATGACGTAGAAAACTGATATGGATCACTTAAACGAACAAGCGATTCGAGACCTCGATCTCCCGATGGCTGACCGAGTCAACAAGATCAATTCGCAAATCTGGATCGGCTATCCGCGCGCGCAGCAGATCAACGCCCGGCTCGAGGATCTTTTGGTTCATCCGCAGGTAGCACGCATGCCCTGCATGCTGCTCTACGGCGACTCCAATGTCGGCAAGACCCGTCTCATCCGCCACTTCGCGGTGAAGAAGGTTCGATCCACCGATGAGGACGAGACCCCGACCTTGCCTGTCTTCATGACGCTCGCGCCTTCCAAGCCTGACGAGCACGAGCTTTACTGCGAATGTTTGCGTCAGCTCAACAGTCCGCACCGGCCCAGTGCCAGCGCCGGCGCTTTGCGCGACCAGCTCTGCTCTTTGCTCAAGGATTTGCAGACCCGGATGTTCGTCATCGACGAGATCCACAACATGGTCGCGGGCGCTCCCGTCAAGCAGCGCATCTTCCTGGCCGCACTAAAATCGATGAGCAACAAGCTGCAGATCCCGATTGTGGCCGTCGGTACGACTGACGCTTTCAACGCATTCTCGATCGACTCGCAGATTTCGAGCCGCTTCGAGCCCGTGGCTTTGCCACGCTGGACCGATGGCGTCGATTTCCGACGCCTGCTGGCCACGTTCGTCAAAGCCACCCCGCTGCGCGAGCGCTCCCTGCTGTCCTCCGATGACGTGGCGGCGAAGCTCCTTAAGATGAGCGAGGGTCTGCTCGGAGAATTGGCTGAAGTCATTCGGCGATCGGCGATCGCCGAGATCAAGGCGGGCCGTGAGTGTATCACGATGGAGACCCTCACGGGACTCGACTGGACTCCACCCAGCGAGCGCAGATAGACTGACGCGCATCGTTCTCGATGCGACGCCGCCTGCCGATCCCCCTCAAGCCATACCCCGAGGAACTGATCTCCTCATGGATACTTCGGCTGGCGGACGCCCATCATGTCGGTCCTCGGACGTTCGGGCGGCACGTGCTCGGGCGGACCTTCGAGTTCAATCGCGACTGGGACAGCGAGCCTGGAGCAGAAATGATTCGCGCCTTGGCTCAGGCGACCGGGCACGAAGAAGGCGTGCTACGGCAGGGGCACTCGCTGTTGGCTTGGGAAGGCCTGCTCTTCGACAGCGCCTCGGCGACTCATTCAACGCGTTGGGTCCTGCCGCGGGGAATTATCGGCGCACGTCGGCCGCATCAGCAATTCTGCCCGCTCTGCCTAATGGACGCGCCGTTTTACCGCCGGCATTGGCGGCTTTCGCTCTTTGCCGTCTGCCCGACTCACCGCGTGCAGCTCTGCGTCTCGTGTCCGCAGTGTTCTTCGGCCCTCGAATTCCTTCGGTGCGCCGCCGCCCTGGGACCACGCTCGCTGCATAGGTGCTACAGCTGCGGCTTTGATCTGCGGTGCACCGAACCGCTGGAAGCGCCCGAGCGCGACGTCCGCATCGCTCGTGAGCTCGGAGGAATTCTCTGCGGTGAGATCACTGCTCGACCCCTCGAGTTGGGAGCCAGGGAGTTCTTCTTCACGCTGTCGCAACTCAGTGCGCGGCTGCTCAGCCGCGGCAGAAAGATGCAGCTGTGGCGGCGTCTCGTTTCGCAGCTGGCTGGCTGCATCGTGCCGCAGGCCTGCTCGTTTCGAGCGCCAGTGAACATGGACGCGATGTATCCCCCGATCGGAAGAATGGCGATCTTGCGCGGCGCGATGTGGCTCCTGGGTGACTGGCCCAATCGATTTTACCTCATGCTCAAGGGCGGAGGTATCGACTTCAGTGACGTCTTTCCTCAGCCCTTTCTCTACGCGCCGGCGGTGGTTGCAGCCTCGCGGTGGCCGGCTGGGCCGCCGGCGCAGCGCGAGACATCGGCCGGTCGAAAATGGATTGCGCGACTCAACGAATTCCTCCTCTCCCGACGTGTAGACTGGTCCCCATCAAAGATGCCAAGGCTGCTACGACGGCTGCGGGCAGCCGGCTTCTTCGCACCGCGAACAGCCCCCAGCCAAATCGAGCGCTCGATCCGGCGACGCATCGAGGCGTTGAGGCACGCTGGTCGCGACTACCGCAACGCGAACGTCCGCAAGGCCGAGCGAAGCGGCGAGGAATGGAGCCGGCTGCTGCTGCGTGCGAGACCATATCGGAAGATTCACTGCACGTCGGCCGAGATTCTGCGACGAGGTATTCGCCTGCTCTGTGCTGATCGCTTTTTGAGCGCGCAGGACCTGGGCGCCTTGCTTCATCGCAGCCCCGAGGCGCTTCGCGCCGCGCACCTCAGTCCTATGCTGGCGTTAGGCCAACTGGAGGTGCTTCACGCGAAGCGAAATCGCGAAGGCTACCAAGCGCACCCCCAGCAAGCCTATCGGAGCGCGCCGACTTGAAACGGTCGAGGCACCCAGCGCTGCACGTCTCCAGGGCATGGTGCAGCTTCCGTACCGGCATTTCCTGAGCGAGATACTCAAAGTGCGCACGTTGATTATCGGCGACCTGCACCACCAGACGTGGATCGCGGATGCGATACTTGCTCATGAGCCGCACGAGGCGGTGATCTTTCTGGGGGACTATTTCGACGCTCATTCCGACACCCCCGCCATGGCGCGAGAAACGGCGCTTTGGGTTCGAGCCCAGCTCGAGCGACCGCATTCCACGCTGCTACTTGGCAATCACGATTTGGCCTACGCGTTTGATGCGCAGGAGTTCCCTTTCGTCATGTGTTCGGGTTACCAGGCCGAAAAGGCGGCTGCCATCGCGCAGGTGTTGGGTGCCGGAGACTGGGCACGAATGCATCCCTTCGCCACCGTTGGCCCCTGGCTGGTCTCCCATGCGGGATTCCATCGCGACCTGCTCTGCAACGACTTAGTCCGCAACCAGCTGACGCTGCTTGAACGCTGCCAGGCGGCCATCGAAGCGCTTCGGAATCGTTGCCCCGACCCGATCTTTGCCCCGGGCCGCGCGCGAGGGGGCAGGGCGCTGGTTGGTGGAATCACCTGGTGCGATTGGAAGTGGTTTGAGGGAATCGAAGGCGTTCACCAGATTGTTGGTCACACTCCGAGCAAGGCAGATGCCCTGCGCCATTGGTCGCCCTCGTGGAGCACCAATTTTTGCATCGATCACTGCAACGGGCACACCTATGCGGTCGTCACCGATGAGCTCACGGCGTTTCGTTGCTTCAAATCGGCGAGCGAGGAGTCGCTCGAACTCGAAACGGTTCAGCACGGACCGCTCTGGCGTTCACGGGAGCGATTTGGTGCACCTCGTGAGGGACGCTGCCCGGCTTGATGCGGGAGCCTCGCAGGAGTCCCTAGAATTCTTCAACGGTGTCTCGATGGACCTCATTCGTGAACGCGAGGACCAAGACTTCCTCCTCGAGCACGACGTGGAAGGGAATCCTCACATTGTGGTCGTAGTGATTATCCAGGTCTCTGCAGCCGTAGTGAGCTGACTCTTCGAAGTCCAGCCAGACCGCGCCAGCCAAACCCGGACCGAGCTCGACGCCGTCGTGAGCTACCTTGATGTCGCAGCTGTCGATGGTGCCGCGCTCATCCTGCCGGTAGCCCGAAAGCATCGGCTCAAAATTTTTACACTCATCGGCGATCGCGAGACCAACCTCGTCGAGCAGCACTTGGTCGGCCTCGCCGCCACCGAGCGCGCGCAGTTTGGCGATCAACTCAGCTGAAAGGGGGATTCGTTCGTCCACAGTCCGATCAAGGTTCGATGAGGCTCAAGTCGGTCGGCGGAATGAGCCGTGCGACATACGTTGTCTCGGCAATCGAACTGGCAGCCAGGGTGAGTGGAATCAGGCCCTTCGCCGAGAAGATCACGAGCGATCGTCGCACACCAAAACGGCGAGGAACAAAGGATACAATCTTCCGGTTCGCGGAGCGTAGAACTTCAAAATCTGCTTCAAAGGTGGAATCGAAAGCGAGGTCGGCGATTTCGTCAGGAACGATCACCGTGGTTGTGAAGTCCGGATGCGTCGTGACGAGGTAGTGGCCGTCCGCGAAGGGGACGCTGCGGAAAGGAAAGCTCGGCCTCGGTCGTGGCGCATCGGCGGCGGCATGCGAGAGAAAGGCAAATGCTGCTGCTGCTCCAAAGATGAGGATCTTCCACATTCTCGACCGTAATGATCTCGAGGCCTCCGTTCAACCGCGCTTCCCGAGAAGTCCTCAGCCTCAGAACAGGTTCGACCGGGTGTCTGGACAGTCGTCCGGGAGGTCTTGACTCCCCTGTCAGTTTTGACAGGGTGAAGCATGCGTTTCCCTGGCGGTAAGAACCAAGTCGTCAAGCGTCTGATCAATCTGGTTCCGCCCCATGATCGATACGTGGAGGCATTCTTGGGCAGCGGGCCCATTCTCCGTCGCAAGGTGCTTGCGAAGGAGGACATTGGTATCGATATGTCGGACGCCGTCATCCAAGCGTTTGGAGTGCGTGCGGGCGTCCGACTAGTCTGCGGAGACGCCCTGGAGGTTCTGCCCACGCTTGGACTGCAGGAGCGTGATCTGGTCTACTGCGACCCACCCTATCTGCGCGCGACTCGCCGCTCTAAACGACGCCTTTACAAATACGATCTGGGAGAAGCCGGGCATGAGGCCCTGATCGACCTCGTGCGGTCGCTGCGGTGCCAGGTCATGATTTCTGGCTATCCCAGCGCGCTGTATGCGAGCGCGCTCGCCGATTGGCGGCAACTGCAATTTGGTGGCACCTCACATCGCGGCCGCACCGTGGAATGTGTTTGGTTGAATTTTGAGCCCGGGTTGCTGCACGACCCCTCGGTTCTTGGCGAGGATTGGTCGACCCGGCTAGCCTTCCGCCGGCGGCGGCAGCGCTGGTGCGAGCGCTTCGAATCCCTGGGTTTGCCGTTTCAGCAGTCGATCCTGCTGGCGCTTTCGCACTCGTTTCACAAGCGGCTGACTCCAGCGCAGCGCTCCACGTTCGCGCTGCAGCTTCCTCTCAAAGAAGAGATCTCCCATGTGCGTCCCGATCATCGGGCACCTGCGGTCGCCCGAGCGAAACGGAACACCTCTGTAGTTCGGCCGACGGTCATCGATCTCTTCGCCGGCGCCGGATTTTTCGGGCACGCTTTCGCCGCAGAAGGATTTCGTGTCGAAACCTCGTTTGAGGCGGACGCAGCAGCGTCTGAAGTCAATGCGCTCAATTCCCGCGCGGAAGTCCGGCTCTGCGATCTACGGGACGTGCGCCCCTTCGGACGGGCAGACGTCATCATCGCAGGACCTCCCTGCCAAGGTTTCTCCTCGTTGGGGCCGCGCCTGAAGCGCGATCCTCGCAACAACCTCTGCCTGCTCGTGCCCAAATGGGCTGAGGTAGTCCGGCCAAAGCTCGTGGTCGTCGAAAATGTCCCCCAATTCTTGCTGAGCGAACCCTGGAAAATCATGGCCAGCGAGTTCCGCACCTTGGGATTCGAATGTGCTCATTGGGTCCTGAACGCCAAGCACTACGGAGTGGCTCAGAATCGCAAACGCTCGATTACCGTGTTTGCGCGGGGACTACTGCCGGACATTTCGGCTGAGCCGAAGGAACTCGGCCGAACAGTCCGCGACGCCTTTGCGGGCTTGCCGGGCTTTCCCGACCGCTCCGCGTTTCATTTCACTTTGCCTCAGTCGGAAGCCACATTGCGACGAATCAGGCTTGTGCCGGCCGGCGGTGATCTGCGCGACGTGTTCGCTATCGATCCTGAGCTGACTCCTCCCTCATGGCGGAGAGCCAAGGACAAGGTCGGTGCAATCTGGGGCCGATTGCCGTGGGACGGCCATAGCAACACCATCCGCACGGGGTTCATTCACCCTTCCCGCGGCAGGTTTCTTCATCCGGAGGAAGATCGTCCCATTTCATTCCGTGAGGCGGCCCGGCTGCAAAGCGTTCCGGACGAGTTCCAGTTTCAAGGCTTTGCCGAGCACGTTGCCCGGCACATCGGAAACGGTGTTCCCATTGGTCTCGGGCGCATGATCGCCCGAGCGGTGGCGGCCGCCCTTTAGGGTCGCGTGACCTACGGCGCACCGGCCGAAGCGCCGCCCGCGCGGCGATAAACTTCCAGCAGTTCGCGGTGAGCAGCCCTGGTCCGATCGAGAACCTCCAAAATATCCAATACCTGCCAAGGAGTGGTCGGATGCATATCTTCGGCAATCCTACGCTTAAGACGAACAACTTTCTCGCCCTGTTTGGTCAGCTCTTTTGAACCGACCAGGATTCCCTCGACGCGGAAGCCCTCGCCCACGTTGAGTTTGAGCCACTCGCGCGCATCTCCCATGTAATCGGTGAGTTGGTCCAAATGATCGGAGTCGAGCGGAAGATTCGGGGCCTTGAACTCGATGATGACAAATCGCTTCAGCGAACCGTTGCCGATCAGAAATGTCAGGTCGGGACGCTTGGCCTGATCCATCGTGGCAGGGGCATGGACGTCGATCTCGAGGTGTTTGGCCAGGCGGCCGGACAATTCCTTCTCCGTGACTTCCGAACTCAAGAATTCGAAAAACGTCGGATCCAACAACCACGCGTTGTTCTTGAAGAGTGAGTGCAACGGTTTTTCATTTTTTGGCGCCCTGAAATCCACTTGGTCGGCAATCTTGGCGAGCGCCTCGATGGCCTTCAGGCGCCCGTGGACGATGGAGAGGAAGTCATCGAACTCGAGTTTCGTCAGGCGTGTGATCTCAGCGATTACCGATGGCAGATCCGGCGTATCTGCTTTGGCCAGCTCGTAGAGCGACGAGATGATCTGGCCGCTGCCAAGACCGCTGATGACATTAGGAAGAACGGACTGATAAAATTCACTATCCAGCACGTTGGGGTCTTTGCCCGCCAGCACCTTGGCGATCTGCCACGCGGTTTTTTCCCGATGCTTGGGCAGGTGCCCGGAATTGATTGCGTCCTGGGTGAACTGGTGATTTTTGAGTTCGTCCTCGAGTTTTTCGGCTAGAAGATCGGCATACCTTCCCACCGCGCGCGACATCTCGTCGGTCAAGAATTGCCGCAGCCGGCTCAGCAGTGGAGTCTCCCAGCGTAGCGTCTGCCGATCCGTCGAGATGTAGTCCGTGGACAGTTCATCGAGAAAGTCCGCGACGACGACGCCTTCCAGGTAGCTCGTGTATTTGAAGCCATGGGTGTTCGTGCTGAGGTCGAGCAAATCGGGCACCGAGGCCAAGCGGTGATGGGCATACACCCGCACGCCGCGCTGCTTGGCCGGCAGCTGACCCTTCTCTCCGCGAAAACGAAAACGGTAGCTGAATGGGATCGAGGGGAGGAATTCGTTGCCCTCGATCGTGTGCGTGACCAACTCGTCGACTCCCACACCTTCCACCGGAGGATGGGCATAGGCGTAGTTGCCTTTCATGGTCTCGACGGCGACCACGTCGATCGAGGTGTTGATCGTGATCTTGAAGTCTTTGGGCGAGATTCCGAAAAAATTCTCGGCTAGCGAGTGCGATAGATTGTGCACAACGCTACCTTTCACGCCCTCGTAGACCAGCCTGTTGAGAATGATCCGGGTGCCGCGGGTGGCAATGCCTCCACCGTCCTCCAGACGCTCGGCGACCACCGGGACGCTGTGATCTACGGAAATCGGCGTGTCGCTGCCTGCAGCAGGTTCGTTCGGGGTGATCTCGGGTGCCGATGCACCGGGCGATGCCGCTTCAGCGTTTGACGCAGCTGATGGGGCTGATGGTGCCGCGGGCTTGCCGGCTGTGGAGGCGGGCGAAGGGGACGCCAAGAGTTTGTCCAGATCCAGCACGATCCGGGTCGCATGAGACTCGCCAGCCACCCGCGTGATGACCTCGATCCGTCTGGCGATGCCGAAACCTGCCAGCTTTCCCAACCCTTTCCGTCCCATGATGGGTCTGGCCTTTTCCGCTGTGCGAACCTTCTCTTGGCCCTTGCGCCGCCTCCGGCCGACGACGAGGAACTTGTCTTGGAGATCGTCGCGGCTCATCCCGCTTCCCGTGTCGTGGACCTCGACCGTGATCGAATCGGGGAGTGCGCGCTCATCGAGCGGTTTGATCGCTTCGAGCCGGGCCATCGCCTTGTCGTATTCCGCGGTGTTGCCGACACGCTTGGCGGCCTCGGCCGCTTGCGCGGCGTCCTTTTTCTCTCGCCTAAAATTGGTTTTTTCGTGTTCTAGCGCTTGGTCGATCGCGTTCTGATTGAACTTGATCTCCACGCTGTCCGCATCGGCGTCATAGGCGTTGGCGACAAACTCCACCAGGGCCTTCGCGACGGAGGTGTAGAGGTTGACCCCCAGATCCTCGAGCACGTGAGGAGCGAAGGTGAAGTTCAAAGTGTCGGGTCTGTCCATGGAGGGATGCCAGTATCGGGTAACCTCAGACGCGCCCACGAGAGGGACGGACATCGGCGCGCTGTCCAAGCGACCGATCAATCGTACCGCCGGACGGGCTTCTTTAGGCAGGGCTGGAGGCGCTGGAAAGCCTTTTCTTGCGGGGCACAGACCGCAGAACCTCAGGGTCTATCGATGATATTCTACGATCTAACACGATACTTGATTCGGTATTCATCGAAGGTGGAGTAGTTCTTGATGCCCTTGCTCTTGTTGATGCTTCCAAGTTGAGTGCGATCAATTCGCTCCTGCAGCATCTCGCAGAGCTCCGCGAAGTGCTCGATGTTGATGAGTTCCCATTTGTCGACTCCGAACCTCTTCTCGATGTTCACGTAAATCACCGAGTGTTTGAATCCCACGCGCCCTCGCTGCTTGGGGGCGAATGAATTGTAGCGCTTAATCAGGTGCTTGATGTAGTTGCGCTCGGCCAAGTGGCTTCCAATAGCCTGCGCAGGCGCTTCGACCGGCCTCCGCCCTTTGCTCGGTGCGGCATTGTGAATGGTCGCGTGGGCTGCTTCTAAACGGCCGATGTAGATCTGGCTAGCCTGGAGGTAGATGTCCCGATAGCTAATCAACAGGTTCGTGATGTTCTTTCCGTCCTGGACCGAGAGATCGTTTCTGGCCGGCTCTTGATGCGCCTGCTTCATCTCCCGGAGACGCTCGACGGTGTAAAGCTTCGGCTCTGAATCGATTACCTTGCTGTGCCTTCCACAGAGGAGGATGAGGTTGTCGAAGTCGTGGCGTTGTTCGTCGGTCTGCTTTGAATCGTAACGTGGGCCGCCCTTGCTGCGAGCGCAGATGTGACAGATGATGCCCGTGACCGTACCGGTTAGCTCAACGATCGGCAGGTCACAGGCAGGAAATGCACAACGGTTGTGTGAGACCGCATACAGTCTTTTTACCGTGGTGCGAGAGGGTTCCGAGGGCTGAGTGGCAGCGCCTGCTTTAGGTGTGGGCATTGTTTCGACTGTTGAGGGTTGCTAACCGTTCTCAGCGTATTGGAATAGACATTCTCGATTTTCCCGGGAAGAAATATCGTTCTAATCGCATATGGCCGACTCTCCTCTGACACCGTCGCTTCTAGCCGCACGCTGCGCTGAAATTCAGGAATGTTCGACTAACGTCGAGGTCGGGGAGTTCGAACGCATCCCAGAGATTGGCATGGCGCTGAGGATGGCCTTGCACATCCAAGGCTGTCCGGCGGTAGATTTTGAAAGCTTGAAGCTGGTTTCCATCTACCTGCTCAAGTTCCCGCGCTTGGTCGTAGAACGGATTGTGCGGCTACTGGCCGAGGTTGAATTCGTTCGCCTGCAGACTGAGGGCCAGACCATCAAGACGGTCGTTCCGACGGTACCTTATTACAACCAGATCTACTCGGACCTCGGAGCGTACGCAGCGGACCGCAAGTTCACCGAAGTCGAGCAACTAGCGCTCGCCATGACCGAGCGTTTGGCGAAGAGTCCCGAAGAAAAGGAAAGGCTATTTGCTGCGCTGGGCGGGGAGCGCGCGGCGCTGGAAGGCTTGGTGGAAATCGGTAAGCAAGGGGGCTTCCTCTGGCAAGAGCGTGCGCGGGGCAGGGTCATCCTAGGCAACCCGTCCTATTTTTCCGAGAACTGGGACGTGTTTGCCGACCATGTTGCGGGTCTCGGTTCTGCCAGCGTCGGTCGTGTGCTGGATCTAGTCCGCAGATACCAAGGTTGGCCACTCGCGCTCATCGAGAGGGATTTGAAGATCGGCGACCGCGAGGTGAGCGCGGAAGACGCCAGACTCCTTCGTCAGCTGGCTGAATTTGGGGCGGTCAAACCACCCTGCATCCAGACCAAGCACGCCGGCGAGAACCAGTTCATCTTCACGCCAGTGCCGTTCGGCGTGAAACTCAATCCGATCCGGCACGACATCTTCGAGCGGGCGCTGGCCATCGTTTCGGCAGTTCGTCAGGGCCAACTCTTGCCCGAAGCGTTTCGAATCCGCAGCCCATTAGCCGTTTTGAGCAAAATGCGCTCCCACAAGCGGCTGGGCAAAGCGACCCAGGAATTTACCCAGCAATACCGCAAGCTCGTACACATGCGCATCGCCAAGCTTGTGCCTGCAGGGAACGACTATTTCGAGTTTCACTTGATCGACACGGAGACCAACATCGAGGCGTTGAACATTGCTTACGATTTGGTTGCCACCGGCGAGAGCCAAACTTTGGGAGTGGACACGGACGCCATTAACGCCCTGCAGATGGACAGTCAGTATCTGGAATCGCGCATCAGCCGGGCTGAAATGGCCAGGAACAAGAACACCGTCCCGCTGTCGCGCGAGAACCAGGAGCTGGCTGACCAACTTCTGCTCAGGCTCGCCCCATGAAGGCCAAAGGAAAAAAAACACCGGCTCCGGCGCAGTCTCCGGGGATGCTCGATCGCGCCCAAAAACAAAAAGTTCTCCAATACTCCATCGCCCGACGGTGGTTGCCTCAGCTCGAACTCGATGTGGCACCCTTGGTGGCAACCGGTGAAGCGCAGACGCTCATCACCGATGTCGACGTCTTCGCCTCCGTGCCCGATGAATTCGAGGGCTACCGGCAGGTCCTTTTCGATTGCAAATCGGGTTCGCGTGAATCGGCGATCGGGCGCGCGCTCTGGCTGCGCGGCTTGATGCATCGCCTTGGAGCTGCCCGCGGCATTTGCATCCTCAAGGGAACGATCGGCATGGACCACCGGTTGGCGGCCGCGGGGTTCGACGTCACGCTCGTTCAAGAGGATGAGTTGGCCGCCTTCGCCACGGCCACCGGCGGTGCCGGCCCGGTCGACGGCAGCTATCTCGCCAAGCTCGAGAACTGGGATCGGCAAAACGCTTTGGCTAAGCAAAGCGAGGCGATGGCCGATCTCGTCCTTTTTTCACGCGCTCGGTTTTGGGGGGCTGGTTCGGCCTCGCTGGCGAGTCGGCAGTGTATCGCGCTGCTTCTGCGGCACCGGGGCGATCTCGATCCGGCGAAACCGCTGCACCTGGGAATTTTCGGCGACATTTGCGCGCTTTTCCTGCACGCACTCGCAAGGGTCGCCGTAAGCGTTTTCTACAGCTACATCCACCCTCGGACGCAGGAAGATTTGGCAGACAGCGTCCGTTATCTGCTCTACGGCGGCCGCGAGAACTACAACCTGCTCAACTCGCTGCGCCAGCGGATTGCTCCCACGGCCGAAGGGACTTCCGAGGACTTGACCGTTCCGCAGTGGGACAAGTTCCTCAACCTGCTGCGGCAATCGCTCAACAGCCCCCGTGACGCACTGCGTAGCGCGCTTGTCGCCCGGGAGGTGGCCTGGAGCTATTTCGACGCTGGAAGGGCTCAGCCGCTGACCTTTGCGGCGGAACTGGCCAAGGAAGCGCCGCATGCCGCCAAGATCTGCCTTCTGGCTGCGGAATACCTGAGTCGGGCGGCTCGGTTGTCTCCGGAGTTTGGGAAGACTTTCTCGGAAGCCTTCGTCGCACTGGTTCCAGCTGTGGGGGCGCTACCCGCGGCCGTTTCGCTGCCTGCAGCGGTCGTCGCTGCAGCTGCACCGGCCCATGAAGCAGCTGCTGTTGCCGATCCCAATCCGTCAGCCGCTGCGCTGGTTGCGCCGCCGCCTGAGACTCCTGGGGAGGGTCCGAAAGAACCCGTGCTGCCCGGCTTTGGGACTTAGGGCGCGATGAGGATTTTAGATGACCACCCCGCCCAGGCGCGCGGACTTGAGAAAGTAGTTTCGGAGGTCGACGGCGATCGCGCTTCGCTCGTGTGGACTTGCGCCGGCGCATTGAGCCAAGGCATCCGCCTGTCCCAGGTGCTGTTCAATTACCTGTGCGAGGCCGTGACCGAGTAGCCGGACCTGAGTCGCGGCTCCGATCCTGATGAGCTCTACGTCGTCCAGGAGCGCTACGCTCAACGTCCACAGCGCGGGGAGTCGAAGGCTGAAAAAGTAGCCCCAGTAGGGAAATGCGCTCAGGAGTTCTTGCGCGAAAACTCGAGTCTCATCGTCGATGCATGGCGTCCAGCCCATGAGGCCGGATTCGGGTAGCTGAAGCCCGACCGAATGGCGCAGGGCCATGAGGCTGCTGGGGGTGCGTTGCGACGGGCAGAAGTGGGCGAGCAGGCGCGCGAAGTTGTGAGAGCAGAACTCGGACCGTGAAAACTGAAAGATCGTCGGCGGATACAAAGGATCGCCCTGTAGGTTACAAGATGGCCGAAGTGGCAGATTCTTCATTGGGGAGGGGGAGGTTGGAAGCTGATCAGCTCGATCAACGCCAACACAGACTGAGCCAATCGGCAGTCCGCGCGCATTGACGCGAAAGCGACGACCAACATAGCTTGTAGCATGAATCTTCCCGAAACGGACTCGCTAGCCGCCAAGGTGCGACTCGCAGAAGAGTTTCTGGATCCGCTTCTTCACGTCGAGGGGTTCATCGGCAAGACGCCCGTGGGCGTTGCGACCGGGGTTTATTTCGCGGCCGAGCGCTCGATGCTGCTCAGCGACCTGCAGGTCTACGACTTCTCGCAGAAGCCATGGACGCTTCGGCGCTTCTTCGATCTGGGCAGCCGCCGGAGGCTGCGTGGCTTCGGGATCGGCTCCCGGTTGCTCGACAGGTTCCTCGAAATGGCCAAGCAGCTGGGCGTGATCGCGGTTCATGGGTCGGTGACACATGGCGACCTCTTGAAGACTCCCCGGCTCATCGAATTCTACGCCAACCGTGGCTTTCGGAGGCTGCCAGCCGGGCCCGATGAACTTCTCGGCGCCATCTGCCGGGTCGAGTGGAACCTGGGGAGCGCACTCAGCCAGCCGCTTCCGGCGGCTGCTGCAGCAGCTGTTTGAAGGCCCGCTCGAGCTTCAGTGCGTGAATTCGGACCGCCTTGAATTGCGGATCCGCCTGCAGAGGCTTGAACAGGTGGCGAACGGTCCGGATCTTCCAGCGTTTGCCGCCGGCGGCGCCGACAATCTGAGCGCGGAATCCAGCCTCCTGCAGCAGTTGGACCAATTCGCCAGTCGCTGCGCCCGCATCGACGCGCAGAGCGGCGATGGATGCGGTGCGCGCACGCACGAGTTTCTTGGGATGTTTGACCTCGCAGACGAAACCCAGCACCTCACCTCGTTGCACTTGGGCGACCAACACCGTTGGGAGATCGGCGTCATCAGATTCCTGCGGGCGGGAAAGTTCGCCCAGATAGCCGCAATCGGGGCGCGAGACTTGGAATCCAAGCGTTCCCAATTCGGCCAGGACTCCGACGAAAAACGTGAACCCCTCCATGTTGCCGATCGTCGTCAGTTCGTCGTCCAATCCTTGCGGGAGGGTGAACTGCAGTTTGAGCGGAGGGACTGCGTCCATTCCGCTCGACGCAGCTCCGATACCAACTTGGTCTTGCAGCGAGACATCCGGCCTGGGCCTTGCAGGCGGTTCGGCATTCGCCCGCGGGCGTCGCTTCGGCCACTCGATTTCAAGGCCGGGCAGCAGCTCCGTCGCCCCAGGAAGACGCCATTCCGTCGGCAACTGCCATTTGCGAGGCGGCTGATCACCCAGCCTGGCCCCGGTGTTGGAGGTTGACCCGAAGAGCGGCGGATTTCGTCCGCTGCGCAGGTGCTCGATGTAATCGTAGATCGACTCAGGGCTGGCCCCGGGGTTTTCTCGCTCGAGTTCGAGGCGCCTGAGTCCCTCAGGCTGGTAGTCGCACGAATCGATGGCTTGGACGAGGAAGCGGTCGGCCTCCATTTGTCCGCGGCACTTGATCGTGCAGGGCCGGCTAAACGGCAGCCGCACCTTGAGGTGCGACTCGGTTTTCCCGGCTGGAGCTTCGATATTTGTCGCTCCGGCTTGCCGGCTTACTGACCGTTCGATCTCCATCGCGGCCTCGCGGGCCTTTTTCTCGAGGAACCACCAGACTAATGGCCGACACCCTTCGCTATCGACCCACTTGCTCAAACAGAGTCTGAGCACCCCATCCTTGAACTCCGAGCGACGAGGACCAAATAGCTCGTTTTCAAGCCAAAACCTCCTGGCCCAGGGAAGCCCGTCGATTCTCGAAAACAACGCCATCAGGACCTCAGGCGACGGCGCGTACAGCGATGTCAGCAGGGTCGGGCACGCGGCGACCACCTGCACCGGCTTGCCGTCAAGAATGCCTTCAACCGTTGAGAACCACCCACCGCGGTAAACTTCCTTGGGAAGCAGATGGTGCCGCAAAAGGAGCCGGCTGATTCCCTTGTCGTCAGCCCTGACGATCTTCGAGCTGCCGGTAAGGGTGATGGTTCTCTGGTTGCTTAGGTGTCTTTGCCCGCGGTATTCGCCCTCAACCCAGAGGGAACCTATGCGGAATGCTCCCAGGGCGGCTACGGGAACGCTGATCTTCTCGAATCTCGTGGCAAGAAAACCTGCCGGCGACGTCAGGAATACCTCAATCAGATGGTCTGTGGAGTTGTCGCGAAGCTTCAGGCAACCGATCGCGCTCACCATCAAGTGGCCCTGGGGGACCGGACGCCCGTTGAGAATGTGCGCGAGCTTCATAGCTCGCTTCCAGAGTGTTTCGCAGTATCTAAAAACGATTCATGCAGTATCTGGAAACTTTCGCGCCTTCCAAGAGTTGTCGCACCAGTCACACGAGTTTTACCGGCCAATACGCGATGAAGCGCGTCGGCGTGTCCGTGGAGTTCGAGTCGTTGATCGAGCGAAATTTCATCACGCTCATGGATTTCGACCGCGACGTGGTCGCGGTCGATGCGCAGCCGCTGACCATTGATTGGAAGGACGCGAGCGGCAAGGCGCACCGCTACACCCCGGACTTCTTGGTCAATTTCTGCTATCCCACCGATCTCTACATCCCGCGCAACTTTACACAGCCGATCGCGCTCACCATCCAGTGGCCTCGGGGCACGGGGCGCCCGTCGAGAATGTGCGCGAGTTTCATGGCTCGCGTCCAGAGTGTTTCGCATTATCTAAAAACGATCCTCGCAGTATCTGGAAACTTTCGCGTTTTCCAAGAGTTGTCGCAAGGTCGGCCGGCGCCAGGTTCACCAGGGTGTATCCATCCGGCCACCGCAGGCCGGAGTTGCGGATCGCCGTCGTCACCCGGTCGCGGCTTTCGCGTACCGCCGCATCGGGCAGACCGACGACGACGATGCTATTCTTGTTCTCGTTGGAGGGGGCGTTATTGACCTCGACCTCGACCGAAACGGCCTCCACCCCCACGACAGCGGTCGAAAAGACACGCGCAAACATGTCTCACGTGGACAAAATGTCCCAAATTTCGCGTCTAATGATTGAGCGTGCCGGACGCTCAACTGTCGGAGAGAGGAAGGGCGCTGTCACTGATTGGACACGCCGGATGATGAAGATTCGAGATTTTTTTCGCACGTCAAGCGGGTTTAGTATGAAATTTGCTTCGTGATTCATATTCCCCGCGCTGCGTTGCAGCGCCGGGACAACACCACCAGCTAAAACCTAGACATTACACGATATGGGCGCCGAAGACAGCGATAGTGGAATTAAAATTTATCTGCGGGAAATCGGACAGATCCCGCTCCTGACGCCGCAGGACGAGATCGACCTGGCGGCGAAGATCAAGAAGGGCGACAAGGAGGCCCGTTCGCTGATGATTCGGTCCAATCTTCGCCTCGTGGTGAAGATCGCGCACGATTACGCCAATCTCGGGTTGCCGCTGCTGGACCTCATTTCCGAGGGCAACATCGGTCTGATGAAGGCGGTGGAGCGTTTCGACCCGGCCAAGGGCGGTAAGCTCTCCACGTATGCGGCCTGGTGGATCAAGCAGAGCATCAAGCGCGCACTGGCGAATCAGTCGAAGACGATCCGCCTGCCCGTCCATCTGGTGGACAAGATCTCCAAGATGCGCCGGGTGGCGCTGCAGATGAGCGAGGAACTGGGCCGCGAACCCACGGACGACGAACTCGCCGAGGAGATCGGTTTGGCGAGCGGCAAGGTGTCGCAGCTGAAGACCGTCTCCATCCGCCCGGCCTCGCTGGACGCTCCGATCAGCGACGACGACTCGACCGAATTCGGCGAAATCGTCGGCGACGAGGACGCCCAGACGCCGTTCGAGTTGCTACGCGACAAGAATCTGCGCGACGAGGTGGATGGCCTGCTCGAGGTGCTCGATGAGCGCGAGAAGAAGATCATCTTCTCCCGCTTCGGGCTCGACGGCGGCAAGCCGAAGACCCTCGAAGAGGTCGGCAAGAAGTTCGGGGTCACCCGCGAACGCATTCGCCAGCTGCAGAACATCGCCCTTTCCAAGCTCCGCCGGGCCCTCAGCAAGAAGGAGCGTCCGACGGACCTCCTCGCCGAGGTCTGAGTGGTCTGAGCATCGGAACCATCAGCGACGCGAAGCGGTTCTCCGCTTCGCGTTTTGCTTTGGGAGCGGGCGAAGTCGGGCGGCACCCGGTTCAGGAGTCCAGCAACACCCGGCGCAGGTAGCGCATTTCGTCCTCCACTTCACCAGGGTCGGCCACCGTCAGTGCCACCCGGGCGCGGATGGCCTCGCGGAAACGGCGGCGGTAGCGCTCCATGGCCTTGCGCGCCGTGGCCGGCTCCATGCCGAGCTCAGCGGCGAGCGCGCCCGGCGATTCTCCCGCCTCTCCCGGCCGATTCTGGGGCGAGAGGAGGTTGAAGATGCGCACCTGGCCTTCCAGGACATAGCGCTCGCGCAGCCGCTCGAGCGCCGCCTCGACCACCGTGGAGGCCCAGACGCGGTCGAACTCCAGCGCCTGCGGCCCCGGCTCTTCCGAATCGTGGCCCATGGGTACGTGATGCTCGTTGATCTCGATGTGCTCGGCGTGCGCGCCGCGTTTCTGCGCACCGCGGCGCCGATACTCGGTGATCATGAAGTTCTCGGCCCCCTTGCGCAGCCAGACTCGGAAGCGGGCGCCGTCTTCGTTGAGTCGCGCCAGGCGTCCGCCAGTTAAAATGTGCTGAAAATATTCCTGGGCCACATCTTCGGCATCGTGCCGGCTCAGGCCGCGGGCCCGCAGGAGGGCGACCACCGGCTTCCAATAGCTGCGGCACAATTCCTCCCGGGCCCGCTGGATGGCGGACTCCTCGCCAGAGCCACCGGCTTCGCGCACCACCGTCCACGAGGTCGTGTGAAAGTGGGCACCCCCGCCGGCCGTAGATTGGTAGGGCAGTCCCATGGACCGGCAAAAGCTGCCCGTGAAACTCCATGCAGGCGAGTCTTTTTCCACGACCCGGGTTCGTCTGGCAGGGAGCACGCCTTGACCGCAGGTGGAGTTGCTGGGGCGTGGACGCGAGATTTGGGCGGTCTGGAAGAGGTTCGGCAAACCTACAGACGGAGCGCACCCCCCGCCCGCGCAGGGAAAGCAGCTGCCAAACGATCTCGAAGGGCCACGGCCAGCGGCTGGCCGACTCCGTCTGAGCTCAAGCTCGCTGCCGCTTGCCAGGGGAGGGGAGCTTGGCTTAACGCAGGGCATGCAGGAGCCGCCCCCTGAGTTCCGGGAAGAATTCGTCGCCTTGCGCGAACATCTTGAACAGTCGCTCGCTCAGGCCGAGGACACGGAGGAGCGCATCGCCGAAGCCCGCCGGACGGTGGCGCTGTGGACGGCCTTTTTCGGGCGCTGGCAGAAGGTGCTCGAACTGTTCCCGGAGCCGGCCGCCCAACTGGAGCCGCTGCGCGGGCACGTGGAAGCCCTGGGACGGGCGGTGGAGGCGCTGCATTTGTCCGAATTGATCGAGGTGGTCGGCGCCCGGCGCACGGCCGAGGGCGCGGAGCGCCTGTTCCGGGCGCTGGTGCCGTTTATTCAGGCCATGACCCGGGAACCGGCTTTCCGAGCGGAAGTGCTCGCGGAACTGGCCGCGGAGACGGGCGAGGAGACCGATCCCGAGCGGATGTTTCGCGAATCGGAGGCAGCGGCAGCCGCAGAAGAGCGCAACTACCGGGAGTTGCTCGAGCAGTTCCGACAGCACTGGCCCGAGCGGGTGGAACCGGCCCTGCAGGCGCGACTCGAGACGAGTGATCCGGCGCAGCTGCAGGCCTGGCAGGAGGAACTCCGGGCGTCGCTGACCCACCTGCAGGGCGAGGATTGGCCGCCTGCGGCGGCTTAGTCGGCTCGGGGCCGAGCAGATTTGACGAGGTGGCGAACAGCCCCGCCGGCTGCGAAGACGCGCCGGTCGAGCGCGCCCGTTCGGTCCAGGCCTGCGGAGAGTGCTTCTCTGGAGCGTGGCCGTTCGGCGGGCGCGACGGAGGAAAGCGAGAAAAATCAGGGGCAATTTCGGCAGGGCATCTGCGGAAACTGCGGGCTTCCGCGGGGTGCGCGAACGCGGTCGACGCCTCGAGGCATTGACGCTTGAACACCGGCATGGCTTTCCCCTCCCGCTGCTTCCTCGCCTGGGCGCTGCTCGGCCTCTGCTCGGCCGCTGCGTCCGAATTACCCCCGGCCCGTTGGGAAGGCGTCCTGCGTCTGCCTCGGCGCGAGATTTCCCTCGTGCTCGACTTGGCGCGGGACGGCGACCAATGGCGCGGCTCGATCACGCTGGTCGGGCTGGGGCTGAAAGGAGCGCCTTTGGCCGAGGTGCGGGTCCGCGAGGGAGAATTCTCCGCCGTACTCGCCGATGCGTTGGTGGACGCGCAGCACGGGCCGGCCCGACTGCAGGCCAAACTGCAGCCCGACGGTCAGCTGAGCGCCGAGTTCCAGCAGGGAGGGAACACCGCGGCGCTCACGCTTCGTCGGACGGGCGAACCCTTGGTCGAACGCGCGCCGGCAAGCACCTCGGTGGCGCGGGGCTTCGAGGGGGATTGGCAAGGCGATTACGAGTTATTGGGCTATCCCCGCAAGGTCACGCTGAAGCTCCAGAACCAGCCCGGGGCGCCAGCCCGCGCGGAGTTCGTCATCGTCGGGCGGCGCCGCAACGAGGTGCCGGTCAGCAGGCTGGTGCAGCAGAGCGAGTTCCTCACGCTCGAAGCCCGCAGCTTTGGTCTGACCTTCGAAGGTCGGTTGGAGCCATCCCGGGGCGAGCTACGCGGCGTCCTCCTGCAGGGACCGCTCGAAATTCCGCTGACGCTGCGGCGCCCGCATTGATCCCCCTCGCATGAATGCCTCCCTCGTTCTCCTTCTGCTCGGCGTGGGCCTCGGCGCCTGCGCCAACGTCTGTCCGGCTCAGACCATGTTTCGCGGCGGGCCGACCCATCCGGGCACGGTCGCCGTCAGCGCTCCCCGCCAGTTCACGCGCGTGAAGTGGAAGTTTGCCACGGGCGATCGTCTGGTGGGCTCGCCGGTCCTGAGCGACGGCGTCCTCTACTTCGGCAGCGACGACCATCACCTCTACGCCATCGAGGCCGAGACCGGCCGCCAGCTTTGGAGATTCGCCACGCGGGGACCCGTGCCCAGCACGCCGGCGGTGGCGGACGGGCTCGTCTTCGCGCCCAGCTACGACGGCGGGTTCTACGCGCTCGATGCTCGCGACGGCTCCCTGCGCTGGAAGTTCGCCACCGGGGGCGAGCGCCGTTTCGAGGCGCGCGGCCTGCACGGGCAGCAACCGCGCACGCAAACTTATGCGGACGTCTTCGATGTGTTTCTGTCCAGCCCGGCGGTCGCGGGCGGCACCGTCTACTTCGGGAGCGGCGACACCCACGTCTACGCTCTCGACGCGGCCAGCGGCAGACTGCGCTGGAAATTCAAGACCGACGACGTGGTGCACGCCTCGCCGGCCGTGGCCGACGGCGTCGTGTACATTGGCAGCTGGGACAGCCGCTTCTACGCGTTGGACGCGGCCACCGGCGCTGAAAAATGGCGCTTCCAGGCCGGTCGCGACGACCTCCTCCACAATCAGGTGGGATTCCAGTCCTCCCCGGCGGTGGCGGACGGAGTCGTCTATACGGGCTGCCGCGATGCCCATCTCTACGCTCTCGAAGCGGCCAGCGGCCGCGAGCTCTGGAGGTTCAACAACGAAGGCAGCTGGGTCATCTCCTCGCCCGCGGTGGCGCATGGCCGGGTGTATTTTGGGACCTCCGACTCGGCCCTCTTTCACGTGGTCGATGCAGGCACCGGCAAGTCGCTGGTGAAGCAGAAATCGAAGTCCTTCATGTTCTCGTCGCCCGTGGTGGCCGGGGACGTGGTGTTGATCGGTGTGCTCAACGGCACCCTCGAGGCGAGGGATCTCTCCACGGGCGAACTGCTTTGGACCTTTCAGAGCCCGGCCGCGCGCGAGAATCCCTATTGGGCCCTGACGTCGGAGGGACGGTTGAACGGACCGATGATCTTCCAAGGCAGCTGGCGGGAGGCGACCACGCTGGGCTTTGACCGGCAGGTCAGCGTCGGGTCGATCTTCGCGACTCCGCTGGTGGCCAAGGGCGTCGTGTATGTGGCCAGCGCCGACGGCCATCTTTACGCGTTGGAATAGGCTGACTACACGGTCGGTCGAAGGCGCGATTTCCGGCTGCCGGGCTTGGCGACGCCGCCGCCCCCCGGTAGCCTGCGCCCCAATGTCACCCCGGCGCGCGCCAAGTGCCTCCCGAGCGACCGTCTCGCCTGGGCTTCTGCGCGCACGGGTCATGGAACCCGGTTGTCCGCGCCTTCCGCTTTCGTGAGCTTCCGCCTCAAGCTCTTCGCCGCGATCATGTTCGCCGTTTTGACGGTGGCGACGCTCACCTTGTATCTGGCGGATCGGAACGCGACCGAAGAAGTCAGGCGCAATGCCGACCGGCAGTTCCGCGACGCGTTCACCGCGCTGCGCGAGCCGCGCAAAGTCCGGCAGATGCTGCTGGCCGACCGCTGTCGGAATCTGGCCAAATCCGTCCGCATTCGAGCCGCACTGGAGGAGTCGAGCGCCGAGGATGTCTACGCCAGCGCGACGGCGGAAATGCGCGGGGTGCTGGCTGGGCAGCCAGGTGGCGAACATCCCGGGCGTTCGCTGCAGGCCAAGTTTTTTCGCTTTCTCGATGCCCGCGGCGCCGTGCTGTCCCCTCCGCCGGACGGGCCGGCTGTGGGCTTCCTGGGGGAGAACGAGCGCAGATTGGGTGGGCGCGGTGCGCCGGAGCGGCAGGAGATCGGCTACCTCGTGCTGCCGGACGAGTTCGGTCGCGGGCAGGTCTGCGAGGTCATCGCCACCCCGATCGTCGCCGGCGAGCCCCAGAAACTCATCGGGGCGATCGTCCTTGGCTTCACGCCGCTCGGTCTGGCCCGCGAAGTCCAGGTGGAGGGACTGAGCGCGGGTCTCTGGGTCAACGACGAGTTGCTGCTCCCCACGCTCGGTGTGGAGGCGCGCGGCGAACTGGCCGGGCTGATGCGCCGTCTGGCGCCCACGGAGGCGCCGGAGCACGGACTCGGGGTCAGCCTGGCCGACGAACGCTATCTGCTGCGCTGGCAGCAGCTCAACCCGGCTTCGACGTTCCCTCCCGCGTACGAAGTCTGCGTCTTTCCGCTGGCCGCCTCCCTGGCGCGCCAACAGCAGTTCCGCTGGCAGATCCTCAGCGCGGCCGCGGCACTCTTGGTGATCGGCCTGGTCGCGAGCCATCTCGTCGCCTCGCGGCTCTCCGCCCCGATCGAGAAGATGGCGGTGGATTCGGCCGAGCATCAGGCGCAGCGGGCTCGGGCGGAATCCGAGCTCGAGCGGGCCAATGCGGAACTGGTGGCCCGCAACGCTGAGCTGCAGCGCGCGCTGGCGGACTTGAAGGCCACGCAGACCAAGGTCATTCAGCAGGAGCGGCTCAGCGCACTTGGGCAGATGGCCAGCGGCATCGCTCACGATTTCAACAACGCGCTCGTGCCGATCCTGGGCTACGCGCAATTGCTCCAACTCACGCCGCAGCTGATGGCCAACGAGCAGCGTTCGCGGGAGTATCTCTCGCTGATCGAGACCGCGGCCAGCGACGCCGCCAGCGTGGTGCGGCGGCTGCAGCAGTTCTACCGGCCACGCGAGGACCGCGAGGCGCTGGCAGCGGTCGATTTGAATCGCGTGGTCGAGCAGGCAGTCCGACTCACCCAGCCGCGCTGGAAGAGTCAGGCCCAAGGTGCCGGCACCACCATCGAGGTGACGACGGAACTGGGCGTGGTTCCGGTAGTGGCCGGTCAGGAGGCGGCGCTGCGCGAGGCGCTGACCAATCTGATCTTCAACGCAGTCGATGCGCTGCCGCGGGGCGGCGCGATCACGGTGCGCACCCGGCAGATGGGCGAATCAGCACGGTTGAGTGTGTCCGATAACGGCACGGGCATGACCGAGGCGGTCAAGCTGCGCTGCCTGGAGCCCTTCTTCTCCACCAAGGGGCAGCGCGGCAACGGTCTTGGTCTGGCGATGGTCTTCGGCATCGTGCAGCGCCACGGCGGGTCGCTCGAATTGGAGAGTGAACTGGGGCAGGGCACGACTATCACCCTGGTGCTGCCGCTGCATCCGAGCCCTCCGGTCGGCGCGTCGGATTCCACTGGCGGCGCCGAGGCCAGGTCGCTGCGCGTGCTCGTGATCGAGGACGAAGCCATGGTGCGAGATCTCCTGGTGCAGGCCCTCGAGGTCGAGGGGCACCGGGTGACGGGCGCGGAGAACGGCGAGGAAGGCATGCGCAAATTCCTGGCCGAGGCCTTCGATCTCGTGATCACCGACATGGCCATGCCTGGCATGAGCGGAGAACAGGTTGCGGCCTTGGTGAAGCAGCGCGAGTCGCAGACGCCGGTGATTCTGCTGACCGGCTTCGCGGAGTTCCTCGAACGGAAGAGCGTGCCCTCGGTCGATGTCGTGCTCTCGAAGCCGGTGGACATGCTCGGCCTGCGCAAGGCCGTCGGGAAAGCGCTCGGGGCGGCGCGGTCGGCCTGAGAAGGCTGCTCGCCGCAGTCGTGCGGGCAGGTCGCCCGCGTGTCACGCCGGGTGCAGCCCGCCTAGGGCGTGCGAGCGTCCGGGTATGATTCCGATCTCGGTGCTCGATCTCGCGCCCATCAACGAGGGCAGCGATGCCGCCCAGTCGTTCCGCCACTCGCTCGAACTGGCGCAGCATGCGGAACGGTGGGGCTACCGGCGCTACTGGGTGGCTGAGCATCACAACATGCCCGGGATCGCGAGCGCGGCCACTGCGGTGGTCATCGGCCACCTCGCGGGCGGCACGAAGACGATCCGCGTCGGCTCGGGCGGGATCATGCTGCCGAATCACGCGCCGCTGACCGTGGCCGAGCAGTTCGGCACGCTGGCCTCGCTCTATCCCGGCCGCATCGACCTCGGGCTCGGACGCGCACCCGGAACCGATCAGCCGACCGCTCGCGCCTTGCGACGCGGACTGGCCGGAGGCGGGGAGGGGTTTCCGCAGGACGTGATCGAACTGCAGGGATATTTCCGCCAGCCGCGCCCCGGCCAGGTGCGGGCGGTGCCCGGCGCGGGACTGGAGGTGCCGCTCTACATCCTCGGTTCGAGCGACTTCGGCGCGCGCCTGGCGGCCGAATTGGGGCTGCCCTACGCCTTTGCCTCGCATTTCGCGCCGGAGGCGCTGCACCCGGCGCTGACCATCTATCGCCGGCATTTCCGACCTTCGGAGCAGCTCGCACGGCCGCACGCCATGGTGGCCGTCAATCTGTTTGCGGCCGACTCCGACGCCGAGGGGCGGCGCCTCTTTACCTCTCTCCAACAGGCTTTTCTCAATCTCGTGCGCGGCCGGCCCGGTCAGTTGCCACCGCCGGTCGAGAGCATGGACGGCTTGTGGAGCGAGCTCGAGGCGGCCCACGGCGAAAGCCGCACGCGCTACGCGGCGGTCGGATCGCCCGAAACGGTCCGTCGGCGGCTGCAGGAGATCGTGGACGAAACCGCGGCGGATGAACTCATCCTGACCGCGATGATCTACGACCAGCCGGCGCGGCTGCACTCCTTCGAACTCGGGGCCGAGATCGGCCGCACGCTGCGACGGAACTGAGCGCAGCCGTTTGCATCGCGGGGGCCGCCGTCCCAGGATGCCGCGTGCGTCGCGCCCTCGCCCTGCTCTCGCTGCTGTTCGTCGGTTCCCTCGCCGCGGCCGACGACTGGCCCGGCGCGACCTTCACCACGGTGCGCGCGTACTATTACAATGCTGCCTCGGAGCACGATCGACGACTCATCGACCAGGCGGGAAAGTTCGACGCCACGGCTGTGCAGCCGGGCGTCGAGTTGAACGCCGCGCAGACGGCCCGGCTGCTCGCGCTCGTTCGCCGCGGCGCGCCGCCGCAGCCGGTGACGTCGTGCTATGTGCCACATCACGGCTTCGTCTTCACCAACGCGCTCGGCCGGCGGGTGGCGGTCTTCGAGTTTTGCCTCGAGTGCCTGAAGGCGACGCCGATGCCGAACACGGTCGGCCCGTTCTTCGACTATCCGGCGCTGGCAGAGCTCCTGCACGAACTCAAGCTGCCTATCGGCCCGAAGTTCAAGAACCCCGCCGCCTATCGGCGGTTTCACGCGCGCCGGGCGAAGAGCGGCTGATCAGGCGCGAGACGACGCCTTGCGCGCCGTTCGGCGGGGCCGCGCCCTCAAGGCGCCAGGCCCGGGCGTGGCGTAGGTCTCGCGGGCAGTCAGCGGACCGTGCCCGTGCGTGCAGCGGATTTCAGCCCGCACCGGCGCATCGCAGCCGAGGTGCCGGACGATGAGCGGCGGCCGCTCCGGCGCGCCTACCCAGCGGTCGCCCCACTGCAGCAGCGCGATCAGGATGGGCGCCAGTTCGCGGCCTTTGTCCGTCAGCCGATACTCCAGTCGCTCGCGCTGGCCGGCCTCGCGATAGGGCAGGGGCACGAGCACTCCGGCCTCGACCAGGCGCTGCAGGCGCAGGGTGAGCAGATTGCGCGCGCAGCCAATGGCCTGCCGGAACTCCTCGAATCGCCGCAGCCCCAGAAAGGCCTCGCGCACGACCTGCAGCGTCCATTTCTCCCCCAGCAGCGCAAGCGCTCCGGTCAGCGAGCAATTGGCCGCGCTGTAGTCGAGTCGATGGAGGGACTTGGCCATGATGCAGAATAAATTCTGAGTTGCGAATCGCAACTTATCGCCCAGGCTGAGTTCCCATTTGCAACTCAGCATGTCCACTCCCGCTTCGCCCGCTTCCCTTCCGTTGCCCGCCTGGCAGCGGCGCGCCTTCGATCTGCTGAAGAAGCCGTTCTTCGGGCGCTTCCAAAGGCCCTGGCGCTTTCCCGATGGGCATCGGCCGGAGGACTACGAGCGTTTCGAGACGCGCAATCCGCACGGCGGTCGGCTGCAGGGTCTGCTGCGGCTCGCCGAAGGTCCGGCGCGCGGGGTGCTGCTGCTGGCGCATCCGATGGGCTTCGCGGCCAAGGGCTTCTTCGTGAAATACGGCCATGTCGACCTCTTCCGCGGCGCCGGGTATCATTGCGTGAGCTTCGATTTCAACGGCTTCGGCGAGAGCGAATCGACCTCCTTCGAGTATCCGCTCGACCTGCTGGCTGTGGCACATTGGGCGCGGGCCCGCTTCCCTGCGCTGCCGCTGGCGGCGGTCGGCGCGTCCTTCGGGGCGATGCGCGCCATCGAGGCCGCGGCGGACCCAGGATGTCCGTTCGACGTCGTGGTGGCCGAGGCGGCGGCTGCTTCGCTGCCGGAATTCTGGCGGCGCTATCCGGTGCCCTATGCGGTCCTGCGGGCCATGCAGGTGGTGCATCCGCGTGGCGAGCGTCGGCTGCGCCCGGAGGCGCAGATCAGACAATACGCCCCCGGGCGTCGGCTGCTGCTCATCCACAGTCGAACGGACGAGCTCACTCCGCCCACTCAGGGCGACAAACTCCAGGCGGCCGCGCCCGACCACGTGCGGGTGGAGCGGCTGGTGGTGGATCGCGCCGAGCACACGCATGTCTTTCGCGATGCCCCGGCGGAGTATTCGCGCACTGTGCTGTCGTTTCTGGAGCGTTGACGAGCACCGCAGCTAAGGGGTGCCCGCGAAGGAGGGCTGCGATCCGCCCGCGAGCTAGACGGATCGTGGCCGCGGCGGCGTTCCTCCGTCGATGCGACCATCTCCTCTGCCCCGCTGGCTCGGCCGGATTGCCCTATTCCTCCTCGCTTCCGCCTTGTCGGCCCAAGCGCCACCGACCGAGGCCGATCTCGCCGTCAAACCGCTTGGCGCCGAGGAGCGTCGCCAGGTCATCACCGAACTCGCACGCGAATTGGAGGCGCGGTTCGTCTTTCCGGAGGTAGCCAGGGCCTACGCGGAGATGCTCCGCCGGAAGCTGACGGAGGGCACCTACGAACGGCTGACGGACCCGCGCGAGTTTGCCCGGCAGCTGACCGACGACCTGCAGGCGGTCTCGCCGGATCGTCACCTCCGCGTGAGCGTCGGCGACGGCGTGCCGCCCGGAATGCGGCGAGGCCCGGGCGCGCCCGCCGGGGCGGGGTTGGAGGAGGCGCGCATGCTCGGGCGGGTGGCCTATCTGCGCTTCAATCTCTTCCCGGACAGCGAGGAAGTCGCCGCGCGGGCCCGGCAGTTCCTGCTCGATCACGCCGACGCCACGGCGGTCATCCTCGATTCGCGCACGAACCGCGGCGGGACGGCGCGCGTCATGGATGCCATCCTGCCGCTGCTCTACGCCGAGCAGCGCGAGTTGGTTCGCATGGATACGCGCGCCGCGGCCGCCGCCGGCGCGCCGCCGATGGATGCTCCCAGCATGGTCCTGCGGCCCTCGCCGCCGGAGATCGTGCGGCGCGATCACGTGGTCATTCCCGACCAGCAGGAGCGGCGCCTGCAGAAGGTGCCGGTCTTCTATCTCACCTCGAAGCGCACCGGCTCGGCAGCCGAGCATCTCGCGCTCGCCTTCAAGCGCACCGGCCGGGCCACGCTCATCGGCGAAACGACCGGTGGCGCCGGGCACTACGGCGGCGTCACGCGGCTGGGGGAACGCTTTGCTGTCTTCATCCCCATCGGCCGCACCTATTACGTCGACACGAACCGTGGCTGGGAAGGGACCGGCGTGGTGCCCGATGTCGCAGTGCCGGCCGAGCAGGCACTCGAAGAGGCGCTCCGCCGCGCCGGAGCCGCCGCCGCCCCGTGACGCGCCGTCGGGCGAATCGGCTTGGGTTCCAGCCCGGCTCCGGGCAGGCTCGGGTCCGATGAAACTCCCGGCGCTTGGCGCATCCGCCAGCCTTCTCCTTCTGCCAGCGGCCTTCGCCGCATCCAGTCCCACCGCCACGCCCCGGCCCACCCCGGTCCCGACTGCGCGACCGACACCGCAGCCCACGGCGCGGCCGACTCCCGCACCGACCGCCCGGCCGACGCCGGTGCCGACGCCGCGTCCCACCGTCGTGCCCACCGCGATTCCGACGGCCCGCCCGACGCCCCAGCCGACGCCGACGCGGGCCCCAACCGCGACGCCGCGCCCGACGGCGACTCCGCAGGCCACGCCGTCGCGAACGCCCACTCCGACGCCCTCGCCGACCACCGTCTTCTTCAACGGAGGCCCGCGGGAGCTGGATCGGATCACCGAGCGCGATGCCAGCGGGCGCACGCTCGGGTCGGTCGACCGCCGCGGTGAGACCGCCACCCGACGCGATGCCAGCGGGCGGGTTGTGAGCGTGGCCACGGACAGCAGCGACGGCCGCCAGACCACAGTGCGTGACGCCAGCGGGCGCCTCGTCGGCACGGTCGAGCGCTCGGCCGATCTCCGCAGTGAAACGGCCCGCGACGCCAGCGGTCGCCTGCAATACACTGCGACCACAGATTCGACCGGCGTCACGACCTACCGCGACGCCAGCGGCCGGATGATCGGAACCCGCACCCGCTCGTCCAGCGGCGACTACACCTATCGGGACGCGAGCGGCCGCCTGACCGGGCCCGACTTCCGCTAAATGCGAGCGACTCCGGTCGTTTCGGATTGACACATCATCATATCTTGATGGATAGATGGGTTGTTTCTCCATGCCCTCCATCGCGCTCGTCACCTGTGAAAAGTTCCCCTCGCTCTACGGCGGGGAACAGCTCCTCCCTCCCGCGCTCCAACGCGCCGGAATCGCCGCCCAAATCGTCGCCTGGACCGCTGCGGACGTCGACTGGTCGAGGTTCGACGCGGTGGTCCTGCGCACCACCTGGGACTATTTCGAGCGCTACCCCGAGTTCTGCGCCTGGCTGGACCGCCTCGAAGCGATGGGCGCGCGGGTGTTCAATCCGCTCGCCACGGTGCGAGCGAACTCTGACAAAGTTTATCTCCAGACGCTGGAGCGGCTGGGGGTCGCGACCGTGCCGACCTGCTGGGTCGCCCCGGGCACCGCGCCTGCAGAGGTCCAGCGCCAACTCGCTGACCTGATCTGGCCGGAGGTGGTCATCAAACCCTCGGTCTCAGGCGGCGCCTTTCGGACGGAACGGCTCTCGCTGGCCGATCTCCGGGCGCGATGTGAGCCCCTGGCGGAGATCCTGGTCGACTCCCATGCTCTCGTGCAGCCGTTCCTGCCGGAGATCGCCTCCGCGGGTGAATGGTCCTTCCTGTACTTCGGCGGGACCTTCAGCCACAGTGTGCTCAAGCAGGCGAAAGCGGGCGACTACCGGGTGCAGATGACCCACGGCGGCCGGCATACGCTGACGACCGCCCCTGACGAATTGCGGGCGCAGGCGGACGAAGTGCTGCGGCTCTGCCGTGGTCTGCCGGGCGGCGAGCAGGCGTGGCTCTACGCCCGGGTCGATGGCGTGTCCCTGGCTGGTCGTTTCGTCGTCGTGGAGGTTGAACTGATCGAGCCCTACCTGTTTCTCGACGAGGATCCGCCCGCGGCGGATCGCTTTGCGGCCGCGCTGCAGCGCATACTGTGATGGCTCAATCCGGCAGGCCCCAGATCCGGGGGGAGGCCATCTCCAGGCTGTTCCCCGCGGGGTCGCGAAAGTAGATCGAGCGCCCCCCGCGCGGCCATTTCACCTCGGCCTCGATGACCACGCCGGCCTGCTCGAGACGAGCGCGCCAGGCCTCCACCTCGTCGTCGGCGATGCGGAAGCACATGTGTCCCTGGCCCGTCGTGCCGTGCATCGGAATGCCCACGCCATCGACGTGGGTGCGCACGTTGGCCGACTGCTCGGCCACGAAGACCAGCAGGACATCGTCCCCGGCCCGGAAGAACACCTGCCGCGGCGGGCCGTCGACCAGGATGTCGAGCCCGAGCACGCGGGTGTAGAAGTCACGCGCCGCGTCGAGGTCTGCGACGTAGAGCGCCGTTTCGAGGATGCCGCGGATGTGCATGGGACAGCCTGTGCGAGGATTGCCCGGGCGGGAAGGGGATCTTGCCGCCGGGACGCGGACAAACCTGGTTCGCGCCGCGCAGGTGGAATCAGCTCGGCCCCCAAGGCTGGAGGCCGCCGAGAGGCGCGCGGACCGCGCTCTCGGCGTTTTCTGGCTGCGATGTCTCCGTCCGATCCGACCGACTACTTCGCCCAGGTGATGAGCCGCAGTTCGTGCTCCTGGATCATGTTCGGATGCGTCGGCACCACGCGCACGCTGAAGCCGAAGGCGCCGGACTCCGTGCTCGGGATCAGGCCGCGGTACACGAAGTTCCCGTTGTCCTTGTTCGGTTGGGCCTCGGCGAGCTGGAGCTCGACCACCTTGGGCTTGGCGATCTCGTTGTCGCGGTTTTCGCCGAAGTAGGCCTGCACGCGGACGTGCTCGGGGCCGACTTCGCCGAGATACACCTTGGCATTCACCTCCAGCGAATCGCCGACGGTGATGCGCTGGCGGTCCGGGTGGGTGAGCTGCACGTCGTAGATGTTGATGACGGGCCACTTGGCGCGCATCCAGTTCTTCCACTCGGCGAGATGGCTGGCGGGCTCGCAATCGTGCGCGCTCAGCTTGGCGTGGCCGGCGGAAGCGGAGGCATACATCCGCTGGTGATACTCCATCACCATGCGGTGCGTGTTGTAGACCGGCGTGACGCTGCGGATCGACTCGCGCATCAGCTGAATCCAGGCCAGCGGGAGCTTGCCGTCCGGCTTCGCGTAGTAAAGCGGCACGATCTGCGTTTCGAGCACCTGGAAGAGCGATTCGGCATCGACCTCGTTTTGCAGGTCGGTCGACCCGCTCGTGATCTCCGGGCCGATCGGCCAGCCGTTCTTGCCGTTGTAGCCCTCGCACCACCAGCCATCGAGCACGCTGAGGTTCAAGCCGCCGCTGGGCGGCAGCTTCATCCCGCTGGTGCCGCTGGCTTCGAGCGGACGGAGCGGATTGTTCAGCCACAGGTCGACGCCCTGATACAAACGGCGACCGACGTGGGCGTCGTAGTCCTCGAGGAAGACGACGCGCCCTTCGAGCTGTTTCTGCCGCGTGTAGTTGTAGACCTCCTGAATGACCTTCTTGCCGGGCTCATCCTTCGGGTGCGATTTGCCCGCGAAGATGAACTGCACCGGACGGTCGGCGTTGTGGATCATCTGCAGCAGACGCTCCAGATTCTTGAAGAGCAGGCTGCCGCGCTTGTAGGTGGCGAAGCGGCGGGCGAAGCCGATGGTCAGGATCTCCGGATTGAGGAGGTCATTGACCGCGCGCAGCTGGGCCGGAGTTTCGCCGAGTCGGGCGCGCTGGGCGCGGATGCGCTCCCGGGCGAAGCCGATCAAGCGCTGCTTCAGCATCTGGTGGGTCTCCCAGATGACCTCGTCGGGGATGTCGATGACGCGGCGCCAGTAGTCGCGATCGGTGAGATGATCCTCCCAATCCTCCCCGAGGTAGCGCTCGTAGAGCTCCATGAACTCCGGGGCGGCCCACGTCTTGGTGTGGATGCCGTTGGTGATGCTGGTGATCGGCACCTCGTGCTGCGGCACACCCGACCAGACGCCCTTCCACAGCCCCTTGCTGACATCGCCGTGCAGCGCGCTGACGCCGTTGGCGTGGCGGCTCGTGCGCAGGGCCAGGATGGTCATCGAGAAGTCGTCCGTACCGCCGCCGGTGGGCTGCCCGAAGGACATGAACTCGTCGAAGCCGATGCCCAGCTGCACCGGGAACGTGCCGAAGTAGCGCTTCATCAGCGCGGTAGAGAAGGCATCGTTGCCCGCCGGGACCGGCGTGTGGGTGGTGAAGATGTTGCTGGCCGCGACCACCTGCAGCGCGGCGCGGAAGGTCAGGTCCTTCGAGTGAACCAGTTCGCGGATGCGCTCCAGCGCGAGGAAGGCCGCGTGGCCCTCGTTCATGTGGTAGACCGTGGGCTGCAGGCCGAGGGCGGCCAGCGCGCGCACGCCGCCGATGCCCAGGACCATTTCCTGCCGGATGCGCATCTCGGTATCGCCGCCGTAGAGCTGCTCGGTGATGACGCGATCCTCGGCCGAGTTCTCCAGGATGTCGGTATCGAGGAGGTAGAGGTTGATCCGGCCGATGGCCAGTCGCCAGACCCGCGAGAAGACCGTGCGGCCGAGAATCTCGACGCCCACGCGGATCGGGCGTCCGTCGGCACCAATGCACTCCACCACCGGCAGATGGAAGAAGTTCTGGTTGAGGAGCACCGCCTCCTGCACGCCTTCGCGATTGATCTGCTGCTTGAAGTAGCCGTGGCGGTAGAGAAGGCCGACGGCGACGAAGTTGAGGTCGAGGTCGGAGGCCGATTTGCAGTGATCGCCCGCCAGAATGCCGAGGCCGCCGGAGTAGTTCGGAACCGACTCGTGGAAGCCGAACTCGGCCGAGAAATAGGCGGTCAGCGTGGCATGCGGACCCTTCTGCTTGGCACCGTACGTGTCCTTCCGCGCCATGTAGTCACGGAATTTTCCGTGCACCGTGATCATCTCCCGGAGGAAGTCGTCATCGGCACCCAGTTCCTCCAGCCGGGCCTGGCTGGAGGCCTGCAGCATGCGCAGCGGGCTGTGGTTGGTCTGGTCCCAAAGGACCGTGTCGATGTCGCGGAAGAGCTTGCGGGCCGCCGGCTCCCAGGACCACCAGAGGTTGTGCACGATCTCGCGGAGCGGTTCGAGAGTGCGGGGAAGCTTCGGGCTGATGTGAAAGGTCTGCAGCGGCTGCATGTCGATTCCTGAGTCCTTGGAAGTGGCGATATGGGTGAGGCCGTGATGGACCGCGATCCATCCCCGGGCGCCGAGGCTAGCAGGGAAATCCGCCCGGTCATGTGGCGGATTTTCGCTCGCGGTCGGCCCGGCGTGCCGCGAATTCGGCTTGCCACCCTGGAAGGCCGGGTAGTGGATGCCTGATGCGCCTATTCCAACTCTGTCTGAGCCTCCTGGCACTGACCACCAGCCAGCTTGCCGCCCAGTCGGAACCGAGCCCCAAACCTAGTGCGCCGGCGGCGGAGCCGCTCATCACCGAGCAGATGGCCCGGCGGGCGATCGCGCGCTTCCGGGCGGATCCCACCAGTCAGGATGGACGCGAGGCCGCGTTGGAGATCATGCGGTTCGCCGACAAGAGCCCGCTGGTGAACGTCATCATCTCGCCCAAGTCGGTTCCCTGGATCGGCGAGAAGATCGAGATGAAGCACAACTCATTGCTTCTGGCGGCGTTCGTGGCGGGCAATGTGCGCTCGCAGATGGACAGCGGGAACCGCAAGGACGATCCGGTGGCCGGGGTGCGGCAGGCGCTGGAGACCTATCGAAAGATTCGCGAGCAGGTGCCTGACTTCCGCGTCGCTTCATTGGAGAAGTTTGCCGAACTGGAAGCGACCGGGAAGCTGACGGAATACCTGGCGGAGAAGTGAGCCTCGGCTCCGTGCTCTTGGGCAGCCCGTGCTTGCTCCGAGGCCGGCTCCCGCCAACTCTGCCCGGTGCTCTTTCTCGTCCCCACGCCGATCGGCAATCTGCGCGACATCACCCTGCGGGCGCTCGACACCCTGCGCGAGGCCGACGTCATCGCGGCGGAGGACACCCGCCATTCGCTGATCCTGTTACGCCACCACGGCCTGGAGCCGCGCGAGTTGATCAGCCTGCACGAGCATAACGAAGCGCGCCGCACGCAGGAACTCGTCGAACGCCTGCGCCAGGGGACGAAGGTGGCCTTGATCACCGACGCCGGCCTGCCGGGGATCTCCGATCCGGGCGCCCGGCTCATCCGCGCCTGTCACGAGCAGGGGCTGCCGTTCACGATCCTGCCCGGACCGTCCGCGGTACCGCTGGCCGTGGTGGGAGCCGGCTTCGACCTCGACTCCGGCTGGTACTTCGGGGGGTTCCTACCCCCGAAATCGGGCGGCCGGGAGCGCGAACTGCGCGCGGCGCTGGGGCGGGGAAGCGTCAGCGCCTTCTACGAATCGCCCCACCGGCTCGGGCGCACGCTCGACCTCCTGGCGGAACTGGAACCGGAGCGGCGGGTCTGCGTGGCGCGCGAACTGACCAAGCATTTCGAGGAGTACCGCCGGGGTCCGGCCCGGGAGGTCGCAGCCCACTACGCCGCCCAGCCGGCCAAGGGGGAAATGGTCGTAGTCATCGAAGGCGCCAACCGGGCCATGCTCAAGGCGGCGCAGGCGGCAGCGAACTCAGGCGACCACGGGTTGGGCGAGTGATTTTCTCTGGTGGCGGATTGAGAATTCGCCCGGGTGTGGGACACTGATTCCCCGGGTCGTGGCTCGAATCGAATGATTCGGCTCCGCGTGCGTCTGACTCGGGTCCTCCGCAATGCCCACTCCTCCGGAAGCGCCGAAATCATCGGCATTCGTCTTTCTCGACCCCCATGGCCGCCGCTGGCCGCGCGTGCGTTGGACACTGCTCGTGGTTGGGTTGGTCGTCGTAGCCGCCACGGCGTGGTTCGTGCAATCGCTGTTCGTCACTCCGTGGCTGCGGACGCCGCCTTCTGTCAGCAAGCTGAAGGAGGAATTGAAGGGCATCCAACGCCCGGCGGAGATCATGACCGCCAACCAGGGCGTGCGCCAGCCGAACTGGCTGCGCTACAAGCGGGCCATCGAAAAGCAGGTCAAACTGGCTGGTCGGGCCCGCACCCCGGCGGAGAAGAAGACCAGCGTGGTGCAGCCTGGGACGGACATTCCGGAGGTGCGGCTGGCCTACTTTGGATCCTGGGACCAGGCCAGCATCCGCTCGCTCAGCACGCACGGGAACCAACTCACGCACGTCGCGGTCGAGCGCTATGCCATCCGCTGGCAGGGCGCCGAGTTGAAGGTGGTCGAGCAGGCCGATAGCGCCCTCGACGCCCTAGCTGCCAATCGCGGGATCATCGTCATGCCGATGCTGACCAACGCCGGCGAGGGCAACGTGCGCATTCCCGAACCGATCGAATGGCTGGCGCTGATGGCCCCGGATGCGCGGGCGGAATTCGTCCGCGGCATCGTGGAAAAGGTGACCGCGACCAAGGCCGGCGGACTGATCCTCGACTTCCAGCAGGTAGACCCCACCCACAGCGACGCGCTGACCGCGTTTTACAGCGAACTGGCGGCCGCGTTGCGCAAGGAAGGTCGGGAGTTCTGGATGTCGGTACCGATGGGCGAAGACCTGGTATCGTACCAGCTCGACCGGCTGGCCGCCTTTACCGACCGTTTCCTGGCAGTCCTGCACGGCGAGAATTCTGACGCTGATCCCGCCGGACCGACCGCGTCGCGCGAGTGGTTCGAGGGCTGGCTCGAGACGGCGCTGGGCTACGGCGAGCCAGCACAGTGGATCGCCGTGCTGGGCACGGGCGGGTTCGACTGGACCGCGGGCGAGGCCAAGGGGCGGTACATCTCGTTCGTCGACGCCATGGCACGCGGCGATTACGCCGGCTTGGATGAACTGCAGAAGGCCGGGCTGCGCGTGAGCGGACCCACCTTCGAACCCAATTTCACCTACCTCGATCAGAAGGGGCGCAAGCACACCGTCTGGTTCCAGGACGCGATCACCTTCAGCAATCAGGTGGCGACCGTTCGGCGCCGCGGCGTCGGGGGCATCGGCATCGACCGCATCGGCGGCGAGGACCCGGGCATCTGGGTGGCTCTGAAGTCGCCCGCGCCGCTCGCACCGGCGGCCCTGAAATCCCTCGCGACCATCGTCCCCGGCGAAGAGGTGGCGACGGTCGGCGAAGGCTGCGTGGTGCAGGTCAATACGGAGGTCGAGAATGGCAGCCGCGTTGTCGATCTCGGGGCCGACGGGCGGGTCACCTGCCGGTACAACTCGTTCCCGGCCTACCACACGCTCTTCTGCGAGGGGCGGCCGAAGGGCGACAAGCTGGTCAATCTCAGCTTCGACGACGGGCCTGATCCCACCTGGACGCCGCTCATCCTCGATCTGCTGAAGCGCGAGGGCGTGAAGGCGACCTTCTACATCGTGGGCAGCCGCGCGGAGCTGTATCCAGGCCTCGTCCGCCGGATCGTGGACGAAGGGCACGAACTCGGCAGCCACACCTACACGCATTCCAACATCTTCGCCGCCACCGTCCAGCAGGTGCGCCTGGAGCTGAATGCCACCCAGCGGCTGATCGAGACGATCACGGGGCGCTCGACCCTGCTGCTGCGCCCGCCGTATCAGGCCGATTCGCGACCCACCCGCGCCGACGACATTCGCACCCTCAACCTGGTGCAGTCGATGGGCTACATGGTCGCGCTCGAGGACATCGACTCGCAGGACTGGGCCCGCGACAGCGTGGATCAGATCGTCGAGCGCGTGAAGCTCGGCCGGGCCATGGGCGGCAATGTCGTGCTGCTGCACGATGCGGGCGGCAACCGCGAGATGACGCTGCAGGCGCTGCCCCGCATCATCGACTACCTCCAGAAACGCGGAGATCGGATCGCCTTGGTGCACGAACTCCTCGGCAAGACCTACTCGGCGACCATGCCCGCGCTCGATGGCGGCAAGCAGACCATCGCCCGGCTCGTGGCCAGCGTCGGTTTCCGCGTCTTCCATTGGATCGAATCGTTCACCTGGACCTTCCTGCTCGTCGCCACCGTGCTCATCCTTGCGCGCACCGTTCTGGTCATCGGCCTGGCCAGCGCCTTCCGCTGGCGGCGTGAGCCCGACCCGACTTTCCGGCCGGCGGTCTCGGTGGTCATCGCGGCCTACAACGAGGCCAAGGTCATCGCCGCGACCATCCGCTCGGTGCTCGCGACCGACTACGAGGGCGACCTGGAATTGCTCGTGATCAATGACGGCTCCACCGACGGCACGGGCGCGATTGTGGCCGATCTGGCCGCACGCGACCCGCGCATCCGGCTGATCGACCAGCCCAACGGCGGCAAGGCCAGCGCGCTGCAGCGGGGCTTCCGCGAGGCACGGCACGATTTCGCGGTGCTGCTCGACGCGGACACGCAATTCCGTCCCGACACGATCGGCCAGCTGATCCAGCCGCTCCGAGACGAACGGGTCGGCGCCGTCTCCGGACACGCCAAGGTGGGCAACCCAAGTTCGCTCATCGCGCGTTGCCAGGCGCTGGAGTACATCTGCGGCTTCAACCTAGACCGCCGCGCCTACGCCCGCTGGAACTGCATCACGGTGGCACCCGGCGCGATCAGTGCCTTGCGGTTGGAGGCCGTGCGCGAGGTTGGGGGCATTTCTCACGACACCCTGGCCGAGGACACGGATCTGACGTTGGCGCTGCACCGCTCTGGCTGGCGGATCGACTACATGCCGACCGCCCTGGCCTACACCGAGGCTCCGGAGACCTTCGCCGGCCTGGCGAAGCAGCGCTTCCGCTGGGCCTTCGGCACGATGCAGAGCCTCTGGAAGCACCGCGACATGACCTTGAATCCGCGCTTTGGCGCGCTGGGTCTGTTCAGCCTTCCGAGCATCTGGTTCTTCCAGATTTTCCTGGTCGCGCTCACTCCGCTGGTCGATCTCGGACTGGTGGTTTCGCTGCTGCTCGGCAACGGCGCGGCCATCCTACCGTACGTGCTGGCTTATCTGGCCGTGGACTGCGCGTTGGCGGTGGTCGCCTGCCTGCTGGAACGCGAGCCGATCTGGCGGGCCTGGGTGATCCTGCCGATGCGGCTCATCTATCGCGTGCTCCTCAGCTACGTGGTCTGGAAGTCGATCGCCCGCGCCTTCCAGGGCGTGCTGGTCGGCTGGGGCAAGCTCGAGCGCACGGCAGGCGTGGATCTGTCGGAGCGCGATGCCGCCGCAAGATCATGAAGCGATTCCTCCTCGCCGTCTGCGCACTTGCGTTGCAACTCGGTCTGTCGGGCTGCCCCGGCCCGGCCTTGCCGCCGCGGGTGGAGGTGCCGAAGCCTTCGCAGCTGGTCATTCCCAAGAGTGGTGCCTATTGCGGGGCTTACGTGGACTTTGGCGAACGCGAGGACGCGGTCACGCTGGAGGCGATCGAAGGCTTCGAGAAGATGGTGGGCAAGCAGCAGGCCATCGTCGCTTCCTCCAGTTACTGGGGCGAGCAGAGCTTCCCGCTCGAAAACCTGAAGCTCATTGCCCGCCATGGCTCTTTGCCGCTGGTCTTTTGGTCGCCGTGGGATCGGCCTTACGAGCAGAAGCGAGGTCCCGACAAGTATTCGCTGACCAGCATCATCGAGGGGCAGCACGATGCCTACATCGACATGTGGGGCGACCGCGCCAAGGAGTACGGCATGCCGTTCATCGTCAGTTTTGCCAATGAGGCCAACGGCACCTGGTTCCCTTGGTCTGGCATCTTTTACGGAGGCGCCCGGCGCATCCCCGGCAGCGAGCCGCCGCGCTACGAAGGGCCGGAGACCTTCAAGAAGGCTTACCGGCATGTCGTCGATCGCGTCCGCGCCCGCGGGGCGAAAAACGTGCAGTGGGTCTTCCACACGATGAACTATCCGTATCCCTTCGACCTGTGGAACCTGCAAAAGGAATACTACCCCGGTTCCGATTACGCCGACTGGGTGGGCTGCAGTGTGTACGGGCCGCAGTTCAAGAATGACGATTTCGGACCGTTCGAGCCGCTCCTGAAATGGCCGTACGAGGTCATCACCGCCATCGATCCGTCCAAACCCTTCATGGTCGTGGAATGGGGAGTGGCTGAGCTGCCGACGAAGGGAGATCGCTCCAAATGGATCCGCGAGGCCTTCGCCACCATGAGCTCGGAGAGATACCCGAAGCTCAAGGCCATGGTCTTCTGGCACGAGCGCTGGCAAAACAAGGATGGCAGCTACAGCAATCTGCGGGTCAATTCCTCGCCCGGAGCACTGGAGGCGTTTCGGGAAGGGATCAAGTCACCCTACTGGCTGGAGCGTCCGGTCTGGCAGTGAGGGCATTCGAGCTGCTGACCTGCTCCCGACATGCGATCTCCGCTCCTCGCCCGCCTCAGTGGTTTGCTGCTGACCACGACGGCGACCGCCGAATTGCTCGTCAGCAGCCATAACGACAGCCGCGTCCTCCGCTTCGACGAAGCGAGCGGCACCTCCCTCGGGGTCTTCGTAGCCAATGCCGGCGGTCAACTCTCCGCGCCGCACGGACTCGCCTTCGGGCCCGACGGCCATCTCTACGTGGCCAGTGCGGGCAATGACAGCGTGCTCCGCTACGACGGCGTCACCGGTGCCTTCCTCGGCGCCTTCGTGCCGGCCGGGAGCGGTGGACTCGACTATCCCGTCGCGCTCGTCTTCCGACCGGACGGCCTGCTCTACGTCAGCAGCCAGCTTTCCAACCAAGTGCTGCGCTACGATGCGACCACCGGGGCCTTCGTCGATGTCTTCGTGACCGCAGCCGGGGGAGTGAACGGTCCGTCGGACATGGTCTTTGGCCCGGATGGGTCGCTCTACGTCGTGGGCCGCTTCAACAATCGCGTGGTGCGCTTCGACGGCCAATCCGGGGCCGCGCTTGGCATTTTCGCCACCACCAATCTGCAGCAGCCGTTCGGGCTGAGGTTCGGTCCCGATGGATATCTCTACGTGGTCAGCGGCAATCGAGCCACGGTCGAGCGGTTTCACGGCGTGACCGGCGCCTGGCTCGACACCCCCGTGACGGCGGCAACGGCCGGCCTCAACTTCCCGGTGGGACTCGCTTTCGCGCCCGATGGCACCCTCCTCGTGGCGAGCTTCAGCAACTCCAAACTCGCGCGCTGCGAGGTTTCCAGCGGAGTCTATCTGAACGACCTGGTGAGCAGCGGCAGCAACGGCCTGAACGGCTCGAACTTCTTCGTTTTCCGGCCGCCGACGACACCGGTGGAACCGGCGCTGCAGGTGGCGCAGGACGGCGCCGAGGTGGTCGCTCGCTGGCCGGTGACCGCGAGCGGTTGGACCCTGCAGACGAGCAATGATCTCGCCGGGGTTTGGAGTCGATACGTCGGCCCGGTGACCCGCACGGCCGGCCAATACGAGCAGCGGCAGCCCCGCACCTCGGCCCGGGCCTTCCGCCGCTTGGTGCGGCCTTGAGGGTATGCCTTCGAAGGGGGTTGAATCTTCCGCGTCCCAGTCGAAAGGCTGAGCGTGCCGTCGTCCCGTTCCTCCCGCGCTGCCTCGCCCGCGGAGTCGCCGCTCCGGGTGGCGGGACGCTGGATTTCCCTTGTTCTCGCGCTGCTGCTGGTGGCTTTCATCGGCCTCTCGATCACCGGCCGACTGACCATCGCGGCGGTGCGCAGCGAGGCCATGGTGCCCACCCTCGAGAAAGGGGATCGGCTGCTGTCGCTGCGAGGCGGGCGGCCGGAGATTGGCGATATCGTGGTCTTCCGCACGCGCGGGGTGGGCAATCTGGGCGACGGCCTGCTCGCGCTGCGCGTCGCGGGCCGACCGGGAGATCGGCTGGAACTACGCGACGGCATCCTCTTCGTGAACGACGCCCCGGCGCCGCTGCAGAATGCGGCCGGCCGGCTGAAGTATCGCTCCTTCGCCACCGCGAGCTATTTGAATGCCTTCCGGCGGATCGTGACGGTGCCGTCCGAGCACTACTTCTTCCTCAGCGACCATCCCACCAGCAACAACGACAGTCGTTTTTGGGGTTTCGTTCCGGCCGAGAATCTGCGCGGACGCGTCCGGTGGCGGCTTTGGCCGCTGGCCCGCTGGGGCGCACCGGAGTGACTGCCCGTTTTTGGAGGAATCATGAGCCGCGGGGTTGACGTCGCGCCAACGCGGGCGAGGCGGTGGGATTCGCGGCGCGGTGCCGCGAAATTCCCCAACCATGATGAAGCGTTCCCTCCAAGTTCTCCTCTGCTCGACCCTGTTCGCCTTCGCAGCGATGACTGCCCAGGCCCAGACGGCCACGGCGCCCAAGAGCGTCATTCACATCGTCACCGTGTCGTGGAAAGCCGGCACGACCGAAGCCCAGATCCAGGCGGCTCTGGACGGCGCCGCCGCGCTGCCGAGCAAATACAAAGGCATCACCCGCGTCTGGACGAAGACCATCAAGAAGCAGGGCGAGCGCACCCATGCCATCGTGATGGAGTTCGCCGACGAAGCGGCCCTGAAAGCCTATTCCGACAGCGAGGCGCAAAAGGAGTGGTACAAGGTCTACACGCCCATTCGCGAGCGGAGCACCACCTTCGACGTCACGAACTGAGCGGGACCGTGACCGCAGACTCAGGTTCGTCCTGAAGTGCCTTATCTAAGAGGCGCGGGTGGGTTCACCGGCGCCTTTTTCGCGCCGAGCGCACAGTCTGGGAACGAGGCGGCAGCGCGCGCCGGCGTCCGGCCTGCGTCAGGGTGTCGAGCCGAGCTTGAGCCGCCGGGCCGGAGCGGCCGTTTCGTCGCGCGTCTCGCCGTCCACGTACTGTTCGGGATCGCGGCGCAGCGTCTCGAAATAGTTGTCGCGATCGCGCTCGAGGATCTCGTTGAGCTGCTTGGAGGCCGGGCGATGGGGATTGTCGATCGCCCGCACTTGCACCGTGATAACCTCATCGCCGCGCCGCACCTTCACCGGCACGCGATCGCCGCCGGAGAGGAAGAACGAGACGTCCACCATGTCGGACGGGCGCTTGAAGGCGACGCCGGCGACCTCCAGGAGCACATCGCCTTCCTTGATACCCGCTTTGGCCGCGGGAGAATTGGGCGGCATTTCGCCCACCACGGCCTCGGTGCCTTCCTTGTTGAAGGCCTCGCCTGCCGCGCTGATTTGAACTCCGATCCAGCCGGGCCGGGGAGCGCCGAAGCGTTCGTAGTCCAAAAACACCTTCCGCGCGGCGGTGATGGGGAGAGCGAAGGCCGTGCCTTTGCCGTCATCCATGCGGGCCACCAGGATACCGACCACCTCGCCTTTCAGATTGAGAATCGGCGAGCCCTGCTCGCCGCGATGCACCGGGATGTTGGCGCGCAGGTGCGTGGTGCTGAGGAAGCCGCCCTGGTATTTGCGATCGAACCCAGCCACGTAGCCAACATTAGGGGTCGCCGGCAGGTCCATCGGGTAGCCGATGGAAACGAGCGGCGAGGCGACGTTCAGTTCGGAGGGCTTGCCAAACGGGAGGAAAGGCGTGCTGACGGAGGCTTCCTTGAGGATCTTCAGTACCGCCAGGCCGCTGTGGGCGTCGGCCACCAGACGCACGGCGGAATACGTCTTGTCGCCGAGCTCGATGTTCAGGTTCCAGCTTTCGCCGGCGACCGAATAGGTCGTGAAGATCGTCCCGTTGGGATTGACCAGAAACCCCGTGCCGCAGAGCTGACCGTGTTCGTCATCCGCCGTAATGCGCACCACGGCGGGGTGTGCCTTGGCGAAGATGCCCGCGACTTCCTCGGAAATTTTGCTGGGCGGGGCCGGCTCGGCCGAAGACGGCTTGGTGGCTTCCTTTTCGACGGGAGCCGGAGCGGAGCTCTCAGCGCGCAACGCGCCTTGGAGGACGAACCCCCCAAGCACGGCGAGCGTGAGCCCAGCCCGTCTACCTAGCGAACGCTTGGTTGCAGGCGAGAGGCGTCCAGAGCTAGAAGCTGGCAGGTGCTGCATAGCTCACAGGCCGCGAATCCAGCACGTAGCGGGGGGATTTGGGGGCAGTGCCGCGAAGCGCGGCCCGACGAGTCTCCTCGAGGGAGGGAAGCTCGACGTCATTGAGGAAAACCACCGGATTGCCGGGCAGCACGCGCAGGGGTTGGGCGGTGCGATTGAGCGGGAGACTGACCGAGGCAAAGCTATCTCCACCGCTGGAAACCGGAGTCGCCACGCGCAGAGAACCCGGATTCGTCACCTGTGGCGTGACCGCCACCGTGGCCACGGTCGGCTCCGGCGCGGGGCTGCGGAGAATCTGGTTTGAAGCCGCCACCGCGGCGAAGAGCGCCACGGCGCAGGCGGCCGCGTAGCCGAGCTGCGGCATCTCCGTCGGGGCCAGGGAGGCACTCAGACGATCCCAGACAATGCGCCAGAGCGGGAGCTTCACCAGCTCCTGACGCTGACGCGCCTGGAACTGCTGCAGGAAGTTCTCGAAGTACTCGGGCGGGGGAGCCTCGTAGCGCTTGAGCCGCAGGAGTTTTTGCAGGTCGCTGAAGTTGTCGTCCATGATGCGGTGGGAGTACTTACGCGCCGGTTTGCCGGGAAACGTGGGAGGGGAGGAGAGGAAGTAAAGCGGGGAGAGTCGCCGAGGTGCATTCAGCGCCGGAATTCCTCCAGATAGTTCTGGAGCTGGCGGTGAGCGTAGAAGAGGCGGGAGCGGACCGTGCCCTCGGAGACGCCCAGGATGGCGGCGATCTCGGCATGAGGCATGCCCTGCACATCGAACATCGTGACCACGGCGCGGTGGTCGGCCGAGAGCTTCTGCATGGCCTCATTGATGCGCCGCTGCAGTTCGTTGAGATTGGTCTCGCGCACGGGATCGCCCGCGCCGGTCGAGGTGACCTCCAGGAACTCCTTGTCGTTCTGAATGCCGGAATCGACGTCGTCGAGGCTGAGGTGATAACGACGGCCGCGCTTCTTGACGAAGTTGATCGTCATGTTCAGGCCGATCTGATGCAACCAGGTGTAAAAGCTGGCCCGGCCCTTGAAACCGCCGATCGAGCGGTAGGCCTTCGAAAACACGTCCTGCATCAGGTCGTTCGTGTCCTCGTGGTTCGAGGTCATGTTGTAGATCAGTCCGTACAACCGCGGGCTGTACTTGACCACGAGCTGATCGAACGCCGCTGCGTCGCCGGTCTGCGCACGGGCGACCAGCTCCTCATCCGTGACTTCGGCGGCGGGGGCGGCGGCCGTCTTCTCCATGGGGGCGTCCGTCACCCTACTCGCCCGGCCCACCAATGCTGGAGAAATCTTCCGAGCAGCCTCGGAAACAGCGGAGGCCATGCGGTCAATGGTGGTGTTGAGCAACGGCCACGATACGGAAGAAGGGGTCGCCATCGGAGAAGCTTCAGACAGCGGAGCGGGTCTGTCGTTCAAAGAGGGGACGCGGAAATTGTGACTTTTTTAAGAACAGCCCGCCTCACTCTGGAGCCGGGGCTCACTTGCCCTGCGAGTCCGCCGTCGGTAAGGCGTGGAGCGCATGGGCCATGGCGATCATGTCTTCCTCGGCATGTCCGAGTCGGACGGTCTCGCGGAGCAGATCGAGCGTTCGCTCGGTGAGAGGGAGGCGGCAATCCCGCTCCGCCGCAGCTGCGCCCGTGCGCCCGAGGCTGTCGAGCACATTGCGAATGGCGGAGTGGGGCGAAAAGTCCCGCTCGGCCAGCTTGGCGGAGCGGATCCGGACATTGTCGCTGCCAAGCTGCCCGTTGGAGACCACCTCGGCGACCTTCCGGCGGTCCAGTCCATGGGCGTCAGCGAAGTGCATCATTTCCGCCAGGGCGGCCACGCTGTTCACGAGCAGGATGTTGGTGGCGAGCTTGGTCAGGGTGCCGTTTGGCACGGGGCCGCAGTCGATCGCCTGTCGCGCGAGCGGGGCAAAGAGCGGGGCAACCTGCGCCACCGCGTCGGGCTCTCCGGCCAGCATGGCGATGAGGGTGCCCGCCTCGGCCGGCTTCCGACTGCCCGAGACGGGCGCCTCGACAAAGCGCGCTCCGGCCGACCTCAAGGCTTGCTCGAGGCCGTGGGAGTAATCCGGCGAGACGGTGGCGCAGTTGACCAGCAGCCGTTCGCGGACCGCGCCGAAACCCGGCGTGCCACGCTGCAGCACGGCGTCGGTCGCGCCGCCATCCGCAAGCATGAGGAAGACCACCGGGCAGGCCGCGAGCACTTCGGCGGGCTCGGTCGCCACCGTGACATGAATGCCAGCCTCAGCGGCGGCCGCGAGCAGCGGCTCGGCCTTGGCGGCGGTGCGATTCCAGACCTGCAGCGAGTGCCCGGCACGCAACAGACGCAGGGCCATGACCTCGCCCATGGTGCCAAGCCCCAAAAAACCGAGAGGATGCGACATTGCGCGACGCTCGGAGTCGTCGCAGAGGCGGTCAATCCGAGCGTCCGGTGTGACGCAGGGAGTCTCCCGCAGCTTAACGCCGACGGCGCCAGCGCCAGCCAAGAGCTCCAACCGCCAGGACGCCGGCCGCCAGCGTGGCCGGCTCCGGCACGGCGTACACGGCGAATCCGTACGAGAAGGTGTTCGGCGACCAACTCGTCTCGTCCTGAATGAAGGAGCCGAGCGGCCCGGTATTGGACCGATTCCAAACGTAGACCGAATTGGGCGCACCGCGCAGGACGATCCAGTACGTCTGGCCCGCGTCGAGCTGCGGGAAGGAGGTCAGCGGCACGAAGGGCGCCTCGTAGCCCGAGCCGAGCATGGTGCCGGTATCGACGGCTCCCAGCGGAACCGCCCGGGCGTCGTCCGGCGCTCCGCTGCCGTTGTCGGGCGCGAGCGAGACGAACACGCCTCCGCCGCCAAAGAGGTTGGAAATCGTCACCTGGACCGCGCCGAGTTGGGCGGTGGAGGCCAGCGTGAAGGGAATCGCCTGGCGCGAGACGAAAAAGAAGGGCGAGGGGTTGCCCGTGAAAGTCGCGCCCGACCCGTTCACGATCCCTGAGCCATCGCCGATGTTTCCGGCGAGGAGGAAGGAACTTTGGGCGGCGGCAGAGGCCGAGAAAAGGACGACTCCCGCGAGGACGAGCAGGCCAGACGCTTTCATGCGCTCATTTTGCACCAGCCAGTCCTGGGGTGTCCACTCAAACCACGGCTCCGCTCAGCGTGCTGCTTTGCGGTCTTAAATCAGAAATTCTTCCGCCAAGCGCGCCCCTCCAGCGCCGAGAGTTCAGGCCCGAGCTTCCAGACGAGGATCTTGCTCGAACTGGAACCGTCAATGTACCCGCCGCCAGGGAAGGGATTCGGGCCCTTGGCGATCATCAAGCCCCCGAGTTGCGCCCGCGGCATCCAGTTTTCGGTCGAGAGCTCCGAGAACTGCAGCGGGGCCGGAGCCCGGAAGTACCAGTAAGATGCATCCTCCGCCTCGAGGACATAGGTGCCGGGCGGAAACGCGATCGTCCGGGTGCCGCCCGCCCGGCTGTCGAAACTGAGCGCACGTCCGACGGTCAGCGTGCGGCCCACGTTGCCCACGCGACTGACGGAACGGGATTCGGAGACGATGGGCCCCAGCACTGCGCTACAGCTGGACAGCAAGAGCAGGGCGAGCGGAGCGAGCAGGCGGAAGAAGGACATCCACCATCCTGAGATCGCTCCGGCGACTGGCAAGCGTTCGTTACCCGCCTGCCATCGCCCCGATCACCAGCAAGGGCTCCTCGCCGCGCACGACGGCCTCCGGCAATGGCGTGTCGAGCGGCTCGTGCGAGAGGTCCTCCTTGCAGGCGAAGTAGCGGATGAAGGCGCGTCGCTGCAACGTCTGCGGATCGCGGAAGGTGCCGCGCAGGGCCGGATGCTCGCGTTCCAGCGCCGCCAGCGTCTGACCCAGGGTCACCGGCTCGGCGAGGTCGAGATCCACGCCGTCGCCGACGATCCGCGCCAGCGTCCGCAGATGGTAGGGAAGAACGACGTGGATGCGCATCTCACCGAGCACTCCGGGATGGACGGGCTTCAGCGCAGCGTCTGCACTTCGACGGAATACACCGCCGGCAGATCGCGCACGATGGGTCGCCATGAGTCGCCACTGTCGCTCGAGCAGTAGACTTGGCCCCCGGTGGTGCCGAAGTAAATGCCGCATTCGTCCAGGGTGTCGACTGCCATGGCGTCGCGGAAGACGTTCACGTAACAATGCTCCTGCGGCAGGCCGCGCGTCAGCGCCTCCCACTCGTTGCCGCCGGTCCGGCTGCGATAAACGCGCAGGTTGCCGTCGGGCGGGAAATGCTCGGAGTCGCTCTTGATCGGAATGACATAGATCGTCTCCGGCTCGTGCGCATGGACATCGATCGGGAAGCCGAAATCGCTCGGCAGATTGCCGCTCACGTCCTGCCAGAAATCGCCGGCATTGTCGCTGCGCAAAACGTTCCAGTGCTTCTGCATGAAGAGCGTGTCGGGGCGGGAGGGATGCAGCGCGATCCGATGCACGCAGTGGCCGACGTCCGCGTCGGGATCGGGGATTTCGTAGCGCGACTTCAGCCCGCGATTGATCGGCGCCCAGGTGTCGCCGCCGTCCTCCGAGCGAAATGCGCCGGCCGCCGAGATGGCGATGAAGAGGCGCTGCGGATTCTTGGGGTCGATGAGGATGGTGTGCAGCCCCATGCCGCCCGCGCCCGGCTGCCAGAGCCGTCCCTTCACCTGCCGCAGGCCGGGGCTCTCCGCCCAGGTTTTGCCGCCGTCGGTGGATTTGAAGAAGGCCGCGTCCTCGGCCCCGGCATAGACGAGATCGGGGTCGGTCAGCGACGGCTCGAGATGCCAGATGCGCTTGAACTCCCACGGATGCTGCGTGCCATCGTACCACTGGTGCGTGGTCGTGCCGCCTTCATACTGGAAGTCGTTGCCGACCTGCTCCCACGTTTCGCCGCCGTCGTTCGAGCGCTGGATCTGCTGACCGAACCAGCCGCTCGTCTGGGAAGCGTAGATGCGGTTCGGGTCGGCGGGGGAGCCCTTCAGGTGAAACATCTCCCAGCCCGCAAAGTGCGGGCCGGAGACCTTCCAATCCTGGCGCTGGCCATCGGCGGAGAGAATGAAGGCACCCTTCTTGGTGCCGACGAGGACGCGGACGCGGCTCATGGCGATTCAGTTCGGCTTGGCCTCGACGTTGATCATCCAGCAGAGGCCGAACTTGTCGACCACCAGGCCGAAGAGCACGGCCCAGAAGGTCTTCATGAGCGGCATGTCGACGCGGCCGCCTTCGGCCAGCGCGTTGAAGTACTGATGGGCTTTCGCTTCATCCGTCAGGTTGATGGAAAGCGACAGATTGGTGAAGCCGGTTTCGCTGCCTTTGCAGCCGCCGTCCGAAGCCATGATGATGCTGTCGCCGATCTTGAAGGACGAGTGCATCACCTTGTTGCCGGGGGTCGGGTTGCCGTCCGGACAGGGCTCGGGATTGTCCTTGTGCCGCATCAGCATCAGGACCTCGGCGCCGACGGCTTTCTTGTAGAACTCGAGCGCTTCTTCGGTGCGGCCGTCGTAGTTGAGATAGGGTTGAACAGTCATGGTAGGAGAGGGCGTTTTCGTTGGGTGTTTCATCAGCCGACGAACGGGGCGCGCCCGTCCGGACAGCGGAACGAAAGATTCCGCATCCTGCCGTCGGCGTGCGACCTCCGACCAGCCGAAAGGCGAGTCGGACCAGCCGAAGGCCGAGAATTGGCAACCGAGGCGGGCTGGGAGCAGGCCGCGCGATCGCGCGGCCGCCGCTCATCCCGCTCCATCTCTCGCGACCGCCGCGAGCCTCAGGTTCGCGCCGGCTCCGGCGCGGGCACCTCGGCCGACCGGGTGGGCGTCGGACTTACCTTTGGAGGAGGGGGCGCCTTGGGCACGATCCGCCAGAAGTTACCGCGCTGCGTCGGCCAGGCTTCCAGAAGGGCCTGGGCCCGCTCGCTGCCGGTCTGGGCCGCATGTTGTCGCACCAGTTCCCGCAACCGTGCCTCGGCGGCGCCCTCGGAGAGTCGCTGCGCCACGATCAGCTGAGGATTGTAGCGCGTCTCGAAATCGCCGGCGGGATCGAACACGAACGCCTCTCCGCCCGTCATGCCGGCCCCGAAGTTGCGCCCGGTCCTCCCCAGCACGACTACGCAGCCGTTGGTCATGTACTCGCAGCAGTGGTCGCCCGCACCCTCGATCACCGCGGTGGCGCCGCTGTTGCGCACCGCGAAGCGCTCCCCGGCGCGACCGTGGGCGAAGAACTCGCCGCCGGTGGCACCGTAGAGGCAGGTGTTTCCTACAATCTGATTTTCACCCGGCTCGAACTGGCGTTTTACCGGTGGGCGGACCACCAGCACGCCGCCGCTCATGCCCTTGCCGACATAGTCATTGGCCTCGCCGTTCAGCACCACCCGCAGTCCCCGCACGAGGAAGGCGGCAAAACTCTGCCCGGCGGTGCCGTTGAAGTTCAGCTCGAGCAGGCCGTCCTCGCCGAGGCCTTCGATGCCCTTCTGATACGCGATCTCGCCGCTGACCTTGGTCACCGTCGAGCGATGCACGTTGCGGATCTTGTAGTTGAGCGAGAGCGGATGGCCCCGGTTGATGGCATCGTTGGCGTCCTGCAGGATGGTGTCGTCCAGCGGGCGATCGGCGTGGGCGTCGTTCCGCTCGCGGGTGTGGTGGCGGGGCGCGTCGGGATCGTCCTTCGGCGCGACGTCGGCCAGGAGGCGTTTGAGCGAAAGGAGGTTGGCCTTCGGATGATCCGGGATGTGCCGCTGGCGGAGCGAATCCACCCGGCCGACCATTTCGTTGATCGTGCGATAGCCGAGTCGCGCCATCAGCTCGCGCACCTCGCCGGCGACCGCGTTGAAGTAGTGCACGATGTTCTCCGGCCGCCCCTTGAATTTGGCCCGGAACTTTTCGTCGAGCGTGGCGATGCCGACCGGGCAGGTGTTGAGGTGGCACATGCGGACATAGACACAGCCGCTGGCGATGAGCGCCGAGGTGCCGAAGTTGTACTCCTCGGCGCCGAGCAGGGTGGCGGCCACGATGTCGGTGCCTGTGCGCATACCGCCATCGGTGCGGAGCGTGACCCGCTGGCGGAGCCCGTTGAGCATGAGGACCTGATGCGCCTCGGCCACACCCAACTCCCAGGCGCTGCCGGCGTGCTTGATCGAACTGAGGGGGGATGCGCCCGTGCCGCCCTCGTGGCCGCTGATCAGGATGATGTCGGCGTGCGCCTTGGCCACGCCGGCGGCGATCGTGCCGACGCCCGCCTCGGCCACCAGCTTCACGCAGACCCGCGCGCGCGGATTCACCTGCTTCAGGTCGTGGATCAGCTGGGCGAGATCCTCGATCGAATAGATGTCGTGGTGCGGCGGCGGTGAGATGAGCGTCACGCCCTCGGTCGCATTGCGCAGACGCGCGATGAGCGCGCTGACCTTGTGCCCGGGCAGCTGGCCGCCTTCGCCGGGTTTGGCGCCCTGGGCCATCTTGACCTCGATCTCCTTGGCGCTGGCCAGGTAGGTCGCGTTGACGCCGAAGCGCGCGCTGGCGATCTGCTTGATCGCGCTGTTTGCGAGATCGCCATTCGGACGCCGATGGAAGCGCTCGGGGTCCTCGCCCCCTTCGCCGGAATTGGATTTGCCGCCGATCCGGTTCATCGCGATGGACAGGCACTCGTGCGCCTCCGGCGAGATGGCGCCCAGGCTCATCCCGGCAGTCGTGAAGCGGCGGCGGATTTCCTCGATCCCTTCGACCTCGTCGATCGGCACCGCGCCGCTGGGCGCCGGCACGAACTCTAACAGATCGCGCAAGGAGAGCGGACGCTGCGCCAGCGCGGCCTGCACGTAGCGACCGTAGTCCTCCGGCGCATTGCTGCGCACGAAGGTGTGGAAGTTCTTGATGAACGGCGGATTGACCGCGTGCATCTCACCCCGCGTGCGGAAACGGTAGTGGCCGAGATCGGGCACGCTCTTCAGCTCCTCCGCGCCGTAGGCGACGGTGTGCCGCTGCAAGGTCTCGCGCGCGATCTCCGGCAGGCCGATACCCTCGATCTGCGAGGACGTCCCCGTGAAGCAACGCTCGACCAGCTTGCTGGAGAGCCCGATCGCCTCAAAGACCTGCGCGCCGCGGTAGCTGCCGAGCACGCTGATGCCCATCTTGGACATGATTTTGAGCAGGCCGGCTTCGAGCGCACTGCGGTAGTTGATGCGCGCCTGGCCGAGCTCGAATTCGCCGCTCGAGCGCTCACAGATTTCGCGCACCGTCTCGTAGGCGAGCCACGGGTGAATGGCGCTCGCGCCGAAGCCGATGAGGCAGGCGAGTTGATGGACGTCGCGCATTTCGCCCGTATCCGCGACCAGACTGACCTTCATGCGTTTGCCGGCGCGAATGAGATGGTGATGCACTGCGGCCACCGCCAGCAGCATGGGCAGGGCGGCATTCTCGTGGTCCACTCCGCGGTCGCTCAGCACCACGAGGCGCGCGCCTGCGTCCACGGCCGCCTCGACCTGACGGCAGACCGTTTCGAGCTGCCGTTCCAGGCCGTCAGTACCGGCGGCGCTGGGCCAGAGCACGCTGATCGTCTCGCAGCGATGCGGCTCGGGCAGCGTGCCCAGGGCTGCAAACTCCTTCGGAGTGAGGATGGGCGAGTCGGCCGTGACGAGCTCGGCATGATGCGGCGACTCCGCCAGCAGATTGCGCCGCCAGCCCATGATGGTGGTCAACGACATGACCAGCTTCTCGCGGATCGGGTCGATAGGCGGGTTGGTGACCTGCGCGAAGAGCTGCTTGAAATACGAGTAGAGCAGCCGCGGCTGGAGCGAGAGCACCGCCAGCGGAGTGTCGTCGCCCATCGAGCCCACCGGCTCGGCCGCGTCGCGGATCATCGGTTTCAGGATGAGGTCGAGTTCCTCGCTGGAATAGCCGAAGGCTGTCTGACGCTGCGTCAGCGTGAGCAGATCCAGCGGCACGTCGTCGGCCGGGCCCGCCTGGTCGCGGGCGTAGTCCTCCAGCTTGACGAGGTGCTCCGAGAGCCAGCGGCGGTAGGGCCGCTGGCGCGCGACCGTGTCCTTGATCTCCGCGTCGCGCAGCAGGCGGCCGGCCACTGTGTCGACCGCGATCATTTCGCCCGGGCCGAGCCGCCCCTTCTCGATCACACGCAAGTCGTCGAGGGCGGTCGCGCCGACTTCCGAGCCGAGGGCCAGAATGCCGTCGTCGGTCAGCTTGAAGCGCGCCGGACGCAGGCCGTTGCGGTCGAGACAGGCGGCCACCGTGCGCCCGTCCGAGAAGACGAGCGCAGCCGGGCCGTCCCAAGGCTCGTTGAAGCAGGCATTGTACTGATAGAACGCGGCGATCTCTGGCGAGACGGTCGGATCCGCCTTCCAGGCCGGCGGGACCAGCATGGTCATGGCATGGGTCAGCGAACGTCCGCTCATGACCAGCGCCTCGAGCGCGTTGTCGAGGCTGGCGGAATCGCTCCCGCCCGGCTGGATGATGGGTTTGAGCAGATCGATGTCCTCGCCCCAGAAATCGGCCCGCAGCTCCGCCTCGCGGGCGTGCATCCAGTTGCGGTTGCCGCGGATGGTGTTGATCTCGCCGTTGTGGGCCGTCATGCGGAACGGATGCGCCAGCGGCCAGGTCGGGAAGGTGTTCGTGCTGTAGCGCTGGTGGTAGACGCAGAGCGCGGTCTCGTAGTCCTTCGAGGAGAGATCGACGTAGAACTTCTCCAACGCGGGCGAGACGAGCAGTCCCTTGTACACGATCACCCGGCTGCTGAACGACGGGAGATAAAAATTGCGGATCTTGTCCTCCGCGGCCCGCTTCTCGATTTCGTTCCGCGCCAGGAAGAGCCGCCGTTCGAAGTCGTCGTCACTCAGGCCCCACGGGCGGCCGATGAGTGCCTGCTCGAGCCGCGGCATCGTCAGCTGCGCCGTGTCGCCCAGCACGCCGAGGTGGAGCGGCACGGCGCGCCAGCCGAAAAGGAACAGCCCGCGCTTCTTGAGGATCTCCTCGGTGATGGCCTTGGCCCGGGCCTGGGCGTAGGCATTGTCGTGCGGCAGGAAGGCGAAGCCCACGCCGAGGTCCCGGTCGTTATAGAGCTGCTGGCCGAGCCGCGCGATGTCCGCAGCAAAGAGTTTGTGGGGAATCTGGGTCAGGATTCCGGCGCCGTCGCCCGTCTTGGCGTCGGCGTCGAGTGCGCCGCGATGGACGAGGTGGCAGAGAGACTGCAAACCGAGCCGCAGGATCTGATTGGATCGACGGCCACTGACTTGGGCGATGAATCCTACGCCACAAGCGTCGTGCTCGTGCGCAGGGTCATAGAGGGAGTCGAGTGGGGGGAACTGGTCGAGGGCGGCTTGGTTCAGGTGCATCGTTTAGGTCTCTGAGGCTGACTGCGGATGGGTTGGGGGTTGGGGGGATTGGGGAGGGGAAAATGACTCCGGCGCCGGTGGCTGCTGTGCTGCGGGACGAATGAACCCTTCGCTTCCCGCGCCCGTCCCGGTGTGCCCTGAGCGTTCGCGCTGTTTCAACTGCGCGGGATGTAAGGGGTGGAAACGAGCATGGCAAACGCATTCGGAGGGCCATTTCGCAAAAACGGCCGCCCACCCGGCCTTGTGTGTCGGCGCGCCCGGGGCGTCATCGGCGGATGCTTCGTCTCCCCAACGTACCTTTTGTCGCGCTGCTCGTCGCTAGTGCCGCCCAACTGTGGGCGGCAGATCCCGCCCCGGCCGCGGACGAGCCGCAGACGCCGGGAGCGAAGGCCGTCGCCCGGCTGCAGCCACTGCTGAAGGCGCGACCGCAGGATCCGACCCTCTACTTTTATGTAGCGCTCTACCACGCCCGGGACGGACTGGCCGAACCGGCCTGCGTGGCCCTGCGGAAGATGCAGGAGTTTGGCCACGGGCTCCTCCCCGCACGGAACCTGGGCTTCGAGAAGATCGAGAAAGACGAGGACTACCGTCGGATCTGGGCGGAACTCGAGCTGGCACAGCCGAAGGTGACCGACGGCAAGGTGGCGTTTCGTCTGCCGGACCGGAAGCTCACTCCGGAGGGGATTGCCTACGATGCCGACGGCAAACGCTTCTTCATCGGCAGCATCGCGCAGCGCCGCATCGTGCAGGTCGATGCCAGCGGGAAAATGCAGCCGTTCACCCGGCCCGGCGAGAAGCTCGACAGCGTGGTCGGCCTGACCGTCGACGCGCCGCGGCGGCGGCTCGTGGCTGTCACGACCAGCTGCTTTACCGAGGAGGGCCGCAAGCAGCCGCGCAACCGACTGATCGCCTTCGATCTGGCCAGCGGACAGAAGAGCGCCGAGTTCGACCTGACCGAAGCGGATCAGTTGAACGATGTCACGGCGGCGGCCGACGGCACGCTCTACACGACCGATTCTGGGAACGGCGCGGTCTGGCGGGTGGCTCCGGACGGGAAGATCTCCGCCGTCGCCGAAAAGGGCGGAGTGCGCTCGGCGAACGGCTTGGCGCTCTCGGGCGACGGCCGTCTGCTCTATGTCGCGCATGGCACCGGCGTCGCTGTCGGCAATCTGACGAGCGGCGAATGGGCGCGGCTCGCGCCGCCGCCGCGCGAGTCGATCGCGGCCATTGACGGTCTTTACTGGCACGAAGGCGCGCTGCTCGGCATTCAGAACTGCACCAATCCCGGGCGCGTGATCCGCCTGGCCCTGGCTCCGGACGGTCAGCGCGTGACGGGCGTGGAGGTGCTGCAATCGCACCATCATCCCGCATTCGACGAGCCGACCACCGGAGCCATCGCTGACGGCGCGTTCTACGTCCTCGCGACGACGCAGGTCGCCCGCTACAACGAGAAGGGCGAGCACGACGATCCGGCCACGCTGAAGGAACCGGCGGTGGTCCGCGTCGCGCTGCCGCGCGAGCGGCCCTGATCAGCGCACGCAGTAGTCGAGCACCGCCTTCTGTACGTGCAGCCGGTTTTCCGCCTGCGTGAAGATGGCGTTGGCGTGGGCCTCGAGCACTTCGTGGGTGATCTCCTGCCCCCGGTAGGCGGGCAGGCAGTGCAGCACGATCGCGCCCGGTTTGGCGAGCGCGAGCAGCTCGTCGTTGACCTGATACGGCCGCAGCTCGGCGATGCGATCGGCGGACTCGGCTTCCTTGCCCATGCTGACCCAGACATCGGTGTAGAGCACGTCAGCCCCGCGGACCGCGGCGCGCGGATCGCTTTCGAAGCTGATGTTGGGCTGGGGGCCGAGCTTGAGCAACACCCGCTCGGGCGGGCGGTAGTTGCCGGGCGCACCGATGACCAGCTCGAAGCCGAGCTTGGCCGCGGCCCAGATCCACGAAACGGGCACGTTGCAGCTGCCGTCGCCGAGGTAGCACACGCGCTTGCCGCGCCAGGTGCCGAGTAGTTCGCCGATGGTGAAGAGATCCGCCAGAATCTGGCAGGGATGCTCGTCGTCGGTCAGCGCGTTGATCACCGGCAGGCCGCTGAGCTTGGCCAGCTCTTCGAGGTCCGACTGCGCATAGGTGCGCACCACCAGGCCGTGCAGCATGCGGCCCAGCACCCTGGCGGTGTCGCGGATGGGCTCGCCACGGCCCAGCTGCAGGTCTTGGGCGGAGAGGAAGAGCGACTCCCCGCCGAACTCGCGGATGGCGACTTCGAAACTCACGCGGGTGCGGGTGGACGACTTGGAAAAGAGCAGGCCCCAGCTTTGTCCGCGCAGGGGCTGCTCCCGATGGCGCCCGCGCTCGGACTTCATCGTGCGGGCGGTCTCGAGGATCGCGAGCAGGTCGTCGGCGTGGAGCGTTTCGAGGGAGAGCAGCGAGCGTGGCATGGCAAAGAGGGCGGGAGATATAGCCGATTTCGCCACTTCGAAATCGGAAATCTCACCCGCGGGCGCGTCGGCCTGCGTCAGCGACGGACACCGCGCTCAGAGCTGCTCGGGATGCTCCATCAGCTCCACGATTCGCTTCATGAGTCGGCCGGCGCGGCCGCCGTCCATGATACGATGATCGAAAGTCAGCGTGAGCGTCGCCTTATGAAACGGCATCCAGTCTTCGATCTCGTCGTCCCACTCCGGCATCTTGCGGGTCGCACCCAAGCCGAGGATGAGTGTCTCGTCCGGCAGCGGGATCGGCGTGGCCCATTCGAGATCGAAGGGTCCGTAGTTGGTCACGGAAGCGATGGAGCCCGCGAACATTTCCGGAGTCAGCGCACGCTTGCGGGCCGCCTCGACCAGCTTGCGGTAAGGCCCGACCAGCTCTGCCAGCGGCTGCGTGTCCACCGCCCGGAGCACGGGAACCATAATGCCGTCGTCCACCTCGACCGCGCAGCCGATGTCCATCGACTTGGGGATGACGAGCTTGTTGCCGACCAATTTGGCGGCGGAAAGACGGTCCTCGCGCAAGGCCAAACCCAGGGCGCGGACCGCGTAAAGCGCCGGGCCGGGCTTGGGCTCGGACTGGGCGGCACGGTGCGCGAGGAGCGGGTCGAGTTTGACCAGCCGGCCCACCGTGGCGAGCGGGCGCGACCAGCTGCGGCGCATGGCGTCGGAGACCGACAGGCGCATCGGCATGGCCGTCTGCACGTCGTTCGCGGCCAGCTGGAAGAGGAACTTTTCGAGATCGTCCGCCGTGATGCGCCCGCCCGCACCGGTGCCGGTGATGGCTCCGAGGTCGGCTTCCTTCAATCCTGCCTCGGCCATGCGCGAGCGCACGCGGGGGGAGAGAAAGCCGGACGCCGCGGGCGTACCGCGCTGCGGAAGGACTGGCGCCTGCTTGGGCAGCGGCTTGTCGACGCGCGCACCGGCCGGCTCCGGTTGGGTGGAATAGCTGCCGCTGGCCCAGACCGGAGGATTCCAATCCGGGCTGCCGTGCATGGCGGCGCCACCGTCCTCGGCGCGCAGCGGCACGGAGGCGGGCGAGGCGGTTTGCGCGGCCTCGACCGACACGGTCGCGGAGGTCGCCACCGCGCCGCCCGCGGCCACTGCGCTGCCCAGGCCGCGTTTCTCGACCTCGGCCTCCGTGGCCTCGATGTAGCCGAGCAGCGCGCCCACGCCGTAGGTGCCTCCCTTCTCGACCAGGAACTGGGCGATGGAGCCGTCGCACGAGGAGCCCACCTGGAAGACGGCCTTATTCGTCTCGACCTCCAGAATGTCCTGATCCGCCTTCACCGTATCACCGGGTGCGACGAGCAGATTGACCACGGTGGCCTCGGCCATGGATTCGCCGAGCTGAGGCATCAGAATAGGAACGAGCATGGGGAGAGACTCGGAGGTCGGAGATCGCGCGCTGTCGGCGGTGGGCCGGGCGGGAGTTAGAATTTGAGGAGATCGCGCAGTTCGCGCGTGATCTCGGCCGCATTCGGTCGATGCGCCGCCCAGAGGTTGGGATGGTACGGCACCGGCGTGTCCTTGCAATTCAGGCGGCGGGGCGGGGCGTCGAGAGACTGGAATCCGGCATCGGCGATGCGCGCGATGACCTCGGAGGTGACGCCGCCCCACGGGGTATTTTCGCCGACCGCCAGCACGCGGCCGGTCCGGGCGACCGACTCCAGGACCGTCTCGGAGTCGAGCGGCTTCACCACGCGCAGGTCGATGACCTCGATCTGCCAGCCTTCGCGGGCGAGATCGCCAGCGGCGGTCAGAGCCTCGTGCAGCATGGCGCCGTGCGTCACGACCGTGGCGTCGCGACCGGCGCGGGCGATGCGGGCCTTATTCGGCGGCAGGTCGGACTTCTCGGGCAGGCGCTCGGCCTTGAGGTGATTGTAGAGATGCTTGTGCTCGCAGAAGATGACCGGGTCGTCGAGCGCGATGGCCTCGAGCAGCAAATGGTAGGCGTCCTCGACCGTGGCCGGCGTCATGACGACCAGGCCCGGATAGTGGGCGTAGATCGCCTCCATGTTCTGCGAATGGAACGGCCCGCCGCCCGGGGTGCCTCCGCTGGGCAGGCGGACCACGATCGGACAGCGCACGCCTGTCCGATAGAACTGCGTGCCCGCCTGATTCACGATTTGACTGAACGCCACGCTCGAGAAGTCGGCGAACTGCATCTCGATGATCGGCCGCATGCCCTCGATGGAGGCGCCGATGGCCAGGCCGATGGCCGCATCCTCGCTGATGGGCGAGTCGAGCACCCGGCCCGGATGCGCGACGGCCAGGCCCTTGGTGGCCTTGAAGGCGCCGCCGAAGACGCCAATGTCCTGGCCGTAGATGAAGACGCGCTCATCCTCGGCGAGAGCCTTGGCTTGGGCGGAACGGATGGCTTCGAGATAGGTGACGGCCATGGAAGGAAAGGAAGAGGGGAAAGGGATGAAGGAAGAAGGACCCGCGCCCGACCGCGGTCGGTTGGGCGGAAGCGGAAACGCGCCGAGGCGACCGGCTAGGAGCGCATGGCGAGGCCGCGGTCCAGCATGCGGGCATCGCTGATGGCGGCCCAGTCTTCCTGGCTCGGATCGGGCCCGCCCTCGCGCAGAGCTTGCGCGGCGGCTTCCTCCACCTTGGCCTGGGCCTCGCGCTTCATGGCGGCGAGTTCGCCCTCCTCGGCCAGGCCGCGTTCGATGAGAATGCGCTCGGCGAGGCGCAGGCAGTCGGCTCCCACCGCGGAGGCCTTCAGCTTCGGATCGACATAGGAGGCGTCGTCATGCAGGCCGTGCCCGGTGAGACGGAGCAGGTGGCCGACGACCATTTGCGGACCGTGGCCGCTGCGGGCGCGCTCGACAGCGCGGCCGACGACCTCGAGGCAGGCTTCGAAATCGGTGCCGTCGACCGAGTGCGGCTCATAGCCGTAGCCCTTGGCGCGGTCGATGAGATCGGCGCAGGCGTACTGCCGGTTGTTCGGGGTCGAGTAGGCGTACTGATTGTTGGCGATCACCGCCACCATCGGCAGCCGCTCCACGCCCGCGAGATTCAGCCCTTCGTGCGTGGCACCCGTGGAAGTGCCGCCGTCGCCGATGCTGATGGCGCCGACGGTGCCCGTCTGACCGCGCATCTTGCGGGCCAACAACACGCCGGCGGTGGTGGAGATCATCGCGCCGAGGTGCGAGATCATGGCCAGCTGCCCCTCATGGATGCGGCCGCGGTGAATGTTGCCGTCACGTCCACGCATGGGGCCTTCCTTCGAGCCGAGGAAGGTGCGCATGGCATCGCTGACCGGCTCGCCGAAGGCGAGGCGACCGGCGAGATCGCGGATCAACGGCGAGAAGATGTCGCCCTTGCGGAGCGCCATGCCGAGGGCGGCGCTGAGCGCTTCCTGGCCGGTGCCGAGGAAGACGCCGCCGGAGATCTTGCCGCCAGCCTTGTAAAGGGCGGCGAGTTTTTCGTCGGTCGTGCGCGCCAGAAGCATCCAGCGGTAGGCACGGAGTAGGAGAGACTGCGAAGGATCGAGGCTGGCGGACCGGGGGAAGGCCTCGTTGATCTCGGGAGAAGAAGCGAGTTCAACCATGAGACGCATCCTATGGGCAGCCGTTCGGCCGAGGCAAGCGCGGTTCAGTGTCGCGGAAGCGCAGGGGAAAAGCGTCCGGAATTCTTCTGGATTCTGGGAGATGCGGTGGGATTATCCCACAATGACGATCACGCTCGATGCCAAACGGCGCCTGACCGTGCCGCTGCCGCTCATGCGCGGAGCCCAGCCGGGCGACATCTTCGTGGCGCGATACGACCTGGAAGAGGACACGCTGACCTTCCGGCGGCTGCCGCCTCGCGAGGACTGGCTGAAGGTGGTCGGGCTGTGCCCCGGGCCCGTCGATGAGGCCCCTGCGCCGGGGACGGAGACGCATGGCAAGGCCGTTCGGCTGCGCCGGCCGCGTCGCGAGCAGACATCACCCGCGGTGCGATGAGCTGGCTACTAGATCGGGACGTCTTGCTGGAGGCGGCCAGGCCCGACCCCGACGGGCGCATCCTGGCCTGGCTCGAGCGCGAGAAGGAGAGCTGTCAGACCAGTGCAGTCGTGATCGCGCAACTGGCTGCGTGGGTTCGCACGAAGGACCAACGCCGCCGGCCGGCCTTGCTGGCCTGGCTGCACCGCCTGACCGAGGCGATGCAGGGCCGCATCCTCGGCTTCACCGCCGGCGTGGCGCACACCTGGGCAGAGCAGGATCGCCTGCTGGCGGCGCTCGAGGCACCCATGACGTTGGAGGACAGCTACATCGCTGCGACGGCCCGGCGCCACCGGCTGACCATCGTGACCGGGCGGGAGGCCGACTTCCGCCGGCCCGGCCTGAGCGTCTTCAATCCCTTCGCCCAGCTGCCCCCGGGCTACGGCAGCCCGGACTGGGAAGGCTGAATCACCAGTTCTTGATCCAAAGCTGATTGGCCCGGACCGCAGTGGAATAGTCCGCCGCTTTGCGACCCCCGGTGCTCCAGAGATCGACGGTCGGGTTGTAGCCGCGCGGCCGGCTGACCGGGGTGGGACTGACCGTCGTGTCGTAGAATCGGGCGGTGGAATAGCCGTAGCTGTAGCCCCACGGGTCCTTCAGGAACCGCACGTTGGTGACCGTACCGGTCGAATCCTTCGTCCCGCCGAGCTGGGCGGCCTTGAATTCGAAGTAGCTGCGAGCCCCGCTGACCGCGTTGCCGTTCGCATCGCGTCCGGAAAGCAGCCGGTAGAGCAGAAGGCTCGAGTTTTCGTAAGGGCCGTTGGCCAGCGGGCTCGAGCTCGGTCCCGCCAGCCCCGTGCCAGTGGCGGCGTCGAGGCTGTCGCTCTCCCCCGCGGTATCGCCCGGGCGGCGGGGATACTCCCCATTGTCCACCTTGTAACTTTCGCAGGCGGCCGTCAGCGCCCGGACCTCCGACTCGGCCCGCGACCGCGCCGCCCGGTTGTTGGCATAGCTGTAGGTCCCGACCGTGATGCCGATGAGGATGATGATGACCGCGATGACGGTCAGCAATTCGACGAGCGTGAAGGCGGAATTCGACCGGCGCAGGCGCATGCCGGTGTCTAGCTGAGTCAGGCCCGTTGTCACGCCCCGACCATCGCCTCTTCCGCCTTGGGCGCCGGGGCCTCGACCCACTTGCCGTGTTCGCGAATGAGGTCCTGCAGCCGCGCCACCGCTTCGCCTTCGGGGATGTTGAACTTCACCGCCTTTTTGCCGACGTAGAGATTCACCTTGCCGGGGGCGCCGCCGACGTAGCCGAAGTCGGCATCCGCCATTTCGCCGGGGCCGTTCACGATGCAGCCCATGATGGCGATCTTGACGCCCTTCAAATGTCCGGTGGCGGCACGTATGCGGGCCGTGGTCTCCTGCAGGTTGAAGAGCGTTCTGCCACAGGAGGGACAAGCCACGTAGTCCGTCTTGAAAATGCGGCTGCCGGCCGCCTGGAGCACGTTGTAGGCGATGCGCAGCGATTGGCCGGGGGCCTGCTCGCCCTGCACGAGGATGGCGTCGCCGATGCCGTCGCAGAGCAGCGAGCCGATGTTCGTGGCCGCATTCAGCATGGCGCGGGTGAAGTCGCCGGCGGGATCGGTCGAGCGCTCCAGCGCGTCCTTTAGTACGATGGGGTGGCGCTCCTCCACCCGCGCCGCGAGCAGGCGGTAGGCGGTGATGACGGGCAGATCGATCAACCCGTCCCGCACGGCTACCAGCCGCGGCTCCGGGCTGGCCTGCAGCGCGGCCACGGCGGCGTCGTCCCGCGGGTCGACCTCCACCAGCAGGCCTTCCTCCACGGCGGCTTCCCGCACGATCTCGGGCTGAAAATCGCCCAATTGGGCGAGCTTGTGAGCCACCGCCTCGAAGGTGCTGCGGGCGACCACCACGCGCGGAACCTCGTCCCCACCCACGGCGAAGCCATGCACCTGCAGCTTGGCGGACTCGCGCCGGCGGTAGGCGAACGGATCGAAACTCACGCACTGCACGGGCAACCCGCCGGCCACGACCACGCGACCGGCATTGTAAGGTTCGACCAGGGCCTGGGCGACCGGGATCTCGTGCACGCTGTCCTCGGTGAGCGAGACGCGGACGGTGTCGCCGATGCCGTCGGCGAGGAGCGAGCCGATACCGACTGCGCTCTTGATCCGGCCGTCTTCGCCGTCGCCGGCTTCCGTCACTCCCAGATGGATGGGGTAATTCCAATCCGGGCCCAGCTCGAGGAAGCGCGCGGTCAGCAGCCGGTAGGCCTCGATCATGACCTTCGGATTGCTCGCCTTCATCGAGAAGATGAGGTCGTGGTAGCCGAGATCGCGGGCCACCCGAAGATATTCCAGCGCGCTCTCGACCATGCCGAGCGGTGTGTCGCCGAAGTAGTTCATGATGCGGTCGGAGAGCGACCCGTGGTTCGTGCCGATCCGCATGGCGATGCCCCGTTCCTGGCAGAGGCGGACGAGGGGCGTGAACTTCTCGCGGATACGTGCCAGCTCGATCTGATACTGCTCCTCCGTGTATTCGCGGACATTGAACTTCTTCGAGTCGGCGAAGTTGCCGGGATTGATCCGCACCTTTTCCACCCAGCGGGCGGCCTCCAGCGCAGCGTCGGGCTTGAAATGGATGTCTGCCACCAGCGGGACGTCGCAGCCCCGTTCGAGCAACCCGGCCTTGATGTGCTGCAGGTTGGCCGCGTCCTTCACCGTCGGCGCCGTGATGCGCACGATTTCGCAACCGACGGCAACCAAGTCCAAGGTCTGCTGAATGCAGGCCGCCGTGTCCATCGTGTCGCAAGTGAGCATCGACTGCACCCGGATCGGGTTGCTTCCGCCCACGCCGACGCGTCCCACCCGTACCTCGCGGGACAGGCGGCGGGCGTAGTGAAACGGATCGGGTACGAAGGGGAGGGCGGTGGCGGCGGCCATGGCACTCCTTAGCACAAGGCTGGACGCCCCGCAGGCGCCAGAGGTGTCAGGCGTCGGTTCGAGGGCTCGGCGTCGCGCACGTCAGTGAAGCGCCGCCGCGATTGTTGCAGTTTGGTAAATCCGTATTGACTCAAATTCCCATAATAACTAGAACTTAACGCACGCCCGCTGTTTCGCGACATTACCGTCCGCGGAGCGGCTGGCAGCAGTAATCCCATCGCCATGGCCATTTTCGGAACCTTCGACGAGATCTCGCCTCCGGAAGCCCTGACCGCGACGGGGCGGGGAACTGGGGTCTTCATCGCCCACGTCCCGCCGGCGCACCACTACGAGATCTTTCTGCGGGCCGGCTCGATCACCGGCTTTCGCGAGGACGGCGTCCTGCTCGACGACATCATGCGGTTGCACGACCGGTTCACCGATCTCCTCTTGATGCGGGTGGGCGACTTCGAATTCCGCCGGCTTCCTTCGGTGCGGGTGGAAGGTTCTTTCCACGTTCCGCTCGAGCAGATGGTGGTCACCGGCCTGGCCTGCGCCGAGGAGCTCAACACGGCGCCAGAGTTGCTGCCGAGCCCGGAAACCGTCTTTGAGTGGGTGGGCCATAAGGAAGTCTGGCTCGGTGACGAATTACAGCTGTTCTGGGAGCGCTCCGAACACGCGCTGCGAAACGGTTCGACCGCGGAGATCCTGGCGGAGTTGGCCAACACTTCGACTTCGAAGGCCCAGTGGTATCTGTACAAGCTCCGGCTGGCCGGACTGGTGCGTCCGCGTCGGCTTCAGCGCGGAGTGCCGCCTCCCATGCGGCCGGCAAAGCCCGTGGTCGAATCATCGACTGCCTCCTCCGACCTCAAAGACGACCTCGTCCCGACGCCCGCCAGTCCTGCGATCAAGCCGTTGGCCGAGGTGCAGATTGCCGCACCGGAGCGGCCGCTCCTGCGCCGGCTGATGGACGGACTGGCGAGCTTTCTGCGCTGAGACATGCCGCATCCCCCGATCAAGATCGTCGTGTCAGGGCCCGTCGGGGCCGGCAAGACAACCTTTACCCGCACGATGTCGACCACCGAGGTGGTCTCGACGGACGAGGTGGCCACCGAACGCATCGGCAAGGTCAGCACCACCGTTGCGTTGGATTTCGGCTCCCTCGCGGTCGGCGAGCAGGAGATCATGCTCTTCGGCACGCCCGGCCAGGAACGTTTCGACTACATGTGGTCGGTACTCTGCGAGGGCGCGACCGGGCTGCTCCTGCTGGTCGCGGCCAGTCGGCCCGGGTCCTTCCTCAAGGCGCGCCACATCCTGGAGTTCATCACCTCGCAGGTCGCCATCCCGTATGTGATCGGCGTGACGCACCTGGACGCACCGCGTCATTGGGAGATCGACGAGATCGCCGACTACTTCCAGGTCCCGCCGGAGCATCTCGTCGCGCTCGACGCCCGCAGCCGCGGCGACGGCGCCCGCGCCCTCTTCCGCCTGCTGGAGCGCTGCCTGCCGGAAGGCCCCACCAGCGGCCAGCTGACCGCCCTTCTCCAAACCTAGACCGCAGCACTAACCTACCCTCCATCATGTCTCTGTCCGATCGACTCCAATCCATCCTGAACGAACTCCGCAGCGCGCTGCCCGACGTCCGCGGTGCGCTCATTTCCAGCGCCGACGGCATGCTCATCGCCCAGAACGTCAGCTCCGGCGACTCCAACCGCATGGCGGCCATGGTCGCGACCAGCCTCGGCCTCGGCAAACGCATGTGCGAGTCCTTCGGCGCCGGTAACCTTTCCGAGACCTCGGTCAGCGGCGATGCCGGCCAGGTCTTCATCTACGGCGCGGGCTCGAAGGGCGTGCTCGCGGTCATCAATCCGGCCGGTGGCAACATTGGCCTGCTCCACCTCGAATGTCGGGCTGCGGCCCGCCGGGTCGCCGAAGTCCTCGGCTAAAGCGCAACTCCCGAACCTACCGACCTATGTCCATCCGACCCACTCTCGGCGATTTCAGCAGCATCATCTGCTTCAAGGCCCTCATCACCGGCGTCGAAGACACGCTCAGCCCCGAAGGTGCGGCTGCCGTCTTCACGCAGGCGGGCCGCCTGCGCGGCAAGAACCTGGCCAACAGCCTCGGCATGGCGGGCAAGTCCCCGGCCTATCCCGATCTGGTCAACATCCTGAACAACGCGATCGGCGCTCCGGGCACCAAGCTGTGCCGGATCGATGCGGTTCGTGCGGAGGGGAACGACATTTACGTCGATACCTCCGAGACGGTCTGTTCCGCGGGCGAGCCCACGGGCTCCTCGCGCCTCTGCACCTTCACGTTGGGCGCGATCTGGGGCGCGCTCGAGACCATGTATGGCCGGCCCATGACCGCCAGCCAGACGGCCTCGGTGCTCACCGGCGGAGCGCACGATACGTTCCGTTTTTCGCAGCTCTGACCTCAGGCTCGTTTCAATCTTCCCTTCGCGGGGAGTCGGTCAGGCGTTCTGTCCCGGGAGTGGCAGGGCGCCTGTACCTTTTTTAGAGCCGATGCCGCGGTCGCGCGCTACGCCAAGGCCGTGGCCCGCATGGCTTCCAGCGCCTCAGCCAGGCGACCGGCCTCCGGGCCGCTCCCCTGCGCGAGATCGGGCTTTCCGCCGCCGCGCCCCTGCACCACGGCGAGACCGACCTTGAGGAGGTCGCCCGCCTTCTTCCCGACGCCCGGCCCGCAGGCGACAGCGAGCAGCGCACGGCCTTCGGACTTTGCGCCGAGCAGCGCGATGGCTCCTTCCTTTTGCGCGAAGGCACCCGCCAATTCCGTCAGAAGGGCGGGATCCTCCACCTGCCGGCATTCGACCGGGCCGCTCGCGTGGGCGGCCATCTCCCGGGCCAGTCGCGTCCGCGCCTGGGCCAGCTCGCGCTTGGTCGCGGTCAATTCGTCGAGCAAGGCGTTCGTCCGCTCGGGCACCATCTCGAGCGCGGCGCTCAGTCGCAGGCCCAGCGCGGCCGTGAAGTCGTGCTTGAGCCGATAGTCGGCCAGCAGTCGGCGACCGCAGTTGAAGAACACGCGCGTATCGGTCCCGCGCACTTTCTCGAGCTTGAAGATCTTGAGCAGGCCGACTTCGGCGCTGCTCGCGACGTGCGTGCCGCCGCAGGCGCTCCAGTCGAACTCGCCGATCTGCACGATGCGGATGCGGCCCTGCACCTTTGGGGGACGCCGGAGCGGCAGGCGGCCAATCTCGCTTTCGTCGACCTCATAGGTGCGGACCGGGTGAGCGGCCCAGATGGCTTCGTTGGCCAGGGTCTCGGCCTCGAGCGCGAGCTCCCATGGGACGTCGCCCTCGAGGTCGATGGTGCAGATGCGGCCTTCCATGTTCACTGCCGCGATCGGCCGTTGCAGCCGGAAGAACGACTGGCCGAGGATGTGCTCGCCGGTGTGCTGCTGCATGTGGTCGAAGCGCCGCGCCCAGTCGATCTCGCCTTCCACGTTCTCGCCCGCCGCTGGGGCGGCGCCTTCCAGCGTGTGCCAGATCTCGCCGGGCGCGTCCTCCTGCACGTCGACCACGCGCGCCGCGCCGAGTCGTCCGGTATCATGGGCCTGTCCGCCGGCCGTGGGATAGAAGGCGGTCGCATCGAGCAGGACCTCGCTCCGCCCCTTGCGCTCGCGCACGGCGGTCACGTTCGCCTGCATGGCGGTCCGATAGGCATCCTGGCGGTAAAGGCGTTCGATCATTCCCTCCCATTTCTCCGCCCGCGCCAACCCGCAAGCCGGCAATGCGCTTCAATCCTCGGCCGGCGTCCGCGGCGCCTCCAGCATCTGCACCCGGCGGTCACTGGTCGGCAGGCGAATGGTCACGGTCAGACCGCGGCCCTCGTCGCTCTGCAGGCCGACCTCCCCGCCGTGTTCGCGCACGATGCGCCGCACGATCATGAGCCCGAGGCCGGTGCCGCTGCTCTTGGTCGTGAAGTAGGGATCGAAGACCTTGCTCAGATTGTCCGCGCTGATCCCGCCGCCGTTGTCCTCGAACGAAATCAGCACCATCCCGGAAGCGGCCTCGGTACGCACGCGCAGGACGCCGCCGGTCTTCATGGCCTGGCCGGCGTTCTTCACCACGTTGTAGAACGCCTGCTTCATCTGGTCGCGATCGAACAGGATGGGAGGCAGGCCCTCGGCCAACTCCAGTTCGACCAGCACGCCGCGATCCTCCAATTCGCTGGCCAGGAACGACACCGCCTCCCGCACGACCGAGTTCACGTCCTCGCGCTGCATCTGCGGAATGCTCGGCCGGACGGCGCGCAGGAACTGGGTGACGATGAAATCGAGCCGCCGGATCTCGTCGCGCGCGACCCGCACCTCCTCCTCCAGCGCGCTGCGGTGCGGGCCCTCCAGCTTACGGATCTTCCGCTCCATCAGCTGCAGGTGGATGTGGAGCGAGTTGAGCGGATTGCCCAATTCGTGCGCGACACCGGCGGCCAGCAGGGTGAGCGCGTTGAAGCGTTCGCTCTCGATCGTCTCCTCCGCATTGCGTCGCGTCTCGGTGATGTCGCGCACGATCATTGCGTAGCTCAGCGGCCTCCCCTGCGCGTCCCGCGCCGCCTCGTCCACCGGCTTGGCCGTGGCGGCGGGATCGAATTCGTCCGGACGCAACGGTACGACGTAGAAATTCAAAAATCTCTGCTGTGGGTAGAAGATCTGCATGTCACGGCTGATCAGCCGATCGCTCTGCGCCAACTCGTCCCAGGCCAGTCCGCGCACGCGCTCGGAGAGCCGGCGACCGAGGCTCTTGGCGCGGTCGAGGCCGAAGAGGGCGCAGGCCGCGTCGTTCAGGTAGGTGATCCGACCGCGCGGATCGCAGACGATGATCCCCTCGTGGATCGAGTTGAAGATCGTCTCGAAGAACCCCTTCTCCCGCACCAGTCGCACGAGATGCGCCTGCGCTTCCTCTGGCGGCACGCGGCTGATGCGGCCGATCAACTTGTCGAGAAAACCGGGCTTGGGCGATTCCATCGTTCGAGACACAGCAGGCGGGGAGGGGAGGATTTCACAATGACCCGCCGCGATTGGGAAGAACATCCGCGCGCTGGGGAGTTTGGCCTGCGGCATGGTCACTTCGAGGACGAGGACGACGACGAGGACGAGGACGACGACGAGGACGAGGACGAGGACGAGGACGACGACGAGGACGAGGACGAGGACGACGACGAGGACGAGGTGTGGCCTACGGCTCTAATCGCTTTGGACTCGCGGGATGAGCAGACGTCGGACGAAGAATGCGGCTGTGCCCTTGGCAAGCTTTCGAGGCAGCTCCCTCCAGGCTTGAGCGGCAGTTCCTCGGAGATCGTCCTCGTCCTCGTCGTCGTCCTCGTCCTCGAAGTGACCATTGCCGAAGGCCAAACTCAATGCGCGGCCTCTCGTTGTCACCCAAAGTGGCTGCATGCGTCACCCCTTTCGCTTCTGGAATCCCAGAGTGGACGATGGTTCAATCAGGCATGGGTCAGGCGTTGCCAGATCTCGATCCGTGGCTGATCGAGTTTCAACAAGCGGTTTCCGATATTGCGGAAGACAGCACCGCCTTGAGCCGCGCCGTTCAGCTGGTCGCGCAGGGCGCGGGGGCGCTGGTGGCCGTTTTCGCCCGAGTGCCGCCGGAGGAGCAGGGGGAAGCCTTGCCGACCGTCCTGGCGACCTGGCAAGCGCCCGGCATTGATGACGCCCTGGTACATCGCTGCCTGATGTTCGACCCGGCTCAGCCGCGACCGGCGGGCGATTCGGTGCTGATGGTGCGCATGCTGGCCCAGAGCGGCGGTCAGACCTACCGCCTGGCCATGGCACGTGCCGTCGGCAACACCTGGCGGACGGAAGAGATGTTCACGCTGCGACAGCTGACGCAGCTGATCGCCAGTACGGTGCACCGCGAAACCATGGTGCAGGCGTTGGTGGAAGACCGCGCGCGCATCGCTGGTGTGCTGCACAACATCACCGACTGCTGGATCCAGGTCGATGCGGGCTGGCACATCGTCGACCGCAGCGAAGCCGCCGCCCGCTTCTTCAAGGTGCCGTCCGACCGTCTGGTGGGTGCGAGCCTGTGGCAGATCGCGCCGGGTCTGCTCAGCGGGATCGCCTTCGACCTCCTGCGCAATTCCGCCAATGACGGCCTCATCCTCAATTTCGAGGACCACCTGCGCGATCTCGACGTCTGGGCCGAGTTCCACGTCTACCCGCGCTCGCACGGGCTCGGCATCTACTTCCGGGACATCACGGCGCGCAAGCGGGCCGAGGCCGATCTGCACAAGCTGGCCGGTTTCACCGAGCACCACCCGACGCCAGTGCTGGAGGTCGATCTGGCCGGACGCGTGCGCTATCTCAACCAGATCGCCAGCGAGCTGGCGGCCTCGGTCGGCGGCGGCGATCCCACCCGTCTGCTGCCCTCGCACTACCGCGGGGTCGTGGCCAGCTGCCTCAAGCGCAATCTCATCACCCGCGACGTGCCTTCGGAGACCTCGGGGCAGCGCTGGGCCTGGAGCTTCCGCCCCAATCCTGCGGGCGGCTCCGTCTTCGCCTACGCCAGCGCCGTGCCGGCCGCCTGAGGGACGGTGCCCGCGCACTTCCCCGCTCGACGCCACGCGGCGCGGGCTGCTACCTTTTTCCATTCCCTGACTTCCATGAAAACCAACGCCCCCGTTCAGGATCCGCCGTCGACTGGCGGTGCCACCGCGAATTCCGACAACCTCGAGCGCACGCGCGAGCTGCTCTTCGGGCCCGCCTTGCGCGAAATCGAGAAGCGCTTCGGCCGTCTGGAGGAGCGCCTGGGGCGCGAGATCAGCGAGACGAAGGAGGAATTCCGTCGCCGTCTCGGGCAGCTGGAGGTGCATACCAAGAGCGAGCTGGAATCGATCACGAACCAGCTCGCGGCCGAGCGGGACGAGCGCAACCGGCTGCTCCGCCAGCTCGCCAGCGAGCGGCAGGCGGCCGACAACTCGCTGGAGGAAAAGATCGCGCAGCACGTCGAGAGCAGCAGCCGCGCGGCCCGCGATCTCGCCTCGCACACGCGCGACCAGCATCGCCTCCTGACCGAGGAGATGCAGCAGAAGTTCGACAGCCTGACCGCCAACCTGGCGCGCGAGTCGGCCGCCCTGCGCGACGACAAGACCGACCGCGCCGCGCTGGCCGACATGCTCTCGGAAATGGCCCTGCGCCTGCGCCGCGAAGTGCCCGATCTTCCCACGCACGCCGGGTGAGCGTGCTCCGGCACGCCATGGGCGATCGCGCCATCCAGCCCGGCTCGAACGGGGGCGGTCCGCGCAACGGACACGTCTCGCCCCCGGTTCCGCCGTCGCCAGCTCCGCCCCCGGCTCCGGCCGCGGGCTTCGAGGAGCTGCGCGAACTGCTGGTCGGGCCGGAGCAGGCCGCGCTGCAGCAGCTCCAGGATCCCGAGCGGCGCGTGGCCGAAATCGCGGAGGCGCTGCCCGAGGCCATCGCGCGCCGCGGCACGGAGGATCGTCTGCTCCTCGCCTCGCTCCGGCCGCTGGCGCAGGAAACCATGACCCAGCTGGTCAAACAGCGGCCGCAATTCTTCGCCGATCTCTTCTCGCCCATCATCGCGCCGACCATCCGGCGCTCCATCGCGCAGGCCTTCGAGAAGACGCTCGAGGCGATCCGCCGGTTGACCGAGCAGACCTTCACGCTGCAGGGCCTGAAATGGCGGGTCGAGGCCTGGCGCTCGGGTCTGAGCGTGGCCGAAGTGGCCATGCGGCACACGCTGTTGTACCGCGTGGATCAGGTCTTCCTGATTCATCGCGAGACGGGCGTCTTGCTGCAGTACGTTTTCATCCCGGACGCGCCCGGGGCCGATTCCGACATGGTCTCGGGGATGCTCACGGCCATCGGTCAATTCGTGCGCGATTCCTTCAAAGGCGTGGACGAGAGCCAGTCGCTCAACGCCATCCGCATGGGCGAGTTCATCGTCTGGATCGAGGCCGGCCCGCATGCCTACCTTGCCGTCACCATCCGCGGCACGCCGCCGGCCGATCTGCGCGAACTGTTGCAGGACACGCTCGATGGCATTCACACGCTGCAGGCGCAGCAGTTCGAGAGCTTCCAGGGCGATGTCTCCGCTTTCGACGTCTGCCGGCCTGAGCTCGAGGCCTGCCTTCGCTCGGAGTCGAGCGCGCCGCTGACCAAGCACAACAACCGCGGCGCGAAGCTGTTCGTGCTCGCGCTGGTGCTCGGTCTGATCGCCTGGCTGGTGACGGGTGCCATCCAGGCCTCGCACGAGCGCGAACGCCGCCGGCAATTGGTCAGCACGCTGGAGGCGGAGCCGGGGCTGATGACCACGTTCGTCGACGCCACTTCCAAGCCCATGCGCCTGCGCGGCCTGCGGGATCCGCTGGCGGCCGATCCCGAGCGCATCATCCGCGATGCTGGTTTCAAGCCCGGAGAGGTCGAGGCCCGCTGGGAACCCTACTATTCGCTCGTGCCGGCCTTCGTCATTCGCCGGGCCAAGCAGGAACTCGCCCCGCCCGACGGCGTCACCCTGCAGGTCGACGGCACCACCCTGCGCGCCGAGGGCCGCGCGCCGAACGCCTGGGTGGTATCGCTGCGGCGCAATGCCCGCGCCATCCCCGGCGTGGTGCGGCTGGACGAGAGCAAGCTGGTCGACATCGATCAGGCCCGCTGGCGCGAACTGGCCCGTGAAATGGAGGCGGTCATGATCCGCTTCGAGGGCACCGAGGACAGCCTCGGCCAGGCCCAGCGTGACGAACTCGCCCGCGGCGCGCGCCTCGCCATCGAAGCCGCCGCCGCTTCCGCCCGCTTCGGCCGCGGCACGCAGATCGAGGTGACCGGCGAACTCTTCCGCGCCTCGGCGGTGGCCAATGCGCTCGGCGCCACCGCGGGCGTGCCGCCGGCCGTGACCCGGGCCGCTCCGCCGCGCGCCGGCAAGGAGGACACCGTCAGCTTCCGGTTGCTGCTGACCGAGGCGAACCTGACCCGCTGAGTTCGCCGAGCGTCCGCGCGCGATTTCTGATTGCCATCGGCCCGCCCTCCCGGCTCTCTTTGGCCCCCATGCTGAAGAAGAAGATCTGCCTGCTGGGCGCCCCCGCGGTCGGCAAGACCTCGCTGGTGGCGCGCTTCGTGCGCAGCATCTACTCGGAGAATTACCACGCCACGGTCGGCGCGAAGGTGGACAAAAAGGTCGTCGAAATCCCCGGCGGCACGGTCGAACTCATGATCTGGGACATGGCCGGCGATTCGGCCGAACGCCTGGCCCATTCCCCCTACGTGCGCGGCGCGGCCGGACACCTCGTGGTTTGCGACGGGACCCGCCCGGAGACCATCGAGGAGTCCCTCCGCCTGCTGGCCGAGGTCCGCTCCCTCTTCGGCGACGTGCCGATGGTCACGGTCGTGAACAAATCGGACTTGGTGGAATCCTGGAAGGCGACGCCCGACGTCCTCGCTCCGCTCGAAAAGGAGGCCGGCCTGGCGCCGATCACCACCAGCGCGCGCAGCGGCCAGCGGGTCGAGGAAGCCTTCGCGACCCTCGCGCGGCGGATCAGCGGGGTGGGGTGAGGGGTTGGACCCGTTGCGCCGTTCCACACCGGCAAGGCCGATGGACCGACCGGACCGCCGTCGCCGGGCTGAAGCCGCCCGCCACCCCCAGGACCGCGTCCGGCCGCCCGAATCAACCGCGGCACAATTGCGCACGCGATCGGCCGCGACGCAGCAGCGTCCAGCCGCTCAGGAACGCTGCGCCCAAACCGGCCAGGACCGTGGCAGGCTCCGGCACCGCGGTCACGCCGAGCTCGGCATGCACCATGCCCACGCCCGGGGAGAAGCCATTCAAATCGAACGTGTTGCCGGGGGCGTTGTTGGCGAGGTTGACGGTATCGCTCGGTGCGATCAGCAGCCAGGTCGTGTTGGGCAGGGAGTTGTTGTTGTCGAAGTAGATGTACGAGTTTGGGGCGGCCGGCATGTAATAGCCGACGAAGAAGTTGCTCGTGGCTACGGTAACCGGGGCCGCGAAGCTGAAGGTGACGAAGGCGCCGGTCGTCACATTCGCGGTCAGTCCCGCGCCCGATGCGAGCAGGACCGCATCGGAGGGATTGCCATCTCCGTTGGGATCGCTCCAGAGTCCGAAGGTCAGCGCCTGGCCATTCGGATAGGTGGGGCTGGTGTCCGGCCCGAAGGCCGCGCTCAAACCGCTCACCTGGGTCACCCCCGGCGTCGGCGTCGCATAGCGCACGAGCCAGAGCGAGCTGGTCGTACCCGTATTGATGTTCGAGCCGAGCCCATCGTCATGGCTCAAGGTCTGGGCGGCGAGGGGCCCACCCAGGAAAGTGAAGACGACGAGGGCGAGGATTCGGCGGTTTTTCATGAAAGCTGGATTTTGGGGGCGCAAAGAGAGTGGACTCGGTGACTGCGCCCTTGGGTAAAGTTTCCGCCTACCCGGAGCAACCCATCTGTGACCAACTGGCTGCGGACGGTGACGAATCGGCAAAACTCGCGAAGGTTCGGCGCGGCGAGAGTGGTGCCTTCGCCACGCGCTGGAAGCTGACTCTGTCGGACCGAGAAGGGCCGGCAGGGCTCGGCGCGATCGCGACGTGACAGGGCGCGCCACCGTCTCTGTCCCCAACGTGGCCATCACCACGCCGCCGAGGCCGCGGAAGAATACCTCACCGCCACAGCAGCACACTCCAGAACAGCCCCACCATGCCGACGGCGATGACCAGTTTGCCGAGCGCGCCGAGGAGGGAGCCGATGATCGTGCCCCAACTCGCGCGGGCGGCGGCGCGCCATTCCTTCCGGGCCACCAGCAGTTCGGCCAGGATGACGCCGACGATGGGGCCTAGGATCAGGCCGGGGAGACTGAAGAACAAGCCGACGATCGCGCCGAGCAGGCCGCCCAGCGCGCCCCATTTGCTGGCGCCGAACCGACGGGCGCCGAGCGCGCTCGCCACGAGATCGACCCCGGAAGAGAGGACGGCGAGGCCGACCAGTACCAGCACCCAGCCCCAGCCGACGCTCTGGCCTTCGGGCAGCAGGCCCTGATGCAAGGCGGCTCCGCCGACGATCAACGCGGCGCCGGGGATGAGCGGCACGACGGTCCCCACGAGCCCGACGAGCATCAGCAGGGCGGTGAGAATCCAGACGATCGTGTCCATGAGGAGGTAAGGCGGCGGCTACCGACGCTCGAAGACCGCACGGCGTTCATCCGGGCGCAACTCGCGCCACTGTCCCGGAGCCAATTCCGGCGGCAGCCGAAAGTTCCCGGTGCGCACGCGAATGAGCCGGAGGGTGGGGAAGCCGACCGCGGCGGTCATGCGGCGGACCTGGCGATTGCGCCCTTCGGTCAGCTCCAGCTCCAGCCAGGAATCGGGAATGTGCGCTCGCACGCGGATCGGCGGCACGCGCGGCGGCACCGTCGGCGGGGGGGCCAGCAGCCGGGCACGCGCGGGGCGGGTGCGCTGGCCCTGCACGTCGACCCCGCTGGCCAGGCGGGCCAGCGCGTCGGGCGTGGGCCGACCTTCCACCTGCGCCCAGTAGGTGCGGGGATGGCCGCGTTCGGGATCGAGCAGGCGCGTGTTTAGGCCGGGTTCGTCGGAGAGCAGCAGCAGGCCTTCGGAGTCGCGGTCGAGCCGGCCCAGCGCGTAGACCCGCGGCGGCAGCCCGCATTCTGCCAATGTTCGCTGCCCGGGGTGGTCGGGCGTGAACTGCGAGAGCACGTCGTAGGGCTTGTGCAGCACCAGCAGCATCGGCGAGGAGCGGATCAGGATTTCAGCACCTTGCGCGCGGCGCTGGCCACGGCCCGACTGAGCTGCGCGAGCGTGCGGGAATCGAGCCGCCAGTGCTGCCAGTAGAGCGGCACGTCGAGCCGTTTGCCGCGCACGAGATCGACCAGCGCGCCGCTGCGCAGGTGGTCGGCCACGAGCGGCTCCGGATTGATGGCCCAGCCCATGCCGAGCAGGCAGGCCTCGACGAACGCCTTCGACGACGGCAGCCAATGCGCCCGCTGCGGCGCGGTGCGCAGGCCGAGCACGCGGCGGACGTAGCGGTGTTCGAGCTGGTCGTTGCGATCGTAGAGCAGCGTGGGTGCGCGGCGGATCGTTTCCGCTGTGAGGCCCTCTGCGAACCACTGCCGGACATAGTCGGGCGAGGCCGTGGCCCGATAGCGCAGGATGCCGAGCGGTTCGACCGCGCAGCCCTGGACCGGCCGCGCCTCCGAGGTCACGGCCGCCAGCACGCGACCGGAGCGGAGCCACTCCGCGGTGCGATCCTGGTCGTCGAGCTCGACCTTCACGCTCAGGCCCGTCTTGGACGTGAACTCCGCCAGCGCGGGCATCAGCCAGGTCGCCAGGCTGTCTGCATTGACGGCCAAATGAATGAGCGCGCCGGCATCGCCGCCCGCTTCGCCCAGTTCGCGCTGCAGATCGGCCTCCAGCAACTGCACCTGCAGCGCGTGCCGATAGAGCGCCCGGCCCCGCGGCGTCGGTACGCACGGTCGACCGCGGACCACGGCCAGACCGCCGAGGAGTTCCTCGAGTTGCCGAATGCGCTGCGAAACCGCCGAAGGCGTGACGTGCAGCGCGGCCGCGGCGGCCTCGAACGAGCCTTCGCGGATGACCGCCGCCAGCGCACGCAGTTGGTGGTAGTCGAACATCGGTCGAAAGGAGCGGCAGAATGCGGCGAGTTGCGGCAGGTCGGAGAATCAGCGCGGGGCCCGCAAAGCGCGCAGGATCGCCTCGGCCGCGCGCTCGGCGGCGCCGCCTTCGCCGAGCGTGGCCACCACGGCCGCGACCTCGCGCAGCTGCTGTTCGCGGGCGGCCGGGTCGTCGTGCAGCCGGAGCAGCTCGCCGGCCAGGAGCTCGGGCGTGCAACGGCTTTGGAGAAATTCGCGCACCACCTCGCGCCCGGCCAGGACGTTGATCATGCCGAGGTGTGCGACCTTGATGAGCATCCGGCCGACCGCGTAGGTGAGGGGAGCGACCCGATAGGCGATGCCGTGAGGCAGGCCGAAGAACGCCGCCTCGACCGTGGCGGTGCCGGAAGCCACCAAGCCAACCCCGCACTGCTGCATGAGCGCATGGGCCGTGCCGCGTTCGATGCGGCATTGCTCCGCCGACAAGCCCGACGCTTCGCGCAGCGCCAGCATTTCGCGCTCGCGGTCGGCATTGGCGGCGGCCGCTGCAAACCGCAGGTCGGGTCGCTCGCGCGCCAGCAGTGCAGCCGCGCCGAGCATCGCCGGGAAGATGAGGCGCACTTCCCGGGCCCGACTGCCGGGTAGAAGCGCGACGAGCTGGGGGTCGCGCGGCTCCTGGCTGCGCTCGCGCGCCAGCGTGTCGATCATCGGATGCCCCACGAATTCGGTCGGCAGTCCGGCGGCCGCGAAGAGCGGCTGCTCGAACGGGAAGATGCAAAACATCGCGTCGAGCAGCTTGGCCATCTTCGGAATGCGGCCCCGATTCCAGGCCCAGACCTGCGGGCTGATGTAGTAGAGAATCCTGCCCGCGTACCCGGCCTTCCGCAGGGCCTTGGCGAGGCGGAGATTGAAGCCGGGGTAGTCGACTAGGAGGACTGCGTCGGGCTGCTCCGCGCGAATGCGGACGAGGGTCTGCGCGAATTTCTGGCGGAACCAGCCGTATTTCTTGAGGACCTCGACGAGCCCGACCACGGCCGCTTCGCTGCTCCAATCTTCCAGGCCGTCGCCCGCCACCGCCCGGAGGCGCGGACCGCCCAGGCCGATCACCCGGAGCTTTGGCTCGCGCCGCAGCATCTCGGCCACCGCGGCCGCGGCGTGATTGTCCCCGCTGGGTTCTCCGGAAAGGACGAAGAGCGTGGGCACGGCCGACCATAGCGCCCGCGCCCGAAACTTCGAGTTCCTGCGGGTTTCGGGTTTCGATTTTCCCGATTCCAACGAAGGTGCCCCCGTGTTTTCCCAGCTAGGCGACAAATTGCAGGAGGTCTTCAAGGACCTGCGCGGACAAGGCAAGATCACGGAGTCGAACATCAACGACGCCATGCGGCAGGTGCGGCTCGCCCTGCTCGAGGCCGACGTCCATTTCCAGGTGGCGAAGGATTTCATCGCCAAGGTGAAGGCCAAGGCGCTGGGCGAGGAGGTGCTGCTCTCCGTCTCGCCCGGCCAGCAGATGGTCAAGATTTTCCACGACGAGCTGGTCACGCTGCTCGGCGGCGATGCGGCGCCGCTCAACCTGAACAAGCCGGCTCGCATTCTGATCGTCGGTCTGAACGGCGCAGGCAAGACGACCTCCTCGGCCAAGCTGGCGCGCTTCCTCAAGACCAAGATGAGCCGCCAGCCCGCGCTCATCGCGTGCGACTTGATGCGCCCGGCGGCCATCGATCAGCTGGCCACGCTGGCCGGGCAGGTCGGCGTGCCGGTCTATCAGCCGCCCAAGGGCGAGACCGACGTCCTCCGCTCGGCGCGCGCGGCCGAGGCCTGGCTCGCGCAGCAGTCGGGGATCAATGTCGAAATCTACGACACGGCCGGACGCCAGGAAATCGACGAGCCGCTGGTGCAGGAGCTCAAGCGCCTGCGCGACTACCTGCAGCCGCAGGAAGTCCTGCTCGTCTGCGACGCCGCCACCGGCCAGCAGGCGGTCAGCGTGGCCGAGCATTTCCACGGCGCGCTCGGCCTGACCGGCCTCATTCTGACCAAGCTGGACGGCGATGCCCGCGGCGGCGCGGCGCTCTCGCTGCGCACGGTGACGGGGCGGCCGATCAAGTTCGCCGGCGTGGGCGAGAAGCTCGACCAGTTCGAGATCTTCCACCCGGATCGTCTGGCGCAGCGCATCCTCGGGATGGGCGACATCGTCACGCTGGTCGAAAAGGCGGCGGCCGAGATCGACGAGAAGGAGGCGATGCGCCTGCAGCAGAAGATGATGCAGGCGAAGTTCGATCTGGAGGACTTCCTGCAGCAGTTCAAGATGATGAAGAAGCTCGGGCCGCTGGAGAGCATCCTCGGCATGCTGCCCGGCATGAGCCAGATCAAGGATCTCAAGGTGGACCAGAAGGAGATCAATCGCATCGAGGCGATCGTGCTCTCCATGACTCCCAAAGAGCGGCGCAAGCCGGAGATCCTCAACGCCAAGCGTCGCCTGCGCATCGCCAAGGGCAGCGGCACGCAGGTCAGTCAGGTGAACGACCTGATGCGGCGCTTCGAGCAGATGCGCAAGATGATGAAGCAGCTGCCCAAGATGAAGGGCCTCATGTCGCGCATGGGCGGTGGCGGTGGTGGCATGCCCGGTCTGCCTCCCGGTCTCGGCGGCGGCGGAGGCGGCGGCAAAATGCCGACTTTCCCGGGCATGCGGCGGTAGTCCGCACTCTCCGAGTGCGGCGGGTTGGAACCGGATACGGGAGACTCGAGACCGCAGACAGGAGACAGGAGACAGGAGACAGGAGACTGGAGACAACCCGTCGTCCTCGTCGAATCCAGCGTCTGCGCGGACCCGATTTCGTCTTTCCCCGGCGCGCGCCCTGCTTCAGGGTGCGGCATGAACACGTCTTTTCGCCGTTGGCTCCCGGTCGGAGTCGCGGCTTTCGCCGTCGCCGGCGCGCTGGTCTTCGTGCCGCGCGCCCAGACCCAGCTGGTGGCGCAGCCGCCCCAGGCCTACCTCCAGCTCGTCGACCAGCTGCGCAAGCAGCAGGAGCAGATGAATGCCAACCAGGTGAAGATCGATGAGCAACTCGCCACGCTCAAAGAGGACCTCCGCCTGCTCAAGATCTACAGCAAGCGCTCCGGCGGCGGGGCCAAGCTCATCCCCGTGCCGCGCTAATCCCAACTGTTCTCGCCATGAAATCCCGCTTTTCCCTCCTCGCCCTCGCGGGCGCCGTCGCCGTCTGCCTGCTCCCCTCGGGTCAGGTGCAGTCGCAGGTCCCCGGCATGGACGTCTTCACCGCTCTGCAGGACCTCGTGCAAAAGAACGACCAGCTGATCAAACGCCAGGAAGAGACGCTGAAGACCGTCGAAGACCTCATGACCGAGGCCAAGCAGGCCCGCATCATGAGCAAGCGCGGGTGATCGGTGATCGTTGATCGGTGGAAGATGACCGGCCAGCGGTCGCGAGTTCGACAACGCGCTGCATCAACTTTCCTCCTTCCTCCTTCCTCCTTCTTCCTTTTCTTCCGTGCTCTCCTCCGCCTGCCTCTACGGCATTCTCGATCTCGGTTACGTGGCGGCGGCAGAAGCGGAGCAGGTCACGCGTGAGCTGCTCGAAGGCGGCGTGGAGGTGCTGCAACTGCGGGCCAAAGGCGTGCCCGCAGCCGAGGTCGCGCAGGTAGGACGGCGGCTGGCGCCGATCTGCCGGGCGCAGGGCGTGCCTTTTATCCTGAACGATCACCCCGAGTTGGTCGCCGCCTGTGGAGCAGATGGAGCCCACATCGGGCAGGACGACGGTCCTCTCGCCACGGCGCGGGACGCTGCCGGGCCGGGCGCGTTGATCGGGCGTTCGACGCACAGCCTGGCGCAGGTCGAGGCGGCGTTGGCCGAAGGCGCCGACTACCTGGGCTTCGGGCCGCTCTTCGCCACGCCGACCAAACCGACCTACGTGCCGATCGGCCTGGAGGACATCGCGGCGGCCCAGACGCTGGCCGGCGACCGGCCGATCTTTTGCATCGGCGGCGTGAAACTGGAGAATCTTTCCCGGCTGCGCGCGGCCGGCGCCCGTCGGGTGGTCATCGTCTCGGGCCTGCTGCAGGCCCCGGACCGCCGCGCTTATGCCCGCGCCTGCCGGTCGAGCCTGCGGTTTTCGTGAGTTCGGGGCCCGGCTCGCTCCGCCGCGCCAAGATTTCCGCTGCACACGCCGCAGGGATGTGATTTGCTAGCGCGCTCCAGACCCATGTCCGATTCCGTTCCTCCCGCACCGCCTTCGTCCGCGGATACGCTGATGCAGCTCGAGGCTCCGGTCGCGGCCACCGATAACGACATCGTCTTCAATTGCCCGCATTGCGGCGGCGAACTGGTGGTGGACCGTGCCGGCGCTGGCATGACCTTCAATTGCCCGCATTGCGGCGGTCGCGTCACGGTGCCGCCTTATTCGCCGCCGTCGGGTCGGAGCGGGGCGGGGGATTCGAATGCGGGTCTGGGCGCCTCGCCGGTGCACGGAGCCGCCCGCCTGCCTCAGAAAAAGGCGGTCGAGCTGAATTTCGATTTCTCTGGCCAGAGCCGCGAGCTGGTCGGCAAACGCATCGACGAGCTCAAGTTTCAGTTGAAGGAAAACCAATCTCAGACGACGGAGATGCGCGGTCACTTGAATCGCGCCGTCATCGAGATGAACCGGCTCCAGCTGAAGCTGCAAAAGCTGCAGGATCGGGGCTCGGCGATCGAGCAAGAGCTCGTCGCCGCGAAGGACTTCCTCGAAAAAGGCGCGGCTTGAGCCCCGCCGGTCCCGCGCCCGACCCGCGCAGGTCCGACAGATTTCATCCAGGAAGGGTGGCAGAGTGGTCGATTGCGCGCGCTTGGAAAGCGCGTGTGCCCAAAAGGCACCGGGGGTTCGAATCCCCCCCCTTCCGTTCTCTGAAAATCGGAAGTCAGAGTAGTTGCGTGAACGAAGTTGTGAGCTCGTCCGGGAATGTGCGGTCATCCTGCAAAACGTCCGCTGGCCAAGTTTTCCATGACTCTTGAAGTCTGGTGGGGAGCATCGCGCGCTCAAAGTAAGGAATAGGTGTCTGGGCGTGGCACCATAGAATCGAAAGCAGGAAGAGCCCCACTGCCGCATAGTTGAGCCTCCGCGCTGGAGTAAGGGGTACCGAATTTCTTGTACGGGCTCAGAGCGATGCGGTGCAGGGGTGCTCGTTCAGATCGAAGAACCAACTCCATAGGCGATTGGGCAGGTCAAGAAACAGGTGCAGTTTCGCATAACCTTCCCATCGGATGTAGCCGCAAAGGGCGACAAAGGGTCATTTGAGTTCAGTGATTTCGGTCGCTATGGAAATCCTCGTCAACTGTGGGTATCATGAATTTTCACCGCAACGTCGAGAAGATCACCGAGCGGTTGTTGCTGAACGAACAGGCCCAGCAGCCGATTCCGTTGCTCTGTCTGGGACAAGACGAAAACATCTCGCGGACCCTGACGGCTTCGGCGGAGGCGGTGACTCCGCACGTGCGAGTTTCCTACCGGTCCAGCATTCGGGAGAGTGAGCGCTTCGTCACGCAGACCGGGTGCCGGAACTTCGTGGTGGCGTCGCCTCAAGTGAGCGATGGCGATGCCTACGACTTCCTTGCCAACGCTAAAATGGCCCATCCGGATGCAGAGGCGTTCGTCGTGGGCGATCCACCGGTGGACTCGGCCCGACTGGAGGCGCTGGGCATTGTTCTGGTGCTGATGCAGCCGCGGCGCGATGAGATCATCGCATTTCTCAAGGAGCAGTTCCGCACAGCCATCGCGCCGAGTCCCGGGCTGATCGGCTCTCTGCAGATCACGCCGCTGACCGACCTGGTGCAGATTAAGTGCTTGCAGCAGCGGGTCGCTGCGCTGCGCCTGCGCACAGCCAACGACCTGGGCTACGTCTTTTTCGATCGCGACGGCGTGGTGCACAGCCACACGACCCGGCTCGCCGGGGAGGAGGCCTTCTTCGAGATGTCCTGCTGGTCGGAGGGCACGTTCGAGGAGATTCGCCGTGCCTCGCCGCAGGAGCGCACGATTCACCGGGGGTGGGAGCAATTGGTGGTAAAGGCCACAATGATCCGCGACGAGCGGGCCGATCTCACCAGCAAGCAGGGGGCTACAGGGCAGGAAAGAGTTACCACGCGAACGCTCTCACTAGTCTCGGCAGCATCCAACTTATCACCTCGAGCCAGCTGCTCGAGCGTTTCGTGCGGGCCTCCCTGGCGGGCGGCACCCCCGGCAGGCTGCTGGTCGCCGCGACCCTGACCGAGGCTGTGGAGCAGGCGGCCCAGCAGGGCGCTCCCGCTCTCCTGGTGCTCGACTACTACCTTGAGGGGCGCGATGCCCGTTCGGTCCTGCCGGAGGCCCTGCAGTACGACGAGTTCGGCCAGGCGCAGGTCCTGCTGATCTATCCCCCGACGGTCGAGCAGACGGCGCAGGAACTCGGCCACGCCTTTGGGGATCGTGTCGAACTCCTGGCCAAACCGTTCACGACGCTGGGTTTCTTCGTCAAGGTCCGGCCGTTCCTCGTGGAGGCCGGCGTCGACGAGGCGGCGACGCAAAGCGCAGAGGTCGCGCGGCCAGCGGTGGCCGGTGAATTGGGTGACTCCATCTCCGAGGGGCCCTCGTTCGATCCGGTGGACGACCCGGCTCCCGCACCGGTCGTGAAGGTGCAGCCTCCGGCCCCGCTCGATCCCGCCCCGCCTGCTTTGGAGGAACCCGCCCCCGCGCCGAGTCTTCCGCCCGTTTCACCCTTGCCCGAACAGCCGATGTCCAGTCCCACCCGTTTTGAGATCATCGCCTCCGTCCCCGAAGTCACCGACCTGTTCCAATGGCGAAACTTCGGAGAGATCGTCCATGCTTCCAGCGGCTCGATGCAGGGGGTCAGCGACAGCTTGGCCTTCGCGCTGCAACTGGCGGTGCGCGTGGGCGCCGACTGCAACCTCGGCGATGTTCTCGAGCTGCAGCTCGCGGGCCCCGGGGCGCAGGCGGGGCTGTTTAACCTCGAAGGCAAGGCTCACGATCCCGGCCTCGCCACCTTCGGCTTCCTCGCGAAGCCCAGTGTGCCGGTCGACGACCTGATCCGGCGCATCCGCCTCGACTGCGAATGACCATGAATCCCCTCCAGTTTCTTCAAGACGTGCCGGGCGTGCTCGGCGCCTACTTCGTCAATTCGGACGGCCGTGTCGCGGCCCGCCTCTTTCCGAGCCAGGTGCAATTGACCGACGAGGTGGTGATCCAGACGGCCGGCCGCCTGCAGGGCATCCTGGGTGCCGGCAATGCGGCGGCACCGGGTGCGAACCAGTTGCTGCTCAAGCACACGAAAGGCATCCTCCTCGCCCAGGCGATGCCGGAAGGCCTCTTGCTGGTGCTGGTCGACCGCACCGTGGCGCTCCCGACCCTCCGCGCCGCCGTCGGTCTCGTCCTGCCACAGCTGGCGCTCGCCTCTCGCGCTGCGCCGCCGCCAGAGCGACCCCCTTCTGCGCCCTCGTTCAGCGTTCCGAGTCTGGCCGAGGTCCGCCCCAGTTTCTCGCCTCCGCCGAGCGCGCCGCCGCCGGCAGCCACTCCGCCGGCCAAGCCGCCGCCCGCCGCTCCGCCGAAGAAAGCCCAGAAGACCCGCACCGGGATCTGGGGCTGACCGTTCACCTCCAACCTCACTCAGACTCCATGATTCCCAATCTCACCGGACTTCAGCAGGTCGTTCATTTCACCTTCATCATGACCTTCATGGGAATGATCGCGGCCTCCGCCTTCTTCCTCATCGAACGCTCCAGTGTCGCGCCCGGCTACCGGTCGGCCATTTCGGTCTCCGGACTCATCTGCGGCATCGCCGCGCTGAACTACTTCTACATGAAGGATATCTACATCGTCGGCATCGCTTCAGGCACGGGGCGTTTTCCCACCGAATTCCGCTACATTGATTGGATCCTGACAGTGCCGTTGATGTTGGTGAAATTTCCCACGCTGCTCGGACTCGGGCCGAAGGGCCGGCAGTTTCTAACCGTGCTGGTGACGCTCGCGCTGCTGATGCTGGTGACCGGATTCATCGGCGAGATCAATCCCGGCACGCCCACGGTCCACTACGGCCTCTTCGGTGTCGGCTGCGTCGCCTGGCTGCTCATCATCGCGCTGCTCTTCTTCGCGCTCGGCGATCTGCCGGAAGGCGTGGATGAGATCAAGCGACGGGCCATCAAGCGCATGGCCCTCTTCGTCATGGTCGGCTGGATCATCTATCCGGTCGGCTACCTCGCCCCGCTGGCCGGGTTCTCCCCCGATGTGCGCGAGCTGACCTACAACATCGGCGACCTGATCAACAAGGTCGGTCTGGCGATCATGGTGCTCGCGGCCGGCATCGCTCAGCGCAAGGCCGACGAGGAAGCGCTCGAAGAAGCCGCCGCCTGACGTCGACGCGGTCGCAGTCGTTCCCCATGAAACGTCTTATCCGCCGCACCGCGCGCGCCGTGGCCATCTTCGGCTCCGGCCTCATCCTGGCGGCGGCCGAGCCCGTCGAGCAGGTGGAGATGGTCGACCACTACAGCCTGCCGATCCTGTGGGACGGGCGAGAGATCGGGCGGCGCGCGTTCGAGCCAGGCAAGACCCTGCAGGTCGTAAGGCGGGTGGGGGGATTTCTCGAATGCCGCGACGGCAGCCAGACCTTCCGCCTGCCGGTCTCGGTGACCGATTACGAGCGCCGTCTGGCGACCGGCGCTGGCGCGGTCGCTGGCCCGGCGGCGGCGTCGACAGCCCAGCCGACCACGGCTGGAGCGCCGCCGGCCCCGGTCACGCCAGATCCCGTCGCGACCTCAGCGCCGCACCCGCAGGCGAAGCAGCCAGCGCCGACGTCAGCCGCAGAGGCTCGCGCCACGCCGGCCCCGGCCGCCGCGAAGGCCAACGAGAGAATCGAGGGTTACGTTGAAGCCGTGAAGCAGCATCTGCAGGAGAAGCCGGCTAACGCGCGCTTCTTCTCGTATGCGCTGGTCCGACGCCATGCACCCTCGAAGGCGGTGCGCCAGTGGCTGACCAGTCGCCTGGCAGACCCGGCTCTGCCAGCCGCGGAACGTCCCCGCCTCGAGCGCCTGAAGAGCGCATTCCTCTGCTATGATCTCGGTCGTTGGGCCGATTTCGAGAAAGCGATCCTCGATGCCGACGCCGCTGCCCGCCCCTGACGCCGAGCGCGGACGGATCGTTATTCTCGGCGCCGGCTGCGCCGGGCTCGCGCTGGCGCGGCAGTTGGAGGTCCAGGGCTACTCTGGGGAAGTCGTCCTGTTGGAGGAACGAAGTCGCGAGGCCGCGCTGGCTTCGACCCAGCGCTGGTGTTTTTGGGGAGCTGAGCCCGACCCCCTGCTCGCTCCGGCGGTCAGTGCGGTCTGGCCAGAATGGCAGGCCAGGCTAGGCGAGCATGCGGGCGTCCTCGGGGACCCTGCGTGGACATACCGGCAGATCCGGGCGCGAGACTACCACCGGCTGCTGGAGACCCTCCTGACTGCGCGAGGCTGGCGGATCGAACACGGTTGGCGCATCCTGGGGCGAGAACGGCTCAATCGGGGCTGGATAGTGCAGACCGAGCGCGGACCTTGGTTCGCCGACGAGGTCGTGGAAGCGCGGGGGCCGGCGCTCGCCGAGCCGGCTGGCTCCGCCGGCGCAGCCGCCCGCCAAACCTTCGCGGGGTGGGAGATCGAGCTGGAGCGGCCGACTTTCGGGGCAGGGGTGGCCACCTTGATGGACTTCCAGCCAACCTCCGGGGGACGGGTGCGATTCCTCTATTTGCTGCCGTACTCGGACCGCACTGCGCTGGTCGAGTTCACCGAGATCGCGCCCGTGACCCGAGCCAGCTCGGTGGCAGAGCTGGAGGCAGGCCTGGAGCGTTGCCTCGCGGCCCGCGGCTGGCGCGGCCGGCTGCTGGAGCGCGAGAAGGGACACCTGCCGTTGTGGGAGGCGCGGCGTGGGGTCGGTCGCATCGGCGCGGCCGGCGGTGCGGTGCGCGCTTCTTCCGGCTACGGCTTCCTATGCAGCTGGGAGCAGGCCGAGCGCGAGGCCCGTCGCCTGTGCGGAAAGCCCGCGCGCCCGATCGCCGGGCACCGTGTGCTGCGCTGGCTCGACCGCGTTTTCCTGCGGGTGCTCGAACATGACCCCGAGGCGTTGCCCGGCGCATTTGTTGACCTGTTTCGCCGGGTCCCGGCGGCCTCGCTGGCCCGCTTTCTCAATGGCTATCCCACAGCCACCGACCTGCTCCGCGTGGTCGCGGCTATGCCGCTGCGGCCCTTTCTGCGCGCTGCAGCGCGTCCCTTGGCGCGTGACTCCTCGGCGAGACGACCGACGGAGCCGCTCCCGGCCGCATGAAGAGCTTTGACCGCTGGCCGTTGTTGGGCGGTTACGCCGCCGCGGTGGGAGCTTCCTTCGTGCTCCATTGGGTGGCGCCGCAGCTCACCCAGGCGGTGGCAGGCTGGGTTTTTCTGGGCACCATGCTCGTCTTTGGGCTGCCCCATGGCGCAACCGACTTGTGGGTCGGAATCCTGCGGCATGATCGGCTCCGCTTTTTGACCGCCTATCTCGGCGTGGCCGCGGTGGTCGGGGCGGCCGCGTGGCTCTGGCCGGTGGCAAGCTTCGTGGCTTTTCTCGGACTCACCGTGTTTCATTGGGGGACCGGCGATTTCGCACGGCAGGCGCACTCCGATGTCCGTTGGCTGGCGCTCGGCCTTTCCCGCGGTCTGCTGGTGGTGGCTGGAGCGATCGTGGGGGACCCAGCGACTTCGGGACCATTGGCGCGGGCGGTCACCGGACAGGAACTGCCCTGGCTCGCGCCTTGGGCCATGGTTGCTCTCGGCGTGGGCGGCTTGGGGCATCTGGCCGCGCTTTGGCATTGGTCCGCACGACATCCGGCGTCCGCTCGCCGGACGCTGCTGGAGTCGACCCTGCTGGTAGCGGCCGGCCTGTGGCTCCCGGCCTTCTTGTCCATCGGACTCTACTTCAGCCTGCTCCATGCCCGGCGGCATCTGGCGCGGGTCGCCGCCATTCCTCGGCAAGGGCCGCCGGACGGCCCGGGCTGGCGCACGGCCTGCACCGTCCTGGCGACCACGCTGTCTGTCCTCGGTTTGCTCGCCAGTTGGCAGCTGCTGCCCGCGGGGCCGGGGATCGACGAGTGGATCCCGCGCTACTTTGTCTTATTGCAGCTGTTGACCTGGCCACATGCCGCGCTGGTCGCGCGGCTCGACGGGGACGTGCGCTCCTGCGGCGCAGGGCCGCGCCCAAGGGGCGCATCCGCGGGAGAACGATGATCTTCGCCTCCCCGAAGCCAACCCACGTACGTCGCGGGCATCGGGAAATCTATTTTACCCGAAAATGGGTCGCCTAAAAAGGCGACGCGAGGATGGGTGCAAGCGGGATTCGGTTCGTGCATTCATAAACGCGCACAATTTTCATGAAAGAACGTAAATTTCGCAGCGTTGGCATTTTCAAAAGCGTGGGCTGTCTGCTGGGGCTCCTCTCCTTGCACGCCGCGGGGACTGCCGCTGGCCAACCGACGGCCGAGGGCGGACTGCCGGCCTACGCGAAGTCCGGGGCGCTGAGTGGGACGCTGAAGGCAGCCGGCTCGGAGTCGATGGAGGAAGTGTTCGAGCTTTGGCAGGCGGAGTTTGCCCGGCTGAATGCGGGGACCGTCATCCAGCGGGAGTTTGCCGGTTCGTCCAGCGCCCCACCGCTGCTGGTCGGGGGACAGGTTCAGCTGGCGGCCATGAGCCGGCCCATGACGGACGCAGAAGTCGACAGCTTCGCCAAGGCGAAGGGCTACAAACCGACGCAGGTGCCGGTGGCGCTCGATGCCGTGGTCGTGGTGGTGAAGAAGGAGAATCCGATCCGCGGTCTGACGCTGAAGGATCTCGACGGCATCTACACTTCCACTCGCCGTAGCGGATCGCCGCCGGTGAAGACGTGGGGCGACCTCGGATTGACCGAGAGCTGGGCGACGACGGCCGTCGCTCCGGTGGGTCGCGACGCCACTTCGGGCACGCACGCCATGTTTCGCCAGGCCGCGCTCGCCAACGGCGATTTCCATGACGGCGTGAGCATTTCCGCGGGTCCGCGCTCGGCGATCCGGGCGGTGGCGGCAGCCGAGGGCGGGATCGGCTACGCTGGCTTCGCCGCCCTCACGAACAAGGTCCGGCCGCTGCCGTTGGGACGGACTGCCGACGCCCTGGTCGCGCCCAGCGCCGCCACCTGCGCTGACGGCTCCTATCCGCTCGCCCGCACGCTCTACCTCTACGTCGACCGCAAACCCGGTCAGCCGCTTGATCCGCTGACGGCGGAGTTTCTTCGCTTCGTCCTGGCACGCGAAGGGCAGGCGCTGGTGAACCGCGCCGGCTTGATCCCGCTCCCGCTCCCCACCGTGCAAGCCGCCCGGACGCAACTCTTCTGAACATGCTGCGCTCCATCGTTCGTCTGACCGCTGCGCTGCTCCTCGTCGGCGCGGCGCTCCCTGCTTCCGCTCAGCCGGCACCTTACGCGAAGACCATGGGTCTGCAGGGGGTGCTGCGCATCGTCGGCTCCGACGGTCATCAGGACCTCGGACGGCTCTGGGCGGAGAAATTCCGCACCGTCTATCCGTCTGTGATCGTGCAAGTCGAAGGCGGCGGCTCGCAGGCGGCGGTCGTGGCGATCAAGGAGGGGCGCGCGGACTGCGGACTGATGGCCCGGGCTTTGAACGCGGAAGAGAAGGAATTGCTTGGCGAGCGGCTGAACAGGACCGCGGCGGTCCATGTGGCGACCGACGTGCTCGCCTTCTTCGTGGCCAAGGAAAACACCACCCCCGGACTGACGCTCGGTCAGCTCGAGCGGCTCTATGGCAATGCGCCCCGCAACGGCGGGGCCCTCAAGACGTGGGCCGATCTGGGGGCTGCGAATCTCGGGCCAAAGCCGGTGGTCTTGCTCGGCCGCGCCGCCGGCACCGGAGTGCATAGTTTGGTCAAGGCCCTCGTCCTGGGCGGCGGCGCTGTCCGCTCCGACGTGCGCGAAATGGTCGGGCCGACTTCGGTGATCCAGTCGGTCGCGGCCGATCCGACGGCGATCGGTTACGCGCAGCTGCGTCATCGGTCGAACCGGGTCCGGGCCTTGGCCGTGGGTGCCGAGGCTGACAAACTGGTCGAGCCGACCCTCGCCTCAGCCCAGGCGGGCAGCTATCCGCTCGTGCACGACCTCTTCCTGGTCATCGAAGCCTCGCCGGATGCGAACACCAACGCGCTCCGCACCGAGTTCGTGCGCTTCGTCCTGTCCCGCGAGGGGCAGGAAGTCCTCCAGTCCTCCGTCGTTCCCGTTCGTCCCACCGCGCTCGCGGCCGAGCTCGGCAAGCTCAAGTAAGCCATGTCCACGCCTTTGCCCGACTCCTCTTCCCAGCGCGGCACGCGCTCCTACCTGGGCCTCCTCGGGTTGCTCATGGGGCTCGTGGTGCTGATTCTCGGCGCCGTCTTCGTGCTGGCCTACCAGGCCGCCCAGCGCTCGAGCCAATACGCCGCCGCGGTCAATCTGGCCGGTCGCCAGCGCATGCTCTCCCAGCGCCTGACGAAGGGTCTCTACGAACTGCAGTCAGCCGTCGAGGAGGGCTCATCCATCCTCGCCCCGCAGGACGAGGTGCGGCGTTCGTCCGAGCTCTTCGACCAAACGTTGAATGCCTTCAGCGATGGCTCGCAGGTTCGCGGCACGGACAATGCGATGGTGCAGCTTCCTCGCGTCGCGTTGCCGGAAGGCGTGAAGGCGCTCTCCCGGGCGCACGAGATCTGGTCTCCGCTGTCGGAGAAGGTGAAAACGGTGCTGACGCCGAATGTGACGCTCCCGGCCATCACGGCGGTGTCGTCCTACGCCACGGACGTCAACCTCACCCTGCTGGCGCAGATGGACCAGCTGACCACCGCGGTACAGCGCGAACTGGCGCTGAAGGACCGGACGACCAATCTCCTGCTGGCGGTGGGCGGCGGGCTGTTCTTCGTGCTCATCGGCGCGGGCTTTTTCCTCCTCTTCCGACGCGTCAAGGCGGGCGAAAAGGACGTGCAGGAGTTCACGGACCGGCTCACGGCCTCCAACGCCCAGCTGACCGCCTCTTCCCTCAATCTCGCGGCCGCCAAGGAGGACACCGACCTCATTCTCACCACGGTCCGCCAAGGGATGTTGCTGGTGGATGCGCAGTTCCGCATCGGCGCGCAGTACTCGACCGAGCTGACGCGGCTGCTGCACCTCGACGACTTGTCGGGGATGAACTTCCTCAGCGTGCTGCAGCGCCTGCTGCCGGAGCGCATGTTCCTGACGGCGCGCGACTACCTCAATCTGCTCTTCGATCCGACCAAGAAGGAGAAACAGCTGCTCAAGATCAATCCGCTCTCGCAGATCGAGGTCAGCTTTCCGAATCAAAACGGAGGTTTCGAGAACTACTTCTTCGAGTTCGCCTTCCGGCGCATCTTGAAGGACAAGAAGGTCGACCGCCTGTTCATCAGCATTCGTGACGTCACCTCCCAGGTGCGGCTGGAAATGCGGCTGCGCGCGGAAGAGGCGAAGAAGGAGCGGCAGTTCGAAATCCTGCTCAGCATCCTGCACGTCGACCGGCCCGCGCTGCAGGAGTTCCTCCAGCTCTCGCGCAAAGAACTGGAGCGGGTCAACGACACCTTCAAGATGGAGGATCTCGCCCGCGCCCAGGGGACCGGCGGCGTGCCCGAAGTTTCGCTGCGCGAGAAGTTGCGCGGCGTCTACGCGGCCATCCACAATGTGAAGGGCAACGCGGCGGCGCTCTCGCTCACGCACTTCGAGAAGACGGCCCACGAGTTCGAGGGCGAGGTCAAGAAGCTGCTCGACCGCCCGCAGCTGGCCGGCGAGGACCTGCTTTCGGTGGTGGTGCGGCAGTCAGAGTTTCGCCAAGCCCTCGACGAGGCCGGCGAGCTGGCCGACCGCCTCGGCACGCTCGGGCCGCAGGCGCGCCCGGGCGGCGTCACCGCGGCGGCGCCGGCCGATCCGGTGCTGGGTGTGGTCTCCTCGTTCGCCCAGGCGACTGCACTGCGCGCCGGACGGCGGGTAAAGGTGGATGCCTCCGAATTCCGTTCGGCCGATCTGCCGGAGTCGCACCGCGGCGTGGTGCGCGACCTCCTGCTGCAGCTGGTCCGCAATTCCATCGTCCACGGCATCGAGGAGCCCAGCCGGCGGACCGCCACGCACAAGCCGGCCGAGGCGCTCATCTGCATTTCCGGCCGTCGCGAAGACCGCGGCGGCGACGCCACCTTCCGCCTGCATTTCGCCGACGACGGCGCCGGGCTCGATTTCCCACGCATCCGCGCCCGGGCGGTCGAGGCCGGCCTGGCCACGAAGGAGCAGGTGGAGGCGATGTCCAACGACGAGGTCACGGGCTTCATTTTCGCCTCCGGTCTGTCGACCGCGCAGGAGACTTCGGTCGATGCCGGGCGCGGAGCCGGGCTCGATCTGGTCCGTCGGCGCGTGATGGACGACCTCGGCGGCGAGATCGAGGTGGCCTGCGAACCCGGCCGCTCGCTTGCCTTCACGCTCAGTTTTCCCCTCCAGCCGGTGGGGCTTCCGGCCTGATATTCCATGAAGCTGCTCATTGTTGACGATTCGATGATCATCCGGCGCTCCATCGAGCGCATCCTGACCCGCACCCGTTTTCAGGAAGTGCGGGTCGCCGCCGACGGCAAACGCGCCGTCGAGGAGGCGCGCGCGTTCCGGCCCGATGTGGTGACGATGGATATCACCATGCCCCAGCTCGACGGCCTTTCGGCGGTCGAGCGCATCATGCTCGACCATCCCGAGACCAAGATTCTGGTCATCTCGGCGTTGGGCGACCGACACACCGCCGTCGAGGCGGTCAAACGCGGCGCGGAGGGCTTCCTCCTCAAGCCGTTCACGGCCGAGGAACTCCTCACCGCCATCGAAGAGCTTTTCGAATCCGAATAGGTGATGCACAAAATCGAACAACTCCTCTCCGTCTTCGTGAACGGAGCCTCCCGCTACTTCCTCGAGGCCACCGGCGAAAGCGCGGAGACCGGCGCCCCCTACCTCCTGGGGCCTAATGAGATCGGTGTCGTCCTCCTCGGCCCGGCCGCGGTCATCGGCATCTCCGGCGGCCATCGCGGTTGCATCATCTTCACGGCCGAGCAGATCATGGCCGAGGCCCTGGTCCGACAGATGGGCGAGCCGGTCATCGACGCGCAGCTCTGCGCCGACATGATCGGCGAGGTCGCCAATACCATCTCCGGCAACGCGCGCGAGGTCATCGGGAGCGACTTCATGATCTCCGTGCCCGTCATGCTGGCGGGTCGGCTCGACCCGGTCCTCCTGCCCCGGGGGGTCGACATCTTCGTCATCCCCGTCGTCTGGCGGGGGCACAACTCTCACCTGGCTGTCTGCCTGGAGGCTGCACCCTAGTCCATGAGTCAAACCGACCAAATCAGCGAACTGGATCTGGCGCTCTTCGCCGAGATCACCCGTCGTTACTTTGAACGCACCATGGGCGAGGCCGTCGCGCTCGATCGCGCCAGCGTCTGCTTCACGCCGCCGCACTTCGAGGACTACACGGGGCTCATCCGCATGTCCGGCCTGCACCGCGGTTACGTTTCGCTCTCGCTGGGCGAGCCACTGCTCCAGGAGTTGCTCGGCCGGGTGGGGGAGCCGATGCGCGATGCCGACATGTGCCGCGATTTCGTGGGCGAAATCGCCAGCACCATCGCGTCGAATGCGCGCGAGCATTTCGGCAATCACCTCGGCATTTCCACTCCCGTTGCGCTCAACCGCACCGACGCCGCCCGGCTGAGCTGGCCGTTTTCTCATCTGTCGCTGCCTTTCAAGGTCCTGGGCCGCGACGGTCAATTGGTCATCGCCTTGGAAAATCAGTCGCCCGCATGAAAAACACCGACATTCTCGAGCGCGCCGTCAATTGGAACACGCGGGGGGAATCGCTCCGCCTGCGGCCGGCCGAATGGATCCTGCTCTCGCTCATCGACGGTCACCGTTCGGTGGGCGACCTCGTGCGCGAGGGGCCGGCCGACCTGCCGTTCGCCATGACCACGCTGCAGAAGTTCATCCGCCTGGACCTGGCCCGCATCGCCGAGCTGACCTGGGCGGAATTCTGCGAGATCCAGCCCAGTGCCGCCTTTAGCGCGAGCGTGACCTCGGCCAGCGCCAGCCCGCCGCCGACTCCCTCCTCGCCCAGCCCGCTGCCTTCCACTGACGTGGCGGAGGTGTCCTTGCCGGCCTCGCCGTCGGAGCCCGCACCAGGTCGGGTGCGTTTCCGCCTCGCGCCTACCCGTCCGGCCGCGCCGGAGCGGCGGGAAGAGATCGCCATCCCCACCAAGCCGCTGCCGCGGCCGCCCGGGGCCGTCGCGCCCGTCGAGGTTGCGACGGTGCGGGAGGCGCAGCCGGCCCCAGCGTCCAAGGGCCTGTCTCTGCGGGGCGTGCTCGATTTCGTCATCGGCACCGCCGGTGGCGGCACGCGCGGCCAAATGGCGGTCTATCGCACGTTTCTCAAGGTGCCCGTCAGCCAGCTGCGCGAGTCGGGTATCAAGTCGGTCGACCTGAACAACAGCGAGATCGAGATCACCGATCCGGCGCTGCAAACGAGCATCCTCGAGGCCGTGAAGGACGTGGTGGGGATGCCGTATCAGCCCGCCTGAAGGCCACGAGTTGGCGGCCCCGCGCGTGTCTTCGGTGCGGGGCCGGAAGGACGGGAGGGCTCAGCTTCGGCCGGCGTGGGCACTGATTGTCGCCGGTCAACACCAACCTGACCGGACTGACTGCCGCCCAAGAAGCCGTCAGGCGCGAGCCGACGAGCTTTGCTGAGCAAAGAACCGACGCAGGCCGAGCGAGAGCCGCTGAAGTAATGAGGCTGCAGGCTGCGCGGGGCGCAGTCCGGTCAGATCGACAGAAGCGACGTCTCCGGGTCCGGAGGGCGCCACGGTGGGTGTTGTCGTGGGCTGCCATGCGCCGCTCTCGCCCGGCCGTCGCGGCCGAATCAGCCCGACGGCGCGCAAGCGGCAGAGCAGCCAGCGCGCGTGCTGCACGCTGACGCCCGTGCAGCCGCTGAGTTGCAGCGCCGCCGCCCCGCCAGCGAGGGCGGGGGTCGCGCGCTCCCAAAAGACCTGCAAATCCTCGGGCAGATGCAACTCGCAGTCGCCCGTGGCGAGGAAGACCGTGTGCGGACTCGGCAGGTCCGCCGCCACGGCGGCACGCTCCCGGAGCGAACGCTGGGTGGAGACGACCAGCTGGTCGAGCGGCACGCGCAGGTGCGGGGCGCACAGGATCGCGCCCGGGCGGAACAGGAAACAGCCTTCGCGCAGCTCGAACAGTTGTCCGAAACGCTCGGAGAGGGTGAGCACATCGTCCACCCGGCCGCTGTTGTGGACGAAATTGACCAGCAGGCCTTCGCTCACCTCGAGGTCGAAGGCCTGAATCCCCTGCCGGAGGATCAGCACGCCTCGGCGCGGACGTACCACGCCGAGAACTTCCGGCAGCGGCAGGTCACGCAGCTCACCGAAGATCGGCATAAGTGCAGGCTCAGTTACTGAGCAGCAGACGGGCCAGCCGCTCGCCGCCGAGCAGTTCGGAGAGGTGCTTCAATTGCGTGTCCTCGTAGGCCTGATTGAAGACCGCCACATCGAGCGCGAGCACCTTCTGGAAGGCCGCGCGCGCGGCCTGCGGGTCGGCGGCCTGGGCGAGCAGCGGCTCGGCGTGGCGCGAGACCACGTCGAGCATGGCCAGCGGGTAGCGCACCGGCAGGCCGATGCGCACGTGCGTCCGGCCGATGATGATGCGGCGCCGGGCGTAGTCTTCGCCGTAGCTGCCCGAGAAGAGGTCGGAAAACCATTGCGCGACCATCGCGCCGACCCGCTGGATATCGACGCCCTCGAAGTACTGCTTGGTGTTCGCGTGGTCCACGATGCGGCCGTGGAATTCCTTGGCCATGGCGGTGCCAGCGGTCACGGCCGCGCCGTGGAGCGCCTGCAACACGGCGCCGTCAGCCGCGGTCAGACCCATCAGCGTGACCAGTTCGGCACAGACCGCTTCGTCTTTGATGGACCAGCTCATACGGGATTTGTCGTCGTTCATTGTTGGTGAGGAGGGTAACTGGGGGAGGGAGAGTGAGATTAACCGAGGATCTCGGCGACCCGCCGGGCCGCCGCCCGACACTCGAGGTGGAGCAGACCAACGTTGCCGCCGGCCGGATTGAGGGCCGCGAGCACGCCTTTGGAGCCCGCGCCATAGATGAAGACCTGGCCGACGTCGCCGCTGACCGAGGTCTCGCTGAGGGCGCCGCTGCCGAAGGCCTCGCACATCCGTTTGCCGAGGCCGAGGCTGGTGGCGACCATGGCCGCCATGCGGTTGGAGTCGCCGGAGCTGACGTTTTGGGCGATCAGCATGCCGTCGGCGCTGGCGATGAGGCAGCCGCGAAGTTCCGGCAGGGCGGAACGCAATTCGTTGAGGACGGACTGAAGACGATCGGCAATGGACATGAGACTTTGGAGGGTTGGTGAGGGCTTGAAACTTCTCGCATTCCGGTCTCTGCGATTACAATCCTGAAACTCACGGACATTGTAGCCCTTTTCGGGGACGGTGAAGATTATGGAAATTAGCAGTTATTTTCGGGGATCGATGACCCACGCCGGCGAAGCCGCAAACGTGCGGCAGGCCGCCGAAGGGCGACGCCGATGTCGCGCATTGGGAATCGCGAAGGCATGTTTCTACGTCGGCCTCGCGCCCCGGGGCCGTCTCATCGCATAGACCGTTCCGGGGCCTCAGCGACGCAGCGCGTCGAGGGCTCTTCGGGCGGGCGCCAGATTCGGTGCCTGCGCAAGGCTGATGGCGAGGGCTTCCGCGGCGCGTTTCTCCTGCCCGAGCTCGCGCAGGGCGAGGCCGAGGCGCAGATGGGCGCGGGGGAAGAAGTAGGCGATTTCGATCGCCCTCAACGCGCTTTCGACCGCCCGGTCGGCGGCGCCGAGTTCGAGTTGGGCGTGGGCCAGCGCTTCCCAGGCGACGGCATTCTCCGTCTCCGCGGCGACCACGGGGGTGAGGATGGCCAGCGCCTCGGCGGGCTGACCGGCCGCCAGCAGGGCCTGACCCAGCCGCAGCCCGATGGCCGGGTGCTCCGGCGCGGCGACGGCGGCGCGCCGCAGCCAGATCAGGGCCTCCCGCGGACGCTCGGCGGCCAGCTCGAGGCGGCCCAGCATCAGCCAGGCGCGGGGCAGGGGAGCGTCTCCCTCGGCCAGCGGCTGCAGCAGGGCGCGCGCTTCGTCGAACCGCCCCGCGCCGAATTCCGCCAAGGCGAGCTGCAAGGTGAGGCCGGAGCGAGCCGGGGCCTCGGTGTGGAGCTGACGGAGCTGCGTCGCCGCTTCGGCCGGCTCGCCGGCATCGAGGTGCGCGAGGGCGAGATTGTGGCGGATCAGCCGCTGTGCTTCTTCCACCTGCTGGCGCGCATCGTCCGGCTGGGCCGCCAGATAGCCGAGTTCGACGAGCTGTCGGATCGCCCCGGCGGCCTCGTGGGGATCGAGTTCCGGGCGCGGCAGGTCTTCGCGCCCGTCGGCCCCGCTGACCTCTTCCCAGCTCGCGATCCGCGGCGGCGCCGGCTCCGCGAGCGCTTCCTGCAGAATGCGGCCGGGCATTTCCCGACTCGCCGGCAGTCCGAGCAGCGCGAGCACGGTCGGTGCGACGTCGAGCAGATGCGCCCCGAAAACCCGTTCGCCGCGGCGCACGCCAGGGCCGGCCAGACAGATCATGCCCATGGGCCGATGCCAGGCGAGGGGATCGGCGTCGGCGGACGGCCGCCGGGCGTCGTGGTGGTAGCCGTGATCGCTCAGCAGCACCACGGTCGTCTCCGGCCCAGCCAGCTGCAGCAGGCGGTCGAGCAGCATGTCGTGAAAGCGATAGCAGCCGGTCATGACTTCGCCGTAGAGCTCGACGTCGCGCGCGGGGACGTCGGGCTGTGCGGGCGGATGGCACTGCATGAAGTCGTGCCCGAAACGGTCGATGCCCTCGTAGTAGAAGGCGGCCAGATCCCAATCCTCGGTGGCGAGGAGGTGGGTGGAGATCGCGTGCAGCGAGACCGTTTGCGCGAGCAATCCGGCCAGCTGGCGCAGGCGCGGGTCGCTCTGCTGGTCGATCTCCGCCGCGCGTGGCACGAAGGGCAGCAGCGCCGACGCGTCCAGTTCGCCCGGATGCACGCGCAGCTCCGCGAGGGTGTCCGCCAGTTCTCGAGGATGGACCGAATCCGCCGGGATGGGCCAAGGCTCGTCGAGCGGAGCCACGGCGCGCTCGAAGCCGTCGGCGACGACGACCCCGGCGATCCGCTCGGCGGGGCGGGTGGCGTACCAACCTGTCACCAGCGAGCGCAGCCCAGACTGCGAGGCGATATTCCAAAGCGCCTTGCCGCGTCGGCTGGTGCTGGCGACGGGGCGAATGCCGGAACCGTCGGCCAGCGGTTCGACGAAGCTCGCGATGCGGTGCTTCGTCGGCCGCAGCCCGGTGGCGATGCTCGTCCAGAGCATGGGCGAGAGCGCCGGCTGCAGCGTGGCCAGATTGCCCCACGTGCCGCGCGAGCGCAGCGCGGCCAGGGTCGGCATCAGCCCGCGTTCGATGAGGGGCTCGATGAAACGCCAGTCGGCGGCGTCCCAACCCAGCAGCAGCACGCGATGACGGGAACGGGCGCGCATTTCAAGCACGGGCCGGGCAACGGAAGCGAGACATACGGCCCGCATGGAATCAAGCCGCCCGCCGCTGGCAAGGCCGGGTCGTTGCGCTCTGCGCAGCGACCAGCTACTTCCGCACGAAAATCTGCTTCGCGCGCAGCTCCCGGCCGTCGGGCAGCCGCAGCCGGGTCTCCTGGGTGAAGCGCTGCGCATCGAGGCGGCGGCGCAGCGTGACGAGTTGCACGCGCTGGCCGTTGCGGGCGGCATAGCGGTTGCGCGTGCGGAGGGTCTGGGCGGATTCGTCCCAGGCGGCCGCGCGCTCCACACGTCCCAGCGGGCTGTCGGCCGGACGTTCGATGTCGTCGAGCGTGAGCTGCTCGGTGGTGCCGACGACCGTCGTTTTCGTGCGGATCGTGACCATGCGAGCGGCCGGATCGGGTTCGATGATCTGGGTCACGCCAACGCGGTCGAGAATGGCAATCTCGAACCCGGAATAGCCCTGCGCCGCCAGCACCTCGCGCATCGTCTCGGACTGCGGGCGGTCGAGCTGCCAGGTACCGCGCAGGTCGTCGAGCCCGGCGCGCAGGCCCGTCGTCGCCGTGAGCGCGAGACAGACGGCGAGAAGGTGGAACAGCCTGTTTACCATAGGGGCGTGTCCTTCGACGCTTGGGCTCTGCGCACAGCAGCCAGCCGCCGCTGGGCCGAGGAGGAGGCGTGAGGGTTGGCCGACAGTCGCTCCAGGACCGGGAGCCGCTGGCGGAGTCCAAAGCAAATCGAATGGCCCGCGCGGGCGACGATGGCCTCGTCGAGCATGGCCTGCAGCCACTGCGCCGGCGGCCCGACCGGCTCGAGTTCGTTCTGCTCCGCCAGCGGCGGCAGGAAAGGACCGAGCGCATGCCCCGTTTGGCCGGGCAACAGCGCCTGGGCCAGCCCAAGTTGGCCACAGGCCGCCTCCTGCGCGCCCAAGGCCAGCGCCACCCGTGCGGCGGTGAAGCAGAGCTCCAGCGTCGGCGCGCGCGGCTTGGTCAGAAAGCGTTGCGCCCGAGCCAGCCACGCCCAGCGCTCAGGGCGTGGCCGGGCGGGATCCTCTCCCCGGACGACGTCGGCCAAGGCTCGGTGAATGCGGGGTGAACCAGCCGGGTGCGCCTCCGGCCAGACTGACCGCGCCCAGGGCCGGGCCGCCAGCCAGGCATGCACGACGGCGCGATCCTCCTCGGCGGTCGACTCCGCGAGCGGGGCGGGCGATTCGGCCAAATCGCCGCTGGCGAGCAAATGCGCGATTCGGCGCGTGCCCGCCGCGAAAAAGTTGAGCTGGAAGGAATCGAGCGGTCTCTCGGTTTCGAGCGGGACCAGCAGATCCGGACCCGGCAGCAGCCGGAAAAGGCGAAGCCCGAGCTCGCGCAACTCGCTCAGCAGCTCGCTCCGTCGGCTTGGTTCCAACGGCCATTCGCACAGAATCAGCGGATCCCGCTCCGCCAGGAAACGGCGGGCGCCGCGGAGAATGCGTGGCTCTTCGCCCTCGGCATCGAGCTTCAACAAATCGAACGGCTCGCTGCGGCAGGCCGCGAAGGCAGCGTCGAGGGTGGTGACGACCACGGGTTCGCCGGCCGCGCCCTCGCTCCCCAGTCGGGCTAATTCTGCGCCGCCGGTGGCATCGAGGCTGGCCCGGCCGGTTCGCTCCGAAACAGCTTCCGACCGCAACTCCACGTTCTCGAAGCCATTCAGCGCCAGGCTCTGTGCCAGGCAGGAACGGGGAAACGCACCCGGCTCGAACGCCCAGACCCGGCCCTCCCGACCGACCCGACTGGCCGCGGTCAGCGTGTAGACCCCGAAATTGGCGCCGATATCCACCACGCGCATGCCCGGCTGCAGCCAGCGACGGATGAAGCGGATCTCCGCCTCGAACCAATCGCCCTGCTCGGTCAGAATGAAGGTGGTGATCTGTCGCGGGTCCTCCGGCACGAGCATTCGCAGGCTGCCTGCGAAGTCGAGCAGGCAGGTCGCAGCAGGGTACACGGGGGCGCTCACCCATGCTTCATGCCTCGCCTGGAAGCGCTTGGCGAATGGCATTTCCTCCATCTGCCGGCGGGGCGTTCGCCCCCCGGGAGGGCCGGGTGCCTGGGGTTGGAAAAATCCATCCGACCATCTCTGCGCGTGCGAACATCCTTGGAACTGTTCATGCTGACGGCGCGGAGGGCCTTCGTCCCGCAGTCGGCTCCCGCCCCCTTGTCCCCCGCGCATGCCGACTCCTCCCGCTGCTGGCGACGAAGCCTTCGCCTCGCCCGAATCCCTCCTGTCGGCTATCATCGACTCATCGGACGATGCCATCGTCAGCAAGAGTCTGGAGGGTGTCGTAACGAGCTGGAACCAGGGCGCCGAGCGGATCTTCGGCTACAGCGCGGACGAGATGGTGGGGCGCTCGATCATGCGTCTCATCCCGCCGGAGCGGCGCGGGGAGGAACCGCAGATCCTCGAGCAGGTTTCGCGCGGCATCCGGGTGGAGAATTTCGACACCCAGCGGGTGACCAAGAGCGGTACCTATGTCGATGTCTCGCTGACCATCTCGCCGGTGCGCAACCGGGCCGGCAAGATCGTGGGGGCCTCGAAGATCGCGCGCGACATCACGCAGCGGAAGCAGACCGAACGCGCCCTGCAGCACAGCGTCGAGGCCGCCCGTGGCGCGGTGGCCGAGGCCGAGCGGCAGGCGCGGCTCAAGGACGAATTTCTGGCCACGCTCTCGCACGAACTCCGCACTCCGCTGCAGGCGATTCTCGGCTGGACGCAGCTGCTGTTGGCGAACCCGGCCGATGGGGACGAGGTCCGACAGGGTCTGACCGTGATCGACCGCAACGCGCGCACGCAGGCCCGGGTGGTCAACGATCTGCTCGACATGAGCCATATCCTGACGGGCGAGTTCGAGATCGATCTCGTCGAAACCGATTTCAACGCCGTCGTGCGCGCCGCGGTGAAGTCGGCCGAGGTCGAGGCCCGGCTGCACGGCCTGACCCTCGTGACCGAGTTGGAACCGGGCGCCCGCACGGTGCTGGGCGACGCCGCGCGACTCGGCCAGATCCTCGAGAACCTGCTCGGCAATGCGCTCAAGTTCACGCCCCCGGGCGGGCGGATCACCTTGCGGGTGGAGAACGTGGAGGGCTGGGTTCGCGTCATGGTGCGCGACACCGGCGTCGGCATCAGTCCCGATTTTCTCCCCCATGTCTTCGATCGCTTCCGGCAGGCCGATGCCAGCACGCGCCGTCAGCACGGGGGCCTCGGCCTCGGCCTCGCCATCGTGAAGACCCTCGTCGAGCTGCACGAGGGCAGCATTTCGGCGGAGAGCGAGGGCATCGCCCACGGCGCCACCTTTTGGGTCGATCTCCCTCTGGCCGAGGTGAGCGTGCTGAGCGGGTCTGATGGCACGCCGCTGGAGGCCGAGGAGGCCCGCCGCCTGCCGCGCCTCGACGGACTTTCGCTCTTGGTGGTCGATGACGAGATCGACGCGCGCGACATGCTCCAGCGCGTGCTGGTCACCCTCGGCGCCGAGGTCCGGGCGGCTGGCTCGATGCAGGAAGCTTTGTCCTGCATTGCCTCGCGCGTCCCCGATCTGCTCATCAGCGACATCGAGATGCCTGGCCACGACGGCTACGAGCTCATTCGCCGCGTGCGCTCGCTCCCGCCCGAGCGCGGCGGCCGCATGCCCGCCCTCGCCCTGACCGCCTATTCCTCCAATGACGACCGCATGCGCATCGTGACCGAGGGCTTCCAAATGTGCCTCGCCAAGCCCACCGACGCGATGGAGCTGCTCGGGATGGTGAAGGTCCTGACCCGCTCGACGACCGCGGAGGCGGGGGAGCCTCGCTGAGCCTCGCTGAGCCTCGCTGAGGCTCGGCATAGGCGATAGGCGATAGGCGATAGGCGATAGGCGATAGGCGATAGGCGATAGGCGATAGGCGAGATTGGAGACGGTGGACGAGAGATCGGAGTCTGTAGCGGGAGCCAGGTCGGGAGAGGGGAGCCGGACGCCGTGGAGTGCGAGCAGCTTGCTGCAGCCGTCGTTCAGGCAGCTTGCTGCCGTCGCGGGGAGAAGGGTGGAATTGCGAGTGGGAGTGGAGGCAACCCCGAACCCTCTCGCCACCTTCATCCACCATCCACCCTCACCCCCCATCCAGCATCCCCCATCCAGCATCCTCCGCGCCACCCTTGCTCAACGATCCGCCTATCGCCTATGGCCTATTGCCTATCGCCTATGCCGAGCCTAAGCGAGGCCATGCTGTTCCGACCCCTGATGATGGCCGCCGCGCTGGCGCTTTCGACCCTCCCCGCGGCGGACGAGGATGCGAGTCTGCGCTACTTCCGCGATCTGGCGGAGACGAGGAATTTCACGCTCGGATTGCCGCAATCCCCGCGGCTGACGCCGGATGGCGCGCAGGTGGTTTTTCTGCGCAGCGGTCCGCGCGATCCGGTGCTGCGGCTCTACGAATTCAACGTGGCCGACGGCCAGGTGCGCGAGCTGCTCACGCCGGAGCAGATTCTGAAATCGGCCGAGGAGCAGCTCTCGCCGGAGGAGAAGGCGCGACGCGAGCGGCTGCGGCAGTCGCTGCGCGGGTTCACCAGCTTTCAGCTTTCGAAGGACGGACGGCGCATTCTGGTACTGCTCAGCGGCAAGCTCTACGTGGTCGAGCGGACGAGCGGTGCGTTCAAGGAGATGCCGGGCGCGGGCTGGATCGCGCCGCAGCTCTCGCCGGACGGACAGTGGATCGGCGCGGCGCGGGGCAACGAGCTTTGGGTCATCGACATCGCCGCGCGCAAGGAGAAGCGCCTGACGAGTGGGGCCAATGAAATCATTCACCATGCGGTGGCGGAGTTCGCCGCGCAGGAGGAGCTGGACCGCCACGACGGGTTCTGGTGGGCGGCAGACGGACAGAGCCTGATCTACCAGCAGACCGACCACACCGGCGTGGAGGTCCGTTACATCGCCGATCCGCTGCATCCCGAGCAGGCGCCCGAGAAGCAGTTCTACCCGCGCACCGGGACGAAGAATGCGGTCGTGAAGCTCGGCCTGATCGCGCGCGGCGGCGGAGGCACGAAGTGGATCGAATGGGATCGGGAGAAGTTTCCCTACGTCGCGCGGGTGGACTGGAGCCAGGCCAAAGCGCCGCCCACCGTGTATGTGTTAGATCGCCTGCAACGCACCGGATTGCTGCTAGCCGTCGACCCGAAGACCGGCGCGACGCGCGAGCTGCTGCGCGAGACCGACCCCGCCTGGGTCAATCTCGGACGCCGCACCAAGGCGAACTGGCGCGAGGACGGCGCGAGCTTTTTCTGGCCGACCGAACGCGGCGGCCGCTGGAATCTCGAGCTGCGCGCGGCGGACGGGAAGCTGCTCCGCCCGCTCACGACCGAGGCCGACGGCTTTCTCGATCTCTTGCGCGAGACGAAGTCGGGCGGCGTCGCCGGCGTGCTGCTCAGCGCCCAGCCGGCGCTCGCTGGGGCTGCGGGCGAAACCGATCCCCGCCAGCGGATCGTACGTTTCGTGCCGCTGGAAGGCTCGGCCGGGCGCTGGGAAATCGGCGTGACCGGCGGCGGCTTCGGGATGGTCGACCTCGCCGAAGGACCCGCGGAGCAGCGCGTCCTGGTACGGGAGGATCGGATGGACGGCGAGATTTCCTGGACCGTGCGCGACGAGCAGCGACGGGTGGTCGCGCTGCTCCCAAGCGTGGCCGAGAAGCCGACGCAGGTGCCCGCGGTCGAGCTGACCCGCGTGACCGGCGAACGCACCTACTTCGCTGCCATCCTGCGTCCGCGGACCTTCAAGCCCGGCGATAAGTATCCCGTGCTGCTCGATGTGTACGCCGGCCCGGGGCATCAGCAGGTGACCGCTGCGCTGCGCTCGTACTTCGTTTCGCAGTGGTATGCCGACCAGGGATTCATCGTCGTGCGCCTCGACGGCCGCGGCACGCCGGGGCGCGGGCGCGACTGGGAGCGGGCCATCCAGGGGAATCTGATCGACATCCCGCTGGCCGATCAGGTTGACGGCTTGCAGGCGCTCGGCCGGAAAGTGGCCGAGATGGATCTGACCCGCGTGGGCGCGAGCGGCTGGTCGTTCGGCGGCTATTTCTCCGCCATGGCCGTGCTGCGGCGTCCGGACGTCTTCGCCTGCGGCGTGGCGGGTGCGCCGGTGGTGACGTGGGAGAACTACGACACCGCCTACACCGAACGCTACCTGGGGTTGCCGGCCGAACAGCCCGAGGCGTATCGGGCCAGCAGCGCGCTGACCTACGCGAAAGACCTGCAGCGTCCGCTGCTCCTCGTCCACGGCGCGACGGACGACAACGTCTACTTCCAGCACAGCGTGCAGCTGGCCGACGCGCTCTACCGGGCCGGCAAGGTGTACGAATTCCTGCCGCTACTCGGCACGCACATGATCACCGATCCGGTGATCCGCCTGCGGCGCGAGTCGCGCGTGCTGGAGTTCCTCCAGCGCCACACCAAGGCACCGCCGGCCGGCAAACCGTAATCAGCTACCGGCGGGGAGTTTGCCTCCGGTGGCCAGCATTTCGCCCATCCGCTGATGGATGAGCTGGATCGCTTTGAGCGGGCGGACCATGACCTTGAATTCGGTGATCAGGCCGTCGTCGTTCCAGCGGATCATGTCCACGCCGTTGACGTGGATGCCGTCGATCTCGGTGACGAATTCGAGGACCGCGCCGCCAGGCTCGAGCAGCTCGCGCACGTAGTGGAAGTGAGGATTGAGAAACACGCGAAAGGCCGCTCCGAGGTAGGCGCTGACGAGGGCGCGGCCGACCTGCGGCCGATGCACGACGGGCGAATGGAACTCGACTTCCTCGGCCAGGAGCGCGAGCAATCCGGCCTGGCTGGGCGAACGGAGAAAGCGATGCCAATGCGCGACGGGATGCTCGGACATGGGTCGAGCATGGCGGAGGAAGACACCCGGGTGAAGGAAGAAGGACGGAACGCTCCGAACCGCGCAGAGTCGGTAACGCGGGGCTGGCAGCGGTTTAGGAGGAATTGTCGCAGGTGGGTCGGATTTTCCCGTCCGATGAACGAAGACGACCCGCGGGTCGTCCATCCAACCGCTTGTCGGCAACTGCTCGACCTCCTATTCTGATCCTTCCATGCCCAAGAACCTTCGGCTTCCCCTCCTTTCGGCGGCAGTGCTCGCGCTGGCGACGCCGCTTTCCCCCGTGCCGGCGCAGGAGTCGCGCACGTTGAATTTCGACCCCAGCACGGAACCGGCCGTGCTGGCCATTGCCAAGGTCCAGCCTGCGGTGGTCAACATCAACACCGAGCGGGTGGTGCGCACGACGGTGCAGGATCCGTTCGAGTCGATGCTGAACGAGTTCTTCGGCGGCAATCTCGGCGGCGGCGGCCGCACGCAGGAGCGCAAGCAGAGCAGCCTCGGCTCGGGCTTCGTGGTCGATCCCGAAGGCTACATCATCACCAACGAGCACGTGGTCGAGCGCGCGGCCGACCTGAAGATCTCGGTCTCCTTCCCCGACGGATCGACGTATGACGCCAAGTATGTCGGTGGCGACCGCCAGTTCGACCTCGCGCTGCTCAAGATCGAAAAGCGCGACGGCAAGCCGTTCCCGCACATCGACCTGAGCAAGCCGTCGCCCAACTTCCTCGGCCAGACCGTTCTCGCGCTGGGCAACCCGCTCGGCTACAAGAGCTCGGTCAGCCGCGGCATCATCAGCGCGAAGGATCGCGAGGTGCGCATTCAGGACGTCACCTACCGCAAGCTGTTGCAGACCGACGCGGCCATCAATCCGGGCAATTCGGGCGGTCCGCTCATCGACCTCGCCGGCCAGCTCTGCGGCGTGAATTCGGTCCGCATGGCCTTCACCCCGGACCGCATGCCGGTCAGCGGCATCGGCTTCTCGATTCCCGCCTCGGTCGTGGCAGAGAAATTCGCGCTCTTCCGCCAGCAGGCGCGCAGTCCGGTGGTGGCCTCGAATCCGACCGTCCGTGGCGGCGGCAGCGACATCGACATCAACGAGGCCTTCTCCAAGATCCCGTGGAGCGGTAATCTGAAGGACGGCTCCAGCCGCGGCGGCAGCAGCGCGGCCCCTGGCGGCGGCGGCTCCAAGCCTCCGGCCGCGGCCGAGGCCAGCGCGTCGAGCGCGCGGCGGCTCTTTGGCCTTTCGCTGCAGACGCTGACCGACGATCTCGCGGCGGTCTTCGGCATCCAGACGGAGAAGGGCGTGCTCATCAGCGACGTCGATCCCGGCAGCCCGGCGCGCGAAGCCGGCCTGCGCAAGGGCCTCGTGCTCTACAAGATCGGCAAATACAACGTCACCAATCCGGCCGAGGTGGAGAAGATCCTCTCCGACGTGAAAGCCGGCACGGAGGTCGATATCGTGGCCGGAACGCCCGGCCGGCGCCTGCCCTTCGGGCTCGGGTCGTCGCCCGCCCAAAAGACGACCGTGACGCTGACGGCCCGATGATCGAAGCCGAGCGGCTGACCAAGCGCTACGCGGGCTTCACCGCGGTCCAGGATCTCTCCTTCGCCGTGGGGCGGGGAGAGATCGCCGGCTTTCTGGGCCCGAATGGCGCCGGGAAATCCAGCACCATGCGGATGCTGGCCTGCTATCTGCCGCCCACGGCAGGGCGGGCCCGGGTGGCCGGGTTCGATGTCTTCAGCCAGTCGCTCGAGGTACGCCGCCGGGTGGGTTACCTGCCCGAGAGCACGCCGCTCTACCCCGACATGCGGGTGGGCGAGTACCTCGAGTATCGCGCCGCCATCCGCGGCCTGGGCCGCTCGCAGACGCGCCAGCGGATCGCCGCGGTGTTGGATCAATGCCAGCTCGCCGACGTGGAGCGCCGCATCATCGGCCAGCTTTCCAAGGGCTACCGGCAGCGCGTGGGCATCGCCGACGCCCTGCTGCACGAGCCCGAGCTGCTGATCCTGGACGAGCCGACCATCGGGCTCGATCCCACCCAGATCCGGCAGATGCGCGACCTGATCCGCGGTCTGGCGGGCAAGCACACGGTGCTGCTCTCGACCCACATCCTGCCGGAGGTCGAGGCCACCTGCACCCGCGTGCTCATCCTGCACCGCGGTCGGATCGCTGCGCAGGGCACCCCGGCCGAGGTGGTGGCGCAGTCGCGGGTGGCCAACGAAATCACGGTCGAACTGGACGCGGGCGACGAGGCCACCGCGCTGCTGGAGCGCATCGAGGGCGTGCTCTCCGTGCAAAAGGTCCCGGGACCCGAGGCCCCGTGGCGGCGCTTCGCGCTGCATCTGCAGCCCGGGGCCGATCCCCGCGCCGCGGTGCATGCTTTGGCGGTGGAGAAACGCTGGGGCCTGCGCGAGCTTTCGCGCCGCACCCCGAGCCTGGAGGACGTCTTCGTCCGGCTCGTGCATTCGGAGGATTCCACCGCCACGCCATGAGGATCTTTGCCGCCCTGCTCGGACGCGAATTGCGCGCGCTGGTCCACTCGCCGATCGCGGGCGTGGTCTTCACGCTTTTCCTCGCGCTCACGGGCCTGAATTTCTACCTCATCCTCAGCGCCTTCACGCGCAGCCAGACGCCCATCACGCTGGTCGAGGCGTTCTTCAATACGACCATTTTCTGGTACTCGTTCCTGGCCATTTTTCCGCTCCTGACCATGCGGCTTTACGCGGAGGAGTTCCGGCAGGGAACCTTCGAAATGCTGCAGACGGCGCCCGTGCGCGACTGGCAGATCGTGCTGTCGAAGTTCCTCGGTGCCTACCTCTTCGCGGTCGCGCTCTGGCTGCCGACCATCCTTTATTTCGCCATCTATGCCTGGATTACCCGGGAGCAGGCCGCGCCGGCGCTGGGCAGCTACTGGGGCAGCTACGCGCTCATCGCGCTGATGGCGGCCTTCTTCGTTTCGATCGGCTGCTTCGCCTCGGCCCTGACGCGCAATCAGATCGTCGCGGCCATCCTGGCGTACGTTATGATCGCCTTCGTTTTCTACATCGGCCTGCTCGGCTTCACGATGACCAACCTGGCTCCGCCGTTGCGGGCTTTCGTGAACTACCTCTCGAGCGCCGAGCACATGTATGAATTCAATCGCGGCCTGCTCAACACCAAGCCCGTGGTGTTCTACCTCAGCCTGGCCTTTCTGCTGCAATTCCTGACCCACGCCGTGCTGCAGGCCCGGCGGTGGCTGCGCTGAGCCATGAGCGAACGACGTTTCCCGCTCTGGCTGAATCTCGCGCTGCGCCTCGGCGCGGTGCTCGTGCTGGTGGTGGCGGCCAATGTGCTCTCGTTCCGGCACTACGCGCGGCTCGATCTCTCACGCGCCAGCGTACCGCCGCTGACGCAGCGCACGAAGGCCATGCTGCGCGAGCTCCCGGCCGAGGCGCGGCTCATCGTCTTCTTCAACGCCTCGAACTCGCTCTTCGAGAACGTGAACCTGCTGGCGCTGCAATACGCCGCCGAGTCGCGCAAGATCGCGGTCGAGCACGTCAATCCGTTCCGCGAGCAGGATCGGGCGGCGGAGATCGCCCGGCAGTACCAGACCGGCGAGCGGGAGAATGCGGTCATCGTGGTCTCGGGCGCGCGCGCTCGGATCATCGGTTTGGAGGAACTGGCCGACTACGACCGCGAGCCCGAAGCCTTCGGCCAGCCGGCCCGGGTGACCGCGTTCAAGGGCGAGCAGGCGATCACCGCCGCGCTGATCGATCTCATGCAGCCGACCCGCACGGTCTATTTCCTGCGCGGCCAGGGACAGCCGGACATCGGGCCCAAGTCGCCCCTGGGCATCTTCGCCACTCTGCTCAAGCGTGAGGCGCTGACCTTGAAGGAATTGCCGCTGGCCGGCGCGGGCCGCATCCCGGCGGACGCTTCACTCGTGGTGAGCATCGGCGCGAAGTACGACCTTGGTGAGGCGGAATTCCAGGCCCTGCGCGACTACTGGGGGCTGGGCGGACGCGTGTTGCTGCTGCTCGAGCCGAACGCCACCACGCCGCAGCTGCATGGCTGGCTCGGCAGCCTGGGCATCATGGTCCAGGACGACCGGCTCTACGCGCACCCACCGTCCGGTTTGGTCAGCACGGTGGCGGCGGAGTTCGTCGGCTCGACCTCCATCGCGCAGCGCTTCCGCGAGGTGAATCCGTTTCTGGCCGGCGGCACCCAGTCGCTCAAGCTCGAGCCCGAGCGCGTGGCCGCGGCCAAGCTGCGGGTCGAGCCGCTGCTGCAGGCCGTGAAGGGATTCTGGGGCGAGGTCGACTGGCGGCTGGCGGGCGTGAATGGCGTCGACTACGACGCCGACAAGGACCGCACCGGCGACCTCGTGGTGGCGGCCACGGTCGAGCGTGGCGAGGCCGACACTCCCGAGGGCGGCCGCGCGTTGGTGGTGAGCAACGCGAAGTATCTTCTCGACGACTCGCTAACCCAGCAGTGCGCGGATTTCACCGTGGCAGGCGTGAACTGGCTGCTCAAACGCGAGGCGCTGATCGGCATCCCGCCGCGTGAGATGAAGCTCTTCACCCTCTCTATCCCGGAGACGCAGCTGACCCTGATCTTCAGCTTGGTCGTGCTCGGTCTGCCCGCGCTCGCCGGCGCCGTGGCCGTCGCGCTGTGGTGGCGTCGGCGGGTGTAGTCCGCACTCTCCGAGTGCGGCTCGCTCGCGAGCGCCCGAGATTCCAGAGCAGTCGCCGACCGCGCAGGCGCGCCGCGTGACTCGCCCGCTGCACCGCCCCGTTCACGCAAACGCCGCGATGTCCTGGCAGAGCCAGCGCCGCGTGGTCAGGCGGGCTTCGTGGGGCAAGTCGTGACCGATTCGGTAGGTGAGGGGGGTCGTGGCCGGGGCGCTGGCCGGAAGATCGCGGTAGAAGACCGGGTGGAAGGTGATCTTGCCGGCAGGCAGCGGGCCGTTCTCCGTGATACGCAGGTCGGCCGGGGCGTCGACGCGCGGGGGCGTGACCTCGATCAGGATGCGATTGAAGGTGCCTTTCTGGTACGCGGTGGTGACCAGGTCATCGGCCAGATACGTGTACCGAGCTGTCTCCTTCGAAACGAAGCAATGCAGTTCCAGTTCGCGCCAGCTCACCCGGCTGTTGCTGATCGGGCCCGGGTAGTAGGGAATGGCTGCACCGTCGCGCACGAAGAGCGGCAGTTCGGCCGCGCCGACCGCGTAGCAGAGGGTCGCGCCGCCTTCGAGCCAGCGGCCGTGAAGCAGATCGAACCAGCGACCCGGCGGGAGGACGACGCTCCGATACTGCTTGGGCACGCCCTCGATCATGACCGGCGGATTCTCGGCCCGGGAATGCAGCATCGGCGCGACCATGAGCGCATCGCCGATGAGGAACTGGTCGTCGATGTCGGCGTAGCGCTCGTCTGGGTACTCGTAGCAGAGCGGCCGCATGATGGGGTCGCCGTCGAGCCAGTGCTGGAAGAACAGCTGGTAGAGGTATGGCAGCAGCCGGTAGCGCGTGCGGATGGCCGAGCGGCAGATGTTCAGCGTCTCCTCGCCGAACTGCCACGGCTCCTGCGGCCGGGCGCTGGTCTCGCAGTGGTTGCGGCAGAACGGGCTGAGGAAGGAAGCCTGCGTCCAGCGGGCCAGGAGTTCGCCATCGGTGTGGCCCATGAAGCCGCCGATATCGGTGCCGTTGAAGGCCATGCCGCTGAGGCCGAGGTTCAGCTGCGTGGCCACGGACATGCGCAGATGCGACCAACTGCTGGCGAGGTCGCCGGTCCAAATCGCCGCAAAGCGCTGTGTGCCGGTGAAGGCGCTGCGCGTGAGCAGGAAGGGTCGGGCCCGGTCGAGCTGCCGGAAGGCTTCGCGGCTGGCCAGCGCCATGAGGTGGCCGTACTGATTGTGGTAGCGCGCGTGCGGGATGCGCCCCTCGTCGAAGAGCATCAGGTCAGGATCAGAGGCGCCCGTGGACGGATCGTTCATGTCCAGCCAGGCACCGTCGAGACCGCTCTCGCGCAGAAAGCGCGCCAAGCGGGCGGCCCACCACTGCCGCGTGCGGGAGAGGGAGAAATCGGGGAACACGGTGTCGCCCGGCCAGACGTCGCCCACGTAGTCGCGTCCGCTCGGCGCCCGGCAGAAGAGCGAGCCGCTGGCGCCTTCGTCGTAGAGCGGGAAGCCGGGTTCCAGTTTCACGCCGGGGTCGATGATCGCGACCGTGCGAATGCCGGCTGCATTCAGCTCGGCCGTGAGCGCGGATGGATTCGGGAAGCGCTTCGCGTCCCAGGTGAACAGCCGGTAGCCGTCCATGTAGTCGATATCGAACCAGAGCGCGCTGAGCGGAAAATCGTGCTTCTCGAACTGCTGCCGCAGCTCGCGGAATTCGTCGGCGGTGCGGTAGCCCCAGCGGCATTGATGATAGCCCAGCGCCCACGTCGCCGGGAGCGCGGTGCGGCCGGTCAGCTGGCTGAAGCGGCGCGTGACGTCGCGCAGGGTCGGGCCGGGGATGAGGTAAATCGGCAGCGGGCCCTCGGGGCAGGTGACATTGAGGACGCGCGCCTCGCCTGCGCCCACATCCACATTGAGCCGCTCGCCGCTGTCGAAGTAGAGCCCGAGATGCGTGCCGTCGGTGGTGCGCAGGACGAGTAGCGGGATGGAGACGTACGTGGGATCGAAGTCATCGCGATGGGCCGTGGCGGGTGCCACGCCGAGAACGTCGATCGTGTGGCAATCGTGCCGCCGCCCGAGACGGTTGAGCCGGCCGGTGCGCTCTCCCATCGCATAGGCCGCGGTCACGCCTTCGAGCGACCAGCGGACGATGGTCTGGGGACCGCATTGGCCGATGGCGTTGCCGTCGGCGGGCGGAGAAAGCAGCGGGTGACCGCGTCGGGTGACCGTGATGCCGGAGGCGGTCAGCCGGGCCTCGAGGTTGGGAATGACGAGTTCGTTGACGGCCGATTTCACGGCGGCGCCGTGGCGGTATTCCGGCAGAACCCCGTCCGAGTATGGGGCGAGATCCGTCGCGCCGAGGTTTTCGATCGTGTACTTGAGCGCGAGCCCGTTGCCGATCAGCTCGCCCGCCGTGCGGAGCTGCCGGGTGCCGGCGTGGAGTTCGAGGCCTGGTGCGACCTCCGAGGCGATGACCCGCGCCCCGACGGCGTAGGCGAAGTTCCGCGGGTGCACCCGCTGACCGAAATGCATGCGGGAACCATCTGCGGGTTCAGGCGGGATTCAAATGGGGAAGGAAATAGAACCGCGCCAACGAATCGCGTCGCCCGCGCTCACGAGGCGTTCTGCCGCACGACGCGGGCGCGCTGCGACAACACGATCGAGGCCAGCACCACTGTCGCGGCGAGCAGCGTGGCGAACGACAGCGCCTCACCCAGCCAGAGCGCGGCCGCAGCGAAGGTCAGAAACGGCATGAGCAGCTGCAATTGTCCCACCCGGGCCACGCCGCCGAGACGCAGTCCGCGGGTCCAGAGCATGACGCCGAAGAGCTGACTCATGGTCGTGACGTAGGCCAACGAGCCCCACGCTTGGGCAGAGACAGGGCCGGTGGGTTGGTGGAGAAAAGACGAGAGGAGATTGACGGGCAGGACCAGCAGCAGGGCCCAGCAAACCACCTGCCAGCTGCCGAGCTGCGGCGCGATGCGGGCGGCCTCGGCGTAGCCGAAGCTGGCGATGACGGCGGCGGCCAGGAGGATCAGATCGGTCCGGGTGAGCGAGCCACCGCCATTCTCCCAGAGTGCGAAGGCGATGACCGCGCCACTGCCGAGGAATGCCGCCACCCAGAAGAGCGGCTGCGGACGTTCGCCGACCCGCACCATGCCCGCCAACGTGGTGAAGAGCGGCAGCAGACCCAGGATGACGGCGCCGTGGGTGGCCGAGGCGTCGCGGGCACCATAGCTGGCGCAGAGCGGGAAGAGAATGCCGAGGGCCAGGGCGACGATGCTGACGCTGAGCCACTGACGACCCTGCGGCCGGCGGGCGCCGGCCAGCAAAAGGCAAAGCGCCCCGAGCAGCGCGGCGGCGGCCGCGCGGCCCGAGGCGACGAAGATGGGCGGCAACTCCTGCACGGCCACGCGCGTGGCCGGCAGGGTCAGACTGAAGGCCGCGACACCCGCGAACCCGGAAAGGAGGCCGTTGGACATCGGGCAGGGGCGGCCGGTCGGGAAAACGAGGTGATCAGTGGGCACCGCGCAGGCGGATTTGCGCCAGTTCCAGCGCTTCGATCACCGGCAGGTCCCCCGGGCGGCTGGTGTAGCTCTGCCCGGCCACGAGCAGGATGTCGTCACGCTGGCCGTGACCCAGGGTCAGCCAGACTCGGCCGTGGGTGCATTCGATGAAGAGCGGGTCCGAGTGACGCTCGTGATCGCTCCACGTCTCGCCCTTGTGCAGCGTGATCGTGTCCCCCGAGGTGTCGATCTGCCCCACGCCGCGGTAGTCGGGATGGGCCAGGAATTCGTCCAACTCGGCCAGTTCCGCGGACTTCAGTCCGTCGGCCGCCTCCGCCTGGCTGGCCAGGTGGCGGGGATGGGTGGGGATCTGCCCCTCGATGCTCTGCAGCAGATGGCGGGACAGGAAGTCCTGCAGCGTTTCGAGGTTCTCAGTGAGGTTCAGTTTCATAGGGCGACTCGATTGTCGCATGAGGTTGGTCTGGGAACAGTTACAGAATTCTTGAATTGTTACCGGAACAGATTACAAGGACGGGACAGTTCCTCCAGAAGCGCCATGCCCAACGTCGCCGGACACCTCTACGAACAGGTCGCAGACAGCATCGCGGAGATGATCGAAGGCCGCGTGCTGCGGCCGGGCGATCGCGTGCCCTCGGTGCGCAAGCTGATGGCCCAGCGCGGCATCAGCCGCTCCACCGCCATGCAGGCTTTCCAGATTCTCGAAGGCCGCGGGATGGTCGAGGCGCGACCGCAATCCGGCTACTACGTCAAGCCACAGGCCGCGCATTTCCTGCCGGAGCCGGAACAGGCCCACCACCATCCGCACCACGACGAATACGAGCACGTCGAGCTCGAGGGCACCGCGGCCAGCGTGGCGGCGGTGCTGGAATCCTTCCGTTACCACCCGGAGAACGTGCCTTTCGGCGTGGCTACGCCGGCCACGGAGCTGCTGCCGAATCGGGCGCTCAATCATTGCCTCGCGCACGCGGCGCGAACCGCGCCGGAATCGGCCAACCAGTACGACTTCCCACCCGGCTACGCGGAACTGCGCCGGCAGCTGGCCCAGCGCGCGCCCGACGCTGGTTATCAGGTCGCGATGGAGGAGATCGTCACCACCTGCGGCTGCATGGAGGGGCTGAATCTGGCCCTGCGCGCGACCTGCCGTCCGGGGGATTCGGTGGCCATCGAATCGCCCACCTACCACGGCCTCCTGCAGGCGCTGGAGAGTCTCGGCCTGCGGGCGGTGGAGCTGCCGACGCATCCGAAGACGGGGGTCAGTCTCGAAGCCCTGGAGGCGACGCTGCGCAAGACGAAGATCAGCGCCTGCCTCTTCACGCCCACCTTCAACAACCCGCTGGGCAGCTGCATGCCGGAGGAATCGCGCCGCGTGCTGGTGCAGGACATCCTCGCTCCCCGGAGCATTCCGCTGATCGAGGACGAGATTTATGCCGATCTCTACCACGGCAGTGAGCGCCCCAAAGCCTGCAAGGCCTTCGACCGGGAGGGGCTGGTCCTGCTTTGCTCCTCCTTTTCGAAGAACCTCGCGCCTGGTTATCGCGTGGGCTGGATCGTCCCCGGACGCTTCCAGCAGCCGGTCCAGCTGCTCAAGTTCATGAACACGCTGGCCACGACCACGCACGTGCAGGCGGCCGTGGCCGAGTTCCTGCAATCCGGCGCCTTCGACCAGCATCTGCGCCGGCTGCGGCGGGCGCTGCGCGAACAGGTGCAGCGCGTTTCGAATGCGGTGGCCGAGTTCTTCCCGGCCGGCACCCGGGTGACGCGCCCGGCCGGCGGCTTCGTCCTGTGGGTCGAGCTGCCCGACCCCGCCAGCGACACCCGCGAACTGCACCGCGCCGCGCTGCGCCAAGGCATCAGCATCGCTCCCGGCCACATCTTTTCGGCCCGCGGCCGGCACGGGAATTTCCTCCGCCTGAGCTGCGGGCATCCGTGGAACGCCCGAATGGAGGAGGCGGTGGAGACGCTGGGGAGGCTGGCGGGGAGGTGAGGGGATGCGTTCGGCTGGCTGAACGTTCTCCAGAAACTCGAAGCTCGAAACTCGAAGGAAGCTCGAAGTCCGAAGCTCGAAGTGCCTGCCCGGGCTTCTCCTCCGAGCTGCTACGACTTGGGCAGTCCACAGGGAGGGCTCCGCCGAAGCGCGCCAGTGAGGAGGCTATTCGAGTTTCGGACTTCCTTCGTGCTTCGAGTTTCGCTCTTCGAGTTTCTCTGCAGCACGTGTTCGCGGAAAAGAAAAAGCGGTGGCCGGCTAACGCCGACCACCGCTGGGAACCGATTCGATCGAGCTTACGGGAAGATCAGCTCGACGCGGTAGAACTGCTTGCCGAAGCCGGTCGCGGCCGGGTCGTTGACCGTGAGGTCGGCGCCGGTGCCGACGATGTTCGAACCGACCTGGACCCAGGCGCCGGAGTCCATCGCGTCACGGTGCATGAGGCGATAGCTCTTGCCCGCGATGCTGCGGAAGGTCACGTCGGCGCCGGTGGTGCCGCTGCGCACGACGTTTACGATGGCCAGGCTGCTGGCGGCACTGCGCGGGTCGGTGCCGGCGCGGTATTCCTGCAGGTTGGTCATGCCGTCGCCGTCGAAGTCGAGGGCGGCGTCGTTCGGATCGTTCGGATTCATGCCGTTGGCGATCTCGTAGGCGTCGGGGATGCCGTCACCGTCGGTGTCGTTCGAGACCGTGAAGTTGAACGAAGCCGTGTTGTTGGGCGTGTTCGTGTCCGTCTGCAGCAGCGTGGCCGTGCCGGAGATGCTGTTCGCGCCGGCCGCCGGCGTGAACTGGACATTGACCGACGTATTGGCCAGCGCGGCCAGGATGCCGAAGTTGACCGTGACCGTGTTCGTGCCGGCATTGTAGCTGGCCGTGCCCTGCGCCGGCGTGGCCGTGACCCCCGTGGCCCCGGTGGGCAGCGGAATGGTCAGGGTGAGGCCCGAGGCCGGATTGGCACCGTTGTTCGTCACCGTGAACGTGCCGGTGACGGTCGGGGTGGTGACGGTGGACGGGATGCCGCTGATCGCGAGGCTGACGTCGGTCGAGGTCGTGAGACACCCGCCGCCGTTGGTCGTGATGGTCAGCGACCAGCCGGCGAGTGTACCCGAGTCCAGATTCGCGTCGTCCGAGACGTAGAGAGACCAATTGCCGTTGGGCGAGACCCCGTTGAAGGCCGCCAAGGTGGTGCCCGGGGTGGTCGTCGGCGCTGGCGACGGGAAGGTGTCGCCCGTGGTCAGGTTGGTCGGCTTGTACGTGCCCGAGGTAATGGCCGTGGTGGTCAGCGAAGCCGTGGCCGCGTCGTCGAAGACGAGGTTCAGGTTCGTGCCGCCCGCGGTGCCGCCGGCGTCGGACATCGGGATGAGCACCTGGCCGGTGGGCGAGACGAGCATCATGTCGATGTCGGCCGTGAACGTGTGGGTCAGGCCGGTCAAGGTCAGCACCACCTTGGAGGTATTGCCGCCCATGCCCGAGACCGCGATGTTCGACGGGTAGGGATTCGAGGCGCTGCCGGTGGAGGCGCCCGTGCCCGTGGCCGGGATGGTGATGGTGCCCGAGCTGCTGAACGTCTGCGTGCCGCCGCCGACGCCCCAGACCTTGGTCAGGTTGGTCAGCGCGGTAGCGCCCTCCGCCGGAGCGAAGGTGGCCGTGACCGTGCCGGAGCAGGCCGCTCCACCGGTGAAGGTGAAGGAGCGCGAGGCGGTCGCGCCACCGGCGAGAACGCCGATGTTCTGCGCCGCCGAGGGCGTGGGATCGAGCACGTTGCCGGTGGCGTTGAGCTTGACCGAAAGCGCCTGGAAGGCGGTTTCGCCAGCGTTGCGGACGGTCGCATTGACCACCACGACCTCACCCTGATCGGGCCAGGTGTTGGCGGGCGAGGCGCTTTCCGAAGTCAGCACCGCGGAGTCCAGCACCAGCGTGGCCGCGGTGGCGACCCGGAAGCCGGTGAAGTTGAGCGTCCCGTAGCTGGTGGCACCGTCCTGCAGGGCGAGCGGCAGGTTGTAGGTCGTATTCGAGGCGCCGTTGACCGTGAAGGTGAACGACTTCGTGACCGTGGCGCCCGGCGCGATGGCCCCGAACGCCTGCGGGCCGCTCGGGCTGCTCACCGGGGTGGTGGCCCCGAGGGTGCCGACGAGGTTCGTGAACGGCACCGTGCCGTTGTTCTTGACCGACAGATTGACCGTCACGACCTCGCCGATGTCGGGCAGGTTGTTGGCCGGCGTGAAGCTCTCGGAGGCCAGCGTGTAGCCCGCGGAAATCGGCGTCGGCGGCGAGCCGGCCGTGAGCAGGAAGCTGGCGGTGCCGATGGGCGTGCCGTTGTCGGTCAGATCGAAGGTCGCGATAATGCTGCCATTGACCGTCGAAGCCGCGGTGAACGTGTACGACTTCGTCACCGAGCCGCTGACCGGGATGGCACCGTAGCTCTGCGCGGCCGTAGGCGAGGTGACGCCGCCGGTCGCCTGCAGGGTGGCGACGAGATTGGTGGTGGGATTCGTGCCCACGTTCTTCAGCGCGAAGTCGAAGGTCACGACCTCGTTCGGGTCCGGCAGCGTGTTGGCCGGGGCGAACGACTCCGCCGTCAGCGTGGCGCCGTTGGGGACGACCGGCGCGGCCGAGGTATTGTAGGCGTAGAGGGCGAAGTCCTGGTCGAGGGCATCAGCGTCGCCGGGGACACCGTCGGAGTTGATGCTCGTGGCGGTGACCGTGATCGTGACCGTGCCGATGGTGCCGGCCGGTAGGAAGACGCACTCGACGTTGTTGCGTACGTCGGCGACGCCGCCGGTGACCGAGTTGGCGCCCGTGAAGACGTTGCCGCGGTAGGTGTTGGCGCCGACCGCCACGGTCAGATCGAGATTGTTCTTGTAGGCGTTGCCGGTGGTGGCGCCGGGGGCGTCGGTCCAGGCCAGGGCGATGCGCACCGGCTTGGTCGGATCGAGCGCCGTCAGGACGTACGTGCGGGTCTGGCCGGTGGCCGTGAACTTGTCGGCCGTCAGCTGGTCGCGCAGGAAGACCTGGGCGGTGTCGAACATGCGGCTCATGTCGACCATGCCCATGCCCTGGTTGTTGGAGGGCAGGGTGTCATTCGCGGCCACGCCGGTCATGTAACGCGCCGTGCCCATCAGCACGGCCTTGGTCATGGCCGGGCTCGGCGCGGTGCGACCTTTGTTCAGGAAATCCTGGCGGATGAGCGCCGAGGTGCCCGAGACCGCAGGGCAGGAATGGCTGGTGCCGGAGGAGGCGGTGTAGAACTGCTGCCCGGCCGAGGGGAAGAAGTTGCTGCTCACGCCGCCGCAGACGCCGGTGCCGTCGAAGGCCGGATCGGCCGTGCCGGTGGCGCTCGGATTGGCGGTCTGCCAGACGCCACCCGTGATGTGGGTGCCGGGCGCCTGGATGTCGGGCTTGACGCGGCTGTCGTCGCAGGGGCCGCGGCTGGAGAAGCTGATGATGTCGTTGGCGTTGTCCGCGCCGGTATCGGCGATGGCGCAGCCATCGGCTCCGCCGAAGGCCCGCACGTTTTCGGCGGCGCCCACGCAGATGATGTTCTTGCCGGTGCCGGGGCTGCCGATGGTGTTCACGCCCGAGCCGGAGTTGCCGGCCGAGAAGACGATGACCATTTCCTGATTCCCCGCGTTGGGCACGGCCGAGCCGGTGGGCTGGGCGTCGCGCACGAGGGCGTCGTAGGACTGGGAGTCGGTGTTGTAGGCACCGCCGACCGCCGCGCCCCAGGAGTTCGAGCTGATGCGGGCGCCGTCACGATAGGCGCGGGACATCAGGTTCGGGTAGTTCGGGTTGGTAAACGTCCCCGGGTCGAAGATGACCGAAGAGCCCAGGCGCACGAACGGGGCCACTCCGAGGCCGTAGCGGTAGCCGTTGGCATCGATGTGCGGTGCGGTGTTGAGGTCGTTGTAGCCGCCGATGATGTGCGAATTGACCGTGCCGTGGCCGTCCTTACCGGCCAGCGTGCTGCCCGCATTGGCGGTGCCCTCGAGGCGGTTGTAAACGACACGGCTGGTGCCGGGCCGCAGGCCGGAGACGTACAGGCCGAAGTGGTTGGGCGAGGTCGTGGCGTTGTCGAGGCCGCTGTCCGTGACGTCGACCACGAGGCCCGAGGCCGTGAACTGCGCCTGGTTGAAACCCCAGCCAGCCAGCAGGCCGAGATAGCCGCCCGCGGGGTTGTTGCCGGTCAACACGCCGGACATGATCAGGTCCTGGCGCTCGTCCATCTTCTTCGGCAGCGGGTAGGCCTGGACCGAGACGACATCGGGCTGCGCGGCGATCTGGGCCACGAGGGAGGGATCGACCCGCACGATGATGTTGCGGTAGTTGAGGTTGTACTCGTCGCGAACCGGCTTCGCCAGCTTGAGCGAGTCGATCAGGTTCGCGGTGACCTCGTTGGCGCGCTTGTCGGCCACCATCTGGAAGGCAAACAGGTCGGTCGCGGGGATAACCGCCTTGCCCGCCTTGTTCTTGAGCGAGGCATTGGGGTGAATCTTCTGCAGGGCGGTGAAATCGCCGTCCCACTGCACCACCCGACTGAGCTCGGGGTGGCTCTGCATCTTGGCGTGGTCCGCCGCCGTGCCGTACACCAGATAGGCATTCTCCGGCAGGTAGGTGACGACCTCCAGGCCGGTCTCGACCAGCATCTTGTACCACTCGTTGGTCACCGGACCGGCGAACTGGACGAGGCGGAGCGCCTTGCCTTCGAACGCCATCACCGGGCGGCGGGCCGCCTGCAACTCATTCGAGCGGGTGAGGAGCGTGCCCGAATTGAGGAAGATGCGGTCGAAGTCCTCGCGCACGCTGACCGCTTTCTCGGTCGCGAGCGTGGCACGGGGTTGGGCGGACTCCACGACGACAAAACCGCCGTAATCGGCGATGATGCGGCCACCGCCCGCGACGAGGCGCGAGACGGCGTTGCGGTCGTGGACGATGACTTTGGTCCCGGTGCTGGAGGCACTGGGAGACTGTCCTGTCGCACTCGACAGAACAGCGACGGCCGTGAGGGCGGCCAGAGGTACTTTATGGCTAAACTTCATACTTGCTGGGGTAGAATCAAACGGGTGCCGAGCCTAGGGATTCGCCCGCGGCGAACAATCCAAAACTGGGAATCACAGCAGATTCACCCGCCAAATTAGCGAAAAGTCGCCGAACTCTTGCGTTCTCGGCCCCGCTTTCCCCCGGCAAATCGAGGTCGACGGTGTTATCGTCCGCCTGCATGCGACCGCTGGTTTACCCCGCCATGGTGCTGCTGGCGTCCTTTCCGACCTGCCAGCGATTCCACTCCGTGGTCGTGCCGCAGGCCGAGTCCGGCCGGACCCTCGAACTGCGCCGCGGGCAGGAATTCGGCCTCCGCCTGAACGTCAGCCCGGATCCCGCCTTGACCTGGCATCTGGTCGACAAGGGCGGGGCCGTCATGGTCTCGCGACCGGTCACGATTACGGCCAGCGGAACCCAGCTCTGGCGCTTTCGCGCCGACAGTGTCCGGGGCGGTACGCTCCGGATGGAACTGCGGCGTCCCAACGACCGCCAAAGCCCGGCGGCCGGGACGTTTTCCGTGGTCCTGCAGGTCAGCCCTCGCTGAACGGGCTGGTCGCCGCGAAACGGCTTACTGGGCGGTGAAGGGGACGACCACCCGGAGCCGGTCCTCGAAACCGGGGACGAACGCATACAACTCGTAGCTGCCGCCGCTGCGCAGATCGCGGGTGCTGACTCGCTCGACGAATTCGATCTTCTCGCCCGGATTGATCAGCGACGAGGTCAGCTTCGAATCGAAAGAGCGCGATTCGCTCCAGCGCGTCACGACCCGCCCGCCCGTTTCGCGCAGCAGGATTTCGATGCGCTGGCCGGTCTCGTTGGTCAGGGTGGCCTGGCTCTTCGAGAGATTGGCGATGGCGATCGTCACGGTCATCGTCTTCCCCGTGCCGGCCCGGACGGGCTTGGGCGAAAAATCGGCCGTCATCTGAATGCCAGAGTCCTTCGACTTGGGCCCGATGCCGAAGAAACTCCGGCCGGTATTGCGGCTGGTGGAGTCGAGTTCCTTGACCTTGGAGCAGGCCGGCAGGCAGCAAACGGCGAGGGCGGCGAACAGCAGGGGAGAGGCCTTCATGGGATCGGGCGGGAGTGATAGCGTAACCCGGCCCGCGCGCAAATCGCGGTGGCGACACTTCGGGGCGCGATGTATCGCAGCCGGGCCATGCCTCGAATCCGCCTTGTTCTGCTGCTGCTTCTGGCGGCCTGCCTTCCTTCCCGCGCGCAGGCAGGGGCGCAACGCCAGCCCGAAGTGGCCGTCCGCTTTCTTCTCGCTGCCGATCCGCGCGACGGCGCCACCTTCGTGACGACCCTGACCTGGCAGGGCCGGCCGGTCGTCGTTTCGCGAGTTCCGGTGGCTTCGGAGCGGGAGATTGTCTCCATGTATCCGTTCACGGCCGCGGACGGCTCCTTTGGTTGCGCCTTGCAGCTGAACGATTCGGGCCGGCTCGCCCTGCAGACGATCACGGTGGCTCACCGCGGTGGGCGCATGTTCGTGCTCGTGGGCGGTCGGGTGATCACCCCGCTGGCGCTGGATCGCATCGTCTCCGACGGCATCGTCACCATTCCGTTCGGGCTGACCGAGGCCGACATCCGCGCCCTCGGGAAGAGCTTCCGCATCATGCCCGAGGCGCGCCGCTGATCGATCTCTCCTTCGCCATGATGAAAAGTCTCCTTCCCGGCCTGATCGCCCTCGCCGCGACCGCCGCGCTGCCCGCCCAGCGCCTGACGCTGCCCACGGCGAATGACGCCATCTATCGCGGCGACGGCGAGGCGTTCTACCAGTACATCGAGCGCAACTTCAAAGGCGTGGAAAGCCGGCCCTGGGAAGGCGGGCAGTACGGGTTCACCCGCAATCCGAACGAATCGGCCATCGGTCTGATCAACGTGAAGTTCCACGAGGGCGTGGACATCAAGCCCGTCCGCCGCGGACCGACCGGCGAGCCGCTCGACGACATCCTCGCCACGGCTGCCGGCCGGGTGGTCCACGTCAGTACGGAGGTCCGGCATTCGAACTACGGCCGCTACATCGTCATCGAGCACCGCTGGGGCGGCTCGCCGTACTACAGCCTCTACGCGCATCTCTCCGACGTCGCGGTGCAGCCGGGGCAGAATGTCACCCAGGGCCAGCGCATCGCCCGCATGGGCTACACCGGCGCCGGGATCAACAAGGAGCGCGCCCACCTGCATTTCGAGCTGAATCTCATGCTGACCACGCAGTTCGAGGCGTGGTACCAGGCAGGCAAGCCGCCGGATCCGAATTACCACGGGCTCTACAATGGGCTCAATCTGGCCGGGTTCGACATCGCCAAGTTCCTCCTCGCGCAGCGGCGGAATCCCGGCCTGACGGTGCCGGAATTTCTGGCCGGGGAAGAGGTCTTCTTCCGCGTGCTGGCGCCGGCGCAGTCGAGTCCGCCCGACCTGCTGCGGCTCTATCCCTGGATGGGCAGCGCGAGCGGCCCGGCCCCGGCGTCTTGGGAGGTTTCCTTCAATCGGGCCGGCGTGCCGCTGCGCATCCAGAAGTCCGATGTGGCGGTGAAGACCCCCACGGTTTCGTGGGTGAAGCCCGCGCCGGTGCCCTACTGGATGCTGACCCGGCGCCTGATCTATGGAGCGAACGGCAAGGCGGTGCTTTCGCCCTTCGGTCGGCGGCTGGTCGAGTTGATCTGCGCGCTACCGTCGGAGGGACCGTCGCCGCTCATGCCGGGTGATCGTCCGCAGGAGTAGCGGCGTCCCGCGGCTCGTGGCACGGCAGGCTCGCAGAATGCAGGCCGGCGAGTCGCGGACTGCAATGCGCCGGCCGGTGCAGAGCGCGTTTTTTTGCGCCCGCACTCTGGCGGCGCGTCGTACGGAAGGCAGGCACGCATTCTGATGAAGAGCGGGCCGACACCTCTCCACTCACCATGAAGAATCTCTCCTCTTCCGCCGACTCCCGCTCCCTCACCAAGGCCGAGAAGCGCCTGGCGCTTTTCGCCGTCATTTTCGGCCTGCCGGTCTTCGCCGATGAAACCAGCGCCCGCGGACGCCGCAGTTCCGCATCATCCCGGGGCGGGGCCTCCCGCTGGCGCTAGGCGCATGCTGGCTCACGAGACCAGCGCGACTCGCACGCGACCGAAGCGCTGCAGGTAGTTGGGCGGTCCCCGCAGGTCCTCCAAGGTCACGCGCTCGAGGATAGCATCGAAGGTCCCGCGCTAAAGCTGCTGCCCCAGCCGCTGAAAGGTCGCTTCGAGCAGCCGGAGGCGCTGGACGATGCCGTCCCAGTGGGCCTGTTCGGGTACGCGCCATTCCTCGTAGGGGGCGAAGATGCGCATGAGGCGGTCGTAGTAGATCTCCACCAGGCGGGTGAAGATGGTCTCGATCGACTTGGCCAGCGCCCCGCCGCGATCGGTCATGGTGACGTGGTAGGCGTCGATCACCTTCGATGCCCGTCCGAAGGCGAAGAGGCCAAAGCGGTCGCCCTGACGCACCTGCCCGAGGCCGGCCATGGCGCTTTCGAGGCCCAGTTCGGTCAGGCGCCGCACCAGCGCGGCGGACAGGTCGAGAGAGCGATGCTCTTCGCGGGCGATGTAGTCGCCGGCCGCCTCGGCGAAGATGTCGTGCATCTCCCCGCGCGCGCTTTCCTCCTTCAGCCCGAGAAAGAGGGAATGCTCGAGTTCCGCGATGACCTCGCGGCGGCGGCGGAAGGCTTGGCCGGCCACGTCGTCGGGCTCGGCCGGCGGGGTCTGATGGGCCCACTTCTCCACCATGCGGGTAAGCTGAGCCCGGCTGGTGCGCATTTCCGACTGCACCCGGCCCAGCGCGCTCTCGATCTGTCGCGTGAGGGTGGAGCGCAGGACCGGCTCCAGACCGGCGCGAAAGCTGGCCGTCCAGCGGGCATCGCCCTGCAGCGCGAGGCGGACGGCATTCAGCGGACGCAGCCGCTCGCGCAGCATCTCCTCGCCGCGCAGCCAGCAGCGATTGAGCGCCCGGTCGAAATCGTAGTGGACGTTCTCCACCGACTGCAGCTGGTCGCGCGCTTTCGAGGCCAGGCTGCGCACCATTTCGAGGATGGCACTGCGGTCGGCCTCGAGCACCTTCTTCACCGCCTCGCAGCGCTCCAGCAGCGTGGCGAGTTCCAGGCCGGCCGAGAGCGCGGCGCGGTGCAGTCGGGCGGCTCGCTCCGGCTCGGATTTCAAGATGCCCGCGAGATGCTCTTCCAGCGCTTCGATGCGGCTCTCCGCGCGCAGCCGCGGTTTGTCGAGCCCGCTCGTCTTCGAGAGCAGCGCGAGCTTGGCGCTGACCGGGAAGATCGGCAGGCGCGTCCCCAGCCGGTGCTCGCAGATCTGTCCCAGGTGTTTGGTGATCAGATCGATCTCATGGGGCTCGCGCAGGTCGCATTGCTGCACCACGATGACGACGCGGCGGAAGAGGTGCTTTTGGAAGCGTTCCAACAGCTCCCAGGACGAGGCGCCCCACGGATTGGTGACCGGGAAAACGAAGAGGATGGCGTCGGCGTACGGCGCGAAGAACTCGCCCAAGTGCGTCTGCCCGGGTTGAATCGAGTTCGTGCCGGGCGTGTCGACGAGATGAAAATCGCGCAGAAAATTGAGCGGCCGATAATGGTCGACGAGCTCGGGCCCGCTTTCGACATCGGACTCCTCCAGCGCGAACTGGAACTTGTGCAGCCGGTCCGTGGCTGGCAGCACGCTCGTCTCGCAGACCTCGCGGCCGAAGAGCGCATTCAATAGCGTCGATTTCCCGGCCTTCACTTCGCCCGCCACCATGAAGATGAAGGGCGCGCGCAGATCAGTCACCAGCCGGTGCAACTCTCCCATGGCCGGGGTCGCCAGACCGAGTTCCTGCGCGGTCCGCAGCAGGGAAAAGAGCGCCGTTCCCAGTTCCGCGCGCAACTCCAGCTGGGCGTCAGCCAAAGGGGGAACAGGCGGAACCATGCGGGGGTTTACGCAAGCCGCCGCAGAACGGCAAGGGTAAGCTTTGGGATCGGCGGGCTGCGGCCGTCGGCGCGGGCGGCCGCCGCGGCCGCGGTCGTCCTTCCGGCCACGGGTGAACGAGGTAGTTAAATAAGAAAACAGAGGGACATATCTTGCATTTCTGGATTCTCGGTCGATGGTCCCGCTTCGCCGCGCATGTCCTCCCAGCCTCCCTCCAGATCGCGTCAACGCCGGCAGCGCTATTCTGGCATCACCCAGCCGCTCGCGCCGGAATCCTGGGACGAAGCTCCGGCGGCGCCGCCCGCTCCTGAGGCGCCGGCCGAGCCCGGCGTTCGGGAGGTGGCCCCGCTGGAACCCAACCCCGTCCCTGCCTCCGCCGCGCTGGAAGAATGGCAGGTCGCCGCGGTCCCAGGGCCGGCCCCCGCCGCGGACCGCTCGGAGTTGCTGGCCCAATCCCAGGCGCACACCCGCGAAGCTCGGCGGGCCGGGCAGATGCTGGAGCAGGTGACGCCGGCAGAACCGTGGAGTGTGGGGGAGAAGAATCGCTTCCTGCTGCTGGCCGGCCTTGTGGCGGTCGTGGCGGGCGTGGGCGGCTATCTCCTCGGGCAGCTGACGGCGGTGGGCGCGGGGGCGCGCACCGTTGATTCCGAGCCGAAGTCCGGCCGGCCCCAGATCGCGGAAGCGCTCAATCCCGAGCAGATCCGGGCGGAGACCTCGGCAGCCTTCACGTCCATGAAGGAACGCCGCTTCGGCGAGGCCCGGACAAAATTCGCCGCGCTGGCGGCCCGCAGCCCGCACCTGTTTCCGCTCGGCCTGGAGGTGGCCCGCGCCTATCTGTACGAGGGGGCCTTTCTCGACGCCCAGCAGGCGCTGCAGCCTTATTTTCAGGATTCCCGCACGGCGGGCGAGGCCCACTTCATCCTCGGCCTCGTGCAGATGACGGAACGCAAGTTCCTGGACGCCGTCGGCACCTTCCAGAAATCCATCGAGGCCGCGCCCACCCGGGGCGATGCGCACTACATGCTGGCAGAGGCCATGCGACGGGCCGGCAAATCCGAAGGTGCGTCGCAGCACTACCAGGCGGCTCTCGCGCGCAATCAGGTCGAGACTAACGAACTGACCTACCGTCTGAAGCTCTGGATCTCCCAGGTGCAGGACGGCACGTTGAGCGAGGCCCGACGGGCGGAGTTGGCCACGGCGGTGCAAAAGCCCGAACTGGGCAGCGAACCGCTGGTGGTCGACGCTGCCGTGCTGCTCAAGGCCGGCGATTTCGCAGGTTGCGCCCGTCGCCTGACCGAGGCCGGCAGGATGATGGAGCCGTTGCTCTTCAAGGTGGTCCTTTTCGATCCGTTCTTCTCCCAGGAGTCGTGGCGTCCGGAGCTGGCGCCGTTCTACAAGCGCTGATGTCCGAGGCGGTCTCCGGCTCCATCGAGCGGGTCACGTTCTTCAACGCGGACAACGGCTTCGCCATCCTCCGCGTGGCCGCACCAGGCCGGCGGGAGCTGGCCACGGTGCTTTGCCACCTCCCGACCGTGCAGCCGGGCGAATGGCTGGAGGCGCAGGGGGAATGGCAGCGTGACCGCGACCATGGGCTGCAGTTCAAGGCCAGCGAGGCCCGCACGGTGCCGCCGCATTCGCACGAGGGGCTGGTGCGCTTCCTTGGCGGCGGGCTGATCAAGGGCGTGGGGCCGGTCTTTGCGCGCAAGCTGGTGGCGAAATTCGGCGAGAAGATCCTCGATGTCATCGAACACGAGTCGGGCCGGCTGGAGGACATCCCGGGCGTCGGCCCGGAGCGCCGACGCCGCATCAAGGCGGCCTGGACGGAACAGCGCCAGGTCCGGGACATCATGCTGTTCCTCTACCAGCACGGTGCCAGCACGGCCCGGGCGCAGCGGATCTACAAAACCTACGGCGAGCAGGCGGTTGAGGTGGTTCAGCGCGATCCCTACCAGCTGGCGCGCGACATCCACGGCATCGGCTTCCGCACGGCCGACGGCATCGCGGCCAAGCTCGGCCTGCGGAGCGATGCGCCGGTGCGGCTCGCGGCGGGCCTGCGCCATGCCCTGCGCGAAGCCTCTGCCGGCGAAGGCCATGCCGCCCTGCCGCGCGCGGAGCTGCTGGCGGCGGCGGCGCAGCTGCTGGACGCGCCCGAGCTGGCCTGCGCCCGTGAACTCGAGGCCTGCCTGCAGCGGCGCGAATTCGTGCTGGAGCAGATCGCGGGGGAGCCGCTCGTCTTTCTGCCCCCGCTGCACGCGGCCGAACGGGGCATCGCCGAGCGCGTGCGGCGCCTGGCCGCGGCGCCGCGGCTCTGGCCGGAACTCGATGCCGCCGCCGCAGCGGCGCAGGCCGAGCGCGAGACGGGTCGCACGCTCTCGCCCAGTCAGCGTGCGGCGCTGGGCATTCTGCTCGGCGCCCGGCTGGCGGTGCTGACCGGCGGCCCGGGCGTCGGCAAGACCACGCTGCTCGACGCCTGGTTACGGCTCGTGGCCGCCCGCGGTGCGCGGGTCGTGCTGGCCGCCCCCACCGGGCGCGCGGCGCAGCGGCTCAACCAGGCCACCGGCCAGCCGGCGGCAACGCTGCATCGGCTGCTCGAATGGCGCGGGGAGGGCTTCGAGCGGCACGAGGGCCGGCCGCTGGAGGGCGACATCTTCGTGGTCGACGAAAGCTCGATGCTCGATCTCCCGCTGGCCCACGCCTTTCTCCGCGCGATCCCCCCGGAGGGCGCGGTGCTCTTCGTGGGGGACGTCGATCAGCTGCCGTCGGTCGGGCCGGGGCTGGTGCTGCGCAGCCTGATCGACAGCGGCGCGGTGCCGGTGGCGCGTCTGACCGAGATCTTCCGTCAGGCGGCGGAGAGCGGCATCGTGACCAATGCGCACCGGATCAACTCCGGTGAGCTGCCTATCGGCGCGACCAAGGATGCCACGAGCGGGGATTTCTTCCTCATCGAGCGCGCGGAGTCGGCGGAGGTCGCCGCCACCGTGGAGGAAGTGGTGGCGCGTCGCCTGCCGGCGCGCTTCGGGCTCGATCCGCGCCGCGATATCCAGGTCCTGGCGCCGATGAACCGCGGAGTCTGCGGCACGCGCGAGCTGAATCGGCGGCTGCAGGCGGTGCTCAATCCGCCGCGCGAGGGCGGGCTTGACGAGGTCGAGCGCTTCGGCTGGACGTTCCGGACGGGCGACCGGGTCATCCAGCTGCAGAACAACTATGACAAGGAAGTCTTCAACGGCGACATCGGTCGCATCACCCGCGTGGAGGCGGACGACCGTGAATTGCGGGTCGCCTTCGAGGGTCGCGAGCGCGAGGTGGTGTACGATTTCAACGAGCTGGACGAACTCGGCCCGGCCAGTGCGATCACGATCCACAAGTCGCAAGGCAGCGAGTTTGCCGCCGTGGTCATTCCGCTGGCGGCGGAACAGTATCTGCTGCTTCAGCGCAATCTCCTCTACACCGCCGTGACGCGCGGAAAGCGCCTCGTGGTCGTGGTCGCACAGCGCAAGGCCCTGCGTCGCGCGGTCTCGGAGACTTCGGCGCGTACCCGACGCAGCGGCCTGCTCGAGCGACTGCGCGCGGAGTGATGCGAGCTCAGCCCTCTTCCGCGGCGCCAGCCTCCCGTTGGGGTTTCTTGCGCGCGGCCATTTCGAAGAGCTGCTCGGTCAGTTTCTCGCTGCGGCGGCGACGACTCTCCTCCGATTTGATCTCCGCGACGACCCGGACCAGCGCACGCTGATTGGAGATCGACATGGCCCGGAAGAGCTCGAGCGCCCCCGGACGCCGCTGCAGCGCGGCGAGCAATTCGGACGGCAGATTCTCCGGCGGCTGGCGCGGCGGCACCCGCTGCACCTCGACCGTCAGCTCGCTTCCCAACTGGGCTCGTGCGGCTTTCAGCACGACGGAAGCAATGATCACCCGCAGCCGCCCCGGCCCCGCGGGCAGCAGGGTGCTCTCCCGCTCGAGCCCGGCCACGCGCAGATTGATCGGCACGTTCTTTTCGCCGGGCTGCACGAGCTTTGCCAGCTGAGTATGATTCCATTCCAGGCAGTGGCCCATGAACCACTTCGAAACCGGCGCGGTCAGGCGCACCCAGGGCGCGGCCTTGGCCCGGCGAGGCGGGGGAGCATCGTAGTCGAGATCGCTGACGCGCAGAGGCATGGCTGGTGGTCCGCATTCTCCGAGTGCGGAGGGCCCGCGCCCGGAGAGAGCGCAGGAAGGCTCGCGCGAAGTCGCGAAGGCGCGAAGAAAAAAGCACCGGAATTCGAGGCGCCGGAAGGCCGCGGACTGCGCACAGTTTGCGGCCGTGAACGCAGCCACCGTCGATCGAGTGTCGGGCACCAGGTCGATTCGGAGCGTGCGTCTATTCCGCCGCCACCACCGCGAGATTGTCGATCAGCCGGGTGCGCCCGAAGAAGACGGCGGCGGCGAGCAGCGGCTGCGCGGGCAGGCGGCGGGTGGAGGCGAGCGTGTCGGCGTCGACCAACTCGAGGTAATCGATTCGGCCGAGCGGGGCCTCTCGCGCCAGCACTTTGCGGGCGGCGGCGAGGACGCGCGCGGTGCTGGTCTCGCCCTTCCGGATCAGCTCGGCACCGGACTGAAGCGCCCGGCGCAGGGCGGGAGCCTGGGCGCGTTCCTCAGGCGAGAGATAGACGTTGCGGGAACTCATGGCCAGACCGTCGGCCTCGCGATGCGTCGGCGCGCCGACCAGCCGCACGGGCACATTCAGATCGCGCACCATGCGACGAATGATGGCCAATTGCTGCCAGTCCTTCTGTCCGAACACGGCGACGTCGGGACGGACGAGGTTGAAGAGCTTGAGCACGATGGTGCAGACGCCGCGGAAATGCCCCGGCCGGGAGGCGCCGCAGAGTCCGGCGGAGAGGAGGCTTTCGTCCACGAAGACCGACTGTCCCGCTGGCGTCAGATCCTCGGGCGACGGGAGGAATACCGCATCGACCCCCGCCTCGCGGCAAAGGCGCAGGTCGCGCGCCAGCGGCCGAGGATAGCGCGAGAGATCCTCGTTCGGCCCGAACTGGAGCGGATTGACGAAGATGCTGACGACGACCGCGCCGCGTTTTCCGACCTGCCGGCGAGCCTCGTGCACCAGCGAAAGATGGCCGTCATGCAGCGCGCCCATGGTGGGTACGAAGGCGACTTTGCGGTCCCAGCGGGCGGAGCGGCGCGCCATGGCGGCGGCGGTGCGGAGAATCTGCATGCGCCTCCCTTCCCGCGGAGGCCGCGCCGACGCAAATCGTCATCTGCAACTTTGAGAGTTGCAGATGGCCTGAACGCTTCAATCGTGAGGAATGAAAGCGCTGCACATTACCGGCAAGAACGAACCCCTGGCCTACGTCGAACTCCCCGATCCCGTGGCCGGGCCGGGCGAAGCGGTCGTGCGCGTACACGCCGCCGCGCTGAACCATCGCGATCTTTGGATCCAGAAAGGGCTCTACGCGGGGCTGAAGTTTCCCATCGTGCCTGGCTCGGACGGCTGCGGCGTGGTCGAGAGCGTCGGCGAAGGCGTGGAGGCGTCGTGGGTCGGGCGCCGGGTCATTCTCAATCCGGGCCTGAACTGGGGCGATCGGCCCGAGGCGCAGTCGGCGAAGTTCAAGATCCTCGGCCTGCCCGATGACGGCACGCTGGCCGAGAAGGTGAAGATCGGCGCCGAGTATCTCGCGCCGGCGCCCGAACACCTCAGCGATGCCCAGGCCGCCGCGCTGCCGCTGGCCGGCCTGACCGCCTGGCGCGCGCTCTTCAGCCGCGCCGGGCTGAAGTCGGGCGAGAATGTGCTCGTGACCGGCGTGGGCGGCGGCGTGGCGCTCTTCACCCTGCAGTTCGCGGTCGCGGCCGGGGCCAAGGTGTTCGTGACCAGCGGCTCCGACGAGAAGCTGCGCCGTGCGCATCTGCTCGGTGCGACCGGTGGAGTGAACTACAAGCACGAGAAGTGGATCGAGGAGCTGAAGGCGCTCGTGCCCGGCGGCTTCCACGTCATCATCGACAGCGCCGGCGGCGCCAGCTTCCCGAAGCTGGTCGACCTCGCAGCCGTCGGCGGACGCATCGCCTTCTTCGGCGCCACCAACGGCAACCCGCCGGAGATCGACCTGCGTAAGATGTTCTGGAAGCAGATCTCGCTGCTCGGCTCGACCATGGGCTCGCCGGACGAATTCGCCGCCATGACGAAGTTCGTCGGCCAGCACGGCCTCGTGCCGGTGGCCGAGACGATCTACCCGCTCGCGCAGGGCCAGGAGGCGTTCACCGCCATGGATAACGCGGCACAGTTCGGCAAGATCGTCTGCCTGCCCTGAGGCGCCTGTCGGTCAGAACAGGAATTCTTTGCCTCAAAGAACTCAGAGAACACAAAGGAGGCGGAGGTTGGTCGGTCCTCTTTTGCGTCCTTGCGTTCTTTGAGGCCCAGATTTTTCCCGCCGACGGTGGCTGGCGGGTCGCACCGTCGCGAGGCCGACCAATCGCGGAAGCCCCATCTTCCAGCCTCAAAGAACTCAGAGAACGCAAAGGAGGCGGAGGTTGGTCGGGCCTCTTTTGGCGTTTCTTGAGTTCTTTGAGGCCCAGATTTTTCCCGCCGACGATGGCTGGCGGATCGCACCGTCTCGATGCCGGCCACATCGCGGCACGAGCTATCTTGCAGCCGCAAGGAACTCAGAGAACACAAAGGAGGCGGAGGTCGGCCGGTCCTCTTTTTGCGTTCCTTGAGTTCTTGAGGCCCAGATATTCCGCGAGCCACCGGTAGGGACCGCGCTCCCGCGCGTCCGCGAGCCGCCCACGACGTCGCTTGCGGTAGGGACCACGGCGAGCCTCAGTTCCGCGCCGCCCACCACGTGGCGACCGTGGCCACGCCGGCGAAGAGCAGGCAGAGGATGGAGAAGATCTCGCCCTGCTCGGTGAAGAAGGTGCCGGGCGGATTCGTCCGCACGCGCAGGGAGCTGGCCAGCACGCCGGGGGCGAAGGTGTCGCCGGCCTCGTCCTTGAGAACGAAGCGCACGCGGCCGAACTCGTCGATCACGCAGGTCACGCCGGTGTTGGCGCAGCGCAGGAGCGGGCGCCGATTCTCCGCCGCGCGGAAGATGGCGTGGGCCAGATGCTGGGCGGAGCCGGCGCTGCGGTTGAACCAGCCGTCGTTGGTCAGATTGACCAGCAGATGCGTGTCGAGCTTGACCGCCCGGCGGGTGAGCTCAGGCAGCGTGTCTTCGAAGCAGATCAGCGGCGCCAGGCGCAGCGCAGGCTGGGTGAGGGTGAAGACGACCGGATTCTTGCCGCGGGCGAAGTCGAGCGGCACCTGCGTTCCCGCGATCCAGGCGAAGAGCGGGAACGACTTCCGATACGGAATGTACTCGCCGAACGGGACGAGGTGCAGCTTGCGATAGAACTGCGCGTCGCCGCCCTCCTTCGGCAGCAGCATGGCGGCGTTGAAGCAGGCCTGCTTGCCGTCGTCGTCGAAGTCGTAGTCGAGCGAGCCAATGAGGTAATCGATCTCCGCCTTGGCCCGCAGTTCGCGTACGGTCGCCATGTCCTTCTTGCCCACGAAAATGCCGCGCGGGGTCGACGCCTCGGGCCAGAGGATGAGCTGCGGCCCGGTGGCGATCGCGATCTCGGTGAACTGCCGCAGCTTGGCCAGCGTCTCGTCCTCGAAGCGCTCGTCGAACTTCTGCTCCAGCGGCACCGCGGGCTGCACCATGGCGATCTTCAGCTCGGTCTCCTGCGCGGTCGGATCGGTCCGGCTCAGCGTGGCGAATCCGTGCACGAAGACGCCGAGGATCAGGGCGAGCGTGAGGGTGAAGTCGAAATGCGGCCGGATGCGCCCCGAGCCGATCTCCAGGCGGAAGCGCACGATGGTCGCGGCCGCGATGACGTTGCTCCAGACGAGCAGAAAGGAGAGTCCGCCCACGCCGGTCCAGGCCGAGAGCTGCACGAATGGCAACTGCTGATGCAGCGCCACGCCGAGCGCATTCCAACCGAACGCGAGGAACGTGGCCTCGAACGCGCGCAGCCACTCCAGGCCCGTCCACGCCGCCGCTGCGGCCAGCGCGAGTCTGAGGTTCGCACTGGACGAGAGAAATGTACGCGGATCGGCCGGGCGCAGAAATCGACCCACGATCCACCCCCAGGCCGCCGGAAAGAGCGCCAGCCAGAGCGAGAGGACGAACCAGCCCGGCCCGCTCACCTCGGTCAGCCAGAAGAGCGAGACGAGGAAGAAGACGAGCCCGCAGGCATAGCCCAAGGCGAAGGGCCCCGGCTCGCGCGCGACGCCGGCGAGGCGTGCCTTCCAGCCGGTCGCGGCTGCGCGGGACGGCCCGTGCCAGAGCGCGAGGCAAAGCGGCGTCAGCCCGATCCAGGCCAGCCAGTGCAGCTGCAGCGGCGGGAAGGCCAGCGCCAGCAGCAGGCCGCTGAGGAGCGCGGACGCCCACAGCCAGGCGGTCGGGAAGGCAGGCGAGGAAGGAGAGGGGAGCGTGCTCAAGCGTCCGCGACCTATCATCCGCCGCGGCGGAAATCCACCGTCACTTCGTCTCCGCCGGCGGCTCCGGCACGGTGAAATGCAGACTCTTGGTGGCGAGGAAGATCTCGCGCAGGAAGCTGACCATCGAGCCCGCAAAGAGCGCCAGTGCGAGGATGAAGAGACACGAGACCGGAATGGCCACGTCGAGCGAGTAGACCGCGCCGACAAAGAGCGTGGCGATGACGAAGCAGATCAGCAGCGAGCAGGCCACGCTTTGCGTGATGCCCCGGTGAATGCACTGCGCCCGCGTGTGGATGATCCGCAGTTCCGCGGTGGCCTGCTCCGTCGGCCGCGTCGCCAGCATCGCCTCCAGATTGCGCCCGCGATCGACGATGCGCGCGAGTCGATTCACCAGCGTGGAGAGCGTCACGGCCACGCCCGAGAGGAAAAACACCGGTGCGACCGAGAGCTGAATGACATGAGCGACCGTGCTGGCCTTGAGATCCGTGAACATGCGCCCATTCTCCGTCTTCCGGCCGCTCGTGGCCAGCGCGGTGTCGCGCTATGGCAGTGGCAGCCGCTGTCCCCAGCGGCTGAGCGGCAAGCGGACCCCGGCCGAAAGCCGGTGACCGACCGTCCGAGAACTGCCCTTGAGGACAAGGGCAGCCACTCGCGCTATCCCTCCGCGCCCTCGGGCGGGCCCGGCTTGAACTCCGGCAGGGCCTCGCCGCCGATGTAGCGCGCGAGCCAGCCGCGGAATTCGCCGTACCAGTGGATCGAGTTCTGCGGCTTGAGGATCCAGTGGTTCTCGTTCGGATAGTACACCAGGCGCGAGGGCACGCCCATGGCCTGCAGCACGCCGTAGAGCTCGAGGCCCTGGGTGACGGGCACGCGGTAGTCGAGCTCGCCGTGGATGACCAGGGTCGGGGTCTTGAAGTTCTTGGCGAAGAACATCGGATTCTGCCGGTTCATGGCCGGGATGTCCCTCCACGGCACGCCGCCGAGGACGTGGTTCCAGCCGTAGGTGACGTCGCCGGCCCACTGACCGAAGAAGTTGTGCACGCCGGCGTGGCTGATGAGGCACTTGAAACGGTCGGTGTGGCCGAGCAGCCAGGAGGCGAGATAGCCGCCGTAGCTGCCGCCCGCGGCGGCCATGCGTTGCGGATCGATGGACGGGAACTTGGCCAGCAGATCGTCCGTGCCGGCCATGATGTCGGCCATGACGACGTCGCCCCAGTTCTCGTTGATATCGCGCGCGAACTTCTCGCCGAAGCCGGTCGAGCCGGTGCGGTTGATGTGCGCGGTGAAGTAGCCGCCGGCCGCGAAGATGTGCGGATTCCACCGGTAGCCCCAGGTGTCGCGCACCATCGTCTGCGGGCCGCCGTGCAGGATTTGCACGAGGCCGTACTTCTTGCTCGCATCGTAGCGTGGCGGGTAGACCAGCCACATCTGCACATCCTTGCCGTTGGACTTGAACGTCCGGCTCTCGGTCTTGCCGAGGTCGAACTTGGCCAGGAGCTCGGTGTTGAAGTTGGTCAGCTGCTTGCGCTGGCCGTTGGCGAGCTCGACCGAGAACACCTCGGTCGGCGCATTCATCGAATCCTGCAGGAAGAAGAGGCGACCGTTCTTGCCCACCGCCACATCGGCGCAGCTGCCGTCGGGCACCACGGTCTTGAGGCCGCTGCCGTCGGCCGCATTGAGCGAGAAGATCGGCACGCTGCCCTTGTTCTCGGCGATGAAGTAGAGCGTCTTGCCGTCGGCGCTGAACTTCCAGTCGTCGAAGCCGAGGTCGTGCGCGCCGGAGACGAGCGTGTTCTTGCCGGTGGCGAGATCGTGCCGCCAGAGCCGGCGGATTTCCCCGGCCTGCACCTCGAGCACCTGGCGGCCGAAGTAGATCGACTTGCCGTCGGGCGCCCAAATCGGATGCGTGTCGCCCTTCTTGTTGTCGGGCGTGAGATTCTTCGGCTCCTCGCTGCCTTCGGTGCTGACGAGATAGATGTCGTTGTTCGGCTCGTCGCGGAACGGCGGCGGCGTCGAGTTCATGGTCAAGGCCACGTATTTACCGTCGGGCGAGACGTCGAACTCCACCTCCGCGCTCATCTGGAAGAGGAAGTCGCGCTTGGGTGTGAGGTCCTTGACCGACTTGTCCGCCACGGTCACGACCATGAGGCGATTGGCCTCGCCGTCGGCCTGCCAGGTGTCCCAGAACCGATAGGTCCGGTTCTCGCTCACCTTGGCGGAAATCTTGGAGTCCTTGCGCCGCTTCACCTCCTTGGCCATGGCCTTGCGATCGCCCGCCAGCGCCGGCAGCACGCGGGTGGAGAAGACGATGCGTTTCCCGTCCGGCAGCCAGCGCGGGTGTTGAATGGCGAACGGCAGCTCCAGGATTTCCTGCGCCTCGCCGCCGTCGATGCGGATCTGATAGAGCGCCGGCACCTTGTCCTCGCCGCGCTTCGAGGTGAATGCGATCACCTGGCTGTCCGGGCTCCACGTCGGCGCGCCATCGCTGCTCTCCGAGTGCGTCAGGCGCCGCACTTTGCCGGTGGCGGTCTCGAGCAGGTAGAGGTTCTGCGTGCTCTTGTCCTTTTCGATCGAGAACTCGGTCACCGTGAAGACCGCATGCGCGCCGTCGGGCGACAGCCGCAGCGTGCCGAGACGCTTCATCGCCCAGATGTCCTGCGGCGTCAGCAGCTTCTTGCCGCCCGGAGCGGCCTCCGCGGCCAGGTCCGCGAGCGGGAAAGCCGCGAGCACCGCGGCGAGGAGGAACGATTTGAGCATGGCGAGATGGGGGGAGGGGGCAATACGTGTTCCGGGGCGGCTGTCTATGGCGGGAGTCGAATCTGGCAGGGATGGCGGGGGCCTGGAAAACTCGAAATTCGAAACTCGAACCGAGCGTAGCGAGATAGCCTCTCAAGAAAAGCCCCAGAGGGAGAGGCAAACTCGAAGGAAACTCGAAGATTGAAACTCGAAGGTGCCACGTTCGGCGGGGGAGAGGGTGTTTGCGTCGCTTCGGTTTTGGGTTGTTGCTCGCTCTAGGAATGGCTGGGCTTCGCACGACGGGTCGAGATAGACGCGCCACCGCTCCCGGACGCTCAAGCGGGCCCTTCGAGCTTGAATCTTCGAGTTTCCTTCGAGTTTGCCTCTCCCTCTGGGGCTTTTCTTGAGAGGCAATCTCGCTGCGCTCGGTTCGAGTTTCGAACTTCGAGTTTCGAACTTCGCGTTTTTCACGGCATGCTGCTCCACCCAGAATGCCCCCCGCCGCCTTCGACCTCGCCAGCATCCGCCGACTCCACGTCGAGCTGACCTCGGCCTGCAACGCGCGCTGTCCGATGTGCCCGCGCAATCTCGACGGCGGGCCGGTCAATCCCACGCTACCGGTCACGCAGCTGCGCTCGCGCGAGGTGGAGAAGATGCTGCCGCCCGACTTTCGCGCGCAGCTGCGGCACGTGCGGTTCTGCGGGAACTACGGCGATCCGATCATGGCGCACGATCTGCCCTCGGTCTGCGCGCTCTTCCGGGAGTCGAATGCGGAGGTGAAGATCACGGTCCACACCAACGGCGGTCTGCGCGACGTGGCCTGGTGGCGGCGGCTGGCCGCGGTGGTCGACTGCGTGCGCTTCGGGCTCGATGGCCTCGGCGACACGAACCACCTCTACCGCCGCGGCGTGGCCTGGGAGCACGCGCTGCGCGCCGCCGCCGCCTTCATCGAGGCGGGCGGCCGGGCGGAGTGGGATTTCCTCGTCTTCCGGCACAATGAGCATCAGGTCGAGCAGGCGCGCGCGCTGGCGGCCGAGCTGGGCTTCGCGCGATTCCAGGCCAAGCGCACGAAGCGCTTCCTGCGCGACGGCAAGGTCGAGAGCCGCTACCCGGTCCGCAACGCCCGCGGCGCGCTGGAGGCCTATCTCGAAGCGCCGCGCTCGCCGGAGTGGCGCAACGAAGCGGTGGCCGAGGCCGGCCGCAGCTGGGAGGCCGAGCCGGCCGGCTACGAGGGCTACCTCGCGACCACGCCGATCGCCTGCAAGGCGCTGCACGAGCACGAGCTCTACCTCAGCGCCGACGGCCGCATTTTCCCCTGCTGCTACCTCGCGCAGATCCACGACGCCGCGCCCGGGTCCGATGCGCGCCAGGTCCGCGCGTTGCTGGAGGCGCAGCCCGATGGCCTCGACAGTCTCGACCTGCGACGACACGCGCTGGCCGAAATCGTGGCCGGGCCCGTCTTCCAGGAAATCGCGCGCCGCTGGGCCCCGACGCCCGACCGCCTGCGCACCTGTGCGAAGCAATGCGGCCAGCGCGATTTCTTCGGCGCGCAGTTTGCGGCCGCCGCGCCTTGACCGGATGGAAGGGCATGGCCCGTCCCGATCCCGCCCGTTCCAGCGCCGAGCGCGTGCGCGCCGCCGAGGATAACGTCGCGACCTTCCCGCGCTGGCTCCTCGTCGGCGCCGGCCTCGCCGTGCTCGCGCTGACCGCCTGGATGCTCGTCGCGCGCCAGGGCGGTCGGCTGCCGGCTGAAGTCCGCGCCGCCAGCGAGCGCGTCCTGCGCGAGCAGAGCGTGCGGGCCCTGCTCGATCGCGACGTCTCCACGCCCGTCGCGGTGCAGGGCGTCGGCGGCTTCGCCCTCCTCGCCCCCGTGCGCACGACCGTCCGCAGCCGGATGCCGGAGTTCCGCTGGCGCCCGCTGCCCGGCGCCACGGGCTACCGAGTCTTCGTCGAGCGTCCCGACGGCGGCCCGCTGGAGAGCCCCGTGCTCGGGCCGAATGACGTCGTCTGGCGCGCCCCCGAGCTGCCCGTCGGCGTCGTGCTCCGCTGGCGCCTGCATGCTCTGCGCGAGACGGCCGTAGAGGCCGAACTCCCGAAATCCGGCCCCGGCGTCGCATTCAAGATCCTGGCCCCGGAGGACGTGGCCCAGCTCGAGGAAGTCGAGATCCAGCACCCCCGCGAGCCCTTCCTTCAAGGCGTGGCCCGCGCCCGCCTCGGTCTGCGCAGCGAAGCCCGCCTCGCCTTCGAAGCCGCCAAAGGCGACCCCACCCGCGCCGCTTTGGCCGCGAAGCTGGCTGCCGAGCTGGAGTAGTCCGCATTCTCCGAGTGCAAGCCACGCGCGGGGACGCACGAAGGTCTCGCACGAAGGCACGAAGCTACGGACCCTTCGGAGTGCGGCAGGAAGCGCGCGACCCCTCAGGGGCGCGCCCTGCCGCTTTGGCGTCAGTCACGCGCCATAGCCTGCGCATCGACACGAGCGGGCCTGATGGGGACCTTGATTCGGTCCGCCGAGCCGGCCATTCATCCCCACAGCGCCACTACCCACTGCCCGCCAGCCCAAGACCTCGGCACCGAGTCGCAGCGGCCGGCGGCGGGCCGCGTCAGTGCACATGCGGCGCTGGCGCAGGGGCGAACGCCAAAGCGGCAGGGCGCGCCCCGGGGTCGCGCGCTTCCTGCCGCACTCCAAGCGTAGCGCCCGCCGAGTACGTCCGGCCGCCCGTGTCTGCGAACACGACACACGCCGCCCTTTCGACGCGCCGAAATCCGGCTTCCTTCGTGGCCCGCTGACGCTTCAAGCACCGTCCGTTTCTACCGCAGTCTCCCGTCTCAAGTCTCCAATCCCCCGCCTCCTTACTTCGTTTCGCGTCTCCGTTCGCTGGCGGTCCAGCCGCACTCGGAGAGTGCGGACTACGCTCCCGTCTCCAGCCTTCCCCATGTCCTTCCAACTTTCCGGCACCATGACTCCGCGCGGCGACCAGGCGCGGGCGATCGAGCAGCTCACGCGGTCGTTGCGGGCGGGGAACCGGCACCAGACGCTGCTGGGGGTGACGGGGTCGGGGAAGACGTTCACGGCGGCGAACGTAATCGCGCAGATCAACCGGCCGACGCTGGTGATGTCGCACAACAAGACGCTGGCGGCGCAGTTGTACTCGGAGTTCAAGCAGTTCTTCCCGGACAACGCGGTCGAGTACTTCGTCAGCTACTTCGACTACTACCAGCCGGAGGCCTACATCCCGCGCTCGGACACCTACATCGAGAAGGACTCGTCGGTAAACGAGGAGATCGAGCGGCTGCGGCTCTCGGCCACGAGTTCGCTGCTCTCGCGCAGCGACGTGCTGGTGGTGGCGAGCGTGAGCTGCATCTACGGACTCGGCTCGCCGGACGACTACCGGGCGATGCTGCTCAGTCTCTCGCAGGGTCAGCAATTGACCCGCGAGCGGCTGCTCGGGCGGCTGGTCGACATGCTCTACGAGCGCAATGACATCGCCTTCGGCCGCGGGCGCTTCCGGGTGCGGGGCGATGTGGTCGAGGTGCAGCCGGGCAATCTCGACGACACGGCCTTCCGCATCGAGTTCTTCGGCGACGAGATCGAGCGGCTGAGCGTCTTCGATCCGCTCACGGGCAACGTGGAAAAGATCCTGCCGATGCTCTCGCTCTACCCGGCGAAGCAGTTCGTCACGCCGGCCGACAAGATGCGCGTGGCGCTGGGTAGCATCCGCGAGGAACTCGACTTGCGCGTGGGGCAGTTCGAGCGCGAGGGCAAGCTGCTGGAGGCGCAGCGCATCAAGCTGCGCACGGAGCACGACCTCGAGTTGCTGCAGGAGATGGGATTCTGCAGTGGGATCGAGAACTACACGCGGCACCTGACCGGACGGCCGCCGGGCGAGGCGCCGTACACGCTGCTCGACTTCTTCCCGGACGACTTCCTGCTCGTGGTGGACGAGTCGCACGCCACCATCCCGCAGATCGGCGGCATGTACGAGGGCGACAAATCGCGCAAGACCGTGCTCGTCGACTACGGCTTCCGCCTGCCCAGCGCGCTCGACAACCGGCCGCTGCGCTTCGAGGAATTCATGAAGCGGCCGGGGCAGATCGTGTACATCAGCGCCACGCCGGCGGAGTTCGAATTGGCCAACAGCGTGGTCGGGAACACGACCTGGATCCCGCATCGGCGCGCGGCCGAGGGGCGGATCGGCGACGGCGAGGAGGTGCCGGCGCGGCTGCCGGGCTTCCCCGCCGCGGCCGGCGCGGAGCCGCTGCCGGCGGCGTCGTTGCCGCCCAAGCTGCGCATTCGACGGCCGGGCCAGGAGTCGGCGGAGAGCGAGGCGACCACCGAGCCAACCGTGCCGGCGCCGGACACGACCGACGTGACCACGCCGGGCGCGCCGCTCGTCTTCGAGCAGATCATTCGCCCGACCGGCCTGCTCGATCCGCGCATTCACGTCCGGCCGCTGAAGGGACAGATCGACGAGACCATCGAGCTCTGCCGCAAACGCGTGGAGGACGGCGAGCGGGTGCTCGTGACCACTCTGACCAAGCGCACGGCCGAGGATCTGACCGACTACCTGCGCGATGTCGGGCTGAAGGTGCGGTATCTGCACAGCGACATCGATGCGATCGAGCGGGTGGAGATCCTGCGCGCGCTGCGGGCGGCCGAGTTCGACATCCTCGTCGGCATCAACCTGCTGCGCGAAGGTCTGGATCTGCCGGAGGTTTCGCTCGTCTGCATTCTCGATGCGGACAAGGAGGGCTATCTGCGCTCGCAGACCTCGCTCATCCAGACGGCCGGTCGCGCGGCCCGGCATGTGAACGGCGAGGTCTATCTGTTCGCTGACAATGTGACCGGCTCGATGCGGGCGTTGATCGAGGTGAGCGACTACCGGCGGCGTCGGCAGGAGCGCTACAACGAGCAGCACGGCATCACCCCGCAGAGCGTGCGTCGGGCCGTGCAGGAGAGCCTGCATTTCGCGCTCAAGGGCCGGCAGGTCGCGGAGAGCGTGATCAAGGAGGGCGGCGGCGACTTCACCGTGACCGAGCTGTTGCGCGAGCTCGAGCAGGACATGGCGACCGCGGCCGCGAATCTCGAGTACGAGCGGGCGGCGGTGTTGCGCGACCAGATCGCCGAGCTGAAGCGCGGCGCCGGGCTGGAGAAGATCGAGGGTAAGCCGCAGCCGGTGAAGTATGGGCGGGGGCTGAAGCGGGGGAGAACGAAGAGAGCCTAAACGGCAAGGATCAAGAATCAGGAGCCAGGAATCAAAGAAGGGACAAGGGGCAAGGGGAAAGGAAGGGAGGGCGCGCAGCGGCTTTGGAGTGCGGCAGGAAGCGGCGAGCTTCGAGCGAGCCGCGCCCTGCCGCTTTCGCGGATCGAGTTCGGCGGGCGGTCAGCGCGTCCTGATCGATGAGGCAGCGTTTCGGGATTGGGGCTCCGCGGAATGCGGGTTGGCCGCATTTTGCGCTGCCCGCGCCCGAATCGCGCCGGAGTTCATCCTTTCCCCTTGGCCCTTGTCCCTTCCTTGATTCTTGGCTCTCGGCTCTTGGCTCTTGGCTCTTGGCTCTTGAATTCTCCTGCGTCGGTTTGAGCTCCCCGCTTCCAAACCGCGCCAGAGCCTTCCTTACTCCTTGGCTCCTGGACCTTTCTTGATGCTTGACTCTTGAATCTTGGAGCTTCCCTCCGGGCTGTCGGAACTTCCCTCCGGGCTTCCCTCCTGCCTCTTGGATCTTTCGGCCGCTCCGCTTCCCCACGCTCGCCCCAGCACCTCGATCATCTCCGGATCCCGCATGTCGAAATTCTCCGGGTGCTCGCGGCCAGGGATGTCGGCGAAGAACTTCCACCAGAACATGCCTGCCAGCTCCGGAAACGCGGGGCCTTCGAGGCGAAGGGCGGTTTCGACGCAGCGGCGTCGGATCTCGTCCGCCTGCGGGCCGCCGCTGGCGTAGTCCCACGGCTGGCGGGCGGCCTCGCTGCTTCGGTTGTAGCCGATCTCGGTGAAGATCACGCGCTTGCCGCGGGCCCGGGCGTAGGCGCCGAGGCGGGCATTGAACTCGCGCCAGCTGCGGTCGATCTCGGCCTGCGGCGCGCCGTCGGACTTCGCCAGCGGCGGGTAGGCGCCGATGGCGATGTAGTCGAGCGCGTCCCAGAACGGGATGCGTTCGTAGTCCGACCAGTTGGCGTGATAGACCACCTTGCCGCGGTAGACGGCGCGGACGCTGGCGATGATGCGCCGCCAGTCGCGCTCGTAGTAATGCATGTGGTCGTACTCGTGACCGATGCTGAACATGGCTGCGCCGCCTTCCTCCGCCAGCCGCGCCAGGCCGACGGTCCATTCCTCATACTGGGCGAAGAACCGCTCCCACGCCTCGCCGGGCGGGAACCAGATGGCGCCGCGCCATTTGAACTTCGTGCCCCAGTAGGCCAGGTGCGGAATGAGGAGCAGCTTCATCCCGCGCTCCCTGGCCATGGCCATCGCGCGGAGCAGATGCGTCTGCTCCTCGATCGGCCGCCAGCGCACGCCGCCGGATTCCTGGACCTGCGCGTAGGGATGGATGGCGACCCAGTTCACGCCGAGCGCCTTGAGTCGGTCGAGCGCCGCGCCGAATTCCGGCCGGCCCCACTCGATGCCGTAGGTCTGGCAGGAGACCGTCATCCCCCGCATGAATGGCTCCTCCGCGCCGCGCAGGAGACCGGCCCAGAGCAGAAGGAGAACGAGAGCGAGCCGCACAGGCGGAGGTTAGCGGAGGCGGGGGTGGGGCGAAAGGTGAGAGGTGAGAGGTGAGTGGTGAGTGGTGAGTGGTAAGTGGTGAGTGGTGAGTGGTGAGAAGTGAGAGGTGAGAGGTGAGAGGTGAGAGGTGAGAGGTGAGAGGTGAGAGGTGAGCAAAGGTAAGGGCACCGAGAGCTCGAAGGCCCGAGCCGAGTACGCGGCGTCGCCGCACATCGTGCCTGAGCTGCCCAGATGCGAGACGTCCCAAAAAAAGAGCGGCAGGCGCGCCGAAGCCCGCCTGCCGCTCGTGGCATTCTATCGCCTATGGCCTATCGCCTATCGCCTATTGATCCGGCTTCCAGCCGGATCACGGCGTGCTGACCTGCAGACGCAGGAAGCGGCGCGCGCCGGTAACGGGGTCGACCGGCTGGGTGTCGCGCACTTCGACGTTGAAGGTCGGAGCCGTGCCGGTCTCGCTGACGAAGCCGGGGCCGCTCGTGGTCGCGCCGCCGGAGCTGGTGGCGATGGTCGTCCACGTCTGCAGGTCGGGCGAAGACTGCACCACATAAGTCAGGTCCGTCGCGACGCTGGAGCGATTGAACGTGATGTAGACGTAGGGCACGCCGGCATAGGACTTGATGGCCGCGGTCGGCAGCAGATTGGCACTTGGCGCGACCGGGCTCAGCCCGAGCGCGTAGGCCAGCAGGTTGAAGACGCCGTCGCCGTTCGGATCGGCCGTGACGGCGGCATTGCCTCCGCTCAGGCCGAAGCTGCTGAGGTAGTTCGAGGCCGAGGTACGCACGGCCAGCGAGAACGTCTGGTCGGCGTTGCCGCCCGTATTGCTCGCCCGGACCGTGATGTTCGGGAAGGAACCTGTGCCAGCCGAGGTCGGCGTGCCCGAGAGCAGGCCGCCGGAGGTCAGCGTGATGCCGTTCGGCAGCGTGCCGGCGAAGACCGAGAAGGTCGGCGCGGGCGAGCCCGTGGCGGTGAACGTGTGGCTGTAGGCCGTGCCGACCGTCAGCGGCGAAGGCGGTGTGGCGCTGGTGATGATCGGCGCGGCCGAGCAGGTGGTGCAGGTGCGCGAGCTGGTGATCAGCTGGATCGTGTCGATGCGCCAAACCGTCCCCGTGGGAACGACCGAACTGTCGGTCGCCAGGCGCCAGCGCAGCTGCACGTTCTGTCCACTGGCCGAGGCCGGCAGGTTGGCCAGGGTCGTCGTGTAGGCCGTGTTGGCGCTGCCCGTCCAGGCCGAGCGCCCGGCGAGCGGATTGCCCGAGCCGCCGGCGATGGTGGCCGTGTATCCGCCCGAGACGAAGCTGCCGCCGGCGGTGACGATGTCGGTGAACGCTCCGCCCGCCACCGAGATCTCGAGCACGCCGCCGTCGTAGCTGCCGTTGGCATCGGTCTCGAAGACCCAGCGATGCTTGAACTGCACCTGGGCTGCGCCGGCCGGAATGGCCGTGCTCGGCGAGGTCAGGCTGAGGTCGGCCACGGTCGTGACCGGCGTGGCGAAGACGGCGTTGGGAGCCGTGTCCGGCGTGGTCGTGGAGGTGGTCCAATTCGTGATCGTGCCCGAGGCCACCGCCGAGACCCAGCCGCTGGGCAGCGCGGGCGCCGTCACGCTGTCGAAGTTCTGCAGCGTGGTGGTGGTCTGCTGGACGGCGCCGAGGGTGATCACATAGGTCACCGTCCCGTAGCTGGTCGCACCGTCCTGCAACTGCACGGACGCGGTGATGGTGCCGCCGCAGGTCCCGGTGGCCTGGAACATGAAGGGCCGGGAGACCGTCGCGCCGGAACCGATGACGCCGTAGGTCTGCGTGTTGCCGCCGACCGGCGTGACGCCGCCGCTGGTCTGGAGGGTGCCGACCAACGCTGCCGTGGTCGAGCCGGAGCCGTTGTTGATCACGGGCAGGTCGATGGTCACGATCTCGCCGGGATCGACCGCGCTGTTCGACGGCGCACAGCTTTCCGCCGTCGGTGCTCCGGCGGTGCCGGCCACGAGCAGCGGATTGGCCGAAGCCTGCACCGTGGCGACGAAGGTGCGGACCTGGGCGGCGCCGCAGATGTCGAGCACGGTCACGCGAATGGTCGTGGCCCCGAGCGTGGCCGCTGCGCCGGGCGAGACGCTAACGACGCCGGCGGCATTGACCGAAACCGTGCCGCCGCCCGGCAGGGTGGTGGGGGTGACCGTCACCGGCGTCGGTGCGAGGTTGCCGTTGGCATCGGCCGGCGCCGCGCTGGGCGTCACCTGGGCGGTATTGCCGCGGGCCACGCTGACATTGGTGTAAGTGCCGATGGTCGGGGCCGGGTTCGGCTGCACCACGAGATTGACCGTGCCGGTCGTGGTCGAGCCGATGCTATCGGTCACGATCAGGGTCATCGGATACGTCCGCGTGGTGTAGGTCGTGACGATGCTGCAGTTCGTCTGCGCGGTGAGCGAAATGGTGCCGGCGTTGATGCTGGCCGTGACCGTGGCGTCGGCTGGGACGTTGGCGAGCGAGACCGAGAGCGGGTTGCCGTTGGCGTCGCTGGCCGTGCCGACGACCTGCGTGACCGCGCTGGCCGAGCCGCGCTGGACCGTCACGTTGGGCGAGCCGTTGAGCGTCAGCGTCGGCGCCGCGTTGGTGCTGGTGATGGTCAGGTTGGCGTCGTTGAGGTCGAAGAAGATGTTGCCGACGGCCTCGACCTTGATGCGGCCCTGCGTGGTCGCGACCTGCGCGACGTTCGGGATCGTGACCGAGGCGCTGCCGTTGTTGGGCACATTCGAGGCGAGCGTGAAGGGGAAAGTCAGGCCGCCGTCGGTCGAGAGCAGGATGTTGACGTTGGCGCAGTTGATCCCGTTCGCCGTGGTGCCGGCTACGTTCCAGGTCACGGTCTGCGTGCTGCCGCCCGCGAGAGTGGCAGCGGTGTTCTGAGAGGTGATGGCGAAGGGACCGGCCGCCGCGACCGAGGTCACGGTCATCGAACCAACCTCGACGCCGCCGCCGCCGGCGCGGTTGTCACGCACGGTGACGCGGAAGTTCATCGTGCGGCTGGTGGTCGGGAGGAACTCGCCCGTGGCGAACGTGTTGACCGTCGCCGGCGGCACGTTGGCATTGTTCAGGATGTAGGTGAGCGAGGGGAAGATGCGGGTCGGACTCGGCGAGGGATCGAACGAGCGGAAGATCGGCGAAGCGCCGTTGTCGCGCGGGTTGGCGGTCGGATCCTGGGCCGCGCCGCGGTCGAACTGCTCCCAGCAATAGGTCAGCGTGTCGTTGTCGGCATCGGTCGCGCTGGCGGTGAGTGCGAACGGTGTCTGGCTCGGGATGGTGCGGTTGGTCAGCGCCGCAATCACGGGCACGGAGTTGCCGGTGTTGGTGAGCACGCGGCAGCTGGCCGAGCCGGCCACCAGCGCGGTGATCTCGTTGTAGCTGATGATGTGGAAGTAGTCGTCGCTGTTCGCCGCCAGATCCTGCGGGCTGCAGATGCCCGCGTAGGCCATGATGGTCGTACCGCTGCCGGGCTCGTAGGCGGTGGTGGCGTTGCGATTGCCGCCCGAGCACGAGCCGGTGGTGCCGTTGAACGGATGGTTGCCGCCGAACTGGTGACCCATCTCGTGCGCCACGTAGTCGATGTCATAGGGATCCTGCGTCGGATTCGAGCGTCCGGTCACGCCGCGCGCCTTCGAGCCGGTCGCGCAGACGACGCCGAGGCTGGCGACGCCGCCGCCGCCGGTACTGAAGACGTGGCCGATGTCGTAGTTGGCGTTGCCGATGACGGTGTCGCACTTCGTCTGATTCTCGCTCAACAGCGTGGTGCCGCTGCCGTTCGTGTACCCGTCCGTCGCGCTATCTGTGAAGATGAGAGAGTCGGTGTTGTTGACCAGCACGAGGCGGACGGCCACATCGCGCTCGTAGACGGCGCTGACGCGGTTGACCGTGGTGATCATGGAAGCCAGCGCCTGCAGCACCGTGCCCGGATTGGTCCCGGAGACCGCGGCCGTGTATTCGGCGGTGGCGCCGACGGCCAGACGGTAGGTCCGCAGCTGCGTGCCGGTGGCGTTCGGTGTCGGCGTGGAAGTGCCTTCGAGGATGGCGCGATCGACCTTCCGCTCGTGCACCAGGCAGGTCCAATCCCGGTTGGCGGTGAAGTTGCGCTTGTAATACGAGATGTAGGTCGAGGTGTCGTCGCTCCAATAGGGGTCGATGTAGTACTGCCCGCGGGCGGAGAGCACGATGGCGCGGAAGCCCTTCGTGGTGACGTCGATGCGGGCCGTCGCCGTGCCGTCATCGATCCCCTGAGCCACGTAAGTCTTGAACTGCGGATACTTCTCCGCCAGTTCGCTCTCCATGATGGGCGACTCCATCACCCAGAAGCGGCTGCTGCCGCCGTAGGGCTGCGGGAGGACGATCTCCACGCCCAACGTCTGCATGGGCCCGGTGAACTCGCGCGGCGCGGCGCGCAGCACCGCGTTCATCCCGGCGAGGTCGAGCTGCACCGTTCGATAAACCTGCGGCACGATGTCGCGCTTGGCGGTGGCCGCGCGCTCGGGCGTGAGACGCGCCAACATCTCCGCCTCGTTCACATCCTTCCAAAGCGCGCCGGGTTTTTGCGCGGAAGCGAGTGGGACAAGGAAGAGACTGGCGACGAGTGCGGCCAGCAAGCCGGGGGGACGGAGGAAGACCATCCATGAACCAACCCGACCGCGCGGGTTGCGCAATTCGGGAATGGCGGGAAAATGAGGCCCAAATTACCCAAAAGAGGGCGGCTCGAAGGCTGTTTTACGCCATGGCACGGTTTGCAGCGCTGAGAGGGTCGGAGAGGGCGGAAATTTAGGACGGAGGGACGGGGAGGACTGGCGGCGATGCCCGCTGCCCAGGCTGATCGTAGCAGGCCCGTTGGGCGGAGCGCACCAGCTCAGCATGCAGGCGGAATGCGGCGACCAAACGCTGCGGCCGCCGACCACAAGGTCTTGGCAACGGCGCGCTGGAAAGATAACCACACGCCCAATGTCCTCCGTTTTGCGATTTGTCGGCGCTTTCATCGCGAGCCTGGGATTGATTCTTGGAACGATGATCCTACGCGACACTGCGGGTCGCTTTCATCCCGTGAGGGCTCCGCTGGTAGCCGGTGCCATCCTGCTCCTCGGTATCGGAGTCGCGTTCAGGAAGCGTTGGGCGCTCTGGTTTTTAGCTTTCGCGTCGGTATACTACGCCGGAGAAATGGCGTATGCCTGCTACGACGGGAAGGTGCCGTTTTCGGTTTCCTTCTTGAACTGCCTGGGGGCACTCGCTGTGGCTGTTCTCCTCGGGCGGAGAGCTTCGTCGAGCGAACCGGATAGCGAGGCAAGGTAGGGCGCTAGCTGGGGATTCGCTGGACGAGCGGACGCGCGGGTTAGGCTCCTGCCGGAGCAGCGTTGTCGCGCGTCCACCGTCCACCGCAGCCGGCTTCGCTTGGCCGCCAACAAAAACGCCCGGCTCGCGGGGCGCGCCGGGCGTGGTGGGGAGACCCTCGGTCGGAGCTGATGCGCGCTCAGGGCAGCACCGTGGCCGACTTGATGTAGTCGAGGTTCGGGAAGTCCTTTTTCAGGTAGGCATTCCCCTCGGTCTGGACCTTGCCCTGGAAGGGCCCGTTGCCGCTCGGGGCGCCCTCGCCGTATTCGCCGTTGAGTTTGTCCAGCACGTCGAGGCCTTCGACCACCTTGCCGAAGGAAGCGAAGCCCATGCCGTCGAGGCGGGCGTTGTCGACCAGATTGATGAACAGCTGCGTGGTGCGCGAGTTGGGGCCGGAAGTCGCGAAGGTGATGGCGCCGCGGGCGTTGCTGCTCTTGACCGGGTCGTCCGTGATGCGGGCGTTGCGCCAGATCGCGTTGAGCTTCGGATCGCCGTGAATGCCGAACTGGGCCATGAAGCCCGGGATGACGCGGAAGAAGGCGATGTCCGTGAAGTAGCCCGCCTTCACGAGGTTGAAGAAGCGGTCGGCCCCCTGCGGAGCGTTGGCGCGGGTGATCTCGAGTACGATCGCGCCCTTCGTCGTGTCGAAGCGTACCTTATACGATTCGGGCGCAGTTTCGGTCAGCTTCGACGGATTGGTCAGGTCGGCTGTGGCGGGCGCGGCGGCCGGCGCCTCCTTGGCCGCGGGCGGCGGCGCGGCCGGCTTGTCCTGTGCGAAAGTCGACAGCGCGCCGAGTCCGGCGCCGAGGAAGAGAGCAAGGAAGGATTTCTTCATGGGAGCGGGACTGAGCCATAGGGCGCGGGCTCTGTCACGCGGGAGGTGGCGGCGGGGAGCGGGGGAGCTGAGGAGGAGCGGAGGAGCGGAGGAGGAGGGGAGCCGAAGGCCGTGGAGTGCGTGCGGCTTGCCGCCGCTTTCATCGAGGCAGCTTGCTGCCGCCGCGGCGGGAATCGGGGGAGCGGGGGCGAGAGTAGGAGTAGGAGTGGGAGTGGGAGTAGGAGTGGGAGTGGGAGTGGGAGTGGCGGCCCCGGACACGCTCCGGCGAAAATTGTCCGTTGAATCCGGCCGAAATCTGCGGACTGCCTATTCTCCCATGAAGATCTTCGTCACCGGCGGGGCCGGCTACATCGGCAGCAACTGCGTGGACCAGCTCATTCGCCGCGGCGATGAGGTGGTCGTCTTCGACAATCTCACCGAGGGGCACCGGGCGGCGGTGCATCCGCAGGCGAAGCTGATCGTCGGCGACCTGCAGGACGCGGGCTGCATCAGCGCGGCCATGCAGGCGGAGCGGCCGGATGCGGTCATGCACTTCGCGGCCAATGCGCTGGTCGGGGAGTCGATGGTCAATCCTTCGAAATACTTCAACAACAACGTGCGGGGCGGTCTCAACCTGCTCGACGCCATGGTCACAGCCGGCGTGAAGCGCTTCGTCTTCTCGTCCACCTGCGCCACCTTCGGCGTGCCGGAGCGGGTGCCGATCGACGAGTCGGTGCCGCAGCGACCGATCAATCCGTACGGCCAGTCGAAGCTGATGTTCGAGGACATTCTGCGCTGGTACGACCGACTGCACGGCATCGTCTTCGTCTCGCTGCGCTACTTCAACGCAGCCGGCGCGGGCGAGACCTACGGCGAGGACCATCGGATCGAAACGCACCTCATTCCGAACGTGCTCAAGGTCGCGCTCGGGCAGCGGGAGTCGGTCGACGTCTTCGGCGGGGATTACGAGACGCCCGACGGCAGCTGCATCCGCGACTACATCCACATCATCGACCTGGCCGAGGCGCATCTCCTCGCCCTGACGCGAAAGGAAAGCGCGTTCTACAATCTCGGCACCGGCGGCGGCAACTCGGTCTTCGAGGTCATCGAATGCTGCCGGCGCATCACCGGCCATCCCATTCCCGCCGTGGTCAAGCCGCGTCGCCCGGGCGATCCGCCGCGACTCATCGCTGGCTCCGCCAAGATCGAAGCCGAACTCGGCTGGAAGCCGCGCTTCCAAAAGCTGGATGCGATCATCGCCAGCGCCTGGGCCTGGCATCAGAAGCATCCGCACGGGTACGGGGATTGAAGGGCGAACGAAGAGCGACGATTGAGTCGGGTGCTTGAAGGTTGAACCCAGACGTCTCTCTTCCTGCGCGACCTCCCCCCGATTCTTCGTCTCTCCCTCCCCTGAACCCTGCCGCACTCGGTGAGTGCGGATTCCTTCCCCATGAGCAAGCACTACCCTGACGCGGCCAGCGCCCTGGCCGGACTCCTCCACGACCACATGACGGTTGCCGCGGGCGGCTTCGGCCTTTGCGGCATTCCCGAAAACCTCATCGCGGCGCTGCGCGACAGCGGCACGACCGGACTGACCATCGTCGGCAACAATGCCGGCGTGGACGACTTCGGCATGGGCGTGCTGCTCAAGACGCGGCAGGTGAAGAAGGTCATGGCCTCCTACGTGGGCGAGAACAAGGAGTTCGAGCGGCAGGTGCTGGCGGGGGAGCTCGAGTTGGAGCTCATCCCGCAGGGCACGCTGGCCGAGCGGCTGCGCGCGGGCGGAGCCGGCATTCCGGGCTTCTACACGCGCACGGCCTTCGGCACGAAGCTGGCTGAGGGCAAGGAGACGAAGAGCTTCGGCGGCCGCGAATACGTGCTCGAGCCGGCCATCCGGGCCGATGTGGCCATCGTGAAGGCCTGGAAGGGCGATAAATCCGGCAACCTCGTCTACCGGAAGACGGCGCGGAATTTCAATCCAATGATCGCCACCTGCGCCGACGTCTGCGTGGCCGAGGTGGAGGAACTGGTCGAGGTCGGCGAACTCGATCCGGACCAGATCCATACCCCGGGCATTTTTGTCGACCGCATCATCCAGGGCGCGAAGTACGAGAAGCGGATCGAGTTTCGCACCGTGCAGGGCGCGGCCGTTTCCAAGAAGGAAACGCCGATCCGCGAGCTCATGGCCCGTCGCGCCGCGCAGGAGCTGCGCGACGGTTACTACGTCAATCTCGGCATCGGCATCCCGACGCTGGTGGCAAACTTCATCCCGGCAGGCATGAAGGTCACGCTGCAGTCGGAGAACGGTCTACTCGGGATCGGGCCGTTTCCGACCGACGACGCGGTCGACCCCGACCTGATCAATGCGGGCAAGCAGACCATCACCACGCTGCCGGGCTCGGCCTTTTTCTCGAGCGCCGATTCCTTCGGCATGATCCGCGGCGGGCACATCGATCTCTCGATTCTCGGCGCGCTGGAAGTGGCGGATAACGGCGACATCGCCAACTGGATGGTGCCAGGCAAGATGGTGAAGGGTCCCGGCGGCGCGATGGATCTGGTGGCTGGCGTGAAGCGCGTAGTCGCGGTCATGGAGCACACCGCCAAGGACGGCAGCTCCAAGATCCTGACCAACTGCACCCTGCCGATCACGGGCAAGGGCGTGGTCAGCCTCATCATCACCGACCTGTGCGTCTTCGAGGTGAAGTCCGGTGGCGGCTTGGTCCTCAAGGAGCTGCACCCTGGCGTGACGCTCGAAGAGGTGCGCGCGAAGACTGCCGCTCCCTTCGAGGTCGGACTGCCGAGCTAGGGCCGGCAGAGGCAGGCTTCGCCGGCAGTTACAAAAAGGCCAAAAGGCCAGAGTGACCCAGAGTTGGTAATCTGGGGCTTTGGCCCCCTAGCCCTTTCGTGGCCACGCGAGGACGTCGCGATCCGGCCGGCTACGACATTCGTGAAAAACTATGGCGGGCGCAGGTCGAGCGCGCGGAGTGAGTGGCCGCCGCCGCTCCGCCGTGGACCCTATTTCGTCTCGAACCACTTGGATTCGACCGGCACGTCTCTGGCGGCTTCGATCTGCTCGAAGATCTCCGGCACGGTGCGGGCGACGCGGAAGAGCTGCATGTTCGAAGGCTTGAAAAAGCGGTCGGCCAGCATGCGCTCGAACAGGCGGATGAGATCGTCGTAGAATCCGTCCTGATTCAGGAAAACGCATGGCTTCTGCACCACCTCGAGCTGGCGCAGCGTCAGGATTTCCATGATTTCCTCCAGCGTGCCGAAGCCGCCGGGCAGGGCCACGAAGGCATCGGCGCGGGTCTCCATGAGGAGCTTCCGCTCGCGCATGGTGACGACCGTCACGAGTTCGTCGGCCTCGTCGAAGGCCAGCTCGAGCGACTTCATGAACTCGGGAATGACACCGACCACGCGACCGCCGGCAGTCTTGGTTTCGCGCGCCACCGCACCCATCAGGCCGGTGTTGCCGCCGCCGTAGACGAGCCCCCAGCCGCGCTGTACGAGTTCGCGGCCGAGCTCCTCGGCGGCGGCGTAGTATTTGCGGTCGAGCCGGTCGCTCGAGGAGCAATAGACGCAGAGCAGATTGGGCTTCACGGGAGGCGGGGAAGGGCGAGTTGTTCTCTCAGGGCATGACCTCGGCGCGCTCGCGCAGCCGCACCTCGAGCGCATGGCGCTTTTCGTCGAGGAGCGAATCCAGCGCGGCGCGGATGGCCACGGTCAGGTCGGAGGCTTCGCCCAGTCGCCCGTAGCTGACGTAGTCGGCCCCGGCCAGACGCAGATGGACGTATTCGCTCAGCTGCTCGGCCGACACGAGAATCTTGGCCGTCGGGTTCAAGGCCCGCACCTGCCGGACGAGCTTCTCGTTGGTGGTGCCTTTGAGCAGGCTGTCGGGAATGGTGCAGACGATGACCTCGGCATTCGCGATCCCGGCGTGCGCGAGAGTTTCGCGCTGGCTGATGTCGCCGTAGGTCACATGGATGTCGCGCCGCTTGAGCTCCGCGTGGACGTGCGGGTTGAAATCGACCACCGCGATTTCCTCGCGCAGTTCGGGATGGGTGCGGACCAGTTCCTCGACCAGCGAGCTGGCGGTGCGGAAGAAGCCGAGCAGCACGACCTTGTGCGCGCCGCCGTGCGAGTGGCCTTCGCCGGGGCTGTGCTCGCCGGCATCGAGGTCGCGCAGGCCGGCTTTTTTCAGCAGCGGGATGGTCCCGCGCACGATGCTGTCGGACTTGGCGATCGCGAGGCTCGAAATCGCCGCCAACGCGGCGAAGGCGAGCGAGACCGAACCGGTAATCTCCGCGCTGACGTGGCCTTCCTTGGCGCCCAGCGCGAGGACCACGAGCGAGAACTCGCTCAGCTGCGCCAGATTGAGCGAAGGCAGGAAACTCATGCGTAGCCCCGAACGCATCAGGTAGAGCGGCGTGAAGGTCGTGATGAAACGGCTCGCCACCACGAAGAGCGAGACGATCAGCGCCCACTTGGCCAGCGAGAGGGTGGGCATCGGGATGGTCATGCCCAGACCCACGAAGAAGAGCGTGACGAAGAAATCGCGCAGGCTGGTGACCTTGGCCGTGACGTCGAGCGCGTAGGGGAAGGTGGAGAGCGAGACGCCCGCGACCAGCGCGCCCATCTCGCGGGACAAATGCAGCCGCGAGGCAAACTCGCCGACCATGAAGCACCAGGCCAGCGCGCCGACCAGCACCAGCTCGGGCAGGCGGGCCACGCTCTTGAAGATGGCCGGCAGCACGTAGCGCGAGACCAGCAGCGAGACCGAGACCAGCACGGCTACGCGGGTGAGCGAGAGCAGCAGCACCAGCGGGTTGAGATTGTTCAGGCTCGGCTGAATGGCCAGGAAAAGGATGGCGGCAAGATCCTGCAGCACCAGCACGCCGAGGGTGATGCGGCCGGCGAGCGTATCGAGCTCGCGCTTCTCGTACAGCACCTTGACGATGATGACCGTGCTGCTGAGGGCAGCGCCTATGCCTAGATAGAGCGCATCCCAGTTGCCCGCCTTACCCAGCGAGAAGCCCAGCAGCAGGAAGAAGATGATGCCGATGGCCACGCCAACGCCGATCTGCACGCCCGCGGTGACCAGGATCGATTTACCGGCGGAGAGGATCTTTTTCAGATCGATCTCCAACCCGATCATGAAGAGCAGAAATATTAAGCCTAAGGCTGAGATCGTGGCGATGGAGTCCGGGTTCTCGACCCAGGCCAGCGCAGCCGGGCCGATGAGGAAACCGCCGGCGAGATAGGCCAGGATGACCGGCTGGCGGGCGATCTGCGCCACGACGCCGAGCGCCCAGGCAAAGCCGATGCAGACCGAAATTTCGCGAATGAGGACGTCGTGACCGGACATGGAGAGGAGGGGCCGCGCCAGCAGCGGCGCGGGGTCCGTTATCCAATCTCCCTGTTCGCGCAACGTCGCGCTTCCTCTTCTTCACAGCTCGAAGAACGCACGCAACCGCGTGAGGAAGTTCTCCTGATAGCTGCTGTGCCGCGCCGGATCGACCGGAGCATGGCCATTGACCGTGCGCTGCGCGTGTCCCTCGGTTTCGAGCCGCCGTCGCGCCAGCAGGTCGGAAAGCCGCTGCACCAGGCTCTCTTCGCGGCTCAGAAGGCTGGCGAAGACCTTCTTGGTGATCTCCAGCACCTCGCAATCTTCGCTCGCCTGCACCGTGGCGCTGCGCGGCTCGCCGGTCAGCAGCGACATCTCGCCGAAGCAGTCGCCGGCGCGCAGCCGCGCCACTTCGCTGGACTCGCCGCCTGCGCCCCGGACCAGGACGCTCGCGACCCCGCTGACGAGCACGAACATGGAATCGCCCGGCGCCTGCTCCACGATGATGCGCTCCCCGCGGCCGAAGGTCCGGGTGGGGCATTTCTCCAGCAAATGGTCGAGATGTTCCGTATCGAGCACCTGGAACACCGGCTGTGACTGCAGGCGCGCCCGCAGCTCCTCGTGGCGGGCGCCATGGCGTCGGCCGTCGGTGCGCGGACGCGGGGCCAGCTGCACCGTGCGGATGGGGAAGGGGATGCCGATCTCGGCCCGGCGCAGGGCGTACCAGATGTTGGTGCGCACGCCGTCGGCGATCTGCAGGTGGCGGTGGTGGTTGATGATCCAATACCGCACCTCGTAGAGCACCGCCGAGTCCCCGAAGTTCTTGAGAAACACATCCGGCTCCGGCTTGGCCAGCACGTCCTCCACCGCCGCCGCGGCCGCGCGCAGCACCTCGCGCACTCGGTTGGGCGGTGCGGCGTAATCGACGCCCACCTCGATCCGGAGCGCATGCGGTCGCGAAAGCTGATGCCCGTGCCGCTCGTGACCGGAGAAGTTGGTGATCGTCTCGCTCGTGATCTTCGAGTTCGGGACGTCGAGCACGATGTTGTCGAGCGTGCGGAAGCGGGTAGAGCGCCAATTGATCTCCACCACCTGCACGTGCTGGTGCTCGATCAGCACCCAGTCGTGCACGTGGAAAGGCCGGCTGATGTAGAGCGTGATCCCCGAGAGGATGTTGCCGAGCACGTTCTGGGCGGCGAAGCCGATGGCGATGGCCACGATGCCCGAACCGGCGATCAGGCCTGGAACCTGCACGTCGTAGTCGATCTGCAGGACCAGCAGCACCGTGGTCACGAAGGCCAGGAGCGAGACCACCTCGCGCAGGAAGCGCGGCATGGGCTGGTGGCGCTTGGTCTCGAAGAACCACGGCAGCAGCCCGAACGTCACCACCGGCAGCAGGGCGTGCACGCCGCAGAGGATGGCGAGTGCGGCCGACTCGCGGCGGCCGGGGAGAGCCGGCGCGAGGAGCACGATGGCTCCGTAGAGCCCCAGGCTCGCGGCCGCGACCTGGTAGCTCAGGCCCAACTGCAGGTGCAGTCGGCGCTTCAACGCCCGACCGGTCACCAGCAGGATCAGGTAGGTGACGAAGACGACGCCACCGAAGCCCACGATCCGCTGCCAAAGCGGCAGTTCCTGAAAGGCAGCGTGGACGCTTTCGAGTGAGATCATGGGGAGGCACCGAGAGCCGGGCGCAGCGCAGTGCGCCTAGCCCCCTGCGGCAGGCAGTCTGTTTTCGCGGGAGTCACGGGCGGGTCAAGTTAATCGCACCGACCGGGGTCGATTCGTGAGTGGAATCCGCTCGCTCGCATCTCGCGCTGGACAGCCCCCAAAAACCGCTTACCTATCCTGCTCTGCTCGCGCGGTTAGCTCAGTGGTAGAGCGCTTGCTTCACACGCAAGAAGTCGCAGGTTCGAACCCTGCACCGCGCATTTCTCCTCACGCCCGGCCGGCGCTGACGCTCACTCCACGAAGTCGCGCTCCTGCTCGCGCACCACCAGCACCGGACAGGGCGCATAGCGCACCACGCCCTCGGCGGTGCTGCCGAGGATGAGGCGCTTGAGCCCGGTGTAGCCGTGCGTGCCGATGACCACCAGATCGGCCGGCAGCTCGCGCGCGGCCTTGATGATCTGGTCGCGCGGCTGGCCGGTGCGCAGGACCGTCTCCAGACGGCAGCGGTGCGGCGGCAGTTCCGTCTCCACCTTGGCCACCTCCTCGGCGGCCTGGCGGCGGGCGTCGGCATAGAAGCGCTCGATGTCTTCGCCGGCGATGAAGCCGCCCGAGCTCTCGACCCAGCTGTAGGCATCCGTCGGCAGTTCGACGACGTGGAGAATGGTCACCTCGGCACCGCTCAGTTCCGCCAGGCGCAAGGCGTAGCGCAGCGTCTTGCGCCCATTGTCCGAGAAATCGATGGGCGCGAGAATGTGCTGCAGCCGGATGGCCTGGCCGGCGGCCGGCTGAGGGGTGGCGGCGGTGGTGGGGGGCGCGGCTTCAGTGGTCATGGTGGTGGAGGGGGACAGGAGAACTTCCTTCGGAATTGGTCACCGTCTCACCGCCGGTTGGCCGAGGTTGCGGTCGGATTGTGTCGCCGCGGCCTCAGGCGGGCGGTTCCTCGGCCACCTTGCGATCGACCGGCGGGCGGACGATGAGGACCGAACACGGCGCGGCGTGCAGCACCCGCTGGGCGGTCGATCCGAGCAACGCGAGGTTCCAGGCCGAAGTTCCCTGCGCCGCGAGGACAATGAGACCGACGCCGGCGGCGCGGGCCGCCTCCACGATGCGGTCGGCCGCCAGGCCCCGCAGGACCAGCGGCTCGGCGCGCACTCCCGCGGCCTCCCAGCTGACGCAGGCGTCCTCCACGACCTTGGCGGCAGCGTCGCGGATGTTCTCGTAGAGCGTTTCCACCCCGGTGCCGTGCGGCCCGAAATCCGGGCGGCCGACGGCGTATTCCTGCGGCAACATGACGTGCAGGAGGGTCATCTCCGCGGTCGCCTCGAGGGCGATCTCACCGCCGACCTCGACGGCCAGCTGAGCACTCGGCGAGAAGTCGGTGGCCACGAGGAGATGATGCAAGCCGAGCGGAGGAGCGGCCATTCCACGCACACCGGGGCCGAGCGGCGACAACTGCTGCGGAGGCTGCACCACCAGCACCGGACACGGTGCGTAGCGCGCCACCTGCTCGGTGACGGCGCCCATCGCTCCGGCCCGCCCGCCGGTGCGGCCGTGCGTGGCGATCACCACCAGATCGGCGTGGTACTCGGCCGCGGCCTGGGTGATGCGGCACGCGCTCGGGCCTTCGCTGATGACGGCTTCGACGCCGAATCCGCCCCGCCGGAGGCTGGCGGCGACCGCGCGCAGTTCCTCCTCCGCCTCGCGATAGACGGCGCTGCGATACGCCTCCAGCTGCGGGGGGGTCGCCTGCAGCCCAACGGCGGCCCCGACGAGGTAGTCGGCGTCGTCGAAGACGTGCAGGAGGACGATCTGTGCCTGGATTTGCGTCGCGATCTGTTCGGCGCAGCGCCGGGCATGACCGGCGGCGGGCGAGAAGTCGGTCGGCACGAGGATGGTACGTAACCGGTCGGCGAGCCGAGGGCGTGGGGGGGCGACGCCTTGCATGCCACAAGTTCGCCGTCAGCGAACCGTCCGACTCACCGGGCATTGTCCTACCTCGCCCGGACCTTGGCTCTCCGGACCTTGGCCCTCTTACCCGGACACGCGTTCCGTTTCCTCTTCGAGTTCGCTGATCTCCGGCGTGGGCTGCACGTAGGGCTTCAACTGCTCGGCCACGCGCGGCGGCAGCACCGCGATGAGATGCGTGCCGTCGTCTCGTACCTCGCTGGATTGCACGCGGCCAGCGCGATGCGCCAGCGCCAGCAGATCGCCCCGCTCGTGCGGCAGGAGGAGTTCGAGCACCAGCGGCCGGTCCGCCAACAATCCGCCGCAGCGGTGCAGCAGCTCGTCGAGGCCTTCGCCGGTCTTCGTGGAGATGAAGATCGGGTCTGGGAAATGGCGCTGCAGCGGCGCCCGGGCGTCGGCATCGGGCAGCAAGTCCACCTTGTTGAGGACGGTCAGGATCGGCTTCTCGTGCGCGCCGAGTTCCTCCAGCACGCTCATGGTCGTGCGATGAAATTCGAAGATCTCGGGGTCGCTCGCATCGAGCACGTGGACGAGAAACTCGGCCAACATCGCCTCTTCGAGGGTGGCTTTGAATGCTTCCACCAGGCGCGTCGGCAGCCGCCGGACGAAGCCCACCGTGTCGGTCAGCAGCAGCGTCTGGCCGCTGGGGACCTCCACCCGCCGGGTGGTAGGATCGAGCGTGGCGAAGAGCTTGTCCTCCACCAGCACGTCGGCCCCGGTCAGCTTTTTGAGCAGCGAGGATTTGCCGGCGTTGGTGTAGCCGACGATCGAGGCGCGGGGCAGGGGAATGCGCTGGCGGCGCTTGCGCTGCGTGGCCCGCTGGGCGCGGACCTCCTCGAGTTCCTCGCGCAGTTTCTCGATCCGCCGGCGCGTGAGGCGGCGGTCGATTTCGAGCTGCGACTCGCCCTCGCCCTTGCCGCCGAGGCCGCCGCCCTGCTGTCGGTTGAGATGGCCCCAGGCCCGCGCCAGGCGCGGGAGCGAATACTCGGCCCGGGCCAGCTCGATCTGCAGGCGGGCTTCCCGGGTCTGGGCGCGGCCGGCGAAGATGTCGAGAATGACCTCCTCCCGGTCGATCACCGCCAGGCCGGACAGTTGCTCCCAATTGCGCTGCTGTCCGGGCGTCAGCTCGTTGTCGAAGACGATGACCTGCGCGCCGGCCTCTTTCGCCTCGGCGATGAGCTGTTCCGCCTTCCCGGAGCCGATCCAATAGCTCGCCTGGGGTTTCGCCACTTTGACGAGCCGCTCGCCCACGATGGGCAGGCCGAGCGTCCATACGAGTTCGGACAGTTCCTGCAGCAGCGACTCGCCTTCGCGCGCGGTGTCGGCTCCGACGTGCGCTCCAATGAGGAACGCGCGCGCTCCGGCCGTCGTGGGTCTTTCGGCGATCTCAGCCATAGACGGCATGCGTCGTCCGAAAAACGTCGCCGGGCAATGGTCGGTTCGCCGCGTCGGCGTCACCGCCCGGCCACTTTCAGCCGAGGCCCCGCGCAGGCGGGTCGCGCTCGACTAGGCCGCGGCGATCAACTCGGCGAACTTCGCCAGGTCGATGTTCCCGCCGGAGACGACGCAGACGAACGGGCCCTCTCCGGCCCGACCGCTCAAGGCCGCCGCCACCGAGAGGCAGCCGGCACCTTCGGCGATCACGCGCGCCTTCTCAGCCAGCAGACGCATGGCCCGCCGGGTTTCGTCGAGGCTGACCACGACCGAGCCGTCGAGCAGCGGACGCACGCGTTCCCACATGCGCGGCATGACGCTGCGGCCGCCCGCGCCGTCGACGAAGGAGGCCTTCCAGCCGGCGAACTCACTCGGTTCGCCGCGGCGGAGCGAAAGCTCGAACGGGGCCGCCGTTTCGGGCTCGGCGCCGAGCAGACGCACGTCGGGGCGCAGCGCCTTGAGGGCGCTGCCGACACCGGCCAGAAGTCCGCCGCCGCCCGCGGCCGCCAGGACGGTGCGGACGTCGGGCGCGTCCTCCAGGATCTCGAGCGCCATGCTGCCGTGGCCGGCGATGAAATGATGGTCGTCGAACGGATGCACCAGCGTGCCCTCCACCCCGTCGAAGGCGTGCACCTGCAGCGCTTCCCAAGCCACGTCGAACGGCACGGGGATCAGCCTGGCCCCGAGGGCGCGCATGCGCTCGAGCTTGGTGGCGGGCGCGTTCTCGATCACCACCACGCTGCACGGCACGCCGGCCGCGCGGGCCGCGTAGGCCACGCCCTGGCCGGCATTCCCGGCACTGATCGTCCACACGCCGCGGGCGCGGGCCTCGTCGCCCAACTGCTGCACCGCGTTGACGGCACCCCGGATTTTGTAGGCGTTGGTCGGCTGGAGATTCTCCAGCTTCAGCCGGATGTCCGGCGCGTCGGGCCCGAGGTTCAGCCGGACGAGCGGTGTGCGCAGGATGGTGGGAGCGATGCGCTGGCACGCGGTTTCGATCTCGGCGAGCGCGATGGGCCGGACCGGGGGAAGCAGCGAGGCGGCGGACATGGCGCACATCCTTGGCCACCAAGCGGTCAGCGCCAGCGGAAATGCGCTGGCGTCGCGGACCGGCCCGGCCAGCGTCGGCCATGCGTTTCATCGATCGCGCGGAAGTTGCCCGGCGCCTGACCTATCCGTGCTGCATTGCCCTCGTGCGCGACGCCATGGTGGCATTCTCGACCGGCGAGACCCGACAGTTGCTGCGCTCCATCCTGCCGCTTTCGGACGGTCGACTGTTCGGCGTCATGCCTGGCGCGCTCAGTGCGCAGGGAGCGTTCGGGGCGAAGTTGATCAGCGTCTTCCACGGCAATGCGGAGCGGGGGCGCCAGTCGCATCAGGGCGTGGTGGTGCTTTTCGACGGCGAGAGCGGCGAACCCGTCTGCCTGCTGCACGCGGGCGAGATCACCGCCATCCGCACCGGCGCCGCCAGCGCCGTCGCCACCGCCGCCCTGGCGCGTCCGGAGGCGGCTCGACTGGCCATTCTGGGCTGCGGCGAACAGGCCCTCTCCCACGCCCGGGCGCTGGTGGTGGTGCGTCCGATCCGGGAGATCGCGCTCTGGGGGCGCTCCCTGCCGAAGGCGCAGGACCTCGCTCGCCGGCTCGCGGCGGAACTCGCGCGGCCGGTGCTGGCCCACGCCGACGCTCGGGAGGCCGTAGCGGAAGCGGACGTCATTTGCACCGTCACTTCCGCGAGCGAGCCGATTCTCCAGAGCGCCTGGGTGCGGCCGGGAACGCACATCAATGTGGTGGGATCGAGCCACGCCGGTCCGGTCGAGGTCGACCACGATCTCGTGGTGCGCGCGCGTTTCTTCGCCGACAGCCGCGAGGGCGTGCTGCGGCAGGGTGCGGAATTTCTGCGCGCCAAGGAAGCCGGCCTGATGGATGACGCACACCTCGCGGGTGAAATCGGCGAGGTCCTGGCCGGCCGGGTCGGCGGCCGGCGCAATGCGCAGGAGGTGACCATCTACAAATCGCTCGGCCACATTGCGCAGGACTTGGCCAGCGCCTGGTGGCTGTATCGCAGCGAAGAGTAATCCCTCCCGCGGCCGGCGGCCCCGTGCCTGGCTTGGTTTCCGACTTGTGCGCCGCGCCGCACGTCGAATGGTGCCCGATGCATCTCCCCGACTGGGCTCCGCTGGTGGCGATCGGGATGGTCGCCGGATTCCTCGTCGGTCTGGCCATCAAGGGCGGCGGAGTGGCCGGCTTTTTCGGCGACCTCGTGGTCGGTGGACTAGGCGGGCTCGCCGGGCCCAAGCTCTTTCAATTCGCGGGCGTGCAGGCTTCCAGCCAACTCGGGCTGCTGCTCTTTGCCGCGATCGGGGGCTGCGCGCTGGTGGGGCTTTTCCGCATCGTTTCGAAATGACCGAGAGGCGAACATGCGCCCGTTCGTTTGACAACTTTGTGAAACAAAGTGATGCTTCCGCATGCCTCACGAACTCGACGTGGATTTCTGGGTGGCGGAGTTTGCGCGCAACCGCCTGGGCCGTCCCGAGCCGCGCTGGTCGGCGCCGCTGAAGCTGGATCCGAGCGCGCGACCGCTGCTCGAGCAGTCACTGGCGGAATTTCAGCTGGGCGACGGCGGCGGGCCGGCGGCGCTGATCGCGTGCGATGCCTCCGTCTATCGCACCAGCCAGCCCGGCCTGGAACGCGTGGTGGACCTTTGGTTCGAAGAGGAGAAGGAGCATTCGCGGCTCCTCGGCGGGCTGCTGCGTCGTTATGGCGTGCGGCCGATCGAAGGGCATTGGAGCTTTAGCCTGTTCCTGCTCGTGCGGCGCTGGTTGGGCGTGCGTTTCGAGCTGCAGGCCCTGACGCTGACGGAGCTTTCGAGCACGGCCTACTACCGCCTGCTCCGTCGCCACGGGGGCGATCCGGCGCTGCACGACGTCTGCTCCCTCATCCTGCGCGATGAGGCCGGCCATCTCCGCTTTCAGCGGGCCCGGCTCGAGGCGGCCGGAGCGCCCTGGACGGGTTGGAAGCGGTTCTGGTGGCGCAGCCAGTTCCGAGTTTGTGGCTACGCGGCGGCTGCGGTGTTGTGGTCCAGCCACGGCTCGTGTTTGCGGGCGCTCGGCGCGACGGCGAGCGAGTTCTTCGGCGAAGCCGGACGGCTCTTCGACGCCTTCGTACGGCGGATCGAGCGCGGCGCAGCGGCGAGCCTGTCGCGCGCCCAAGCCGGCGTAAGTCAGCGACTTTTTGCGGCAAAGCGACTCAGCGGGTAGGGATCGCTGCGAGTTCGAGATCGAGCAGCGTGAGGTCCCATTCGAAGAGCTGATGCAGGCCGGCAAAGAGCCGCAGGCGCGAGGCATCCGGCGAGAATGCGAGGTCGTGCAGTGCGCCGACCCAGGGGGGCGCTTCGAGCCGATGCCGAATCCTCCAGTCCGACGTCGCGCGGATTTCGACCTCGTTGGCGCCGCTTTGGGTGGCGACCCAGCGGCCATCGGGCGACCACGTCACCCGCGCGTAGGGTTCGCCGGTCAATGTAGCGGTCCAGCGTTGGATCGCCGTGAGGTCGACGACGCGAAGGACTCGATACTCGGATGGAGTTCCGATCAGCAGGTGGTTGCCGTCGGGTGACCAATCCACCTGGGCATGCGCGCCAGGCTCCAGGGTTCGTCGGAGGTCCGGTCTGGCCAGGTCGACGATCTCGATCAAGGGACGTTGATTCCCGAGCAGGGCCGCTTGGTCGCGCTGCGGGCTGAAACGCGCGGCGAAATACCCTTCACCAGTCCGGAGCAGGCGGGCCCGCGCAGGATCGCCGTCCGGCCAGAGCCAGAGCTTTCGCTCGCCCGGCGTGGCCACCAACCAGCCGCTGCCGGCGGGCCCCGCCGCGAGGACGAGACCGGGGCCGAGCGACTCCGCCGCGAGCCCGGCGGGCGTCAGGCGCTGCACCCCACTGCTCGAGGTGCTCGTCACCACCGTTCCTGGCGGATCGACCGGAAACGCGGTGCGGTCTCCCGCCGGAACGCAGGGCACCTCGCGCACTGTGCGCTCGCGGAGATTCCAGATTCGCACGAGCCCTGGATCGCAGGTCACCGCCCAGGCACGAGCGGCGTCCAGCTCGAGGCCAAAGTACTCCGGACCCAGGCGGCGGGAGGCCGGAAACTCCCGCAACACTTCGGGCAGCCGGACGGCGAGTACGTCGAACTGCAACTGGGTTCGGAAGGCCGTCAGGCGCCTACCGTCCGGGGACCAGGCGAGGGCGCGTTGCGCCGCACTGCCCAACCAGAGCTGCTCCCCGCTGCTGGCGTCCCACCAGCGCAGGCTGCGGTCGGACGAGAGGGTGGCCAGGATCCGGCCGGACGGATGGAAGGCCAACATGCTGGGCGGCTGGGAATGTCCGCTGAGGCGAGCCAGCGCCGCGCCGGAAACGGCGCTCAGGACCCACACCTCGCTGCGCTCCCGCTCCGCCACCGCCAGCCGGGAGCGGTCGGCCGTCCACGCCGGCTCGGTGGCGGTGCAGGCCAATGGGAGGCGCCACTCGATGAGTGTCTGCGTGCGCGCCTCCACCCGATCTGGGAAGCCGACCATCACGCTGCCGCCGCCACGGGGCGCGACCCAAAGTGCACCCTCGGTGACGGCGACGTTCGCGGTTGAACCATCGCGACCGCGCCGCACGAGCCAGCCATCGGTGCGTTGCCAGTACCAGCCGTCCTCGTCATCGAACGCGGTGATCGCCGGCGCCCCGCGGACGGCTGGGAGGTTCGGCCCGAGGGGCGTTTGGGTGACCAAATCCCAAAGCTGAGTGCCGCCGTCGGCATGGATGACCCGCAAGAAGAGGCCGCTGGGTGAGAAGCGAAAATGCTCGCAAGCGGCCGCCCCTGGATTGGGCAGCGTGGCCACAATGCGGCCGTCGTCGACCGCCCGCAGCACCGCGTCGCCCGGCTGACTGCTCTCGCGTGGGGCCGCGCAGGCATAGCGCGTGAAATCGGCGGAAAGACCGACGGTAGAAAGATACGAGCGCAGCGAGACCGGCTGGTGGCGTTCCTCCCAACTGGCATCGGGCAGGGCCAGCGCCGCCGCCGCCTCGGCCCGCCAGGCCAGGTCCTCCGCGGAGCCCGGGCCGGCCCGCTGTAGCAGGCGGAGCGCCTCGAGACTCTGCCCTTGCTGGCCGCTGCGCCGCAGTCCGCGCGCTTGGGCGACCAGCGCTTCGCGCAAGGCGGCCCGCTCGGCGGCCGTGGCCGCGCGGGCCTGCGCCAGGGCGCGGCTCAAGTCGCGATTTCCCTGCCAGAGGGCCGCGGCGCCCCCGAAGGTGCCGAGGAGCAGCAGCGCGCTCAAGCCGGCCAGGGCGGGATTGCGCCGGCTCCAGCTTTGCAGTCGCTCGAACGGACCGGCCGGGCGGGCGCGAATGGGGACTCCAGCCCGCCAGCGGCCGAGTTCGGCCGCGAACTCGGCCGCGGAGGGGAGGCGCGCGGCGGGCGATTTCTCCAACGCCCGCAGCGCCAGAATGCCGAGGTCGCGCGGCACGTCGGCGGGTAGTGGGTCGGGCGTCCGGTCGGCCACCTGCCGCAGCAGATGGGTCAGCGTCTCGCCGCGAAAGGGAGGTCGGCCGGCCAGCAGTTCATAGAGAATCGCCCCAAGCGCATACACATCGCTCGCCGTGGTGGCGGCGCGGCCGCCTCCTTCGGCCACTTCCGGCGCGACGTAGGCCGGGGTGCCCAGGACGTTTTGGGTGAGCGTCAGCGCGTGGTCGGTGTCGGTCAGCTTGGCAATGCCGAAGTCGCTCACGAAAGGGCGTCCCGCTTCGTCGAACAGCACGTTCGACGGCTTCAGATCGCGGTGTAGCACGCCGCGCGAGTGCGCGAATTGCACCGCCTCGGCCAGGGTCTGCACCAGTTCGGCGATGGCCGACCAACGCCCGCGGTAATCAGCCAGCCGCTCGGCCAGCGAGCCGCCAGTGGCCAGCTTCATCGTGAACCAAGGCAGGCCGTCGTGCTCGCCGGTGGCGTAGAGCGGCAGGAGCGCGGGGTGATCGAGGCCCGCGACGGTTGCGGCCTCGAGCCGAAAGCGAGCCACCGCCCCCGGGCTGGCCGCGAGCTGCGGCAGCATCATTTTCAAGGCGACCTCGCGCGCCGGTTCGAGCTGGCGGGCGCCATAGACGATACCGGCGCCGCCGCGGGCGATTTCACCGAGAATCTCGAGTCCGGGCAGCCGAAGAGCCCCGTCGACCGCCGGCTGATCGAGGCAGCCGCCAAAGGCACAGGCCGCGCACAGCTCGCCGGCCGCGCGCAGGGGCGCGCCGCAATCGGGGCAGCGGAATTCGGCCATGCTCCTCGTTAGCGGCCCGCGCGTCTCCGAGCAACGTCCGTCACGCCGCGCGGCCGGCTAGGGACCATCCTGGGAGAGCACCTGCGATAGGAATTCCGGCTTACCCGTCGGCTTCACGAGCTTCCAGGAGTAGATCGGATAGAACAGGCACTCGATTTCCCTCTCACTCTCCGCCCGGCGCGGCCAAGGCCGGCAGGGCGGAGGCGCAAACGAGGAGTTGGAGAGGATCCGGAAGAGCATGACCGAGGGGGCGCAGAACCGGCCGAGGCGCAAGAGCCGACTGTCTATGTCGGCGCGCCGTGTCCGCCCATGAGTGCGCGTTGCAGCAACGCCATCTCCCCGTCGACCTCGTCGGGCGCGCCCACCGTCAGTGCGACCTCGCGCCGTAGCAGCGTGCGGAAGGCACCACGCACGCGGTGCACATCGCTCTTCAGCGCGGCTAGGGAGAGTCCGGCGCTGCGGGCAGCCTCCTCGTAGGGCGGAACATCCGTCGAACCCGGCAGGAAGCGTCGCAGAACGGCGAAATGGCCGACCTCGCGCCAGTCGTCGTGCAGGCGTTGCAGCGCATGGCCGAGGAGCTCGCGGGCCCAGCGCTCGTCGAAGGCGTCGACCGCAGCCTGCTCCCCGGCGGGCACGCTGTCAGGGGCGAGCGAATCGAGGCTGACCGTGGTGACCGCACCGCCGCGCTTCTGCGCCGCGAGGCGGTCGGCCCGGTCGCCCAGAAAGCGTTTCAGCGCGCCAAGCAGGAAGGAGCGAAAGCGCCCGCGATCGCGGTCCACGCGTCGCAGCGTCTCGCGTTCCTGCAGGTGCAGGAGGAAGTCGTGCGCCACGTCCTCGACCTCGTCCGGGCGGATCCCCCGCCAGCGCAGGAACTCGAGAATCGCATCCCGGTACCGCTCGCACAGATGCCCGAAGGCCCGCGCCTCGGCGTCGCCACCGCCGGCGGTGCGGAGCGCGAGTTGGGTCCAGCGGGTGGTCGGGAAATCCATGGGGCTCCGGCGATATTCGTCGCCGCGGTGCGTCGCGCCGCAAGAATCGTTCGCGTCCGTCCGGGCTCGTTTGACGACAGGCCCACCCCCGGGAACGGTCGGGTTCGCACATGTGGCGTCTGCTCCTCCTTCGCCTCCTGACCGCCGGCGTGGTGGCGGGTCTGCTCCTCTTCCTTGCGGTTCTCGCACTCAGCGCGGTCGATGGCCACGGCAAAGGCGACGCCCTCCGCGCGCCCGAAGGCGGGCTCTTGCGCGGGGTCGTCGAGCGCTATCGCGCCGGCGAGCACTCGGGGCGCGAGTTCGCCAAGCGCTGGGGGCACGAGACGATCACCTGGACCTTTCTTGGCGCGGCCGGCGGAGGTTTGTTTCTCGCCTTCAGCGGCGTGTTGCCGTGGTGCCGGCGGGAGTTTCTCGATCTGCCCCATCGCTGATCCGTATGCAACGTCGCCGACCATTCCTGGCCTGCGCACTTGGCGCGCTCCTGCTGTCCTCGGTTGCGCCCTGCGCTGTGGCCGCCGACCGGCAGGCGGTCAGCGGCACGCCCACCTTGGCGGGAAGGCCGATCGAACGCTTCGTGCTGCTCGCGCCGATCGTCGTGCCGGCGGCGAAGATCGGACCCGTGCAGGGTGGATTCCTGCTGCTGGCCGGCCAGTACGTGCCGGTGGCGCAGGACGCGGAGGGCGTCTTCTTCCAGTCGCGCAACGGCATTCGCCGGGGGTATGGCGACGAGGGGCTGGATGACGGCGGCGTCTGGGTCAGCAAGACCAAGGGCGGCGTAATGGTCCCCTATTCCGGCCGCGCCGCGAAGCTGAGCGAGCCGGTTCTGGTGCGCTGGAACAGCCCGCTTCCGCTCGACGACATGCGCCAGTTCCGTACGGCCAGCGCGCAGAAGGGGAATGCAAAGGCTCCCCGCAACACGGCTGGAACCAAGTAGGCGAGCCCCAGCGGGCAAACCGGGAAAAATCCTGCAACTTTCCTCCCGGGCTTCCTGAGGACTGGGCAGGCGGGCTGTGTGCCGCCCGGATGTCCCTATGAATGCCTCATCGTTTTCGGCGCGCTTTTGCGCCAGTCTGCTCGGCCTGGCCTTGCTCTTCAGCCCGCCGCCGCAGTCCACGCGGGCGCAGTCGACCGCCGATGCGCTGGCCTTCACCGCGGCGCCCCAGTTCGTGTCGGGGTCGGGGTGGCGGCTGACTTTTCGGTCCGAGCCCGGGCGCCAGTACCGCATCGATCGCAGCGTCGACCTGCAGAACTGGACGCTCGATATCGGCACCGTCACCGCGGCCGGGACGAGCACGCTCTTCGTCGACCCCGACCAAACCACGGCCGGGCGTCGGTTCTGGCGCGCGGTGCTGCTGCCCGGCGACGCCCAGGCGCCGGTCATCGGCGGGGTCGATGCGCGCATCCTGCTGGTCGGCGGTGTGCCGGCGCTGCAGTTCCGGGTCACGGCCAGCGACAACGTGGCGGTGGCGGGGGTGCTCTTCCTCGACGGCGTCAGCGCGCCGCTGGGCGAGGGGGCGTTCGATGCGGCCGAGGCGCTTTGGAAGATCACCCAGCCGCTGCCGACCGACACCTTCGCGGTGCGCGAGGTCAAGGCCCGGGCCCGCGACGCCGCCAACAACACGGCCGACTCGCCGCTGGCCCGCTTTACGCTTTTCGACCCGACCCGCTTCGCGCGGCTCGACGGCGCGGGCAATCCGTTGCGCGGCGCGCCGCCGACGGTCGATGCGCTGGGCAACCTCGGGCCGTTCGCCATGTTTGCGGGCGGCGGCGGAGCGCTCGGCACGGGCGCCGATCTCGTGCTGCGCTTTCCGAACGGCGCGCGCGTCGTCACCCAGGGCACGCAGAAGTTCCTCGAATTCAACCAGGTCAGCGCGGCGTTCGGTGCTGAGAGCCCATTCGAAATCGCGCAGAATCCGCCCATCATCCAGCGCGGTGGGTCGCGACCTTCGCCGCAGGCGCTGCTGACGCCGCGGCAACTACCCATCGGCGCGCTGACCGTGAGCGACCTCCTCACGGCGCTCGATCTGCCCGCGACCGACGGCCTGCCGGTCCGAATCTTCCAGCGCTTCGAGACACGCCTGCGGGCTGGCTCGCTCCTGCCCGAAGGATGGGTCGCGCCGCAGTTCGAGTTCGATCCGGCCAAGTTCCCCGGCCTGCCCACGCTCTCCGCCATCTATCAGGGGCTGGTGCTGGACCTGAGCGATCCGCGCGCAGTGCGGATCCCGTTCCACGGCGAGATCCCGCTGACCGACGGCACGCCCAATCCGCCCGTGCTGCGCGTGCCGGCCGAGAATCCGCTCTGGCTGACGCTCCGCGCCGAGGGCTCGGTCGCGCTGGAAGGCCGCGCGGAAGTCAGCATTCCTGCGACCGGCCTGCGCATCCGCGTCGGGGTGCGTCTCGACGATCCGAACTACCGCCTGCGGGTCAGCGCCGACACGCCCGAGGTGGCGCTGATCGACCAACTCGCGCCGCGGCTGCCCGCTCCGCCGGCCAGCGTCAATGCCGCACAGTTGGACGCCGAATCTGCGCGACTCGCCGCGCTGCAGCGCGCCGTGCGGCATTTCACCGCGGCCGCGCTCGGCGGCGCGCCGACGCCCACGACGTCGGCGGGGCTGGCCGCCCAGGTGCCGTTCGCGCCGCCGACGGAAATACCGGTGCTCGCGCACCTGCTCGAAGCGTGGACCGAGAGCGCGGCCAGCGGCGGATTGGGGACGATCGAGCCCGCGCCCTTGCTCGCGCTGCAGAACTTTGCCCGGCAGCTCGCGCTCGCCGGCGGGGCCGCCCGCGACCTGCGGGCCATCGCCTCGGATCTCGCGGCAGTGGTGCGCGCGCGCCAGATCCTCGCCTCGGCCACGCTGCAGCCGGCGCTCGACTCGGCATTGGCCGACCTCGAGGCCGCAGCAATCGCCCGCGCCAGCGAGCCGGCAGGCACCGCCACCTTGACCGATCTGGTGGCCACGCTGCGCGCACTGGCCGAAGCCAAGGCTGCCTATCAGGCCATCGGCCGCACTTTTCCGGTCACCCTGCTGGCCGGGCTCGATCGCCTCGTCAACGACCTGCTCGCCGCCCGGGCGCGCAGCCTCGGAGTCACCGCCAGCGCGTATGCGCCGCTGGCCGGCGGCCCCGTGGCGGCGCTCGGGCGGTTGCCGGCCCTGCAGCAGATGCGCGATCTGCGCGACCTGCTCGCCGCGGCCCAGGCGCTCGGGCTCCAGCCGGCGGCGGGCAATTTCTCGGTCTTCACCGCGCCGGTGGGGGAACTGGTCAATCAACTCGCCGCCCGCGCGACCGATCTGCTCAACGTGGCGGCCGTCGAGGCGGAGTCGCGGCGCGACTACCGCGCGGTCCTCAGCGCGCTGGAGGATCTCATCGATCTCGTCGCGCTCCGGCAGGCCGGGTTCTTTCCTTCGGCCGGAGCGGGCGCGCTGAATGCCGCCGGTCTGGCCGCGACGCTGAGCGCGAGCTTGGTGAACCGCCTCGACGCCGCCTCGCTGGCCGATCTCGCCAAGCCCGTGGAGGAGCGGGCCTGGTTCGACCGGGCCGGCGATCTCGTCCGGCTGACGAACGTCCTGGCCGACCTCGACGCCGCCGCGCCCGCGCTGACCTTCGCGGCTGGCCCATTCACTCGCGCCATCAATGCCATGGAGCCGGCGCTCGGCGCAGCGGTCAATGCGGGCGCGCTGGCCGGGGTGGCGCGTCCGGGCGATCTCGTTCGTCTGCTCGCCGCCGGGTCGCTGCACGATCGGCTCGCGCGGCGTTTCGGCGGCACCGGTGTGCGCTGGGACAATGACCGACTCCCGCAGGTGGTGGCGCGGCTGACCGTGCTGGCGCAGACGCAGAAGAGCTGGAGCGAGCTGTTCGACGCAGCCGGCGTGCTCCTGGCCGAGGCCGAGCAGATCCGTCTCGAGGCCCTCCGCGCCGGCGCGAACCAGGCCGACCTCGCGGTGCGTCGCACGCGTTATCTCGACCAGACCGCGGCCCTCGTCGCCGTCGCGAGGACGGTGGGACTCGCGGTGCAGGCCGATGTCTCCACGCGCCGCGGCGCGGCCGGTCCGGCGGCTTTCGCGTTCCAACTGCCGGGCGAGGTGCAGGTCATGGACCCATGGGGCGCGCTCGACTTCGTGCGCACCACCGGTGCCCTGCGGGGCGCGATCGGCGGCCGGCTGCTCCTGCCGGGTCTGCTCGGCACGACCCAGCTCGACGTGAAGTCGCTGACGTTGAGCAATCGCGGCGCCTTCGATCTGACCGCGAGCGGGACCATCGATGCCATGCCGCTGGGCACGCTGACTGGCTCGCTCGAGGTCCTGCCGCGGCGGCCTCTGCGACTGAGTTATCGGCCCGGGCAGCCGCTGGCCGTGGCCGGCAGCGCGCGGCTCACGCTCAGCAACGGCTTCTTCTTCGAGGGCTACATCGATTTCCGCGACCCGCTCTACAAGTTCGGCGCGGCCACGGGCGGACTGCGCTTCGACCTCGCCAACCGCCTGCTCGTCGACCTGCCGCCGAACGTGAACTTCTCCGCCGTGCCCGCGCAGACGGCCGCGGTCTGGGCCGGTTATCTGCAGCAGCTCGGCGCCAGCGTCGAGCCGCTCATCGACCTCGCGCAGACGCCGCTGCTCGGGCAGCCCGGCCGGCCACCGGAGTTCCGCGATCCGGCGCTCGCGTTCCAATACGCCGATCTCGGCGCCTGGGTGGCCGCGCTCCGGGTCGATGCCTCGTTCGCCACGGCCGGCACTGTGGGCAGTCTGCTCGGTTTCCTGCGCGAGCATCTCGCCAATGCCAGCACCGGCGCGGCCCAGCTCGCGGGTGGACTCGAACTGCAGCGCAAACAGCAGGAGCTGACCGCGCTCAACGCCCAGCTGCGCGCGACGGTGGAGGCGCTCCCGGCGGGCGGTCTGCGCGATCAGGTGAAGCTCGACCCCGCCGTGCGGGCTTACGCGCAAACGGCCACGCCGCGGGTGCGGCAGGTGCTGCAGGACCCGCTCTCGGCCGCCAGCGCGGAGAATGCCCGCGTGGCCGTGCGTCTGGCGGCCGATCACGACGCGACCTTATCGGCGCTCGGGTTATCGCCCGCCTTCGTCGGCGATCCCATCTACGCGCAGATCCTGGAGATCGGCTTCGGCAACCGCCTGACGGAACTCGGCCTCAGTGCAACGACAGGGCAGGTGGCCAATGCGACGACCTTCGAGGCGCTCTCCCGGGTGCAGATCGTCGACGCCCTCGGCGAACTCGCCGATCTCAAGGCCACCCAGCAGCTCGCCGCCGGCGGCACGGTCGATGCCCGTTTTCTTCAGGCCTCGCTCGAATTGGCGCGTCGCCTGCGCAACCTGACCGCGGCGGCGTTGCAGGCGACGCCGACTTCGGACTGGCAGCGGCAGACTGAGCTGCAGCGCGATCTCGTCTATCTCGCCGTGGGCGATCAGGCCGGTCAGCTCGTGGTCGATGCGACGCTGCGCGCCCAGCTGCAGAGCGACCTCGCGGCCGCCGAGGCCGCCAGTCCCACCCTCGCCGCCGCGCGCGAGGCCGATGAGCAGGCTCGCGCCGCCAATCCGCTGTACGAAGTCTGGGCGCAGGTGCGCGATCAGCTCCGGCGGCTCGGCACCACTCCGACCACGCTGGACGAGGCCGCTCGCACCCGCGTCCGACGCGAGATGCAGGCGCGGCTCGACACCTTCGCGGTCAGGCTCCCGCTCTCGCCCACGGCCATCGCCGATCTCTCGCGCGATCTGCGCGATCTGGCGGAGTTGGTCGGCTCCGCCCAGGACCTGCTCGGGCCGGACGATCCCGTCTCCGCCTCGGCCCGCACCAAGCTGGCCGAGACCTCGATCACGATCCCCGGCGTGGCTAACGCCCAACGCGCGTGGTGGGAATTGACCGAGTATGCGCGCCTCGTGAACGAGGCACTCTCTCGGCGGCCGAACCTCGTCGGCACCGCGGCGGGCAACGCCCTGCGCGGCGCACTCGACGCTTCGCTCACCTCGGCGCTCGGCCTGATCAATGCGCTCAAGCCGCAGATCCAGGCGAATCGGCCGTTGGACATCCGCCTGCCGGGCAATCTCGTCGTGCGGCGCGCCTTCGGCGATTTCCTCTACCGGCGCACGCCGCCGCTCTTCACGGCCACCTTCGGCGGACAGTTCGAGTTCCCGGAGATCAACACGCGCTTCACGCTCAACAGCGCGAGCATTTCCTCCACCGGTGCCTGGTCGCTGAATCTGGCGGCCTCGGGCGACCTCAACGCGGGTGGCGACGGACTGCGTTATCGGATCAACTCGTTCTCGCTCAGCGGCACTGCGGCCGGCGGCCTGAGCAGCGGCAGCGGTGCCGGCCAGTTGCTGGTGGCGCGAGCCGATCAGCCGACCGCACCGCCGGACGTGTACGACGTCACGCTCTTCTACGGCCAGCCCGGCGGCACCGGGCCGCGCGTCTTCGACCTCACCACCACGGCCACCGGGAAGTTCGTCTTCGATCCGAACTTCGTCGTCTTCAACGCCACGCTCGGGCTGCGCTTCACCACCGATTTCACCGGCGGCCGCCTCTCGACCAGCGGCACGGCCGGCTTCTTCGCGCGGGGCGTCTTCAATGCGGCCACCTGCACGCCGAACGACTTCGAGTGCACGATCGAGAACGCCGGACTCGTCTACACTTACTCGCCCAGCGGCTTCACGGTTGATCTCAATGGCGGCACGCTCCTCCTGCCCGTCTTCCAGCAGGTGGTCGGCAGCGTGGCCTGCAGCGGCACGGGGCCGTTGGCGGATCGCCCCGCGACGCCGGCGCCGCCGAGCGTCACGCTGAGCGCGCCCCTGCGGCTGGCGGTCACCTACGCGCAGGGCAGCACGCCTTCGAGCGTCACCTTCGGCACGCCGGGCGGACAGCCGCTCGACGTCGCCTTCGCCAATCTCGGCCTGGCCATTCCGGGGCTGCCCGACTTCCGACTCGACATCTGCTCGGCCACGCTCCGCTTCCCCTTCACGCCCGGCGCGTTCCCGATCCTGCGCGACTTCAATGCGAAACTCGAGCTGCCGCTGCCGAACGACGCGAACGGCCAGCCGCAGCGCGTGCGCACCCGCATTGCCGGCAAGAACTGGCGCACCAACGGCTTCCCCGAGCAACTCAGCGTCACGCTCGATCAGAACTTCCGCGTGGTCGACACGCCCAATCTCAAGCTCGAGATCCTCGCCAGCGTGGCCGATTGCAGCAGCCAGCCCGCCGGTCTCGACTTCTTCACCGAGCCCGGGCCGAATGCGGGCGAGACGACTAACGCCTTTCGCATTCGCGGCGGCGCGCGGATCGAGACCGATGTCGTGCGCGATGCGGGCACCGGCGGGTCGGTCGCCATCGGCACGTGCGGCACGCTCACCCTGCGCTTCGACTACAACGGGGCGGGCGTCTTCCAGCGGGTGCGGCCGGAGATCGGGTTCAATCAAATCACGCTGAGCGGCCAGTTCCGGCTGGGCGGGCCTGAGGGCATCGAGCTCACCGGGCCGAGCGGCGGCGCGACGCCGGCCACGATCTCACTACAGAATCTCCCCAACTTCCTGGCGCCGAGCGCGGCAAATCCGTTCCAGATCCGGCTAGATGGCCGCGTCACCTTCGGCGCGTTCGGGGCGTTCGTGCTCGACAATGCGTTCTTCAACTTCGCGGGTCCCGGATTGCCCACATTCAGCGGACGCATGGCGCTGGTGGCCGGTCAGCAGCTGCAGCTTCTGCAGAGTTCGTCGGCCCTGCCGGTGACCATCACGGAAGTCGGTCTGACCTTCGCCAACAATCTGCCGCTCGATCAGGCGTTCCGACCGCAGAACCTGCAGATCGATCTGAGCGGCTTCGCGGACTTCAAGCTCCCCACCGGCCAGGGCGACGCCACCGCCACCGGCGATGCTGGTCCGGGCAGCAAGATCCCGCGGCTGTTCTTCGCGCTCGATCATTTCCGCTTCAGCTTCCCGAACGGCTTCGCAGCGCCGCCCACGGTTTCGACCAACGGGCTGACCGGTGAGATCCAGAACCTGAGCGTGGGCGATTTCGTCGGCCTGACCGGCGGTCTTTCGCTGCAGGGACTGCAGGGGCCGGCCGAGGCGATCACGATCGGCGGCGTGGTCGGCACCACCATCAAGGGCGTCGGCGCGAAGGTCGCGCTGGCCGCCAAGATGTCGGGGCTCGTCTCGCTCTGCCTCGACCTCAACCTCGGTCCGGCCGGCATTCCCATCGACGGCGGCGCGCTCGGCGGCGTGTTGCTGACCGGAGCGAGCGGCGGCGTGAACTTCGCCAATCTCGGCGCGCCCGATCCCTGCAGCGCCTTTGCCCGCCTCGGCTTCGGCCGCGACGGACGTCCGCTGGCCGCGGCGCGCGGTTCGGCGCTGGAGCGAGCCCGCCTGGCCGAACCCGTGGGCCTGCCGTGGGGCGAGGCCTTCGCGCGGGCCGATGCCTTGGAGCGCACGGCCGGCCGCAGCTTGAACTTCGACGCGGTGCCGATGGTGCAGTCGCCCGATCCGCGCGTGGCCGAGGAACGGCGGGCTCGCGCCGCCGCGCTCGAGGTCGCGGCGCTGCAGGGCGTCACGCTCGATCTGCCCGGCGACTGTCCGACGGGCGATTGCCCGCCCGCCACGCTCAACCTGCTCTGCCAGCTGCATCCCTCGCACGGCCAGCCGCCGGGGGCAGGTAACTACAACGGCCTCTTCGCGGGCGACACGATCGTGAAGTTCACCTCGCTCTCCAGCGGGCAGGTCGACGCCATCATCACCGCCGCCGGACTCGACGGCCTGCTCGGCAGCGCCGGGGTCGGGCAGAGCACGAGCAATGCGACCATCGCGGCCCAGTTCTCCACCCAGGTGCGCAGCACGGTCAGCGGGCTCATCCCGCGCCTGCCGCAGGGTGCGCCGGGGGAGATCGACGTGAACCTGGCCATCGAGGACGCGCTCGACCTGCTGCGCGACACGCTGCGGAACACCACGCGCTCGGCGCTCGATCTCGCCACCGGTGGGCTCAGTCCCCGCGACGCCCTGCGCAAGGCGGGTTACGCCGGCCTCAAGTGCCAGGACATCACGCTCAAGCTGCAGGGCACGCTCAGCCACGCCGCGGTCTCGACCTTCCTCGCGCTCGACGGCGGCTACACGGTTTCCACGCGTGGCTTCGGCAGCATCGCCGGCGCGCTCAAGCTCGTGGGCATTCCGGTCGGCACGGCCAATCTCTCGCTCGCGCTCAGCAACGCGACCGGCGATTTCGCCCCGCTGCTCTGCGGTTCGGTCGATGTGGGCCTCGGTCCGTTGGAATTCGGCGGGCTGCGGCTGCGCTTCGATCCGGGTCTGAACACGAACGCCGTGCTGACCGCGCTGGGCACGTTCGTAACCGGACTGGCCGGCGACGCTGCCGAAGCGATCTACCAGATGATCGACGCCGCCAACGGCCCCGGGGTGACGGCCAATCGCGGCACGCCGCTGGTCAACTTCTTCCAGCCGAGCTACGCGGCCGGCGTGCCGGCCGACAGCCGCCTGACGCCGGCGCAGCAGCAGGCCGTGCTCGCGCAGCTTTTCAATCTGCAGAATCTCACCGCCATCGCCGGACTTTCGCCGGCCGGACTCGCCACGCTCCGCTCGCGCGCCGAAACGTTGGCGGTCGAGGTGACGCTCGCGCTCAACCCAGACCTGCGCTTCTGCGGCACGATCGAGCCCAAGCTCTTCGGCCTCGGGCTCGGCGGCGGCGAGACCGCCGGCGTCTCGCTCGCCTACAGCAAGCAGCCGGGCGCGGGTGGCACGAACTACGATGTCCTCGCCGGCAGCTTCAGCATCTCGCCCTCGTGGCTGCTCTTCAATTACGGCCTCGTCCTCAGCTCGGCCGGGCAGATCCCGCCGTTCGTCCCGGGGATCGACTCCGCCGAAGTCGGCTTCGCCTCGCGGGCGCGTTCGTTCGACCAGGCCAAACTGCATCAGCTCTACTCCGGCCCGGCCGGTGCGGCCACGGTCGTGCAGGAGCGCATGGCGGAGGTCTTCCAGAATTCGCTCGTCACCTTCCAATACGCGCTCAAGCCGTTCGGCCTCGAGCTCGGCAACACGCAGGTGCGCATCTTCATGCCGCAGTTCGCGGCCCATCCGCGACGCAGCGGCGTGAGCTGGACCGCGCCGACCGATACCGCCTTTCCGGGCACGGCCGACGAGACCGCGGCGGGACGGCTGCGGCGCGAGATCATCACGCGCGCCGGCACGCTGAACCTCATCAAGGAGCCGACGTGGCTCGGCACGCCCGGCGCGCCCGATGCCGCCGGCCGGTTGGGCACCCTCTTCGCCAGCACCGGGGACAATGCGCTCATCGGCCGCATGAATGCGCTCGATCTCGGGCGCGATGTCTTCCCCTACGGCGGCGTGCTCGGCTCGGGCCGGCTGGCGCTGCCGCGACCGCTGACCGACGGCCTGCCGGCCGATTTCTACGCCATCTTCGATCCGACCAAGACGCTGCAGCAGCGCTTCGACGCCTTCACCGCCACGGCCTCCTTCCTCTCCAGCACGCGGCAGGTGGGCGATCTCGCGTTCTACTTCCCCGCGCCGAATCCGCCCTCCGCGCTGCTCAACGGCACGCTCGATGCCGCCGGGCTGCGCGCGCTGGCCGTGGCGATGGGCTCGCTCGATTACGCCGCCATCACCCGCGGCACGCGCGACGCCAGCTTCTACGCCTTCGATCAGGTCTTCCTGCGCGGCGCGCTCAGCATTCCCGTGCTCGGACTGCCGCTGGCGCAGGGCAGCGTGACCTTGAACGGCCTCAACGGCACCTTCGAGCTGAAGGGCCGCGCTCCGGCCGGCGGCTGGCTGGAGCAACTCGGCGTGACGGCCGATCTGCTCTTCAGCGTCGGCGCCCCGCGCGCGGCGCTCGACAAGCAGGCCGCGCTCGCCCTGAGCACGCCGGCCGGTCAGCCGCTGCTCGCGCCGCGCTCGCAGAGCGGGATCGACGGCCTGACGGATGTCGTGACGCGCTACACCGGACTGACGCCGGCCACGCTCAACTTCACCCAGCTGCAGAGCGAACTCTATGCTGCCATGCCACGCGTGCAGCTGGTCTCGAATCTGACGGTGAACCTCAACCGGCCCGAGTTCGCCAGCTTCTTCCAGGCCGGCAGCGGCGCGGCGGTGCGGCTCTTCGCCTATTCGCCGGGCTTCGAGCCGAATGCGGCCGTGCCGGTCGGGATCGACCCGCTCAACCCGGATCCGCAGACGCTGGCCCGACGGCAGGGCGGCGCCGGCCTCGCGGGCTCGTTCCTCTTCGGTTACTTCCCGGGCGGCAATGCGAACGATCCGGCCGCCATCCGGATCGCGCTCGATGCGTCGCTCGCCTTCCTCGCGCCGGCCGAAGGCACCGCGTTGCCCGCGCTGACGGGGTTGCTCGACGTGCCCGCGTTCAACATCCCCGGCGGTCCGTCCTTCAGCGGGCGGATGCAGTTCAACACCCAGCCCGCCAATGGCGGCAACTTCCTCGCGATCACCGGCGCGGCCGCGCCCTTCAAGTTCAGCGCGGGCGGGGTCGACATCCTCAGCTTCGCGCCGCTCGCGCCGGCCACCAATCTCGGCGGGACGCTGCGCGTGCTGCGCAACGATGCGCTGCCGGGCGGCGCGGCGGCCAGTCTCTCGCTCAACGCGATGTCGGCCGCCATTCCGCTGCTCGGCCCCGGCGTGGCGGTGGTCGTCCATGGCGGACCGAACGGCAGCGGCGGCTTCCTGCCCTTCACCTTCAGCACCGCGCCGGGCCAGGTCTGGAGTGCCTCGGTGGCGCTCTCTGCACCGGGCAATCCGAACGCCGCGCCGACGTTTGCCATTCGCGATCCCTTCAACGGCGGCTCGCAGTCGTTGTTGGAATTCACGCCCAGCGGCCCGCTCACCGGCAGCATCGCGGGCGTGGGTACGGGCTCGTTCCAGCTGCAGGTGACGGTGCCGACGGGCTTCACGGCCACGTTCTACAAAGGCACCGCGCAGGAGAGCACGGTGGCGCTGCCGGCCGGGAGCAACATCCAGCTCTATCTCGACAGCGCCGGCCGCTTCTACTGCGATCTCGGCTCGCTCACGAACCTCAACCTGCCCGGGCTGCTCTCGGCCAATGCGCGCATCGAGTTCGGCTTCAATCCCGACGATCCGCAGCCGAACGTCGCCCGCACGCCGACCAGCCTGAACTTCGGCACGGTCAATCTCGCCGACACGGTCACGCAGTCGGTCACGATCTCGAACACAGGCACGTTGCTGGCGGATCTAGCGCTCAGTCTGACGCAGTCCGATCCCGACAAGCGCGACTTCGACCTCGGCACCGGCAATTTCCAGCTCGAGCCGGGCGGCAGCCGCGTCGTGCGGGTAACGTTCAATCCGAAGAAGGCCGGCACCCGCACGGCCACGCTCAACATCGCCTCCAACGATCCCGACACGCCGCTGCTGACCGTGCCGCTCAGCGGCGTGGGCCTGGCCGCGCCGCGCTTCGCGGTCAGCCGGCCGAGCGTGGCCTTCGGCGACACCGTCCTCGGCGGCACGAGCGTCGACACGATCACAGTCACGAACACCGGCTCCGCCACCATGACCGTGACCTCCGCCAGCCTGACCGGCGCGGGCCTGACGGTCTCGCCCACGACGAGTCAGTCGATCGCGGCCGGCGCCGCGCGGATCTACACGCTGAGCTACGCGCCGACCGCGCTCGGCAGCGCCAGCGGCACGCTGACCTTCAACGTCGCGACCCTCGGCGCGCAGAACGTGCCTGTGACGGGGCAGGGGACGGACACGCGCTGGATCACGCTCCTCGATGCCGCCGCAACCGGCAGCACGGCGCAGTTCAATGCGCTCCGGATGGTCGATGCGAACCGCGGCTACGCGGCCGGCAACAGCGGGACGTTCCTCGAAACCCGCAACGGCGGCCGTTCGTGGAGTCCGCGTCGGCTGACCCTGCAGAATCTGCGCGCCATCGCCGTCGAGCGGACCAACATCAACAACGCGCTCCTCGCTCAATATCGCTTCGAGGAGCCGCCGGGCAGCACGGTCTATCTCGACGCCTCCGGCAACGGGCGCCACGGCACGGCCGTCGCCGCTCCGAGTGCCGCCACGCTCTCATTCTACCACGGACGCTTCGGCAGCGGGCTGAGCTTCGACGGCGTCGACGACTACGCCGAGCTCGGGAACTTCGCGCTGCCCAGCTCGTTCTCCATTTCGTTCTGGGCCCGCTTCCGCTCGACCGCGGACGGCCAGGCGCTGGTGGCCAAGAACACGACCAGCGGCGGCAATCAGTTCATCTTCGGCAAATACAACGGCGGCTGGCAGGTCAACTTCGGCGGCCAGGTCTGGTCGGTGCCGGCCGTTCCCGCGCTGAACACATGGACGTTCTTCGTGCTCACGGCCGTCTACGACAGCGGCGCCAACACCACGACGGTGACGCTGTATCGCGGGCTGGAAGGCGGCAGCTCGCTCGACAGCCTCGGCAGCAACGTCTTCACCGGCCAGGTCTCGACCGGCGGCGGTAAACCGTGGTCGCTCGGACAGGAGTGGGACGGCGCCACGACCACGTCCGATCACTTCAACGGCTTCCTCGACGAGGTCGCGTTCTTCGACGGCGCGCTGGTTTCCTCCGAACGCACCGCGCTCTTCCGCAACAACGGCGAACGCGTGGTCGTGGCGGGTGCGGCAGGCCGGGTCTTCCAGTCGTACACGGGTGGCGACACCTGGGAACAGCATCCCGATCTCAACGCAGCCGGCTGGCGCAATCAGTCGAAGACGGTCCGCGCCCAGGAATGGAACGCAGCGGCCATCGGCTCGGGCGGTCGACTCTATCTGGGCGGATCCGTTGGCGCAGCGGGTGGCCGATTGCTCATGGTCGAGGGCATCAATGCCGGCGCCGACGGGACCGCGGGCACGGCCGACGACGAGTTCGACGACGTGGCCGTGACCGGTGGAGTCAGCTCGCCGTTCCCGAATCTTCGCGGGCTGACCAACAGCGGGAACTTCATGTACGCGGCCGGCTCCGACGGCGTCATCTTTGCGCAGAGCGTGCAGTTGAACGGCGCCAGCGGCGACTTCGCGGCGCTCTCGCCCAATGCCTCGCCCAACGCGCTCAACGCGGTCGCCAGCCACAGCCTCTTCGGCGGCGGCATCGCGGTGGGCAGCGGCGGCACGATCCTCCGCACCGGCGCCTCTACGGTGGCCAGCGGCACGACTTCGGCGCTGCAGAGTGTCGTCTTCAATGCCTCCGTCAGTCCGTCGTACCATGCGGTCGGCGACGGCGGCGCCTACCTGACCAGCGCGAACAACGGCGCCAACTGGCAGCTCGTGGCCGATGGCCTGAGCGGCGACATGAAGGCGGTGGACGTGCAGCTGGTGCCGGGCGGCGCGAGTTCCGAATACTCCGTCTGGGCCGCGGGTGCGAACCAGTCGATCCAATACCGGCCGCCGATCTCCGTGGCCGGGCCGTTCCTGACCTACTATCCGGGCCGGCTGGATTTCGGGTTCGTCACCGTGGGCGAGTCGAAAACGCTGGAGATCACGATTCAGAATCGCGGGCGGACCGCGCTGCAGATCAGCGCGCTCTCGTTCACTGGGCCGGCCAGCGCGCGCTATTCGCTCGGCAGCACGGTCATCGACCGCATCGAGCCGGGCGACTCGGCCACGCTGCCGGTGCGCTATCGCCCGACCGCCGTCTCGGCCTTCGACAGCGCGGAGCTGCTGCTCACGTCGAACGACGCTACGCCGGGTTTCCGCGTGCCGCTGGAGGGCCGCGCGGCCGCCAACGACTGGAAGCCGGTGGTGCTCACCAATGCGGGTGTCGCCGTGGCCGGCGAGGTCGTGCAACTCGCCTTCACCTCCGCCAGCCGCGGCTACGCGCTGGTGCAGCCGACGGGGTTGGTCAGCACCGAGCTGTATCGAACCAACGACGGCGGCGCGAACTGGACGCGCTCGACCTTCGGCAGCTTCGGCGGGAACGTCCGGCTGACCACGCTGGCGGTGGCGCGGAGCAGCGCCAGCTCGCTCGACGTGCTGCTCGCGGGCGGTCAGGTCGAGACGACGGCGGGGGTCTTCGTGAAGGGGCTGCTGCTGTTCTCCAGCACCTCGACCAGCAGCTTTTCCACGCCGGCCTGGAGCGACCGCACGCCGTTGGCCGCGGGCGACACCAGCCAGCCGCTGCGGATCGCGAGCGTGGCGCTGCATCGGCTCTTCGATGCCAGCGGCGTGACGAACTATCAGGTCGCCGCCGCCACCGCTGGCAACAGCAGCACGGCCAACGTCTGGTACAGCACGAACACCGGCAGCAGCTGGACCCTGCCGGTCGATCGCCCGTCGGGCTACAACGGCGGCCCGGTCGCGTTGCAGGTCACGAGCGTGTTCACGCCGGTCTTCGCCGGCAACGGCGCACGCATCGAATTGAAGATCGGCAACGGCAACTGGGGGACGACGCCAACCATCGTCTCGGCCGGCGGCACGCTGCGGGACATCAAGTTCTTCGCCAATTCCGCGCTCGGGGCCGATCTCAGCCAGGGCTGGGCGGTCGGCGACGGCGGCGCATTCCTCGTCTGGGATCCGGCCAGCAGCGCCGCGAGCGATTGGTCGCCGGCGCGCGACGCGGAGGTGTTCGGTACGACCAATCTCGCCGCGGTCGGTTTTGCCGATCTCTTCGAAGGCTGGGTGGTGGGCGAATCGCGCGCCTTCTTCTCGCTCGATCAGGGCCTGACCTGGCGCCTGAGCTACGATGCCGGCAGCAGCGCGGTCTTCCGCGATGTGCACGCGCCGGTTTCGGGCGCGGCCTTCATCGGCGGCTCGCTCGACGGCAAGGCCACGGTCTGGCGCTACGCCGCGCCGACGGCTTCGACCAGCGCGCTGCTCAGCGCGGCCAGCCAGGTCGACTTCGGCAGCTTCGCGCCGGGCGCCGCGCCGACGAAGACGGTCGTGTTGACCAACAACAGCGCCAATCCGCTGGCGCTGCACGATCTCAGCATCGTCTCCGAGGACGGCGCGCCACGCTTCCGCCTGACCGGCGTACCGCCGGCGACGCTGGCCGCGGGCGGCTCGACCACGCTCACGCTCAAGTTCGACGACAGCGAGGAACGCTCGATCGCGGCGGCGCTCGCGCCGGAGTTCTTCCTGCGCTTCGAGGGCGCGCCGGACGACACCAGCTTCCACGACGATTCGCCCAACGGCCGCGACACCGTCGCCACGGCGGGGGCCAACCAGCCGACGCCGGTGCGCAGCTCGCGGCGCGATCGGGCGGTGCGCTTCGACGGGGTCGATGACCGCCTCGAGCTGCCCAACGTCAGCGCGCTCGACGTGCTGCCGGCCAGCTTCTCGGTCTCGCTCTGGGCCGCGCCGGAATCCCTCAGCGGCACACGCACGCTGCTCTCGAAGGATCTCGCCACGGGCGGCGACGGCTTCAAGTTCAGCCAGACCAGCACCGGGTATCAGGTGAAGATCCGCGGCGCGACCGCCACGTTCGCGTCGGTGCCGGCGCTCGACTGGACGCACCTGGTCGTGCTCTGTACGAGCAGCGGTAGCAACACCTCCGTTTCGCTCTACCGCGACGGCGCGCTCGTCGGCACGCAGAGCATCGCCGGCGTGGCGGGCAATCTCGCCGGCCGCCCGTGGACACTCGGCGCCGAATGGACCAGCGCGAGCGCGACCTCAGCGTTTTTCCTCGGTGCGTTGGACGATGTCGGGCTCTTCTTCCGCGCCTTGAGTGATGGCGAGATTGCCCAGCTCGGCGCGCGTTCGCCGCTCTACGGCGAGCATCGCGCGCAGCTGGTCATTAATTCCGGCTCCGAGAGCGGTCGGCGCGCCATCGACCTGCGCGCAACGGTCGCGGTTGCCTCGTCGACGGTTGTCATTCGCACCGAGCCCGAGGGACGGCAGGTCACGATCGACGGGATCGATTACACCACGCCTGTGGCCTTCACCGTCTCGGCGGCCGCCAGCGGCGCGGCGGCGGAGCGGGAGTGGGTCGAAGGTTCGCAGCATCGTCTGACCACCAAGGAAGCGTCGTTCTCCGTCACGGCGGCGGACGGCACGCAGACGACCTACACGTTCGGCGAATGGGAGGGCGGCGGGCCGCGCGCGTTCGCCTTCACGGCGAGTCGGAGCGGTCCGGCGGAGCTCAAGGCGGTCTTCGTGCCGACGCTCGTCACCCCGCCGACCGTCGCCGCGCCGCCGGCGCGTGCGAGCGGACCGAATCCGCTCCTCGCCGGGCTCGCGAACTCGCCCAAGGGTCCGTTCTTCCGCCTCAGCAACGGCTCGCTCAAACTGCCGAACCTCGGCGCGACCGGCTTCGCCATCTCGGGCGAGCTGCTCGTCAGCCTGACCAAACTGAAGGGGCATCTCACCACCACCGCGCTCAACCTGCCGGACAACGGCGACCGCCACGTGGAGATCGGCGCGAGCCGCTGGCTGCTCGATGCGACCGTGGGCGGCAGCTTCACGCTCGCGGCGAGTCCGCCGAGTTTGCGCGTACTCGGGGTCGACGTCCTGCCCGACGGCCAGGCTGTGCTGCGCTACACCAAGGGCGTAAGCGGGAATCCCGACACTTGGGGCCTCGAGTTCACCCTGCGCCGCGACTTCAAGCCATGGCCGGACGCACTTGAATTCAAGAAAGGCTTCACCCGCGTGACCTGGCTCGCGAGCGGCCTGCCCGGCTTTGCGCTCGAGTTCCAGGGCGGCGTGCGCCTGCTGCGCCTGCCAGGCGGGAGCTTCGCATTCGATCGCACCATGACGGTGCGCTTCGACACAGTGAACTTCGACGTTGGGCTGAACGACTTCATTCCCGTCGGCAGCCGACCGACCGACCTCTTCAACACCGGCGCCTTCGCCATCGGCTGGGGCGACATCCGGCTCCGGCGCACCGCCGGCGGCCCGATCGCGCTCAGTCTGGTCAATCTGCCGATGCGCGTGCACGGCCAGACCGTCGTCAATGTGAACGGCGCGCTCACGACCGACGGCACGCTGCGGGTTACGGGCGATCTCGCCAGCGGCAACACCATCCGCCTCGAACCGAGCGGCAGATTCTTCCTCGAGAAGAGCGGCAGCGGCACGCAAAGCTTCGAGCTGCTCGTGCAGGCGCTCCCTTCGCCACGGCTGCGCCTTGCCACTCCTGCGCTGCAGCTCAAGACCACCGCGACCGGCGGCAATGGCAACGTCTTCGGCACCAGCGGCATTCCCATCCCCGGGCTGACGATCGACACCGCGGGGACCTTCGATACGGGCAAGCTCCCGCTGCCCGCGATGGACTTCGATGGCATCACCATCGACGGCGATCCCGCCGGCAAGCGCGCCGACAACCACCTCCGCCTGCAGCGCGACGCTGACGGCAAGCTGACCTTCAGCCTCAAGTCCGAGCAGCAGTTCTTCGGCTGCCGGCAGAAACTCAGCCTGAGCGTAGTGGCCGGCGCCACGCTCAAGGTCAGCGGATCCCTGCAGGGCAATTTCTGCCTCCTGCCCGATCCCGGCCTCTCGTTGAACTACAACAGCGCCACCAGCTGCCAGTTCAGCGGCAGCGCCTTCGGCTTCACCGTGAAGTTCGGCCCCGGCTGCGCGCGGGTGGAGAGTGGGGGCGTGTGTCTGTTGGGGTGCCCGTGAGGGAAGGAGGAAGGATCGGTGCCGCGTGCTCGACCCGCCGATGGCTCATTACGGCGTTGCAATCTGAAACCGGACTAGGTTGGCTCGGGCGCGCGCTTCGTGGCCCCGTTGCGAGACGGGCGCGCGAAGGCCGAGGTCTGCCAACCGGCCATGCAATCCCTGCTCCAGAAACTGATCGGCTTCGGCATTCGGGTGTACCGTTCCTCGCCGTTTTTTCCGCACGGGCGCAAGTTCTTCGCCAGCATCCTGGCGAAGATCTCGCCGGCGGGGAATCGGGTGCAGAAGACGATCGACGGGCTCACCTACGATCTTGATCTGTCGGAGGTCATCGACACTTCGCTCTACTACTACGGGACGTTCGAGAAGGAGATCGAACGCCTGATCGATGACTACACGCAACCGGGCCAGACGGTGCTCGATATCGGAGCCAACGTCGGCTACCACACGGTCCGACTGGCCCGCAACGTGGGGCCGCAGGGCCGGGTGGTGGCCATCGAACCGACTTCCGCCGCCTGCGTCCGGCTGCGCCGCAATCTCGAGCTGAATCGCTGCACCAACGTCGACGTGCAGGCGCTGGCGTTGTCGGACCGCGAGGAGGGCGTTCGCGAGGTGGCCTTTCAATCCAACTTCCCGGTCGATGGCGAGCCGCTCATCGTGCCGGAGATGCTGCGCCTGACGAGTCTCGACGTGCTCCTGCCCGAACTCGGCGTGAGCGACCTCGGCTTCATCAAGCTCGATGTCGACGGCTACGAGGAGAAGGTTCTGCTGGGCGCGCTCGCCACGCTGCGGCGCGATCGGCCCGTGCTCGTGCTCGAAGTGATGCCGCCCGCCGCCGGTGGGCCGAGCCGGCCGCTCGGCCTGCTGCAGGAGCTGGGCTATTCGTTCTACACCGAGGATCGGCAGCCGGTGCCCGCGACCGGTCATGCCTGGCAGGGGCCGCTGCCGGTCAATTTCCTCGCCTTGCCGCCCGGACGAGCGCCGGTCGAGGCCGGGCGGGGCTGAGCGCAGGGGCGAAACGCCATTTGCGGAGCACGCGTATGGAGTGCGGTAGGTAGCGAGCCTCAGCGAGCGCCCCTACCGCTTTCGCGTCCGCTCGGGAGCGAGGCGGAATGGCGAGCGACCCCGCGCCCGCAGCAACGCGGAAGAAGGTTCACGCGAAGGGAGGAAGATGGCGAAGGCGCGAAGAGAAGTGACCCGGCACGTCGACGAGCTTCTTCGCAGGCTCTCCGCGAGCAGCCGTCGCCTCCACCCACAAAAAAGCCGCCGCTCATAGAGCGGCGGCTGGGAGAATCTTCGCGACCGGCTGCGCAGGTCGATTAGCGACGGCCGTAGCTGGGACGACCGCCGCCGCCGCCGCCACCACCGCCGTAGGAGCGGCGACCGCCGCCTTCGAAGGAGCGACCACCGCCGCCGAAGCCGCCGCCTTCCTCGCGGGGACGGGCTTCGTTCACGGTCAGGGTGCGACCGTCGACGTTCTTGCCGTGCAGTTCCTGGATGGCGCGCTGGGCGTCGTCCGCGGTTTCCATGCTGACGAAGCCGAAGCCGCGCGAGCGGGCCGTGACGCGGTCCTGCATCACGATGGCCTCACGCACCGGGCCGATGGTGGCGAACAGATCCTGCAGATCGTTGTCGCTGACGTTGAAGGAGAGATTTCCGACGTAGAGTTTGGTAGACATGACTGTTGAGGCGCGGCGGAGAACCTAGGGACCTGTTTCCGAGAATCGGATTTCAAACTGCCCCTTTGAGATGCCTCAACGAACAATCCACCAATGTCTGCGAGCGAAATAACCGCGGCGCGCTACGATGATTGCGCACTTCGCGCGGATTGCAAGCGATCCTCGCGTGCATTCGGCGTCCGCGCTGCGGCGGAGGCAGGGCTACTCCCAAAGCAGCATTTCCCCGCCGCGGCCCGCGCACATGCTGGGCCCATGATGTGTTCTCTCGCACTGCGCTTCGTTGCCCTCGGCTCGCTCCTCGCTTCCGGCGGGGTTGACCGCCTCGCCGCCCAAGGGTCGCTCACCCCGCCGGGTGCGCCCGCACCAAATCTGAAATCGCTGGCGGAGATCGAGCCGCGCACTGCGGTGCAAAGCCTGACGGGCGACGCCAACGCGACCTATGTCATCACCCAGCCGGGGTCGTACTACCTCACCGGCTCGGTCCAGGCGGTCGCCGGGAAATCCGGCATCGCCATCGCCGCCTCGGGCGTGACGCTGGATTTGAGCGGATTTGCGCTGGTCGGCGGCGGCGCCGGCAGCGGCATTGAACTGCGCGGCGCGCTCAGTCAGATCGCGATCGCCAACGGCCAGATCCGCGGCTTCACGAGCGCGGGGGTGGTTTCCAGCTCGTCGATCAACCACCTCGCCCTTCACCGACTGCAGGTCGCCGGCGCGGGCATCACCATTCTTCCCGGATTCGACGTCCTCGTCGCCGATTGCAGCGCCAGCGGCGCGACCGGCAGCGCGGGCATCGGCCTCGCCGCCGATCGCGGCACCGTGGAGCGCTGCCAGGTCAACGGCTGCAATCCAACCGGCTCGTTTACCGGTATCTTGGCCCAAACGATTCAGAGCAGTGAGGTGAACCTGGTCACCGGTAGCGGCTCCGGCCCTTTGATCGGGCTGAGTGGAGCGGTGATCACAGCCAGCACCGTGACCAGCCTGACGCAAACAGGCAGCGGCCCTGTCACCGGCATCGCCGGAGCCGTGGTGCGCGGAGCTTCGGTTTCGTCCCTGCAGGCGGGCTCCGGCGGAGCGGTTGGGATCGTCGGCTCCACCGTCGAGAGCTGCACGGTCGCGACCGTCGGCTCGGGCACCGGCGCTGCCACCGGCATCAACGGCCAAATGGTAGCCAACTGCCGCGTGCAGATCGTCAACCTCACGGGCTCCGGCAGCGGCGCGGCCATCGGCATCAGCGGCAACACGGTGCATGGCTGCCAGGTCGGCGGGATCGGCGGTCCGGCCTCGGCGAATGGCATCACCGGCATCTCGGCCACCCTCATCTCGCATTCGTCCGCCACCAGCGTGGGCAGCCCGGTGGCGAACTCCTCGGTCATCGGGCTCAATGCGTCCACGGTGCTGCACTCGCACGTGGGCAATCTGCTTGGCGGCAGCAGCGGGGAGGCCACCGGAATCTTGGGCAAAAAGGTGAGCGACTGCCAGGTCGCCGGCGGGTCCACTCCGCTCAACAGCGCCTCCTCATTGCGCGGCATCGAAGCCGAGCACATCACCGAATGCCGCATCGCGGACCTGACGGCCAGCGGCAACGGCCTCCTGGCGGGCATCTATGCCTACCGTCTGGCCCGCAATTGCCAGATCTCCGGGCTCAGCGGCACGGCCATCATCCGCTACGGCGGCACGACCTCGCTGGCTGGGCGAACCGAGGGCGTGACCGTCAGCGGCTCCGTCGGCATCGGCCTCTCGATCGTCGACAACCACACGGTCACCGGCTGCTCCGTGCAGGGAGCCACCTATGGCATCGCCGCCTCCGGGCCGAACAACCTCATCGACGGCAACAACGTGATGGGACCGTCGGCGCGGGGCATCTCCTGCGAGACGATCTCGAGCTCGGGGACCGGACTCGTGGTGCGCAACCAGATTCGCGGCGCGACCGTAGCCATCTTCGCCGATGCGGTGACTCGGGTGGGACCGATCATCAGCACCAGCGGAACCCTCCCAGCCTCGGCCAACCCGTGGGCCAACTTCACCGATTGACGGCCCAGAGAGCGGCGGAGCGTTTCGCGCCTTGGCCATCTTCTCCCTTCGCGTGAACCTTCTTGCGCGTCGCTGCGAGCGGGGAATCTCCTCGCCAGGCTCGCCTCGCTCCCGAGGGGGGACGCAAAAGCGGTAGGGGCGCTCGCTGAGGCTCGCTGCCTACCGCACTCCATGGGTGAGGTCGAGGCGGAGGAGGATCTCGGCGTGGTCGGCGGAGGGAGGCGCGTCGGGCTGGGCGACGAAGCCGCGGTGTTCGAGCAGGCGCCGCATGGGGGCGTGGTCGGGGCGGATGCGAGCCTCGAGGGTGCGCAGACCGCGGGCGCGGGCGATCTCGATCAGTCGATCGCACAGACGTCCGCCGAGACCGCGCCGCCGGAGCGATTCGTCGGTCACGCAGTTGAGCTCGGCGCGATCGCCGTCGCGGTAGAAGCGGCCGACCGCCTGAATGACCTCGCGCGGTCCCTGACGGGTCAGCACGGCCAGCGCGAGATCGTGGGTCTGGTCGACGCCGACGAGCCGGTAGGCCTGCTCGGTGTCGAGCACCCGCTTCGCTCCACGCCAGCGCTGGCGCACGGTCGCCTCGTCGTGCCGGTAGAAGAACTCCTGCAGCCGGCGCTGGTCCGAGGGTTGCAGCGGGCGGAGGTAATACGTCGCGCCCTGCGCGCTGAAGCGCTCTACGTCCAGCTCGCCGTCTTGCGCGAACTCGGGGATCGGCCGCGGGGGCGCGGGCAGGGTTCGCGGCACGAGGTTGCGTTCGCGGGCACGCTCCAGCAGCTCGTCGCGGAACTTCGGATGCGCCACCTGGATCAACTCCAGCGCACGCTCGCGCACGCTGCGGCCGCGCAGGGTGGCGATGCCGTATTCCGTGACGACGTAGTGGACATCTCCGCGGCTGGTGACCACACCCGCTCCGGGGGCGAGGTTGGCCGTGATGCGGGAAAGCTGCCCGCCCTTGGCCGTGGACTCGAGCGCGATGATGGGCCGGCCGCCCGGGCTCATGCCTGCGCCGCGGATGAAGTCGACCTGGCCACCGATGCCCGAGTAGAGCCGCGGGCCAATGGAATCGGCCACCACCTGGCCGGTCAGATCGACCTCGATCGCGCTGTTGATTGCGATTTGGCGCGGATTGCGCGCGATGACGAGCGGATCGTTGGTGTATTCGCTCGGCCGCATCTCGAGGTGCGGATTGCCGTTCGCGAAGTCGTAGAGCTCGCGGGTGCCGAGCAGGAACGAGGTGACGGATTTGCCGCGGTTCACGCCCTTGCGGCTGTTGTTCACGTTGCCGCGGCGGATGAGTTCGGCCAGGCCGTCGCCCAGCACCTCGGTGTGAATGCCGAGGTCGTTGCGCCCGGTGAGATTGCGCATGACGGCATCGGGGATGCGGCCGATGCCCGCCTGCAGACAGGCACCGTCATCGACCAGCAGCGAGCAGTAGTGCCCGATGCGCGCCGCCACGGCGGCATCGCCTTCCGCCAGCGCATGCTCGGGCAGGGCTGCGGGCGCTTCGAGGAAGGCGTCGATCTCGCTCACGTGCAGGAAGCACTCGCCCTGCGTGCGTGGCAGCAGCGGATTGACCTGCGCGACGACGTAGCGCGCCGAGCGGACTGCGGCCAGGCCGATGTCGACCGAGACCCCGAGCGAGCAATAGCCGAGCTGGTCGGGCGGCGTGACCATGACGAAGGCCGTATCGATGGCCACCGTCCCGTCGCGGAAGAGCTTCGGGATCTCCGAAAGAAAGCAGGGCGTGAAATCGGCCTCGCCCCGATTGGCCGCGCCGCGCGAGTTCGCGCCGAGGAAGAACGAGTTCAGCCGCAGGTGCGGTCGGTAGCGCTCTTCCAGCCACGGAGCTTCGCCGAGGGTGAGAATGTGGACGACTTCGAGATCGTGGAATTGCTCCGCCACCGAGAGGAAGCTGGCGATCAGCGCCTGCGGACAGGCCGCGTGGGAGCCGAAGTAGAGTCGGTAGCCGTGGCGGATGAACTTGGGCCAGTCGGAAGGCTGCAGCGGAGTCAGCGGGAAGGAGGAAGCGGGAAGGCTCAAGGCAGAAGGTGAAGGGTGCGAACCGGCTAACCCAGGAGGCCGGAGATGAGGTTGATGGTCAGGGCGAGAATGATCGTGTTGTAGAAGAAGGCCAGCACCCCGTGCAACAGGACCAGGCGGCGCATCGGAGCTTTGGTCACGACGACGTCGGAGACCTGGCAGGTCATGCCGATGACGAACGAGAAGTAGGCGAAATCGAGGAAGTCGGGCCGCTTCGTCTCCGGGAACTGCAGACCGCCCGCTTCCTTCCGCTCCGGTTCGTCCGGCTTGGCGTAGTAGGCGTGTGCGTAGTGAAAGGTGAAGACCGTGTGCATCAGGCTCCAGCTGAGGAAGATGGTGCCGACGGTCAGGACGATGTGCGTGGCCAGCCGGCGGCCGTCGAGACCTTTGGCGCCGCCGAGGATCACCCCCACAGCGATCAGGCTGACCACCGTGGCGGTGATCACGAAGGCGAAGATCACGCTGCGGTGCGAATCCTCCAGCCGGGCGTTGCGCACGGCTTCCTGGGCGCGGGCTCGCAGGAGCTTGAACCAGGCCAGACCCAGCAGGGCGGCCGCGAAGGCGTTCCAGGCCACGATGACCTGCAGGGCGGGCCGCCAGGTCGTGAGCGTGACGGTGGCCAGAGCGGCGACTCCGCTGGCCGCACCGGCGAGCAGAAGACGATGGTGGGAATCGAGCGTGTGCAGGCGAGTCACGGAGGCGAGGCAGCGGCGAGGACGCGCACGGCAATATGGCGCGGCGGAGTCGTCGGGCGAGCGAGATCGACCCCGTCCGCGGATTCGAGGCGCGGCGTGCCCGCGGCGACACGCAATTTTGGCATTTCGACAAACCCATGGGGGCATCCAGTCTGCGCCATGAGCACCGGACGTTTTCGTTGGCTGGTGGCTTTGGCTGCCGGATTCGCTTTCCAAGGGACGCTGTGGGCAGACCTGCCTGCGGCCTTCACGTTTCGCGCGAGCGAACGAAGTCCAGCGCGTCCGAAGGGCGGACTGGATGCCCGGCCGATCACGCTGGCCCGCGGCTTGGCCGAGGTCGCGCCTGGCACGCGCCTGGCTTGTCCGCTGGAGCCGGCTGCGGCCGCGCCGGCGACGATGATCGTGCGTTCCGTCAGCTCGGGCCGACCGGGCTCGCGGCTGCTCGAAGGGGAGTTCGAAGGCCTGCCGCGCTCGCACGCCCTTCTGGTGGAGCGCGAGGGCGTCTGGGCCGGCGAGTTCTGGCTCGATCCGCACCGTCGTTGGAGCGTGCAGGGCGAGGCGGCCGGGGAGGGGAAGGCCACGCTGGTGCAGGTCGATGTGCACGCGCCGCTGGCCTGCGCGCATTGCCAAAGCTCCCCGTCCGCCGGGGGACGAGCAGCCGCGCCGACGCCCGCGCTGGCGCTGCCGCCCGGAGGTCCCATCGGCGCGCAGGTGGGCGCGCCGCCGCTCGAGTACGATCTGCTTTACGTTTACACGCGACTGGCTCGCGAAGGCGCCGGCAGCGTGGCGGCCATCGAGGCCATCATCGATGCAGCCGTGGCGCGGGTGAATCTCTCGTATCGGCAATCGGGCATTGCGCTCCGGGCCCGACTGGTGGGGACCATGGAGTACGATCTCGCCGAGACGACGGACATCTTTGGGGATCAGCGCCGCCTGCGCGCCGCCCCGGAGGTGCGGGCGCGGCGCGACGAACTCCAGGCCGATCTCGTGACCGCCGCGGTGGCGGTGCAGCCGGGAGCCGGACCGTTCATCGGTGCGAGCGATCTCATGCCCAGCTATGTCCTGAACTGGGGTCGCGAGGCTGGCTACTCCATCTGCGACTACCAGGCACTGCGCGTCAGTCCCGGCTTTGTCGGCCACGAGCTGGGTCACTCCATGGGCTGCGATCACGAGCTGGCCTTCGCAGGCCTGACGCCGCTGCGTCCGGATGCGCGCGCCTGGAACTTCCGGGGCCGCGACGGACGCGAGTATTGTACGGTGCTCGCTCGCGGCGGTGCTCCCACCTATCTCTACGCGGATCCAGCGCTCTACTTCGAAGAGAGCGCCACCGGATCCTACGGCACCGCGAACAACGCGGCGGTGATCCGCTCGACCGCGCCGTTCTTCACGCGCTATCGGCCGCTGCCGCCGAGAGCGCAGATCTCGGCCGCCGTGCTCTCCGGCGAGGCTTCGTTTTCCGCGGGGACAGTGGCGGAGATCGAGCTGCGCCGCACGGGTGGCGTGCGGGAACTACCCATCGAGTTGTATCTGCTCTTCGACCGCGGCACGCCCGGGATCGAGTACCAGCTGGAAGGCGTCGATTACCCCCGCCCGCCATCGGCCCGCCTGGTCATTCCGGCCGGCGCCGAATTCGCGCGCCTCCGCGTTCTGCCGCGGGGCGTTGTGGTCGCGCAGGCGAGCGTTCCGCCGCCGCAGCTGACGGTCAGAGTCCAGCTGCTCGATTCGACCGAGTACGATTACGAGGCCACCGAGCTGAACGCGGCCTTTACGATCCGCGATCGCGGGCCGCTCTTGAATCTCGACCCGACGCCGCGCTCGGCGCTGATCAACGTCTCGACGCGGCTGCAGGTCGAGACCGGCACCGGCGTGGCCATCGCCGGCTTCGTCCTCAGCGGCGACGCCCCCAAGCGTTGTCTGGTGCGCGCGCTCGGTCCGTCGCTGACCGCGGCGGGGGTGAATGGCGCGCTGGCCGATCCGCAGCTTGAGTTACGCGACAGCGACGGGCAGCTGGTGGCGCAGAACGACGCCTGGGCCGACGATGCGGCCGCTTCCGAGGTGCGCGCGGCCGGTCTGGCTCCGGGCGACGCGCTCGAAGGCGCGCTGCTGCGCACGCTCGCGCCGGGGGCCTACACGGCTGTGGTGCGTGGTGCCGCGGCCGGCACCGGGGTGGCTCTCGTCGAAGTGTACGATCTTGCGCCCGCGCCCACGGCCCGGCCGGTCAACGTCTCGACCCGCGGCAGCGTCGGCACGGGCGAACGCGTCCTCATCGGCGGCTTCGTGCTGCAGGGCGATCGTCCGCGCCGGGTCATCGTCCGCGCGCTCGGGCCGAGTCTGGCGGCCTTCGGCGTGAACGGCGCGCTGAACGATCCGGTGCTGGAGCTGCGCGATGCGCTCGGCAATCTCGCGGCCAGCAACGACGACTGGCAGCAGAGTCAGGCGGTCGAGATTCGCGCCAGCGGCTTCGCTCCGACCCGCAACGCGGAGGCGGCCCTGATTCGCACGCTCGCCCCGGGCCTCTACACCGCCATCGTGCGTGGCAAGTCCGAGACCACCGGAGTCGGCCTCGTCGAGGTATACGATCTCGACCCGCATTCGTAGCCGAACGGCGTCGCGCCGGCCGACGTAGAATCTGCTGGTTCGTCCGCCGACATTTGCTTGGCTACGCCCGTGCGAATCGAGCTGAAGCATGTGTACAAAAACTACGGTGCGGTGGACGCCCTGCGCGACGTGAACCTCGACCTGCGGACGGGCGCTGTGCACGCGGTCATCGGCCTGAACGGCGCCGGCAAGACGACCCTGCTCCAGGTGATCGCCGGTCTCCGCGGTCTCGAGCAGGGCGAGGTTTGGCTGGCGGGCGAGCGCTTTCAGCGCGGCCGGCTCGATCTGCGGCGTCGCTTCGGGTATCTGCCGGACGTGCCGCTCGCCTTCGCCGAGCACACGGTGTTGGAGCAATGCGCCTATGTCGTGCGCAGCTACGGCCGCGAGGCCGACGACGCGCGCCTCGATCGAGTGGTGGCGTTGCTGGAGGAGTTCGATCTGCTCGGCCTCGCGCGGCGGAGGATGTCCGAACTGTCGCGCGGCCAGCTCTACAAGCTTTCGCTCGCCGCGCTGCTGGCCTGCGACTGCGAGCTGCTGCTCCTGGACGAACCGTTCGCCTCCGGGGCCGATGCCCGCGGTCTGGCGGCCCTGAAGCGGCACGCGCTGGCGCTGGCCGCCCGGGGCGGCAGCGTGGTGTTCACGACGCAGATCGTCGAGACTCTGCCGGAGTTCGCGCAGCACGTCGTCGTTCTGGATCAGGGTGCCGTGCGACACAGCGGGCCGCTGGCCGAGCTGAGCGTGGACGGCCGGGTCGGAGCTGCCGCGCTGGAGCTCATGGTCGGAGCCAGTGGCAGTTCCGCGCCATGAGACTGTTCGATCCGACCGTCGTCCGCGCCTTGCGTCGCAAGGTGCAGGCGCGCCTCGCCGCCCAGCCCGGAGCCGCGGTGGACCGGCCTCCGCGCTCGCAGGAGAGGCGCGTCTCTTCGAAAAGACTGGCCTTGTTGCAGCTGATCGGGTTTCCCGTCGGGACAGCCCTGTACGCGTACTTCGGCGCCGCGCAGCCGGCGTGGAAGGAGCTCTTCCTTTTTGCATTCGTAGGCCAGCTGACGGCTCTCCATCTGACCCGGGGCGCGGTGGAGACCTTGGCCCTGCGCCGACGTGATGATGTTCTACGGCAGCACCCTTGGTCATCGGAGCGGGTCTTCCACGGGCATTGGCAGTTCGACCGCTGGATCGTCGTGGCGCTGCCGCTCGCTCTGGCGGCTTATTGGATCGTGCGGCCGGAGGTGCTGCCAGGCGGGTTGAAGCTTATCTTCGTGCTTCTGGCCGTCGCGCTTGGCGCTCCCGCCATGTTCGGATTCGTTCTGCTGCTCGTGTCTTTCACCGCGCCGACGCTTCGCCCCGACGGCGTGCGAGTGAGATTCGGCAATGCCATCTGGTGGATCGCCATTCTGAGCGGGTGGACGGTGTCCAGTGTTTTCAACGCGGCGACGGATGCGCCGTCTCCACCGCTCATCGTGCAAGTGGTTGCGAGCTTCTCTCCGGCTGGCTGGGTCGGTGCGGGTTCGCTGAGCGCCGTGCACGGCGAGTTCGCCCAGGCGGCGATCTGGCTGGCGCCGGCGCTCGTCTGCGCCGCGTTGGCTCCGCTCCTATACACCCGACTGCGGGCTCGATACGATCTTTGGCTGAAGGATGTGCCGGCCCCTTCGCATGACGCGTTGATGGCCCAGCCGTTTAACTTGTTGGCGTGGCCGAACTCGACCCCGCCCGCAGTGCTGGAGGCCACTCCCGCTGCGGTCGCTTCCGGGGAGCACCCCGCGCTGCGTTGGCCGGAACGAGCCGACTGGACGCGCCGCGGTTGGCTCGAGGCGCTGATCGCACGTCGCCTCACGGCGCGGGAGATCGAGCTCGTTGCACTCTCGCACTTGCCGGGGACCCCCGACTGGTCACGGAGTTGGTCTCGCGGCTGGCTGTGGGTCGCCTTGGGTCTGCTGATCGTCGCATCGGTTCCTCGTCGGCCCGGCCTGGCTTTGCTGGTTGGCGGTGGGGTAGCGATGGCGCTAGTCCTGCCCCTGCTGCTCGGCCGCTGGTACGGCCGGCCTCCCGTCATCGGTCAGGGTCAGATTCGACTCCTCGACACGCTGCCTTTCGATTCCGTCGAACTGGCCACGATCTACACGAAAACGCATCTGCTCCGCTTTCTGGCGCTGCTGCCGCAGCTTGTGATCTTCACGGCAGGTCACGAACTGGTGAGCCGTTTCTTCCTCACGCACGGCTGGTCTGAAGCGCTGATGCTGGGGACGGGCTTGGGGGTGAGCTTTGGCCTCGGCGTGGCCGCGCAGCTGCCACTGGCCGCGCATGGGCTGTTCCTGTGGCGCGAAGAACGAATGGTGGGCTGTCTGCCGGCGGTCGCGCTGGTCTCGCTCGTGTTCTCGGCGCTGGTCCTCTTCGCCTTCCCGATGCTGGTCGTTCCCGTGCGCGCCGGTTGGGTGGTCTTACCCATCCTCCTGTCCTGTGCGCTGCAGTGGAGCACGGTGGTTTGGCTGCGCTCGCATTGGTGGCGCGGCCGCGGCGACCTGATCGGGTCACCGCCGAGGGAGATCACAGGCTGAAGAGGGGTGACGGGGTGACGGGTGACGGGGTGAGGGGGTGGTCGCGGTACGGATGATGTTGATGCAACCTTGCGCTGGCGCGGGCAGAGTGAGGATCCGCAGAGAGTTGGCCAGGCACATTCTCACGCGGCGCTCTCCTCGATCCGTCGTTGGCGGCAAGCTGAGCCTCGCTCTTTGCACGGTACCCCGCGGGCGAGCGGGTAGCCGACCCCCACGCGCGAGCTAGGCTGCGGCGTGAACGAGCGAGTCCAGCGCTGGCGTTGGCCCACCTTCCTGCTGCTGGGTGCCACGGGGGTCGTGTGCTGGCTCGGCTTCATGATCGTGCACGAAATCGGGCACGTGCTGGTGGCGCGGTGTACTGGCGGGCGCTTGAATGCGCTGGCGTTGCATCCGCTCGAGATCTCCTGGTCGGCGTTCTCGCCCAATCCCCGCCCTCTGCTGGTGGCCTGGGGCGGGCCAATGCTGGGCTCCCTGCTGCCCCTGGCCGGATGGGGGCTGGCGGAAGTCGCAGGTCTTGGCCGCGCCTACTTGCTGCGGGCGTTCGCCGGCTTCTGTCTGCTCGCGAATGGCGCCTATCTGCTGGTCGACGCGTTCGAGCGCTCGGGCGATGGGGGCGCGCTGCTCCGGCATGGCGCCGCGCTCTGGCAAATGCTGCTGTTTGGCGCGGTGACCCTGCCGATGGGCGCCTGGCTCTGGCGGGGGCTGAGTCCGCGCTTTGGACTCGCGCGCGGCACGGAGGCAAACCGGCGCGACGGCTGGACCATGCTGGTGCTGGCGGCGGTGATCGTCGCGCTGGAGCTCTGGCGGGCGGAGTGAAGCCCCGGCCGGGGATGCGCGGTCAGACCTCGCGCGAAGCCGCGACGGCGCTTCGGCGTTCGTCGGGCATCGGCAGGGACGTGGGCGAACGCTATGTCTCCTCCCCACTCGCGGACGCGTCGGAGCGCATCCCTACCCGACGACTGCACCCCGTCACCCCGTCACCCCGTCACCCCGTCACCCCGTCACCCCGTCACCCCCTCACCCCCTCACCCCCTCACCCTCCGCGACTTCGCCCCCTTCGCACCTTCGCGTGAACCCCGCGAAAAAACTCAGTAAGGATTCCTCCGCGAAGGGAAAGAGGGGAAACAAATGGACGCGTCCCCTTCGACCTCCCCTGCCCTTCGTTCTTCCTTCCGGTCCCGGCTCGCGGTCGGGCTGGCCTGTGTGCTCGGCGCGGCTTCGGCGCTGGCGCAGAACAATTATCCGCCGCCGGACGGCTACCAGCAGCTGCAGCTGTTGCCGACCACGGGCGGGACGATCCAGGCGGTACGGGTGGCGGAGGTCGGGCCGTATCTCTTCGCGGCGGGGGTGGCGACGGTCACCTCGAACCACCAGCTCAATTTCTACCGCAACACCCGCGCGCGGAGCTTTCTGCCGCCGACGACCGTGGCCACGGGGCCGAATCCGGTCGCGCTCAACTCGGGCAACTTCCGCGGTGTCGGGCGCGACGATTTCGTCATTGCCCAGGCCGGCAACAACACGGTGCGCCTGTGGCTGACCAACCCGGACGGCACGCTGGGCGCATTTCACGATTACCCCTGCGGCGGCCAGACACCGCGCGAGCTGGTGGTGGCCAACGAGGGCGTGTTCGTGGTCAATGCGGATAACATCAGTTTCCTGCAGAAGACGAACAACTTCGGCACGACCGATCCGGCGGCGGTCTTCTACGCGCCGCAGACGGTCACGGTGCGGGCCAATGTGCGCGACCTCTCCTATTTCGACTTCGACGGGCAGTCGGTCGAATTGCTCGACAGCGTGACTGGCCAGTACGTGCTGGGCTACAACGGACCCGACTTCTGCTTCGCCACGCCGGACGACAAGGTGGTCATCGGGCGCGGCAGCGTGAGCATCCAGATCGGCTTCGGCGAGCCGATCGGCCGGCTGGTCAAGGTGCGCGATTTCCTCTGCGTCTATCTGCCGCAGAGCAACCGCGTCTTCCGCCTCGCCTTCGGCAGCCGGCCCGAGATGAACGGCGTCATCGTGCCCATCCAGCGCGCCATGCCTTCGGGCCGCACGCTGACGCAGGCGGTGACGTTCAATTACTTCGAGTTGCCGGCCGGCGTGACCGACGTGGCCTCGCGCTTCGTCGACGTGAACTTCGACGAGGAGCTGATCGTCTCGCTGCCGGGGTCGAATGCCATCGCCTACTATCCGAACCTCGGCCTGACCTCGGTGCCGACGCCGATCACGGTGCCGCTGGGCGTGGCCGTGACGAAGCTCGACACCGGCGTGTGCGATTCCGTGGATCTCAACTACGACTTCGCCGTGGTCGGCAGCAACGGCCAGCTCGGCGTGGCCTTCAGCGGCAATCCGCCCATCTACGTGACCACCGGCGTGGACGAGGACAACGGCACGACCGATCCCAGCCAGGGCGCGGGCACCAGCCTGCGCGAGGCGCTCAACCGCGCCGCGACGCTGGGGCGGCCGGCCGACCTTCAAATCGTCACGAACGACCCCATCGTCGTCTCGCAGGTCGGGCAGAGCGACGGCGCACTCGGCAACTCGGCCTTCGTCATCGCGAGCGACGTGACCATCCGCCCGCCCGACAGCGGCACGGCACCGGCGTTCGCCACCGGCAAGACGTTCGTGCGCGCCTCCGGGGCGGGAGAAATGCGCCTCTTCCGCGTCGCCCCGGGCGGCCGGCTGAAGATTTCGCAGGCGAACCTCGAAGGCTGGAATTCGGGCAACAAGGCGGGCTCGGTCATCCATACTGACGGCCAGTTGGTGGTCGATCAATGCATCTTCCAAAACAGCACCAGCACGGTCGGCGGCGTGGTGGCGCAGAACGGAGGCACGCTGCAGGTCACGAACTCGACCGTCGTGAACAGTGCGGGCGCGTTTCATCTCACCGGCGGCACGGCCAGCCTCACGCACGTCTCGCTCGTGTATCTGACGGGTTCGTCGCCGCTCTACGTGCGCAACGACCTCACGCTGGTGAATTCGCTCGTCTCCTACTACGCGGGCGCCGGCGTCGACGGGGCCCTGAACGGAGCCAGTCACCATAACCTCATCCAGCCGGCGGTGCCCGGCGTCGGCTCGCTGGGCGATCACGGCGGACTCACGCTGACCGTGGCGCTGCTGCCGGGCTGCCCGGCCATCAATGCGGGCGGCCCGGGCACCGGCGTGACGGTCGATCAGCGCGGTCAGCCGCGTGAGGCCAACGCGCCGGACATCGGGGCGTACGAGTTCTCCAGCTACGTGGAGTCGCTCGTGGTCACGACCGACGTCGACGAGGACGACGGCACGAGCGACCCGCGCTTCGGCACCGGTACCAGCCTGCGCGAGGCGCTGGCCTATGCGCGTTCGCATCCGGGCGACGACGTCATCGCGTTCTCGCCGCAGTTCTTCAACGTCGCCCGCACCATCGTGCTGACGCGCGGCGCGCTCGATCTCACCTCCAACGACGAATCGCTCATCGACCTGACCGGTCCCGCCGCGGGCCTGACGCTCGATGCGAACCTGGCCTCACGCATCTTCACGGTCGGCGGCAGCGGCATCGCCAACGTCCGCGGGCTGACGCTGCGCAATGGCTCGGCCGGCGCGTTCGGCACCGGACAGTCGGGCGGCGCGATCCGCACGCAGGGCTTCCTCTACCTCGAGGCCTGCACGTTCACCGGCAACCGCGCGCCGAACGACGGCTACGGCGGCGCGCTGCAGAACCTCGGCACGCTCGAGATGCACAACTGCACCTTCACCGGCAACGCAGCGGGCTCGGCCGGGGCCTACGACAATCGCGGCCCGGCCTTCGTCACGCACATCACGGTCACCGGCAACACCGGCACGACCTTCGGCACCGGCGGCGTGCGGGCCGAAAACGGCGGGCCGATTCTGCAGCTCTACAATGCCATCATCTCGGGCAACTCGTCCTCCAGTCAGCCGAACGTCGACGGCCCCGTGGCGGGCCCGGGCTGCCTGATCAATTCGGCCAATCCGGGGCTCGGGACGCTGGCCAGCAACGGCGGCCCGACCCAGACGATCGCGCTTCTGCCGGGCAGTCCGGCGGTCAACCTCGGCCTGAGCGGCGTGGGCCCGAACTCCGACCAGCGCGGCCTGACGCGCGATGCCAATCCCGACGCCGGCGCCTTCGAGCTGACCAGCGTGCAGAACTCGCTCGTCGTCACGACCGAGGTGGACGAGTTCAACGGCACGAGCGACCCGCGCTTCGGCACCGGCACCAGCCTGCGCGAGGCGCTGGCCTATGCGGCCACGCTGGCCGGGCCGCAGATCATCACGTTCGCCTCGTCGCTGGCAGGCCGGGACATCCAGCTGCGCTTCAGCGAGGACAGCGTCAATGCGCTCAGCGTGAGCAGCCAGGTGACGGTGCGCGGGCCTGACACCGGCGCCGGCATCACGCTGGTGGCCGACCAGGCCTACGGCGCCCGCCGCCACTTCCGCGTCACGGCGGGCGGCTCGCTCACGCTCGAATACCTCACGCTGCGCGGCGGTCGCAGCGCCACCGCCGGCGGCAGCACGCTCAGCGCGGGGCAGCTGGCGGTCTCGCACTGCACCTTCACCGACAACGTCTCCGCGCAGGACGGCGGCGCGATCTCCGCGACCGGCAGCCTGCTTGCCGTGACCAACAGCACGTTCGCCGGCAACAGCGCCGGCGGCGAGGCCGGGGCCATCGCGGCCCACGCGACCTCGAGCGCGCTCCGGCACGTGACCATCGTCGACAATGCCTCGGGCACCGGCGCCGCGCTGACCAGCCGCAGTCCGGCGCTGCTGCTGCAGAACTCGCTCGTCGCGCGCAACTCGCTGCAGAACGCGGTCGAGAGCAATGTGGCCTTCGGACCCGGCGGCGCGCTCGACGCCGCCAGCGCCCGCAATCTCTTCGGCCCGGGCAGCGCCACCGGCGGCGGCGCGGGCAGTCTGGTCAACGTCGGCCCGGCGCAACTGCGCGTCGGCACGCTGGCGGCCAACGGCGGACCGACCCGCACGATCGCGCTGCTGCCGGGCAGTCCGGCGCACAACCAGGGCCTGCCGCTGGGCGGGCTCACGACCGATCAGCGCGGCGGCCCGCGCTCGGTCGGCAGCGCGCCGGACATCGGCGCGTGGGAGGATGCCGACGGCCGGGGCGATGCCGATGGGGACGGCCTCTCCGACGCGCAGGAGTTCCTGCTCGGGACCGATCCCCTTGCCATCGACACCGACGGCGACGGCTTCAACGACGGCACCGAGCAGCAGTCGGGCAGCGACCCGGGCCTCGCTGCCAGCGCGCCGTCCGGCGCCACCTACATCTCGCGCGTGCTCGGCTTCGGCCCGGGCCGCGGGCTCGATCTCAGCGGCACCTTCCTCTACGCGCTGAACATCGGCACCGGCGGCGCGGTCGGGCAGGTCGGCGACGCCAACTTCACGGCTGACAACGTGCCCGGCGCGACGGTCAACGCGCCGGCCGAAATCGTGAACTGGGCGTATCCCAACTTCGGCAGCTCGACCGAGGATCAGCGGCTCGAAACCGTCTTTCGCTCCATGCGCTGGGGGAATCCGTTCAACGTCAGCCTCGCGCAGCTCGTGCCGGGCCGGCGCTACAAGTTGCAGCTGCTCTTCGCCGATTCGCCCGGCTACGACCGCGTCTTCGATGTGATCGTCAACGGCGCGGTCATCGTGCCGAACTTCAGCCCCGCCGTCGCGCAGGGCGGCGCGACCGCCTCGGCCGTCGTGCACGAATTCGTGGCGACGAGCAGCAGCGTGCAGATCGCCGTCTCGGGCGTCGGCGTGACGGTCGGCTTCGACCACAATCCGATCCTCAACGGGCTCACGCTCGAGCAGCTGCCCATCGGCAACGACGACGCCGACGGCGATGGCCTGACCAACGCGCAGGAACTCGCGCTCGGGACGAATGCGTTCGCCATCGACAGCGACGGCGACGGCTTCAACGACGCCACCGAGGTGATGTCGGGCAGCGATCCCAACAACGCCGCCAGCGTGCCGCCGCCCACCTACATCTCGCGCGTGCTCGGCTTCGGTCCGGGTCGGGGGCTCGATCTCACCGGCACCTTCCTCTACGCGCTGAACATCGGCACCACGGGAGCCGCCGGGCAGGTCGGCGACGCCAACTTCACGGCCGACAATGTGCTGGGCGCGACGGTCCATGCGCCGGCCGAGATCGCGAACTGGGCCAATCCGAACTTCGGCAGTTCCGCGGAGGATCAGACGCTGGCGACCGTCTTCCGCTCCATCCGCTGGGGGAATCCGTTCGACGTGAGCCTGGCGCAGCTCGTGCCCGGCCGACGCTACAAGCTGCAGCTGCTCTTCTCCGATTCGCCCGGCTACGACCGCGTCTTCAACGTCATCGTGAACGGCGCAGTCATCGTGCCGAACTTCAGCCCCGCCGTCGCGCAGGGCAGCGGACCGGCCTCGGCCGTGGTGCACGAATTCGTGGCCACCAGCACGAGCGTGCACATCTCTGTCTCCGGCGTCGGCGTGACGGTCGGCTTCGACCACAACCCGATCCTCAATGGCCTCACCCTCGAGCAGCTGCCCATCGGCAACGACGATGCCGACGGCGACGGCCTGACCAACGCGCAGGAGCTGGCGCTGGGGACGAATCCGTTCGCCATCGACAGCGACGGCGACGGCTTCAACGACGCCACCGAGGTCATGGCCGGGAGCGATCCGAACAACGTCGCCAGCGTCCCGCCGACCACGCACCTCTCGCGGGTGCTCGGCTTCGGCCCGGCCCGCGGGCTCGATCTCAGCGGCAACTTCCTCTACGCGCTGAACATCGGCACCTACGGCGCCGCGGGTCCGGCAGGCGACGCCAACTTCACCGCCGACAACGTGTCGGGCGCGACGGTCTCGGCACCGGCCGAGATCGTGAACTGGATCGAGACCGACTTCGGCAGCTCGCCGGAGAACCAGGTGCTCCGGACCGTCTGCCGCTCCATGCGCGTGGGCAATCCGTTCGAGATCAGTCTGGCCCACCTCGTGCCCGGCCGCCGCTACAAGCTCCAGCTCATCTTCGCCGACCAGCCGGGCTACGACCGCGTCTTCCACGTCTCCGTGAACGGCACCATGATCTTCCCGAACTTCAGCCCCGCCGTCGCGCAAGGCGCGGCCCCGGCGTCGGCCATCGTGCATGAATTCGTGGCCACCGGCACCAGCGCGCAGATCTCGCTCTCGGGCGTTGGCGTGGTGCTCGGCTTCGACCGCAATCCGATCCTCAACGGCCTCACGCTCGAACAGCTGCCCACCGCACTCGAAGCCTGGCGCGCGCTGCAGGGCCTGCCGGCCGACGGCTCGCAGGACCCGCTCACGCCCGCAGGCGACGGTGTGGCGAATCTGCTGAAGTTCGCCTTCAACCTCGCGCCGAACCCCGGTGATCTCGGCACGGCCAACGCCATCATCCTGCCCGAGGGCGGCAGCGCGGGCCTGCCTTTCATCACCCGCGACGAGCAGGGGCGGCTGTTCGTCGAGTTCGTCCGCCGGAAGGCCGCGACCAATCCCGGCATCGCCTACCTCGTCGAGACCAGCGCCGACCTCGGCAGCTGGAGCGCGCTCGACCTCGGCGCGGCCAACGTCACGTCGATCGATGCGACCTGGGAACGCGTGACGGTGGTCGATCCCACCCTCACCCCCAAACGCTTCGGCCGCGTGCGCGTGCTGCGCCTCGAGTAGCCCGCCCTCTCCGAATGCGCCGACTCGCCCACGACAGCCAAGGACGCGCTCCCCGCGCGTCCGCGAATGTCCCTGACGTAGCGTTCTCCCACGACCTGGTAGGGACGCGCTCCAGCGAGTCCGCGAACAGCCAAGGACCACGCGTTCGCCGACGACTGGTAGGGACGCGCTCCCGCGAGTCCGCGAACAGCCCAGGACCACGCGTTCGCCCACGACTGGCAGGGAACGAAGCGCCCGCGCGTCGGCGAAGCGCCCACGACCTCCGCGTTCGCCCGCAATTGGCACTGCGACGTGGGCGAAAGCACTGTCATGGGCCGCTCGCGGACGCGCGGGAGCGCGTCCCTACCAGTGGGCCAAGCGTCGCGTCGGCCTCCGTGCGCGCACGCGGGCCGTCGTATGATCCTCCCGGCGCGCACAGCTCAGATCGCTTCATCGCGCGCAATCGTCCACGTCCTCGTCGTCGTCCTCCTCGTCGTCGTCGTCCTCCTCGTCGTCGTCCTCGTCGTCGTCCTCGTCCCCGAAACGACCCAAAGCCGCAGGCCAATCTCCCGCCATCCCCTTTTCTCCTCGCCGTGCCCCCCGGCCGCGGTCGAAGAACCCTACTCGAGTTCGTACACTTCGACGATCCCGTTACCGGTCGTCCCCCCCTTTCCGCGGACGATGGCCGTATACGACCCTGGCGGCAGATTGAGGATGATGGCCGATTCGCGCGGATCCGTCGGGGCGAAACCACTGGCGGTGATCGCTGCTGCCTGGGTGTTCTGCCAGTCGTCGTTCGTGCCCAGCGCGATCTGCGTGTCGCGCACTTCGATGGTGGGATCCTGCAGCGTGCCGGTCACGCCAAAGGCCGCGAGGCTGGGCCCGAGGGCGCGGATCAGCACGCGCTTGGTCGCGCCGGGACCGACCACGATGCCGGCGATCATCGCATTGTCACCCGTACCGATCTGCCCACGGGTGGAGACGTTGATCAACTTCGGCGATGTGCTGGTGGCCAGGTCATAGGCCTCCACCAGGCACACTCCAGCGGTCGCATTCGCCCCCTGCACGACGACCGTGTAGTTGCCGGCGGGCAGCGTGGCGACCAGCGCGCTCTCCAGAGCGTTGGTCGGGGCCAGGCGCGCGGTATTCAGCGCGGCGGCGGAGGTGGCGTCGTCCTGCCAGTCTTCGTTCGCGCCGATCTGGGCACCGTCCGAGGAGCGGAAGAGCCGCAGCGACGGATTGGCCAGTACACCCGTGACGCCAGCGGCGCTGAGCGAGGGCCCGAGCACCCGAATCGCGACCCGCTTCTCACCCTCCCGCACGGCGAAGCCAAGGATGGCGGAGCTGTCTCCCGGAGCGGTGCGAACGCGGGTGGAGACATTGCGCATCCGCGCCCGAGCCGGGTCGGGATTGCCCACCTCCACCGCCCCCAGATCGGCTGCCGCGCCGACGGGCCGCGGACGCCCGCGGCCGTCCTCGGTCGCCGTCGAACCGACGGCGGCGTCGATAGCCGGGCTGCCGGGCGAGGGGAAAATGGTCCGTGCCAGTGTCCCGCCATTGAGGCCGAAGTTGCCCAGCCGCGGATCGAGCGGCGCGTTGGGCGTGCCGACCAGCGGGCCGGCCGGGATGACCGCGCTGATGCCCGCATTGTTGCCGATCAGGTTGGCACCCGCGGTCGCGAGGTTGGCGCGATCGGCGATGCTGATGTCGCCCTGACCGACCGAGGTGTTGGCGGCGACGATGCAATTGACCAGGGTTGCTACTCCCACCTCGCCATCGGCGATGCCGGGGATCCCTCCGACACTCATGGCCCCGCCATCGTAGCCAGAGTGATTGTAGGCAAAGGTGCAATGCGTGAAGGTGTGATTGCCACCGCCGATGATGACGGCACCGCCACCCTGGATCCGGGCGTTTCCGACAAAGGTGCAGTTGGTAAAGTTCGACGACGGCGAAGCTCCGACAAAGCCTGAGCCGAACGCGGAGACGGCGCCGTTGTTCGATCCGAACGAGCAGCGCGTCGCCGTGGTGCTCCCGCGGCCGCCGAGTACAAGCGCCTCCACACAGTTGAAAAAGTCACAATCGATCAATTCCAGGGTGCCACTGCTGGTCAGTCCACGGCTGGGAGCCCCGTCGACTCCGACTCGGTTCATCTTGAGCTTGGCAGACTCCGCCACGACTACGAGCGGCCCCGAATAGGGAACGGTGGCGTTGAAATCGAGGGCCAAATACACGCCGCGGGAAAGCGCGCTCGCATCGATCTCCACCTCCTGCGCGCTGATTTGCAACGCCGCCGTCGTCACGGACAGATACCGCCCGTTCAAGGCTGCATCGAAAGTGATGCGGTCCGGACCGGCCTGGGACGCCGCCTGTTCAAGCGCGGCCCGCAGCGTGCCGGGACCGTTGTCTTGGGAAGACGTGACGACAATCGGTGCGTTCTGCGCATGGGCGAGAGAGAAGACGAGCCCGCATCCCACCGCCACAAGAGCCCCAGGAATCCGCCGAGACGAAGAGTTTTGCATTGGACCGTGTTAGGCCGGAAGAGCAGAACCGGCAAGGTCTGTCCCAGGAATGACACAAATCTTCTTCGACACTTCTCTGGATGGGAACTATGGCCATTCTTCGGCACAGTAAGCAAAGGCGAACTCCAGCCGCTGCGACGTCCAAACCAGGATGGCTCTCGGCACCCGCGGGTGCCGCCTTGCCCCTTCTACGGCACCACCTCGATCCGCAGCTTGAGCTTCAGCCGGCCGGCGTTGGTCTCGGCCCACAGTTCGTTGGTCTGCACACCGAGGCGGCCTTTGCCGAAGGTGTAGTAAATTTTGTAGGTAACCCGCGGGGGAAGCGTGGGCTGGCCGGCCACGGGCTGGGGCGAGAGGCCGTTGAGGGTCTCCACGCGGAAACCCACGCCGGCAGTCTGGAACGCGACGCTGCTGACGGTCAGCGGCACGCCACCCACATCGGTCACCAGCGCGCCGATGCTGACCTCGGTGCCGGCGACTTCCTTCTGCCGGCCGAAGTCCCAGGTGGACGGCGTGCCGCCACCGGGCGTCAGGGCCTCGAGATAGCCGCGGGCAACGTCGGCGTGCACGCTGGCCTGCCCGGTCAGCGTGGTGGCGACGTTGACGTCGTTGGTCAGGACCGAGAGCGCACCGTTCTCCGAGAACCAGGCGCCGTTGCGCGGCCAGGCGGGGTCGGGCGTGTACTGCAACATCACCTGCAGCTCCTCGCCGGGCCGCAGCTGCAGCGGATGCCGGGCGGCAAAATCGTCCACGCTGAGTGTCTCGCCGCGCCAGACCACGCCGCGCAGGCTGAAGCGCCGGTCGGCCGCGGCGGTGCTGGCGGGCAGGAAGCGGTCGATGAGCACGTCGGCCTCGCCGGTGTTGCGCACGATGCCGGCCTGCAGCGAGGTGCTCGTGCCGGCCATCCAGGGCTTGGCGTAGATGGCGTCGACCGTGGCGATGCGCGTGACCTGCAGCCTGGCCTGCGCGAAGCCGGCCTTGCGACGGACGGTCGCGGCCATCGGCCAGACCCGGACTTCGAACGGCCCGCCCGAGCCGGCGTTGTCGGTCACGGTGCCTTTGCCCTGCTGCCAGTCGATCGTCCGGCCGTCGTAGTTGGCGCCGTGAATTTCCGCCTCGATTTCGCGGAACGGATCGCCCGGCGCGAAATCGAACTGGCGCAGTCCGACGACGGCCACCTCGCCCCCGAGCGGAATCGACTGCCGGCCCGCACGATTGTCCCGCCAGCCGCGCGCCCAGTAGTTCGTGCTGCCGGCCGGCGGTCGCGCCTCGACCAGCGGATAGGCCAGGATGAACGGCGACGTCTGGGTCCAAACGCTGGAATACTCGGGCGCCGCGGCCGCTTCGGGCTGGGCGCGCAGACTCCGCCCGGAGAGGATCGTGCCGGTCAGTCGCGCCACGAAGCCGTCGGCGGCATCGCCATGAAAGTAGCCGCGGGTCGGCCAGCGCAGGCTGCGCTGTGCCGGGAACGGGCCGCCCGACTCAGGCGTCCAGTAGAGTTCCTTCTGCTCCAGCCAATGATAGGCGCCGACCGACATGCCGAAGAGCGCGATGTCATCGTGGTCGGCATCGGCGGTCAGCCCGAAACCGCCGAGCGCGCCGTAGAGCTGCCCGCGCAGCGCTTCGGTCTGCGTCTTCCACGTCGGATTGACGCCGCTCGTGCCCCAACCGAGCTCGCTGCCGGCTTGTTCGGGCACCTGCAGATCGATCAGGGCTGCGTAGGGATCGGCCGCGCGGCTCTCGCCGCCGGCGGGCGTGGAGAAGAGCTCCACCTGCTGCGAGTCCCAGGCCATGATGCCGTAGTACAGCAACGCCTGCACCCCGGCCACGGGCGCGGTCTGGACCGGCCGCAGGGTGGCTTCAGGGGTCCAGCGCACGAGCCCGCCTGGATCGGTTTGCTGCACGAGTCCGGCTGCGGGTCCGAACCCGGCCGCGACTGCGCCGGTGTCGTGCGCGGTGGCATCGGCATACTTCAGCCAGAAACCACGCAGATAAATCAGGGCACGATCGCATTGGAAAGGCAGCCGCGCCTCGACCGTCCCGAGCGACAGCGGCCCCTGGCGCGCGCCGCCGGGGTTGAAGGCGCCCACCGTCACCGCGCCCTGCCGCACGGCGGCGGGCGGAAGCGGCTCGTGCCAGACGCGGAGGAGGGCCTGCTGGTCCTGGATGTTGAGCCCGCTGCCGCGCTCGAAGAGCAGCTTGACCGACCAGATGTCGGCCGCCTGTCGCCGCACGCCGATCCGATGCGCGAGGCTGGAGCGCAGGATGCTGATGGGCCCGCCGCGGGCTTCGGCCACGACCCTGCCGCTCTTGTCGTAGGCCAGCAGATGCACCGCCTGACCGTCCATCTCGGCGCGATTTGCGTCGGGCAGCGGCACGAAGCCGAACTCCAGGCCCACGGCGCGTTGCGCGCGCTCGAAATCGAGCCAGAGCGCAGGCCGGAAATTGTCGCCCGGGAGCGAGAGCGGCAGCGGTCCGTAGTAACGATTGATCAGCGCCGTCAGCGGAGGCCGGCCCGCGCTGGGGATGATCGACATGACCTCCGGATGGCTGCGCGGATAGTCGTAGCGGGCGGCGAATTCGGCCGTCTTTGCGAGCACCATCATCGAGGGCACGCCGACCCAGGAAGTCACCGCAAAGCCCGCCGGCGCGCCGGACGGATCGCCCACCACTCGGGCCAGCGGCGGGCAGAATTCGCTCTCGAAGGCGCTCGTGGTTGGCCCGTCGGCCGGCGGCGTCTTGTCCCACCACTGGAAGCGGTTGAAGGTCACCGCGCTGCCGCCTTCTTCGGTGCCGAGGAGATAATGCCCCTGCCCGCCTAGCGGTGGCGGCTGCGCGGGCATTTGCGACGCGAGGAGCAGGCTGGCGACGACGCCAGCGAGCAAAGACCAACCGGGAAGCGATGGTTTCATACAGAGCACCGCGCATCGTGCCGCCGCCACGAGCGCCGGGTCTTCCCGCTTTCGGAGAAAGATTTCCCGTTTTTGGAGACGAGGGCGCAGTGGGATGCGCTCCGCGCGTCCGCGAGCCGCCCATGACGAAGCGCCCGCCCAGACCGGTAGGGATGCGCTCCGCGCGTCCGCGAGCCGCCCATGACCTCCGCGTTCCCTCACGACGGGGAGCGATGCGCTCCGGCGCGTCCGCGAACCGCCCACGACGATGTGTGCAGGATAGGTAGGGATGCGCTCCGCGCGTCCGCGAACCGCCCACGACAACGCTTGCGGACCAGGAGACGTCGTCTGGCCGATGCGGGCCCCTCCGCTCGCCGCGAACGCGAAGGCGGCAGGGCGCGGCTCGCTGGAAGCTCGCCGCTTCCTGCCGCACTCCACGAATCTTCGCCCCTTCGCTACCTTCGCGCCTTCGCGTGAACCTTCCGCTCAGCGGTCCGAGACTTCGTCGACCACCTCGACGTGGGTCTCGTGCACCGAGTCCTGCGCGCCGATGCGCGCGGAGGCGCGGAACTTCTTCCCGGCCAGCAGCAGCGGCATCCACTCGCGGTCGTCGGCCCACATTTCGTCGTAGGGCAGCGCGTCGACCGGCGCCCAGAACGGCACCGCCTCGGGGGTCTCCGTCAGTTCGCCCGTGCAACCGCTGGCCAGATAGACGCCGCATTCGAGCGGCTTCCCGCCTTCGAAATCGAAATGCAGCATGCCGCGCAGTTCGAGGCCCTGCGGCGTGAGACCGGTCTCCTCGCGGGTCTCGCGCACGGCCGATTCGGCCATGGTCTCGCCGGGGTCGACCTTGCCGCCGGGGCCGTTGATCTTGCCGGCACCGATGCCACGCTTCTTGCGGATGAGCAGCATCCGGCCGTGCTCGACGATGTAGCAGAGCGAGGCGCGGGTGGTGGGATGCGCAGGTTCAGGGTGAGACATGAGAAAATGCTTCTATCGGCCCCGGGAACGCCGCCGCGGCTGACAGCGCTCACACCAGGCCGTGGTGCGACCGCCGATGGTGGCGCGCGCCAGTTCGAGCGCGCAGCGGGGACAATGTCCGCCGGGTTTCCAGCGGTGCGGAAACAGCCAGCTGTCGGGATAGTCCCAATGCTCGTCGATCTGCCGGATGCTCTCGGCCGCGACGAAGCGCGTTTCCGCCCAGAGCCGCTCGCGCGCCGCGGCGGGCAGCGAGCCGGCGGGCGTGGCCGGATGAAGGCTGGCGCGCCAGAGAATTTCATCCGCCATCCAGTTCCCGATGCCGGGAAAGCGCTCCTGCATGAGCAGCACACCCTTGATCGGCGCACGCCGCCGGCGCTCGAGGAACTCGCTCACCCAGGCGAGCGTGAACTCCGGCGCAGTGACTTCGGGCGGGAGCGACGTCCACCAGTCCGGCGGCGTCGGCCCGGTATGGAAACGCACGCGGCCGAAATGCCGCACGTCGCGAAAGACCAGCGCGCGCCGCTCGAGCTGCAGCACGCAGTGATCGTGCTTGGCCGGCGCGTAATCCCTGCCCGCCTCAAGGAGCAGGCTGCCGGCCATCCCGAGATGGATCCCCAGCCACGCCTCGGCGGCCCGCCGACGCGCCGGGCGAAAGCCAAAGAGCATCTGTTTGCCGCGCGCCGCCGTGGAATGCAGCGCGCTGCCGACCAGCGCCTCCGTCATCGCCGGCAGGTCGACGCCGCGAAAAATCCGGCATTGCGGATGCAGCTTCAACGCGCGGATGCGTTCGCCCAGGGCGGGCTCCCAGATGCGGCGGCTGAGTTCGACTTCGGCGAGTTCGGGCATGGCGGGGCGGAGGTCGAATCTAGTGCATCCCGCGCATTCCGTAGCCCCAAAAGAACGCTGGAGGCGCAGGGAAAAACTGCGCCGGGCGGGTCAGCCCGGCCCCGCCAGCTCGCTTTCGAGCGCATCGAGATACTCCGAAATCGCATCGTTGCGCGGTGCCGGCGTCTCCTCACGCCGCGGGGGCTGGAAGAGCCCGCTGACCTCGCCGCTTTGGGTGGCCTCGAACCAGTTGAGGTAATCGGCCACCGCTTCGCCCGCCTGCAGCGCGGTCTGGCGCGCGGCGGCCAGCGCCTTGAGCCGATCCTTCAACTGGCCCTCCTTGCGGGCGAGGACGAGGTCGGTCAGTTGGATGGCCGCCAGCACGTTCGGCCGGGCCAGCGGATGCGCCCGGACCTGCAGCGCGACCAGCCCGGCGCGCGCGCCGGCCAACTGCGCGATCGCGGTGGGCCGCTTTTTGCGGTCCGCCAGGCGACGCGGCATGTCGGCGAGATCGCCCGCCTGGGCCGGGGGATCGGGCGGAAAGGCGAGCAGTTGATTCAGCTGGCGGTCCGTCTCCGCCACGGTCAATAGCCGCCGCGGATCGGGCGCGCTGGCCCGGGAGAGAGCGATGGCCCACCAGCGGGCGAGGGAATCCGGTCCCTGGGCGAGATCGCTGCAGAAATGCGGGAGATCGGCCACCGCGGCGCGGCCCGACTCCGGCAGCGCGCGGAGGAGATCGACCAGCCCCTTGCGGCCCTCGGGCAGGTCGCGCAGGAGCAGCCGGACCATGCCGTAGGCGCAGGCCCGGAAGAGCGCGCGTGAGGTGGCGTCCATTTCCGCGGGATTGCGGCCCAGAAACGCAAACGGGTCGAATTCCTTGCCGGCCCGCAGGAGCGTCTGAAACAGGCCCGGCGGGAAGACATCGGCCCCGTCGTCTGTTTGCGCCTCGAAGAACGCGCTCAGGCCCTCCACCATCCATTCGGGCGGCGGACGAAAAGGCGCGCCGGCGGGGAGATCGGAGCGTTCGCGATACGACAGCTCGGCCAGCAGCGCGCGCAGGATTTCGTCGCGAAACTTCAGCCCGCGGCCAGCCTCACCGGTGGCGAGTTCGAGCTGCACCTTCAGCCCGGAGCCGGTCTGGCCGAAGCTCAGGATGCGGGCAGGCAGACCCGGAGTGAGCACGCTGGGCTGGCGCAGCAGCACCACGATCATGGCTCGCCATTCGTCCCGCAGACCCAGCGCCTCCAGCAGCGAGGTCTTGACCTCCTCGGCGATGCTGGCCGAGACGCTGCGCTGGGTGGCGTCGTGCCCGTAGATGGCGAACTGCCGCGACGTGCTGATGGTCCGCGGGGGCAGCGCCGCCGCGAGCGGGCCGAAGGCGCAGAGCAGCGCCAGCATTCGGAACAGCAGCCGGGGTCCGCGCCACATCTCGCTCCGCTCCTTCGCTCCGCCCGACCACCTGGCCGCGCGTCAGATGCTGCCGGCCTTGGTGATCATCTCGACGGCCGCCTCGCGCCGTTCCGGATTCGTTCCCTCCGCGGGGACGATGGTTTGCCGGAAGTTGATGGACTGCAGCTTGGCGACGTTCTTGCGATCGCGCTCGAGCAGCTTCCACAGCGGCCCCCAGGCGAGTTCCGCCAGCTTCATGACGGGACCGGGAATGCTTAGCCGGCCAATGCGCCCGCCGATCACCTGATTGTCGATGCGTCCGTCGCGCAGCACCACGCGTTGCCGGCTCGAAAGGGAGACCGGCAGCAGCGAGGCGATCTCGAATTGAGCCGCCACCTCGACCGAGCCTTCCTCGAAAAGCACCACGACCCGATCGAACTTGAGCAGCGGCACGACCGTGTCGCGCGAGCGATAGGCGGTCTGGAGGTACGCATTCACCTGCGCCTGGGTGTAGGCGAAACGCCGGCTGGAGCCCTGGTTCATCGCAGCCTGCAGGTCATCGTAGATGAACGGCGCCGCGGCCGCGTCGTCGTTCGAGAGACGCTCCGGATAGGCATCCGGCACGCGGAAGATGGTCAGCACCAGCGCGAGGCCGAAGGCGACGCCGAGCGACTTGAGCGTGGCGATCGTGCGCGCCCGGACGATGCCGCGGCGCGGGTCGATCATCTTCTTGATGTGCTGCTCGACCTTGGCGTTGTCCGGCCCCTGCAGCAGCTCGCGCGGCAAGAGCCGTCGGTCGAGCTTGGTCCCGCAATTGTGGCAATAGACCCGCTGCGACTCGTTTTCGTAGCCGCAGGCGGTGCAGCGAAGCGTGACAGGTGCGGCCATGGGAGAGAGAAAGCGCTAGGACGAAGCAGATGTCGAGGCTGGCTTCGGGGCGGGTGCGGGTGCTGCCGGCGCAGCCGCGGGCGCGGCCGCCGGGGTGCTGGGCGCCGCGCTGCCGGAGCTGGAACCGGCGCTGGAGTCGGCCTTGGCGCCGGCCTTGTAGCTGTCGCTCCGGTAATCGGTGATGTAGAACCCCGAGCCCTTGAAAATGAGGCCGGCACCGGTGCCGAGCTGGCGTTGGACCTCCCCGTGGCCCCAAGCCTCCTGCAGGCAGGCCTCCTGGGGGCATTCTTTCAGATGGGGATCCTTCATCGACTGGCGAAACTCGAAAGAACCCCCGCACTTCAGGCAGCGATACTCGTAAGTAGGCATTGCAGAAAAGAGGGAATCCACCCGACCGTCGGGCGGAGGACAGACGTAGCAGGTGACGTTCCCAACGGCAATTGGCTTGTTGACGCTGCCAGCCCGGCGGAGCAATTTCGGCGTCCACTTCGGCACTCGATGGTTCGTATCCTCTCTGTCTCGGCCGCTGCCGGCCTGCTCCTCTCGCTTTCGGCCTGCACCAGTAGCGACCCGCGTTGGGCTCGGGGCGAAACGCAGTACCTCGGTGGCCTGAGCAATTCGGACTACTCGCGCGCCCGCACGCAACCGGAGGCGGGGGCCCAGCGGGCGGACTCCGGCGATTCCGTCTCGTTCTGGGACGGCGACGGGGTCAAGGGACCGCCGCGCATCGAGATTCGTCTCAGCGAGCAGCGGGCGTATTTTTACAAGGGAGACACCCTGGTGGGCGTCTCGGCCATTTCCTCCGGGCGGGAGGGCTACGCCTCACCGACGGGCAGCTTCCGGATCGTGGACAAGCGCAAGGACCACCGCTCCAGCATCTACGGCGAGTTCGTCGACGCAGTCACGGGCGAGGTGGTGCAGAAGGACGTGGACAGTCGCCGCGACAAACCGCCGAAGGGCGCCAAGTACATGGGCTCGCCCATGCCAAATTTCATGCGCTTCGCGGGGGGCGTTGGCCTTCACGCCGGCTACCTGCCGGGTGTTCCCGCCTCGCACGGCTGCATCCGCATGCCGCATTTCATGAGCGAGAATTTTTTCAACAACGTCGAGATCGGCACGCCGGTGATCGTCACGAATTGAAAGGCGGCTTGACAAAAAGCACGGTCGGTCGTTTTATGGCCGCGTGAATCTCCGCAAAGGCAGTCGCACCCGTCAGACCATCGTCGACGAGGCGCTGGGCTTGGCCCGCCGGATCGGGCTGGAAGGGGTGACGCTGGGAGAGCTGGCCAGTAGCGTGCAGCTTTCGAAGAGCGGGCTGTTCGCGCATTTCAAATCGAAGGAAGCCCTCCAACTCGCAGTGCTCGAAGAGGCCTGTGACCAGTTCACCCGGCACGTGGTGGCACCGGCTTTGACGAAGCCTCGCGGACGGGAGCGTCTGGAGGCGCTCTTCGAAAACTACGGCAACTGGATCGCGAACCACATGCGCGAAGGCGGCTGTATCTTCATCTCCCTTTCCCAGGAGTACGACGACCGGCCGGGGGTGGTGCGCGACCGCCTGGTCGAGGCCGAGCAAGCCTTCCGTGACGTCATTCGCCGCGTCGCCTCCGGGGCGGCCGACCTGGCCGGCAAGGCCGACTTCGACGCCGACCAGTTCGTCTTCGGCTTCATGGGCATCGGCCTCAGCCTGCAGCAGGCGCATCGCCTGCTGCGGGAGCCCGGCGCCCGCGATCACGCCAGGCAAGCCTTTCGCCAGCTCTGCGCGCTGCACGGACTCTGATCCCGCCAGCGCCCTTCCCGCCCCGCGCTCTGCGCCCCAAAACCACCACCATGAAACTCATCCCGTCAGAAATTAGCACGCTCGGTCGTTCTTTTCGCACTATCACACAAACGGCCGGCTGGATGTCTCTGCGCTTCGGCGCACCTCTCCTTGGCCCGCTGGCTGCACCGCTGGCCCGCCGCTTGTACTTCCTCCCGCCGCCCTCGACCCAGACCGAAGCGACCCTGGGTCAGGAGTTTCGTTTCGCCGCCGGAGGCGAGGAGATCCAGGGCTGGAGCCGCGGAGTCGGTCCCACGATTCTCCTCGTGCACGGCTGGGGTGGCTCAGCCAGCCAGTTCAACGGCCTGGGCACGGAGTTGGTCGATGCCGGCTACCGGGTGGTGGCGCTCGACATGCCCGGCCACGGACGTTCCACCGGGTCGGTGACTTCCTTCCTGCACTTCGCCCGGGCCATCGAACAAGTTCAACGTCTCGTCGGGCCGCTGGAGGGGATCGTCGCCCACTCGCTCGGGGCCGCCGGCGTCCAGGTGGCGCTCTGGCGTGGATTGCGGGTGCCGCGGGTGGTCTTCCTGGCGCCGTTCGCGCACATCGACACTTTCGTCGAACGCTTCGCTGCGGCCTGCCGTCTCGACGAGGCGACCACGACCGGCATGGTCCGCGACGGCGAGCGCTGGCTCGGGGTTTCGTTCGAGGAGATCGCCCCGCTGCGGCTGGCACAGCAGCTGGATACGCCGCTGCTCGTCCTGCATTCGGACAATGACCGCATGACCCCGATCGAAGAGTCGCGTCAGCTGGCCGCCGCTTGGCGCGGGGCGCAGCACGTCTGCCTGCCTGGCCTGGGCCACAATCGCCTGCTGCGCGATGCCGGCGTGCACGAACGTATCGGCCGTTTCCTGCGGCAGGAGCCGCTCGAGATCCCGGCCGAGGAGCGACGCGCCTTGTTCGAGCGCCCGAGCGACGAGGAGCTGCTGGTCGGCGGGTCGTGGTGATTACGTAGGGGCGCGCGCGGCGGTCTAGCCAGCGCGCGCATGCGATGTGGTGGGCGGTTCGCGGACGCGCGGGAGCGCGTCCCTACCGAGTCTTGGGCGATGGTTCGTCGGGGGCGGTTCGCGGACGCGCGTCCCTGGCGAGGCGAAGCTGAAGCTCGCCTTCTTCCTTCTTCCTTCTTCCTTCTTCCTTCTTCCTTCTTCCTTAATCCATCGGCGCCATGCGCTCGGCGTGGCTGTAGCCGACGGGTACGGTCAGGCTGGCAGGGAACGCGGAGGACGGACCCTCCACATTGACCAGGCGGCCCAGGCCGGGCAGGCGCTCGGCCTTGTAGTCGGCCAGCATGCGCGGGATGCGGCGATAGGCGGCGAGACCGCGATAGGCGTCTACACCATCGGCGATCGATTCGGCCAGGCCGCGCCGCCAGACGGGGTCGTGGATCTGTTTGCCGTTCTCCACATTGCTGAGGAAGCCGCCCTCGATCAGCACCGAGGCGGACTTGACCAGCTTCAGCACGGCGAAGCGGGCGCGCTTCACGCCGCGATCGAACTCGCCGAGATGACCGAGCAGCGCGTGCTGGATCGAACTGGCCAGGCCGAGGCTGGCATTCTCGTGATCGTGCCCGGGCAGCGAGGCCAGCAGGTCGGCGTAGGTGTACTCATCGTGCGTCGCCGGCGCACCCCGCGGGGCAAGCGCGAACACCTCGAAGCCGTTGGCTGCATTGCTGTTGTCGCCGGAGGCGTTGAAATGCACGCAGACGAAAATCGAGTCGGGCACCTGATTCGCCCGCCGCGCGCGCTCTTCCAGCGGGAGGAAAATGTCGGTGTCGCGGGTCATGACCACCTTGTAGCCCCGCTTCTCCAGGATGGTCTTCAGCTCCTTCGAGACCATCAGGTTGTAGTCCTTCTCCCAGCCCATCGGACTGGCGGCGCCCTTGTCGTGGCCGCCGTGGCCAGCGTCGATCACGATGGTCTTGAAGTTCTTCAGCTGGGTGATGAGATGCGGCCGGAGGGACGGCTCGATCGTCTTGGCCAGATCGAAGCGCGAGATCAGCATCTGCCCGTCCTGGAAGCGGACCGGGAAGGAAATCCACTGCGTGACGCCGTTGATCACGATGGCCCGGCTCTCGCCCTTCACTTCGAGGCTGTAGCGGCCGTTGCTGACGTACACGCGGCCCTCGGCCGGCGTGAAATTGCCCTTCAGGCGGTAAAACTTGGCGATGTTCTCCAGGGTGAGGTAGTCGCGCCCCTCATATTTGACGATCTTCCAGTCAGGCGCGGCTTCCTGTTTTTGCGTCGGCGCCACTGTCTTCGGCGCCGGTTTCTGGGCCCCACCCACGGCTGGCACGGAAGCTGCACTAAGCAGTCCGAGCATGAGGATGGCGCAGGTGAATCGTCGTCCCATAGGTGAAAGTGCTGCGGTTAGACCGGAGCGCGAGAGAATCGTTCACTCTCGCGCTCCGGCAATCCGTAATCGGCGGCCGAACGGATGCAGCCCGGGGCGGTCCGCGGGCGGCGGAGCGAATGCCAGAACTGCGAGCGGGACCGGCCGGCCTTCATGCAGACGTCAGTCGGCCGAAAGGGCGAGATCGACCACGTCGATGATGTAATCGACGTCGTCGGCCGTCAGACACATCGGCGGCGTAACGCGGAGCACGTTGCCGTAGATGCCGCCGCGCCCGAGCAGCAGGCTGTGCTCGCGGGCGAACTCCAACACTTTGCTGCAGCGGTCCTTATCGGGCTCCTTGCTCGCGCGGTCTTTGACGAACTCCACCCCCTGGATGAAGCCGCGTCCGCGGACATCGCCGATGGCCTGATGCTTCTGCTGCAGGCGGAGGAAACCGTCGCGCAGGCGGCCGCCGAGCACGCGCATTTTTTCCTGGATGTTCTCTTTCTCGATCACCTCTAGCACCGCCAGGCCCTGGGCGCAGGCCACCGGATTGCCGCCGAAGGTGTTGAAGTGAATGCGCGACTTGAGGGCGCTGGCGATCTCCTTGGTCGTCACGACCGCCGCCAGCGCGCAGCCGTTGCCGATGCTCTTGGCCATGGTGACGATGTCCGGCACCACGCCGTGCAACTCGAAGCCCCAGTATTTGTCGCCGCTGCGGGCGAAGCCGGCCTGGACTTCGTCGGCGATGCAGAGGCCGCCAGCCGCCCGGACGGTCGCATAGACATCCTGCAGGTAGCCGTCGGGGAATTCGATGAAGCCGCCCACGCCCTGGATGGATTCCGCGATGAACGCGGCCACCCGGCCCGGCGTGCCGAATTCGATCAGGTTCTTCACGTCGGCGGCGTACTTCGCGCCGGCCTGCGGGTCATCGTAGCCGAAGAGGCCGCGGTACCGATTGGGCGTCATGGCGAACTGCACTCCCTGCCCCTGCGGCTGGTTGTATTTCCAGGTGTGGTTTCCGGTGATGCCCATCGTGGACTGCCCGCCGCCGTGGTACGAATTGCGCAGGGCGATGATGTCGTAGTTGCCCGTGTAGGCCCGGGCCATCATGAGCGCGAGGTCATTGGCCTCGGAGCCCGAATTGACGAAATAGCAGACCTTCAAGTCGCCCGGCATGGTCGACGCCATCTTCTGGGCGTATTGGCCGACCGTCGGATGCAGGTACAGCGTCGTGGTGTGCTGGATGCGGTGATTGTGGAAATCGGCCGCTGCGACCACGTGCGGATGGCAATGCCCTACGCCGACCGTGACGATCCCGCCGAAGCCGTCGAGATAGCGCTTCCCGGTCTCGTCCCAGACATACTGCATCGCGCCCTCCACCAGCATGAGCGGTTTGGAGTAATAGGTCAGGTAGGACGGTGGCAGGTGCTCCTGGCGCAGGCGGAGGCATTCTTCGTAGCTCGGGCCGGTATAAGGAGCCGGCGTGTGGGAACAGGGGGGAAGCGTGGGACGCATGGGTGCAAACCCTCATGCTTAGAGAGCCGCGTGCGGAAGCGGAAGAGAAAACGACCCGCCTCGCGGCTCTCGCAGCATCGGCGCTGCGGCAGCGGGGCGCTTGTTCCCGCACTCCAGGCTGGCAACCGAACGTGCGCTCCGGCAGGATGAGCCATGCTGCGTCGGCTGGCCATGGCTTGGTGTCTGTCGTTCGGGTGGATTCTCGCCTGCGCCGCCGAGCCACCCGCGGACCTCACGCCGAAGGCGCGCAAGGCTTACACCGTGCTGGCCGAGACGCCCGAATTCTGCGGCCTGCTGGTGGGCGCGAGCGGCAGCACGCCGACGGTCGTCTACGCCTTCCGTACGCTGCTGGCCTCGCCGCAGGCGGACGCCGCCTTCAAGGAACTGCTGCTGGAAGCCACCCAGGAAGGCCGCATTTATGCGCTCTGCGGGCTCTACCACACCGACCCCATCCATTTCGAAAAGGTGGTGCAGATGTACCGGACATCCGATGAGCCGGTGAATGCTCTGTTCGGCTGCATCAGCTACACGATGACCGTTGGGGAAATCGTGGAAAAGAAGGACGGTCCGGCGGCCCTGCGCCGGCGGGACCGCAAGCAGTCGTTCGAGGCCTGGCGCAAAGAGATGCAGTCGAAGAACCTCGGCCTCGACGTCATCGGTGGCGGCTGGCCGAGCTTCCTGGCCGAGGCAAAGCTCCCCGCGGAACCGAAGGCGCGCTAGTCGCGCCGGGTCAGCGCGCGGGCGGCCAGGAACGCTGTGAGGAGATATCCGAGGACCGGCCCCGCACCGAAGCCGAGCAGCGGCACCGTTGTCAGCTCGAGGGGAGCGAGGGCCACGAGGGTGAGCCAGTAGGCGACCGCCGAGGCGACGGCCACGGATCGTCGGCGGAACGCCAGCCAGCCCAGCGTCACCGCCGGGAGGATCGCCGCGAGCACCGCACCGAGGAGCGCTGGCAGACCGATGCCGGAGGCGAGGCGAAAGACCCCTTCGACGAAATCGACCGGCTGGAGCGGATCGGGACGCAGCCAGGCGCCGATCGAAAGCGCGAGCAGGCCCGCCCCGAGGCCCAGCCGCGCGACGAGAGGCCCGGCGGGGGCGGTCAGACCGACCAGTGCGGCAACCGTCCAAGCCGTGGCTTGCGCGGCATCGGGCTGCGCCGCCAGCGCCGCACCGGCCAGGAGCCAAGCCGCCGGACGCCACGGCGTCTCGGACAGCAGGAGCGCGGGCAGGAGCAGCGGGGCGAGGTAGAGCCGGAACCCGCCCAGGCCGAGCCAGCGTTGCGGCCCGGTCCCCCACCCGCCCAGCAACGGGAGGAACAAAAGGAGAGCGAGCAGCAGCACGACCCAGTCGGACTGGCGGACGCGTGCGGCCTGCGGCGTGGGCGGCCAAGCAAAAACGAAGGCTGCTCCGACCAGAAAGAAGACCGCTTGCTGCGCGAGAAGCCCCCGACCCGCCCCCGCGCCGTGCATTATCCAAAGGCTCCCCAAAACAGCTGGCAGGGCAGCCGCCAGCAGGGCCGCGCGCAGCGCTCGCTCGGAGAATGACGGGTCGGAATTCGGACGCACGGCGCTTCTCTCGCGCCGCGCGACCAACCCGCAAGCTCCGCCGGCGTCCACCTCGCGGACGACGAACGTGGCATCGGCCATCGAATTCCTTGCGTCCGGCCGGATTCTGCGCTGCGCTCCCACCCATGGTGGAAGCCGAAGCCGCGGCTGCGGACAAGGACCCGCTCGACTACGCGCACTATCGCGTACTCAAGCGGACCGACGGCATGCCGTGGCGGCTCGGCGCCGGCTCCATGGGGGTGACGTTCAAGGCGGTGGACCGACGGCTGAAGACGACGGTCGCGCTCAAGCTCATCCAGCCGTTCCGGGATCTCGACCCCAAGGCGGTCCAGCTCTTCGTGCGCGAGGCCCGGGCCGCCGCCCGCATCCACCATCCGAACGTCGCGCCGGTGCTCTTCCTCAGCGATGCGCCCGGGCGGCTGTTCTACGCGATGGAGTTCGTCGACGGCGCTTCGTTGCACGACTGGCTGCAGCGACACGGCCCGCTCGACGCCGCCACTGCGCTGGCCTTCGCGCGCCAGATCTGCGCCGGGTTGGTGGCGATCCACGAGCAGCAGATCGTGCATCGCGACCTCAAGCCCGGGAACATCATGGTGGTCGAGTTTCCGCCGGGCCATCCGCGCCACGAGGGGCTGCGCGAGACGGGCGGGCGACTGCTCAAGATCATCGACTTCGGCCTCGCCCGCGCCTTCCACGAAGACCTGACCGCCTCGCGCATGGCTCCGGCCACCACGGGCTTCCACGGCACAGTCATCTACGCGAGCCCGGAGCAATGCCGCGAGGAGCGGCATCTCGACGGACGTTCCGACATCTACTCCTTCGGCTGCATCTTTTGGGAAATGCTGGCCGGTCGGCCGCCGCTGGAGGGCGAGACGCATTTCGAGCAGCTCAATCTGCACCTCAACGCCGCCCTCCCCTACGAGCGATTGGGGCCGCAGCCCGCCTGCCTCATCGACACCCTCGACCGCTGTCTGGCCAAGGACCCCGGCGACCGCTACCCCGACACCCTGGCCCTGCAGCGCGCGCTGGAGGAATGCAGCGCGGAAATCGCCCGCGGCACCCGCCTCGTGCATCGGCGCCAGCGGCGTTGGCCGAAGTGGGGGCTCGCGCTGGCCGGTGCGGCGGTGCTGACCGCAGCGGGGCTCGTCGGACTGCGCGCCTGGCGGCCAGCTGCGCCGGTGCCCGCGCCGAAGAGCGGACCCGTCCTCACCGCGGCGCGCCGGGCCGAAGCCGTGCGGCTGTTCGAGCGAGGCTACGCGGTGGAGTTCGACTTCTCCAAAGGCACACCCGACTACCTCCTCGCGGCCTCGCTGTACGAACAGGCCCTCTCGGTCGATCCGAACTACGCCGAAGCGGCCGCGCGGCTCTCCCTCAGCCAAAGCCAGGCCTACTGGCAGGGCTCGGATCGCTCGCCGGCCCGCCTCGCGCTGGCCCGGCAGGCGGCGGATCGCGCCACCGCCCTCGGCCCTGGGTTGGCCATCACGCGGCTCGCGCTGGGCGACGTGCTCTATCGGTCGCAGAACGACTACAAGCGCTCGCTGCTGGAATTCGAACGCGCCGCCGAGATCGAACCGAACAACGCCGAGGCCTGGTATTTCGCGGCGCTCGCCGCCCGGCGGCTCGGGCGCTGGGACACGGCGCATCGGTATTTCGCCCGCAGCCTGGAGCTCGATCCGAACAGCGAACGCAACCGCTCGGAGTTCCTCAACACGCTCCTCGACCGCCGCATGTGGGCCGAGGCCGAGGCGGCGACCATGATGAATGGGCAGCCGTTGCCCAGTTTCGAAAGCGAGCGCGTCCTCGCCCAGGCGCATCTGCTCAATTCCTGGGAGCCGATCATCACGCACGCCCGCACCCAGTCGAAGCAGACCGAGGCCGGGCTGGTGGCGTACTATCAGGTGCGCGCGGGGCTCTGGCGCGAGGTGATCGAGACGGTGAAGGCCGCGCCCGAACAGACCAGCGCCGACGTGCCGCTGCGCATCGAACTGATGCTGTCCCTCGGCCTGGCGCATCTCGCCCTCGGCGAGATCAACGAGGCCGCGCGGGCCTTCGACGGACTGGTCAAGCAGCTCGAGCCCGCCCTCCTGGTGGCCGATCCCCGCGACGGCGAGAACTGGATCAAGATCGCCATCGCGCAGGCCGCGTTGGGCCGGACCGATGAAACCGTCGCGGCCGTGGACAAAGCGCTGCGCCTGCTGACGCTCGATCGCGACGCCGTGCGCGGCGCGGCCACGCTGGGCGACTGCGCGATGGCCTACGCGATCCTCGGCGACTACGAACGCGCGTATCCGCTGCTCGAGCAGTCGCTCGCCGTGCCCAGCGAGGTCACCACGCTCAGCCTGCGGCTTTCGCCGCGCTGGCTCTGGCTGCGCCGCGACCCGAAGTTCGCGGAGTGGATCGCCCGGCAGAAATAAGCCCGTGGGCGCAGGCTCGCCTCAGGCCAAGGTCCGCTCCCACCGCCAGATGCGACCGTCCATCGGGTGTTCGATCTCGCCGACGAAGCGAAACCCGCATTTGCGCAGAATGGTCGTGGAGGCGTTTTCCTCCGCCAGCGTGTGTGCACAGAAATCGCGCACGCGACCGCTGGCTGCGGCGAAGTCGATCAGGGCCTGAGCCGCCGCGGTCGCAAAGCCGCGGCCACGCCGGCCCTCGTCGATGCGGTACGCGATTTCCACCCGGCCCGTTTCGTCGGGTGGGCCCGTGAAGCCACAATGGCCGACGCGCCCGTCCGATGCGTGCACGACGTGGAAACCGTGCACCCAGACATCGGCGGTCTCCGCCCCCGCCAAGCCAGCCAGCCAAGCCGGCGAGACCTGGCCGCGTTCCTCCGGGCTCATGGCCGCAACCATGGCCCGGATGTCGGTAAGCGACTGCGGCTCGAGGCGGATCACATTCTTCAGGCGAGGCCCAGCGCCGCCTTCGGATCGGCGTAGGGCAGGTCGAAGGTCTCGGCCACGGCCTTGTAGGTCACCTTCCCGTCGTGGACGTTCACGCCGCTGAGCAAGGCCGGCTGGCGGTTGATCGCCTCCTTCACGCCGTGATCCGCGAGCATCTCGAGGTAGCGGTAGGTCACGTTGGTCAACGCCTGCGTAGCAGTGCGGGCGTAGGCGCCGGGCATGTTGGCGACGCAGTAGTGGATGACGCCTTCCTCGACGTAGGTCGGGTTCTCGTGCGTGGTCGCGCGCGAGGTCTCGGCGCAGCCGCCCTGATCGATGGCGATGTCCACCAGCACGCTGCCGGGGCGCATGCGCTTGAGCATCTGCCGGGTGATGAGCTTGGGGGCCTTCGCGCCGGGCACCAGCACCGCGCCGATGAGCAGGTCGACCGTCGGCAGCAGTTCGATGAGATGCTGCTCGTTCGAGAAGAGCGTGTGCGCGCTGTGCATCGTGATGTCGAGGAAGCGCATGCGCTCGAGGTCGACTTCCAGGATCGTCACGTCCGCTCCCAGCCCGGTGGCCATGCGCGCGGCATTCACGCCGCTGGCGCCGCCGCCGATGACCACGACCTTGCCGGGGAGCACGCCGGGCACGCCGCCCAGCAGGACGCCGACGCCGCCGTTGTGCTTGGCCAGGGCGTGCGCGCCCATGACCACGCTCATGCGGCCGGCGATTTCGCTCATCGGCTCGAGCAGCGGCAGGCGGCGGTTCACCTCCACGGTTTCGTAGGCGATGCCCGTGCAGCCCGAGGCCACCAGGCCATCGGTCAGCTCGCGCGAGGCGGCCAAATGCAGGTACGTGAAGAGGATCTGCCCCTTGCGCAGCAGCGGGATCTCGCTGGCCAGCGGCTCCTTCACCTTCACGATCAGATCGGCCTGCGCGAAGACGTCCTCGTGCTTGTCGATCAACTTGGCGCCCGCGCCTTCGTAGTCCTCGTTCGAATAGCCCGCGCCGAGGCCGGCATTGCGCTCCACCAGCACGGTGTGGCCGCGCTTGACGAGCTGGTAGGCGCCCGAGGGCAGCAGAGCGACGCGATGTTCCTGGTTCTTAATTTCCTTGGGGCAACCGATGATCATGGGAGGGGAGTGGGTGAATCTGGGGATCGGGGAAAAGCCGGTAAAAACAAATGGCCGGCGGGGGATTGCTCCCCCATCGGCCATTCGGAGCGGTCGGGCAACTCAGCCCTTGAGCGACTGACGCAGGTCCTCGAGCTGACCGGCGCTGCCCAGCTTGGTGTTCTTGTGGGCAATGAACTTCGCGTATTCCGCGATGAAAACCTTGCCCGGCGGGCGGAAGTCGAACTCGGTCGGCTTGTCGCGGAAGAACTCGCGGTGCACGCGCGTCCAGACCAGGCGGCCGTCCGTGTCGATGTTCACCTTGGTCACGCCTAGCTTGGCCGCCGGCAGATACTCTTCCTCGTTCACGCCGCGCGCGCTCGGGTCCAGCTTGCCGCCAGCCTCGTTGATGCGGGTGACCTCGCTGACCGGCACGCTGCTGGAGCCGTGCATGACGATGGGCAGGCCGGGGATCTTCTGCGTGATGGACTCGATGACGTCGAAGCGCAGCGACTGCTGGCCCTTGAACTTGTACGCGCCGTGGCTGGTGCCAATGGCCGCCGCGAGGGAATCGCAACCCGTCTGCTTCACGAACTCCACCGCCTCGTCCGGATTGGTCAGACAGGCGTGTCCTTCGTCGACCTTGATGTCCTCCTCGACACCGCCCAGCATGCCGAGCTCGGCCTCGACGCTGATGCCCTTGGCGTGCGCACGGTCCACCACCCGCTTGGTGATGGCCACATTCTCGGCGAAGGGCTCGTGCGAGGCGTCGATCATGACCGAGGAATAGAAGCCGCTGTCGATGCAGTCGTAGCAGGTGGCCTCGTCGCCGTGGTCGAGATGGACCGCAAAGATGGCCTCCGGGAAGATCTCCTCGCAGGCGCGCACGATGGCCTCGATGACGCGCTTGTCCGTGTAGTTCCGCGCGCCCTTCGAGAGCTGGATGATGAACGGCGCCTTCGATTCGACGCAGCCGCGGAACAGGCCCATCGCCTGCTCGGCGTTGTTGATGTTGTAGGCGCCGACCGCGTACTTCAGGTAGGCGTGTTTATAGAGCTGCTGCGTGGTGACGATCATAGAAGGAAGGGCGTGGGGTGGCGTCGCTAAGACGCGCGAAGGGCTGGGATATTCCCCCCGCCGGCCCCGGGGCGGCAAGGGAAATCCGGAGGCGAGCTGGGTGCCGCTCGAAAGCACCGGCATCGATTTCACCGGACCGTGCCGTGTGTTTTTCGATTCCCGCTCGGAAGGCCAGTCGATACTAGAGGCGGATGTCGAATCCCGATCCGCTCCGGCAGGAATTGCAGGCGCTGCAGCAGGAGACCCAATTCCTGCGGCAGCGGCTGGGCGCGGTCGAAGCGAGATTGGCGCAACTAGCCGCCAGCGCGGCTCCGGCAGTTCCGCCGGCGCTCCCCCCGGCCCTGGCGACGCCCGCGCCGATCGCGCCGCAGCCGCGTCGGGTCGTGCTTCAGCCGCCGCCGCTGCCCGACGTCGTGGCGGCAGGCACCGCGCTGCCTCCCGTGGTGCCGGCGGCTGGCGCTGCGCCGGTGACGGCGCACGAGTCCGCCAGCCCCCTGGAGCCACGCGCGCTGCCGGCCCTTCTCGCGGTCCCGCAGACCGCCGCCCCACCGCTTCCCCCGCTCCCCGCCGCGGTGCCGCCCGCGCAGCTGCCCCCGCAGTTGCCGGCGGAGCCGAAGCGCGAGGAGTCCTTCGAGCTGCGGATCTTCGTTTACTGGGGCGTGCGGGTGGCGATCGGATTGCTCCTGCTCGGCGTCGTCTACTTCGCGGTCTACCTCTACCAGACCCATATTCCGCGGCTCGGGCCGGGCGCGAAGATGGCCCTGCTCTACCTGGCCTCGGGCGGCCTGCTGGGTTGCGGCGAATGGCTGCGCCGGCGCGCGGGCGAGGAGCCGCGCATGCAGACCTTCGCGGCGATCGTGGAAGGCGGCGGCTTCGGCGCGGTCTATTTCACCACGCTGGCGGGCCACGTCTTCGCGCCGCTGCGCATTTTCGAGAGCGCGGCGCTGACCCTCGGCTTGCTCTTCGGCCTCGGTGCCTTCGTGCTCTGGTGGGCGGAGCGGCGCGATGCGGCCCCGCTGGCCACAGTCGCACTGCTCAGCGCGGGCCTCTCCGCCGCGGTCATGCCGGGGTCGTGGATCGCGCTGCTCGGCACGGCCGTCTTCGCGGCGCTTGGGGTGGGTCAATGGTGGCGTCTGGGTTGGATCGGTCCTTCGGTGGCCTCGCTCGTCGCCAGTTACGGCGCCTACGGCTGGTGGCGGTATCAGGTCGGCCTCGGGCTTTCGCCGACCGGGAACTTCGCCACCGAGGCGGTCTTGCTCGCGCTCTACTGGCTCATCTTCACCGCCGGAGTCTTAGCGCCCCGGGAGGCCCGCGCGGCGCTGCGCACGGCCTTCCTCACGGCCAACAATGTCGCAGCTTACTGCCTCCTCGCGCGGATCATCGCGGCCGAGCATCCCACCTGGTTCTGGCGCTTCACGCTCGCCTCCGGTGTGCTCCTGCTCGTCCTCGCGGCCCAGGCGCATCGCCGACTCGGAACGTCGGAGGCCAATGCCTACCGGGTGCAAGGACTCATCCTCGGCACGCTGGCCATCGTCTCCTACTTCAGCGGCTGGCAGCTCGGATTGATGCTCTGCCTCGAATCGCTCGCCCTCGCTGCGGCCGCCTCGTGGCGCGACAGCCGGCTGTTCCTCGTGGCCGGCTGGCTGGCCGGCGCGCTCGGCGTGCTGGCGCAGGTCGACTACGCCGCCCTCACCACCACGTCGGCACTGGTCGGAGGCGGCGCCTCGGCGGCCTGTCTGCTCGGCGCAGCGTGGATCGCGCTGCATCGGCCGCTGGCGGAAGCCAGGTCGCACGCCGGCTGGTTCACGACCGCGGCCGAGGTCTGGTCGGTGCTGGCCGCGGGCCTCGGCGTCCTGCTGCTGGTTCGGGAGGCGGACGCGCATTCGTCGATCTGGCTGGCGGTGGCACTGGGCCTGTGGGGCCTGGCGCTGACCCTCGCGCATCAGGCCGTGGCGGCCCGCGCGCTGCCCATCGCCGGCTTCCTCATCCACTTGGGCGGCTTCGCGGTCTGGGGCGGATTGGAGCTGCAGCGCAAGCTCGGTCGACCCCTCGAACTCGCCGCCTGGGTGCCGCTGGCGTACACCGCGTTCAGCATCGCGCACGACCTGATCCGCCGCTGGCGCGCCACCCTGCTCGGACTGCCGACCAGCGCGCTGGTCATGGCTTCCAGCGCCGTTGCCCTGGCGCACTTCCTCGACGGGAATGCCTGGACCCTGGCCGCCGCAGGGCTGGCGGCCGGTTGGGTGCTCTACGGCTGGCGCTTTCGCGATCCGGTCTTCGCCGTCGGTGCGCAGGCGCTGCTGGCGGCGGCGTGCCTGGTGGCCCTGGCGCGCGAGCTCGACCACCACGGTCCGGGCCTCTGGCCGACGCTGGCCCTCGCCCTCGCTCCGGTCGCGCTGCGCGCGCTGGCGCAGCGGTTGGTCGGCTCGTCGTACGAACCGGCGGACCAGGAGTTCGTCGAGCATTTCCGCCTCGCGGTCGTACAGACCGTGGTGCAGCTCGCGTTCTGGGTGCTCGTGGCGGTGCCCGATCCGTGGAAACCGCTCGCCTTCGCCAGCATCGCCCTGGCCGCCGCGGCACTGGGCCGCTGGCGCGGGGCCCCGGCCGGCGCGACCACGGCGGCGGGAGCGATCGCGCTCACGCTCGTCTTCACCCTGGCCGGCTTCGGGCGGGCGCTGCACTGGTCGCAGGCGCTGGCACTGGCGACCGCCTTCGCTGCCAGTGAGATTGCCCGCAGCGGCGGCCTCTCCGAGGTCCTGACCAACCTCTTCGCGCTCCTGCGTGGCGGCCTGCTGGCCTTCGGCTTCTTCTGGATCTCGCTGCGCCTCCAAAGTAACGCCAATGCCGCCCTCTTCACCGCCATCGGCTGGACGCTCTACGCGCTCCTCCTCATGGTCGTGGGCCTCTGGCGGCGCGACCGCCTCGTCCGGATGGGCGCGCTCATCGTCTTCGCTCTGACCATCGGCCGCGTGCTCATCTACGAGGCATGGAGTCTCGGCCCGCTCTATCGCATGGCCAGCTTCATGGTGCTCGGCTTCGTCCTCCTGCTGCTCGGCTGGGTCTTCACCAAATACCAGGACAAGCTGCGCGAGTGGCTGTGAACCAAGGCGGCGCGCGGCATCACGGTGCTGCCCGCCGGCCTAGGCGGCGTCTTCGGCGGACTCGTTGATGCGCACGATGTGCCGCACGGAGATGGTCGAGTGAACTCCCCGGTCATCCCAGACCACGACCCGGAACCCTCCCGGAGGCACATGCGCGTGATCGACCGTCGGAATGCGGAACACCTCCCCGTCGGTGGTCACAATCTCGAAGGGCCGAAAACGTGCGCGCCCGAGCAGATTTCGAATCTGTTCCGTCATGCCCGGATTCTGCCCGCGTTCAGGTTATGGTCAAATCTTATTCTTCGCCGAGCTCGCGCCACATGACAAGCGCATCGACGAATCCAAGCCGCGCATGCCGAAATGCGCCCGGCAACGTGCCGACCACCCGAAAGCCCAGGCGCTCCCATAGTCGGACCGCCGCGGTGTTGGTGGCCACGACGAAGTTGAACTGCATGGCGCGAAAGCCCAGCCGCCGCGCCTCGGCGAGGCAATGCTGGCCGAGACGAAGCCCCACGCCCAGCCCGCGGCTGTCGGGATCGACCATGAAGGCGGCGTTGGCCACGTGCGCGCCGAGCGCCGGCTGATTCGACCGAAGCAGGTAGGTGCCCACGACGCGACCCGCGTGCTCGGCCACGAAGACGTGGTTGCCTTCCCGAAGCCAGTAGGCCAGCGCCTCAGCCCGGGGCAGCGCCGGATCGAAGACGTAGGTGTCGCCCGGCGCGATCACAGCCTGAAAGATCCGCCAGATCGCGTCGTGGTCGTCGTCGCGGACGGGGCGGGTCAGCATCGGGGAAAATGACGCCCGCAGCGCCGAGGGCAATTTCGGCTTTCCGCCGGACAGTCGAGGTGTCCACGCCGCCCTCTGGGAGCTGGCGGCGACACCCAGCTTCGCGCGGCGTCGGATCTACGATGCGCGCACGGCGCTGACCCTCCGCGCGTTCGGCGTGACTGAATTCGCGACGGCCAACGTCGAGGACTTCGAAGGGCTGGGCTTCGCAAAGGTCTGGAATCCCCTCGGACGCCCGCGTTGAGCGACCGCCGCGAGCTCGAGCTACGCTCCCGCCGCCCCCTCCCCGCCCGCGGCGCGCGAGCCGGGTTTGTCGCGGTAGCCGGCCACGAAGCGGGCGCGGAAATCGGCGAACGTGCCGGTCTCGATGGCCTCGCGGATGCGCCGGGCGAGATCGAGGTAGTAGTGGAGATTGTGCAGGGTCACGAGCCGCAGGCCCGCAATCTCCTGGGCCCGGAGGAGATGGCGCACGTAGGCGCGGCTGTATTCGCGGCAGCAGGGACAGCTGCAGCCCTCGACCAGCGGACCTTTGTCGAACTCGAACTGCTTGTTCTTGAGGTTGAGCGTGCCGGCATCGGTGTAGACCGACCCGTGCCGCGCCAGCCGCGTGGGCAGGACGCAGTCGAACATGTCGATGCCGCGCGCGACCAGTTCGACGATCTGCTTCGGCGTGCCCAGCCCCATGCAATAACGCGGCCGATCCTCCGGCAGGAACGGCACCGAGTTTTCCGCCGCGCGCATCATCTCGGGCTCGGGCTCGCCCACGCTGACGCCGCCGACGGCATAGCCGGCCCAGTCCATGGCCACCAGCGCCTTGGCCGACTCCTCGCGCAGCGCCGCGAAGGTACCGCCCTGCACGATGCCGAAATGCAGCTGGCCCGCCGGGGCGTGGGCGCCGATCCACTCCCGGCAGCGCGCGGCCCAGCGCAGCGTCAAAGCGAGGCTTTTTGCCGCGTATTCCTCGGTACACGGATAGGGCGGGCATTCATCGAAGGCCATGGCGATGTCCGAGCCGAGCGTGGCCTGGATCTCCATCGAGACCTCCGGGCTGATGAAGAGTTTCGAGCCGTCGAGATGGCTCTGGAAGTAGACGCCCTCCTCCTTGATCCGACGCAGCTTGGCGAGCGAGAAGACCTGGTAGCCGCCGCTGTCGGTCAGGATGGGCCGATCCCAGCGGTTGAAGGCGTGCAGCCCTCCGAAATGGCGGATCACCTCCATGCCCGGCCGCAGGAAGAGATGGTACGTATTGCCCAGGATGATCTGCGCGTTCAGCCCGCGCAGATCGTCCATGCCGGCGCCCTTCACCGCGCCCTGCGTGCCGACGGGCATGAAGATGGGCGTCTCGATCACCCCATGGGCGGTGACCAATCGTCCCCGGCGGGCGGCGGAGGAGGAATCGCGGGCGAGCAGCGTGAACATGAGGATGGAAGCGGCTGCGCTCAGGTCAGAACCTCGACCCGACCGTCCGGGAAGCGGCGGAACGCATGCAGGCAGGCGCCGTCCACATTGATGAACTGAGCGCGCAGCTCGGTCGGCGTGAGGTGAAAATGGTTGAAGCCGAACTCCATGCGCGTGAAGCCGCGGCGCGATTCGTTGACTTCGTATCGATCAGCCCCGCCCGCGCCCGAGATGAGGAAGCTGGCGCCGTAGCCGTCGACCTTGAGGTGCTGCAGGTTGTGGTCGTGTCCGGCCAGGCAGACGGAGATCGGGTGCTTCTTCAACGCTTCTTCCACGACGCGCAGCACCGCCGGATTGTCGCGCCGTTTCGTCGTCTCGGTGAACGGCGGATGGTGCAGCATCAGCCACGTCCACGGCGCCTTCGTGCCCTTGGCGAGCTCGGCCTCGAGGAAGCGCATCTGCGCGACCTTCTCCTGCGGCGTGAGCGCGCCTTCCTGCACGTCGCTGTCGAGCACGATCAGCTTGAGCAGCGGACGACCCGCTTGCGGCAGTTCGAGCGCATACCATTTCGCCGGACACTTCCAGCGCGACTGCGGATGCTGCCGCGCGTAGTCGAGCTGAACCTCCCACTTCGCCGGCTCGGGCGAATGGCCGTACGAGACCGGCTCGTAGTCGTGGTTGCCAAAGCAAACGTGAAACGGGCAGGGCAAGGCGGCTGCGTCGTACATCCTTTCGAAGTCGCGCTCGAAGCGCTCCGGCACCATCCGGCCGTAGAAGTTGTCGCCCAGCGCGAGCACCGCCGTCAGCGGCCGCCGCAGCTGCCGGGCGAAGCGCGCCATCGCCTGCGCCACAGCCGCTTGATTCTCGTTCTTCGACCCGAAGTCGCCGAACGCGAGCAGATGCATGCCGTCCGGGCCGAAATCCGTCGCCGCCGGTCCTGCCGGCAACCAGTTCGCAGCCAGCAGCGAACTGCTGAACAGCAACGTGCGGCGGATCGCTTCACGACGCGTGATCGGGACAGGAGGGACGAGCGACATGACAGCCCCTTCTACCCCCACTCGGGCGATCCTTCATCCTGCATCCTTCATCCTTGCTTCCGCCGCTCGTGCCAATCCGGCGCCAGCAGCCCGAAGACGGCCGAGTCGGAAACCTCCGTGCCGACGCGCCAGCGCTGCCGCAGCGTGCCTTCGCGCTGAAATCCCATGCGCTCGAGCAGTTTCACCGAAGCGGCGTTGCGCGGATCGGTGTCGGCCTCCACCCGATGCAGCCCGAGTTCGCCGAAGGCAAAATCCAGCGCCAGGGGCAGGATTTCGCTCATCAGGCCCTGCCCCCAGGAAGCAGTGCCCAGCGAGTAGCCGCATTCGCAGCGGCGATGCGGCAGCTCGATCCGAAAAAGATCGAGAGTGCCGATGAGACGATCGTCCTCCCGGCCCGCGACGGCCCAGGAGATCGCGTCGCCGCTGTCGAACCCGCGCAGGACGCGTTCGATCCGCGCCACCGCTTCCTCCACCTGCTCCATCGGCAGTCGGCTCCAATAGCGCATCGCCAGCGGGTCACCGAAGACCTTGAGCAGATCCGGTGCGTCGCCGGTGTTTAGCGGACGCAGACGAACACGGGCTGATTCGAGCACAGGAAAGTTCGCGGGGAAGGGCATGGGAGGGCGGGAAACTCGCCATGGTCGCCAGCTCGCGGCAAGAACTTTGCGCCGCTTAATCGGCGCTTAATCGCCCCGTCCTATGCGTGTCGCGACACCTCGCGAATCATGCCGAATCCCGTCCCGCTCCCGCCGCTCCGTCGCCTCGCCACCTGGCCCGCGCGCGCCGGCATCCTCGTCCTGGCCCATCTCGGAACGCTGCACGGCGAACCGACCCAGCTCTACTCGCACGGCGATCCTTCCGACGCCGAGCAGTACGCGCTCGAGATCGTCAACGGACCGACCACCACCACGCTCGGCCTGCTCGATCCCCCGCCCCTCGCCTTCCATCCGCAGTTGCTCGCCGCCGCGCGGGTTCAAGCTGCCGCCATGGTCAGCGGGAACTACCTCGGCCACCGTCCGCAGGCCGGCACGCCAGCAGAGAGCGCCGCCGCTATCGTCAGCCGGCTCAACGCGGCGGGCTATGGCGCCATCAAGTCGGCCCGCGAGCTCATCTACGGGCCGCTCTCCAGCAGCCTGAGCAGCGGAATCGGCAAGTACGGAGCGCTCGACCTGCCGGCCTTTCCCGCCTGGCAGTCGATCTCCGCGGACGTCGCCACGACCGCCCCCAAGGAGGCGGGGATCGGCCTGGCCAGCGGCACCGGCAGTGCTGTGGCACCCGTCGTCATGGTCCAGGAACTCGCTACCTCGGCGGCCGAGGCCTCGACTCCGTTTCTCACCGGCGTGGCCTTTCGGGACCGCGACCTCGATGCCGCCTATTCGATGGGCGAAGGCCTCGCCGGCATCACGGTGAAGCCGACCAGCGGCGACTACTACGCGGTCACCAGCGCTTCGGGCGGCTATGCGCTGCCGCTCCGGAATCTGCCCGCCGGAGCCACCTCGGTCACGGTCAACTTCAGCGGCGGCTCGCTCGGGACCACAACGGTGACCAAGACCATCGCCTTGCGGGGCACGGAGAACGTGCGCGCCGACTACGTCAGTCCCGTGGTGCGGCTGATCAATCTCTCCACCCGCCTGCGCGTGGAAACCGGGGATCAGGTGGCCATCGCCGGCTTCGTGGTCGGCGGCAGCGGCTCGAAGCGGGTGCTGGTCCGCGCCCTCGGCCCCTCGCTCACCGCCGCGGGCGTGACCGGCGCGCTGGCCGATCCCACCCTGCAACTGGCCGACGCGCAGGGAGCCACGCTCGCCAGCAACGACCAATGGGCGGAGACGCAGGCGGCCGGCATCAACGCCACCGGCCTCGCGCCGGGCTCGGCCACGGAGTCGGCCATTCTCACCACGCTCGCGCCGGGTTCGTACACCGCCATCGTGCGCGGCGCGGGAGCGACCACCGGCATCGGGCTGGTCGAGGTCTACGATCTCGACCTGCCGGCCGACAGTTACCCCATCAACGTCTCCACCCGCGGCGTGGTGGGGACCGGCGATGCGGTCATGATCGCCGGCTTCGTCGTCAAGGGCGCCGACAGCAAGACCGTCGTGGTCCGGGCAATCGGGCCGTCCCTGACCGCAGCAGGCGTCAGCGGGGCGTTGAGCGACCCGTCGCTCGAACTCTACAACGCTGCCGGCACCCTCGTGCAGCAGAACGACAACTGGGCAGACACGCAGTCCGCCGCGCTGACCGCCGCCGGACTCGCGCCCGCAAACGCGCGCGACGCCGCCTTGATCGCCACCCTGGCTCCCGGAGCCTACACCGCGGTCATCCGCGGAGTCGGCGGAGCCACCGGAGTCGCGCTGGCCGAGGTCTACGCGCGCGATTAGTTTGCCTGCGGCTCGGTCGATTCGAGGACGAGGACGAAGACGAGCGCGCGAGCCGAAATCGCGGGCATCGAGAATGAGACGATTACTACCGTCACGTGAGCAGACTTCGTCGCTGGGGTGGAGTTCCGCCTCCACCAACGTTGCCGGGGCCTGAGGTGTCTCCGCTGAGCTCAGCACACGGTCGGAAGCGGTGTCGATCGCTTCACTTTTCGTCGGCTTACCGTCATCCCGGCAGGCCGTCGGCGGAGGTGGAACTCCACCCCACCGACGGAGCCGAGTCCTGGATGACTCCACGCCGTTCGGACCTACTGACTCTAGAAAACGCCTGACACCCGCTGCGCCAGGGAAGCCGCGGAGCGGTCCGCCCGAGCCGGCCCGCCGACGACGTCGGCTGCGCCTTCGTCCTCGTCCTCGTCCTCGTCCTCCTCCTCGATTCGACCGAAGCCGCAGGCCGCCTCCCCCTACTTGCTTTGCGCCGCGATCCACGCGTCCATCCGCTTCTCCAGCACGCTGAGCGGCACCGCGCCGCAGGCGAGCAGGTGGTCGTGCCAGGCGCGCAGATCGAACTTCGGACCGAGGGCCTTGGTCGCCTTCGCCCGCAGTTCCTTGATCTTGATCTGGCCAATCTTGTAGGCCAGTGCCTGCCCGGGCCACGCGATGTAGCGGTCGATCTCGTTGACGATGTCCTGCTCGGTCTTAGCCGCATTGGCCATGAAGAAATCGATCGCCTGCTGCCGGCTCCACTTCAGGTGGTGCATGCCGGTATCGACCACCAGTCGCACGGCGCGCCACATGTCGTAGGTCAGCTCGCCGAATTTGTCGTAGGGATCCTCGTAGAGGCCCATCTCGTTGCCGAGCGATTCCGAGTACAAGCCCCAGCCCTCGACATACGCCGTGTAGCCGCCAAACCGGCGGAACTCGGGCAACTCGCCCTGCTCCTGCGCCAGCGCGATCTGCAGATGGTGGCCCGGAACCGCTTCGTGCACGGAAAGCACCCGCATCTCCCATTTCGGGCGCGTCTCGGGCTTGTAGAGGTTCACGAAGTACCGCCCGGCCCGGCTGCCGTCCGCCGCCGGCTGCGAGTAGTAGGCGGTGGTGGTGTCCGGCGCGATGGCGGCTGGAATCGGCTCCACGCCGTAGGGCATGCGCGGGAGCTTGCGGAAGACCTTCACGAGGAGCGGATCGATCTCCTTCGAAATCGCGCGGTAGCCGGCCAGCAGTTCCTCGCCGGTCTTGTAGAAGAATTTCGGATCGGTCCGCAGATGGACGAAGAACTCCGCCAGCGTGCCCTTGAAGCCGACCTTCTCGCGGATCTTCTCCATCTCCGCGCGGATGCGCTTCACCTCGGCCTGGCCGATGTCGTGGATCTCCTGCGGCGTGAGCTCGGTGGTGGTGAACGACCGGGCCCGCGACGCATAGAAGCCCGCCGCGGGATGCTGCCAAGCTCCGACTGCGTCGTAGCACCCAGGCAGGTATTCGCTCTCGAAGAAGGCCTTGAACTTTTTGTAGGCCGGCACGATGCGCTCGCTCACGGCCTGCTTGGCCGCCTCCGTCAGCCGCGCGCGCTCGGCCTCCGGCACCGCGGCCGCGAAGCGGCGGAACGGCTTGAAGAATCCGGAGTCCTCCGGCTTGGCCACGATCTGCTTGTCGAGCTGCGCCGGTACGCGCTGCATGACGACCTTGGGCTGCACGATGCGCGCCTTCACCCCCTCGCGGAGCAGCGTGGTCGCCTGCTCGAGAACCTCTGGGATCTTCTGCATGCGCGCGACCCAATCCTCGTAGTCCTTGACCGTTTCGAAGCGCAGTCCGGAGGCGAACTCGTCCAGCGACTGCGGCCCGCCGCGCTGGTCGATGGCCACGAGATAGAGCTTGAAGGCACGACTGGCGATGCCCTCCTGCAGGTCGCGCTCGTAGAGATCGTAATTGAGCTGATCCGTCTCGCTCAGCTGCGCTCGTGGAATGGCCGCCAACCGTTTGGCTGCCTCGGTCTGCCGCACCTGCCGCGCCTCGACGGCCGCCAGCGATTGGTCGCCCCATTTGTCGTTCCACCGCCGGTCTCCCAGCGACGAGGCAAAGGTGGGCGATTGTTCGAGCCGATACTCCCATTCCGCCTTGAGGAAGGCCTGGAAATCCTCGGTGGGACCAGCCGGCAGGAGAGCCGGCGCGAATACGGCAGCGAGCAGCAGCGGAGGTAAGCGCATGGGAGAGCCGCCCAAAAGAGGGGAGCGGCACCGAAAAGCCAATCCTCAAACGCGGGCGGAGGTGGCGGAGATTGCGGAAATGGGCGTGAGGTCGCGCAGGTGGAGGATCACGCGAAGACTCGAAGAGGGCGAAGACGCGAACGGAGACAGTAGAGAGGTTTCGCGTCGTCCCGCACCATCGGGCGCTATCGGCGAAGGGATCCAATCCAGCCTTCTTTCGCGCCTTCGCCTGCTTCGCACCTTCGCGAGAGGCTTTTGGCCGCGGTCGCCAGAGTATTCTGAACAAAAACTCACATTTTTCGTCGCCACAGCGAATTTTCGCTTTACACCAAAATTCGCCAGCGTAATTTCGCTGCACGCTCTCCGGAGCATTTCTTCTTCATCCCGAAATCCCGACCGAAACACCCTTATGAACCCGCTCGCCGAACGCATCGAAGAGACCTGGAAACAAGACCCCCGCTGGACTGGCATCCGCCGCAACTACACGGCTGCCGACGTCCTCAAGCTCCGTGGCTCGGTGAAGGTGGAATACACCCTCGCTGAACTCGGCGCCCAGCGGTTGTGGGACCTCCTGCACAACGAGCCCTACATCAACGCCCTCGGCGCGCTGACGGGCAACCAGGCCGTGCAGCAGGTGAAGGCCGGGCTGAAGGCGATCTACCTCTCGGGCTGGCAGGTGGCGGCCGATGCCAATCTGGCCGGTCAGATGTATCCGGACCAGAGCCTCTATCCGGCCGATTCGGTGCCGGCGGTGGTCAAGCGCATCAACAACGCCTTCATGCGCGCCGATCAGATCGCGCACAGCGAGGGCGACGACTCGGTCCGCTGGTTCGCGCCCATCGTGGCCGACGCCGAGGCGGGCTTCGGCGGTCCGCTCAATGCCTTCGAGCTGATGAAGGGCATGATCGAGGCGGGCGCGGCCGGCGTACATTTCGAGGATCAGCTCTCGAGCGAGAAGAAGTGCGGCCACA